>NZ_LZMD01000071.1 GCF_001668575.1 Mycobacterium sp. 1164985.4
CAGTTCACCTGGATGAGCCCGTTTATCGGGACGGCGATGATCGTCGCACCGATGAACACCCGCAGCAGTCTGCGCGGCGCCAACCAGCCGATGCGACGCATCAGCGGATCCAAGAGCCTGTCGTGCAGCTTCAAGAACCCCAGACCGTTCAGCAGATAGTAGGCGGCGTAGCCGCCCAGGAACGCCAGCGCCGGTTCGAGATTCGGTGAGATGTTCACGTACGGCCAGGACAGCGGGAAGTGCAACATGCGCGGATCGAATATCGCGAACGTCGCCCAGTTCGCCAGTGGATCCAGCACTCCGGTGATCAGGCCGGCGAACGCGATGATGACCGCCCAGTGCACCTTTCGCTGCCGCCACGACAACCACACCAGGACGGTGATCAGACCGATCGCCAACGGGATCGAGCTGATGGAGACGGCCAGCGGCCAGTTGTCGAAGCCGAGGAGCGGCGGATACGGGTCGGGGCCGGGATTCGGGTTCGCTTTCTTCGGGTCCCCGTGCAGACCTGTCTGAATGTTCGCGATGGTCACGATGGCGAACGCCAGGTATGCGATGAAGAACAGCGACCACCCAATCCTGGCGGGCCACGGGGAGAAGTGGGCTTCAGCCGGCTCTGCCGAAGCGGAGTTCGGCGTCCAATCAACGGTATTGGTCACCTCACACCGCCACGGGAAGCGTGGACCACCCTCTGACGCTGGAGGTGTGAGCGCGTTTGGCCGCAGCGTAATCGACCTCCCAGTCGGGCCATCGCTTCAGCACCTCCTCGAGCGCGACCCGCGCTTGCATCCGCGCGAGCGCGGCGCCGAGGCAGAAGTGAATGCCGCGACCGAATGACAAATGAGAGGCCTGCCGGTGGATGTCGAACCGGTCCGCGTCCGGGTACTGTCGCTCGTCCCGGTTCGCTGAACCGTTGATCAGCAGCATCACCGAGCCCTCGGCGACCGTCTGACCATGGAATTCGACATCACGAGCGACGTGTCGTGCCTGCACGGGCGATGGCGCCTCGAAGCGCAGCACCTCCTCGATCGCCGTGGGAATCAGGCTGAAATCGGCCGCCAGTTCGCGGCGTTGGTCGGGGTGATCCGACAGCAGTTGTCCGGCAAAGCCGATCAGCCGCGTCGTCGTTTCGTTTCCTGCGCCGACGAGCGTGCCGGCGTAGGTCAACACCTCTCCGCGAGTCAACCGCCTGCGGCTACCGTCACGTTCCTCGATCTCGGCGTTGACCAGTTCGGTCATCAGATCGTCTGATGGGTGGTCGTATCGCCAATCGATGAACTCCTCCAGCATCGAGCCTTGTCGCGTCAGCATGTCATCGGCCGCATCGACAAGTTCGCCGTCTTTGAGTTCGAGAAGCCGGTCGGTGTTCTGACGGATGGCGATCTGCTTGTCCTCCGGTATGCCCAACAGATATCCGATGGTGCGCATCGGCATCCATGCTCCGAGGTCGGCGATGAAGTCGAACGTCTCGGCGTTCTCGAGTGGCTCCAAGGCGCGCCGGCAGAACTCTCGCGCCAACGGTTCGATGGCAGCCATGCGCCGTGGCGTGAACACACCCGACAACAAGCTGCGATGAAAGTCGTGGATCGGAGGGTCCTCGAACAGGATGATGCCCGGCGGTACCTCGACGCCGTTGAGGATGATGTCGATGGTGGTGCCTTTGCCCGAGCGATAATCCTGCCAGTTGGCCAGCTCTCGGGCGACGTCGGTGTGCCTGCTCAGCGCGTAGAAACCGTATTTGTCGTTGCGGTAGAGCGGCGCTTCGTCGCGCAGCCTCTTCCATACGGGGTAGGGATCGTCGTCGATGTCGAAGTCGAACGGGTCGTAATACGGCTCAACCTTCACCCTGTAGGTCACACCGTGAGAATAGGCTTTATCGGTCGCCGTTTTGGCGGATTTCTCCCGGCTCGGCCTCCCGGTGGGCACCGCCGAGCACCCGCGTCATGGCCGCCTACCGCCACAAACGCCCGTATGAGAATATGAATTCTCGCATCGCGTGACGTTGGGTGCACCTGCTTAGAACGGGATCGAAGGAGGCGGCAATGGCTCCAGCCGCCGTACGCAGCTTCATCTTCGCCGTCGAGTTCCGGATCGCCGAATCCGAGCGCGTGGGACCGGTGCTCGCGCAGCACGAAGAAAGTCTTCGCGATCTCGGCGCGCGGTATGCGTTCGTGTACGAGTCGGTGGTCGACCCCGGGAAGGTCCTGGTCGTCATCGGGATCCGAACCGAGCGGCCGCTGCTCGACCTCCTCCGCTCCCCGTACTTCTTCGACTGGTTCGACGCGGTCGGCATCGACGACCTTCCCGCCGTCTTCGCCGGTGAGGTCGTCGAACGATTCGACCTCGGCGAGCCCCCCGAGCCGGGTACCGAGGTGGTGGTTGCCGCCGTCACCCGGGTCCAGAACGTCGAGGTCTTCATGGCTCGCGTGCGCGAATCACTCGCCGACTTCGCCCGCGAAGGAATCCGCCGAACACTCGTGTACCGCGCCTTCGACACCCCTCGCGAAGTGCTCTTTCTTCATCAGCTTGCGTCGGCCCGTACCGCGTTGCAGTGGATCGCGGACTCCGACATCGCTTCGGAGTGGCTGACCTCCGCCGGCGTCGGCGCCTATCCGCCCGTCTTCGTCGGGCGGTTCGTCCATGCGATGCGGCTGGCCGAGACGGCCGGGACGGATCTGCACTGATGTATGTCTGCTTGTGTCTGGGCATAACGATCGAGGCGGTCTCCGATGCCGTCGCCTCAGGAGCCAGGACGTCGCGTCAGGTGTCCGACGCGTGCGGTGCCGGATCGGACTGTGGCAGGTGCCGACGAACGATCCGCTCGATCATCAAATCCGCGGAAGCGGAAACTCAAGTCAGGTAGGAGAAGCACGGCATGAGCGATCGACACTCCAATATCGAGGGCACGAGGATGCTCGTGATCGGCGCATCCTCGGGCATCGGTCACGCGCTTGCGCGGGCGGCTCACACCAGGGGCGCCCGTGTCGCGCTCGCGGCCAGACGGGTCGAGCTCCTGTCCGGTCTGGCCGAAGAGCTCGACGGTTCCGCGCACGAGCTCGACGTCTCCGATCCACGCGCGATCGAGCGGGTCGTCGACGAGGTGGCCACGACGTTCGGTCAGCTCGACGCGGTGGTATTCACCAGCGCCGTGGTGCCGTTCGCGTTGATCGAGGAGACCGACGTCACGACGTGGTTGCACGCCTACGCCGTCAACGCGGTAGGCGCATCGCATGTGCTGCGTGCAGCGCTCCCCCACCTCGCCGACGACGCGGTCGCGCTCGTCGCGTCCAGTCACGATGTCGGTAGGCCACGCGCGGGCGTCGCGGCCTACCACGCCAGCAAGGCCGCGCTGGACGAGATCCTGCGATCATGGCGGGCCGAGCATCCGGAACTGGCCGTCATCCGTGTCAGCGTCGGCCCGACGGAGGGCACCGAGATTCTCCGCGGGGCGGACCGGGATCTACTGGCCGATCTCTACCGGGCCTGGGCACAGGAGGGTCAGATTCCGGCGAAGATGTCCGCCGTCAATGACGTGGCCAACGCCATGCTGTCGTTGATCGCCATGTCCCGCGCCAATCCCACGGTCGTGAGCGACATCGTGAACCTGGCCCCCCGCCTGAGCGCCGGCCGATAGATATTGCCAGTCAGGGGATTTGGATCCGTCGGCTGGGCTCCATCAGGGCGCTCAGCTGTTCTTCGACATCTCTGCGGCTGCCGTGTCGGCCCACTGCGCGTGATGCCTGCCCATCGTCATGGCGCCGTTCCACCCGCCGTCGGTCCACAGCACCTCACCGCCGACATAACTGAACCGCGGGCTGCCGAGACAGACCAGCGGCCAGGCTTGTTCCTCGGCAGTCGAATAGCGTCCGACCGGTCCGACCGCCTCATCGACGGTCTCCTTGCCCATCAGGTTCTGGAAGGCCGGCATCATCGCCGTCTCGGTCGGGCCGGGGTTGATGCAGTTGATGCGGATGCCGCGGCGGCCGAGTTCGGGATACCACCAGCCCACCCACGCATCGATGATGTACTTCGAGTAGGCATAGCCGCTCCACGACCACAACTTTTCGTTGGCGGTGAGCCATTCGACGGCGGACTCGAACCCCTTGGTTTCGAGCAGGCCTGTGATGACCTTGATGTGGTCCTGCCAGCCGATCGCGGCCGACGACGAGATCACGCTGATCGCCGACCCTTCGGGCATCTTCGGCACGAGCTGCTCGGCCAGGTGACGTGCCCCGACGAAGTTGACCAGAATCGTGTCCCATTCGCTGAACGGCGGACCGGGCAGCCCCGCACAGCTGAAGAGCCCGTCGACGGGGCCGTCGATGGACGCAGCGACCTCTTCGATGCTCTTGGCGTCGCGCAGATCGATCTGTAGCGCGCGGGCAACGGGAACGGTCGTCGGTTGGATGTCCAGGGCGGTGACCGTCGCACCGAGATCGGCGAGGATTTGCGCGGTCGCCTGGCCCATGCCCGACGCCGCACCCGTTACAACCACCGACTTGCCCCGGTACCTCAGCACATCGTCCACGGCGCGCTCCTGTAGAGAATTTCATTTACCGATTGTGAGAACCTACGTTATCACCGGTGTACTGTCGCACTGTGACGGTTTCGAACGGGGCCGCCCCATGACCGCCGGCAGCCGCCCACTGCGGATCATTCAATGGGCCACCGGCGCTGTCGGCTCCGAAATGATCACCACCATCCTCGATCACCGCCCCGACCTCGAGTTGGTCGGAGCCCGCGTGTATTCCGACGCCAAGAACGGGGTCGACATCGGGACCCTGGTCAACAGAGCCCCCATCGGCGTCACCGCCACCACTGATGTCGCCGCAATCCTCGAGTTGGACGCCGACCTCGTCTTGTACGCACCGTCTTTCACCGACCTCGACGATGTCTGTGCGTTGCTCGAGAGCGGAAAGAACGTGGCAACGCCGTCATTTCTGTTCCACCCTCGGCGCATTCCCGAGGCCGACCGGGACAAGGTCCTGGCGGCGTGCGAGAAGGGCAACAGCACCATCCACGGCAGTGGGCTCAACCCGGGCAATCTGTCTGGTGTGCTGCCGCTGGCGCTGTCGGGCATGAGTCGCACGATCGATCGCCTGACGCTCCAGGAGAGGGCCGATTGGACGCTGTGGGAGAGCACCGGTATCACCTTCGATGGAATGTGGTTCGGCCGACCGGTTGACGAGGTGACCCCCACGGCCAACACGTACCTGAATTTTCTGACGAAGCTGTTCGTCGAGCAGACCTGGTTCATCTCCGACAGCTTGAATGCCGACATCGACGACGTCTCGGTGACCCTGGAAACGGTGCCGGCAACCAAAGACCTCCAGATCTTCGATCACGTGGTGCGGCAGGGCAGCACGGCCGGGCAACGCTGGAATTTCATCGGCCACCGCCACGGTGAACCGCTCATCGAATTCGAAACGCTCTGGACGGTCGGCGGCGAGTATCCCGACCACTGGCCCCGACCGCTCGATGGCTGGACATTGACCATCGAGGGCGACCCGTCCATGCGCACACACTTCTTTCCGCTGGCCAGCTTTACCCGCGAGGCATCGATCCAGGAGCACGTCCGCGCCGGCCTCGTCACGGTGGCGATGCAGGTTGTCAACGCCATCCCGGCGGTCTGCGCGGCCCCCGCAGGGTTCGCGACGATGGCGGACCTGCCACTCATTCGCAGCTACACAGGATTCGGAAACAAGCCCTGACATCGCTCGGCGTCAGTTAGCCGCTGCGGTTGGTCCAATGCGCGACAAACGGTGCGATGATCGATAGGTCATACAGCCCCGGCTCAGCCGCGACGACCGTGGGTATCGCGTTGATCGCATGCATCGCGGTGGCCAGGCACCCCTGTTCGGCGTGGTCTTCACCGGGAGAACCGATTTCGAGGTGTACTCGCATATTCGGCTCACCCTCGAAGGCGAGCTCGTATCCAATCTCGTTCGGCCAATGCGGGGCCAGATCGTCAGCCATGCGGGTGAGATGCTCGACCGATATCGTCGTCTCGACGCAGTCGACGACCACACCGAACCGCATGGCACCGACGGTGCCCGAGGGGATCTCGCCCGCGGCGACGGTCAGCGCGCGCGGCGTCGTCACGACCTCACGGAAGCCCTCGACCGCACGGATTCGCAGGCCGAGCGCCTGAGCAAGCACCGTCGCGCTACCGATCCATGCGCTCGCCGCGTACTCGGCGTTGGCGAGCAGTGGGGTGGTGTCGTCGGGTGCGTGCCCAAAACCCATGGCATTGAAGATCAGGTCGTGACTGGCGTAGGTGGAGTAGTTGAGCACTTCGCGGACGGTGATCCGGTTCGTCTGCTGTGTGAGCCGCGACAGTAGGGGCGCGATCGACTCGCCGAAGAAGCCTGGGTACAGGCCCACCCCGAGAAAAGACGATTTGCCTGCCTCACAGGCATTTTCGATGCCGTCGGCCAGCGAATCGTGCAGTGAGCGCGGATGGATGAACCGGCTGCCCGTGGCGACAACATTCTTACCCGAGGCGAGCAGGTCGCAGACGTCGGCGAAGCAGCCCGGGGTGTCGGTCTCGACCTTGCCCATGTAGAGCACCACGTCGGCATCGGAGGCGATGATGGCGTCGCGGTCGTCGCTGGCGACCACTCCCGCCTCGCCGACGCCGCACAACGTGCCCGCGTCGACACCGGCTTTTGCCGGATCGTAGACACGAACACCGACGACCGTGAGATCGGGCCGACCGAGGATGTGGCGTAGCGCCATCATCCCCGTCACTCCGGTCGCCCACTGAATCACTCGCGTCATACGGCGCTACCTCAATCCCACACGACGTCGAGTCGAGGGGGCGAGCGGAACATCGTCCCGGTGATGTAGGGCGCGGGCGCGTCGGAATCGAGCCGGAGCCCGGGTAATTCATCGAACAAGGCGTTGAAGATCTTCGTGGTCTCGAGCCGAGCCAGATGCATGCCCAGGCAGACGTGGGCCCCGTGCGCGAACCCGATGTGCGGCTTGCGTTCCCGGAATATGTCGAACTTCTCCGGATCGTTCCACCGTGTTTCGTCGTGGTTCGCGCTACCGAGGCTGAGCATCATCGTCGCGCCCTCGGGTACGCGAACTCCGCCGATCTCGGTGTCGCAGGTGACCTCGCGCATGAAGTTGAGCAGGGGGGTTTCCCAGCGGATGCCTTCCTCGATGGCCTGCGGCAGCAGGGTGCGGTCGGCGCGAACCGCATCGAGCTGATCGGGGTGGGTCAGCAAGGCGAATGCCAAGCTGGCGGTCGAGCGTGAGGTGGTCTCGGCGCCGGCGGGCAGCAGGTTGCGCATGAAACCGTAAATCTGTTCGTCGGACATCTTCACGCCGTTGACCTCAGCGGCCGCGAGGATGGACACCATGTCGTCCTTGGGTTCCTTGCGCCGGTCGGCAAGGATCCCGACGAAATACTCCTTCATCTTCGCCGATGCCCGCATCGCGCAGTCCATGTCGCCGCGGAAGCCCAGTAGGTCGATCGCGAGTCGGTGGAAGTGCAGGACATCGGAATCGGGAAGTCCCAGTAGGGCTGCGATCACTCGCACCGGAATCGGCATGAACACCGCGTCGACGAGGTCGGCACGCTTGGCGTCCTTGATTTTCGCGATTGTTCGATCGACCAGCGGGCCGACGAGTTCGGTATCCCAGCGCTTCATCGATGAGCGAGCGAAGGCGAACTCGTGGAGCTTGCGGTAGATCGCGTGTTCGGGTTCCTGCATCTCGAGGATGGTGGGGCCCTGCAGTGGCCGCACGACGTCCTCGTAGCAGCGGGTGCTGAAGGTGATGTTGTCGGTGAAGATCGCCTTGACGGTGTCGAACGTGTACGCCGTAAAGGTCGGTGGGCCGTCTCCCGAATTGCCGATCATGCCCATCTCGGGCCACCCGGCGTGCACCGGCGCCTGTGCGCGCAGCTCCTTGAGGAGGGGATACGGGGTGGCGTCACCGTCGGCGCCCATGCCTGCATTGAATTTGTCTTGGGCGTCTCGAATGCTCTGCTCGAGATCCTCGACGCTCGCCGGCTCGAACATGCGACGACTCCTCACTGCGGATCGGCCGCTATCAACATACACCCTGGTGGTTGCGAGCCTCCATCATGTACGTTTGGCCGAAGCCATGCCATAGCCTTTCGCGAAAAGCACACCGGGAGCGTTCGATTGGTAACTCGAGTTGTCCAATGGGCCACGGGCGCCGTCGGTCGCGCTGCACTGGCGGAACTCATTGAGAACCCTGATTTTCAATTGGTGGGCGTGCTGGTGTACGACCCGGCGAAGGCCGGTCAGGATGCCGGGTCGCTTTGCGGCCTTCCGGCGACCACCGGCGTGCTCGCCACCAGCGACAAGAATGAGATCTTCGGACTCGACGCCGACGTCGTCATCCATGCCGCCAGCAAGGCCCATGCCGTCGACACCAACGCCGACGACATCTGCCGACTGCTCGCGGGGGGCACCGACGTCATCACGACGACGTCCTACAACCACCTGCCCACCTACGGCGCCGAGACCGAAGCGGCCTTCGCGGAAGCCTGTCGCGCGGGACAGTCCCGGTTCCACGCCGCGGGCGAGAATCCGGGGTTCATGTTCGAACGCCTGGTGGCGACTGTGACGGGGCTGAGCAAGACGATCGATCGAATCGACCTCTACGAAGCGACCGATGTTTCGGCGGTCGACAGTCGACCCATGCTCGTGGATCTGATGGGTATGGGCAGACCGCCCGAAGACGTCAGCGTCGACTCGCCGATCATCAAGAAGCTCGACATGGCGTATCGCCAGGCGCTCAACGCCACCGCCGATGTTCTCGGCGTCACCCTGTCGCACGTCGAGGTCTCCGTAGAGGCCACCACGCTTCCGCACGACCTCGAGGTGCTGGCAGGCACCATCGAGGCGGGAACGGTCGTGGGTCAACGGTTCTCATGGGTCGGACACTGGTCAGGCCGTCCGCTACTGGCCATTCACGAGGAATGGGTCCTCACGCGGGATCTGCCCCAATGGGGCCTCACGCCGCTGGCCGCGGGCGAGAAGGCGCCGCTGATTCGCGCCGTCATCAAGGGCGAACCGAGTTTCGAGCTCGCGCTCGACGTCGGCTGGGACGGCAAGGTGCCCAACGGGCAGCACGCGCAACCGGGGCATCTGATGATCGCAATGGGCGCTGTCCGGGCGATCCCCTACGTGAGGGCTCAGCCGCCAGGGATCGTCACGGCGCCGGTGTTCGGTGCGATCCAGCTGGGGAGCCAGCGCCGGAACTGAGGTTCTGCACGCGATTTCACGACGTCATGTTGGTGCACAAGTTCAGTCTCGGCACGAGCCCACCGCGCGTGAGATGTTGTCGCTGGGCGCCGCGTGGAATACGTGTCCGCTTCCATCCGGTAGCACCCGCCGCGCGATCAGGTAATCGGAGCCGAGCCAACCCTGCCTGATGTAACGGCCGAACCGGAGGAAGGTACCCGGGGCTCCGCTCGCCGACGGCACGAGCTTCACCTGCTCGATTCCCTCTTTGACCCCTTCGCCGGTCAGCGGCCTTGCCGCCGCCAGGCCCCGGGCGATCACGGTCGCGACGTCGTGGCACAGGCCCGGCATCGAGTGCGCCGGTCGGCGGCCGTACCGCGCCTCGAACCGGTCGAGGAATGCCTGACCGACATGGTTGCGCTCGTCGTAGCTGTCGAGACCGATCCATCCGCGTAGGTGGCGCATCCACTCGGCGTTGATGTGTGCCATCTCGAATGCCGTCGTGGTGTAGCGCGGCGGATCCCAGCCGGCACTCTCCAGGGCGTCCGAGAAGCCCCACAACCCGTGGCCGAAGCCAACGTGGACAAGGGCATCGGGACCGGTGGCCCGGAGTTCGGCGACCACCGCCGCCTTGTCCGCTTCGACCTGCGGGATGGCCGCCGTGGCCACGACCTTCAATCCTGCTGCGGAATAAGCCTTCTCGGCGAACGCCAGATACTCCTTGCCGATGAGCGATGCCTCGTACGCGATGGCGATACGCGACCTTTCATCGCCGAGCATCACCGCGGCGAGCATGACAGGCTCCTCGGGCATCGACCCGTTGTTGAGCGCGAACGTCCACTCACCCAGCGCCTCCTCCGATCCCGAGAGGATGAGATTCGGGACCTTGGCGACCCGGTTGGCGTGCGCGGACAGCGGCACCGCGTTGTCGGAGACGTATGGGCCGAAGATCACCAGGCAGCCTTCGGTGACCAGCTCGTCGTAACCGCGTTCGACGGCGTGGTACGTGCCGTTGGGCAGGCCGATGACGTCGCGGCGTATCACCTCGATCGGCCGGTCGACGAGCCCGACGGAGACCGCTTCGTCGAACACCAGCCGTAACGTGTCGAGCGTGTCGTCCTCGGTGCCGGCCCTGGTCGGATAGTCGTTGAGCAGGCCGACTTTCAGCGGGGCGACCGATCCGTACGCGCGAACACCTTCGTCTGCCACATTCAGCAACATACAACATGCAGGTTGTGTGGCAACGCTAACCTACACGGTGAATGTTGCTACCATGCTCGGCATGGCCAAGCGTGGTGGCACGGACTCCGAACGACGTGCTCGCGGAGATCAAACCCGTCGCCATCTCATCGATGCCGGGCGCATCCTGTTCGTGCAGAAAGGCTACTTCAACACCAGCATCGGCGACTTGGTCGAGACCTCGGGCGTCGGCACCCGCGGCGCCTTCTATCACCACTTCAAAGACAAGGCCGAACTCTTCCGTGCGGTGTTCGAGGAGGTCGAGCGGGACCTCACATTGCGCTCGCTGTCCTCCCCGCCGCGCGGCGCGGACTCGTGGGAACGCCTCTGCGCAGGTCTTCACGGCTTCCTCGAGTCTGCACTCGAACCCGAGGTGCAACGCATCATGTTGGTCGACGGGCCTGTCGTCTTAGGCTGGCGGACATTGCGCGCGATCCAGGAGGACAACAGCATCGCGTTGATCAACGAGATGGTGCGCAATGCCATCGCCGAAGGCAGCATCGACGATCTGCCCGTTGCCGAGCTCACGCACATGCTCGTCGCATCGCTCGAGGAGGGCGCGCTTCTGGTGGCACACGCGAAAAGCCCCGGCCGAGCACGCGGTCGTGCGGCACGGATTCTCGACCGGCTTCTGCTCAGCTTCGCGACGGAGCCGCGCAAGGTGGTCAGGCGGTAGTGGTGGTTCATTCACGTCTCGGGGTGACGGCCTACCACATGGAAATGAGCGTTTCCATTTTTGATTATCGTTCTTCTACTGGACTGATAATGTTGCTTCGCCCTCGTCGCAAGGAGATCTGATGTCAGACGCGCCATCGCTGCGAGTCGCCGTAGTCGGAGCGTCTGCGGGCCTGGGCCGCTGCATCGGTATCGGGCTCGCGAAGAAGGGCGCCCGGGTCGCGTTCCTCGCGCGGCGTCGTGACCGCCTCGAGAACGCCGCCAAGGAGGCGGGCAGCGGCGCGGTGGCCGTCGCGTGTGACGTCACGGACGCGGACGCCTGTCAACGCGCCATGACAGCCGTGTTCGAAGACTTCGGCGGTCTCGACGCCCTCGTCTACACGACCGGCGTCGGTGTTCTCGCCCCGCTGACCGAGGTGACGGCCGAGCAATGGGCAAACCTGTTCGCCACCAACGTCACCGGCGCCTCACTCATCACCGCGGCTGCTGCACCTCACCTGGCCGCCAACGCGGGTTCGGCGGTCTACCTCTCGTCGCTCAGCGCTTCCTACTCCGCGCCATGGCCCCTGCTGGGTGCCTACGCCGTATCGAAGGCGGCGTTGGACAAATTGGTCGAGGCCTGGCGCATCGAACACCCCAACATCGGCTTCACCCGCCTGGCTGTCGGTGACTGCTTCGGCGGTGAAGGAGACTCCCAGACCGAGTTCAACAAAACCTGGGATCCGCACGCACTCGAGAACGCCATCCGGTTCTGGATGGACAACGGTTACATGCAGGGCGGTCTCGTCGAGGCGAATCACCTCGTTGACGTCGTGCACAACGTACTTCGCTGCGGTAACAGCAGTTTCATTCCCTATCTGACATTGGCTCCCCGACCGTCGGGCGCCGTGGCCGAACTTCGACAGTGGTGAAGGACACCCGGTGACACACGAATCACGCATGCTCATCGACGGCAAGCTCGTCGAATCCGAAACGGGCCGGAAGTTCGACAACATCAACCCCGCGACCGAGGAGGTCCTCGGGGGCGCCGCCGACGGCACGCGCGCCGACATGGAACGGGCGGTGGCGGCCGCGCGCCACGCGTTCGACCACAGCGACTGGTCGCGAGACGGTGAAGCCAGGGCCGCCGGACTGCGTCAACTGCAAGCGGCGCTGGAAGCCGAACGCGAGGAGATCCGCGCGGAGCTCATCGCCGAAGCCGGCTGCCCGCTGCTGAGCACATTCGGGCCGCAGCTCGACGTGCCGCTCAAGGAGGCCTTGAGTTGGCCGATCGACATGATCAGCCAATTTCCCTGGAAGCGAACGCTTCCCGACAAAGATGCCTTCGGTATGGGTACCCTCGCCGCGCGTGAAGTGTGGAAGGAACCCGTGGGGGTGGTCGGTGTCGTCACCCCGTGGAACTTTCCGTTCGAGATCATTCTCAACAAGATCGGGCCGATCCTGGCCATGGGCAACACGATGGTACTCAAGCCCGCTCCCGATACACCCTGGAACGCCACCCGCATCGGCCGGATCATCGCCGAGCAGACCGACATCCCGCCGGGAGTGATCAACATCGTCACCTCGTCGGACCATCTGGTCGGCGAGGTTCTCTCGACCTCTCCCCTCGTCGACATGGTGGCCTTCACCGGTTCCACGGCGACCGGGCGACGCATCATGAAGGCCGCGGCCGACACCGTCAAACCCACATTCCTCGAACTCGGCGGCAAGTCGGTGTACCTGGTACTCGACGACGACGGCGACATCAGCGCAACAGTCGGCGGCAGCGCGTTCATCTCCATGCACGCCGGACAGGGTTGCGCCATGCCGACCCGCCTGCTGGTGCCGAACAGTCGCTACGCCGAGGCGGTCGAGATCGTCAAGGTCGCGATGGAGAAGAACAAGTACGGCGACCCCACCGATCCCTCGGTGCTGCAAGGACCCCAGGTGTCGAAACGCCAGCAGGACAGGGTGATGGGGTATATCGAGAAGGGTAAACAGGAGGGAGCCCGACTCGTCACCGGCGGAAACATCCCATCACACCTGAAGAAGGGATTCTTCGTCGAGCCAACCGTTTTCGCCGACGTCGACAACCGGATGACGATCGCCCAGGAGGAGATCTTCGGTCCGGTGCTGTCGGTCATCGGATTCGAGGACGACGACGATGCGGTGCGCATCGCCAACGACTCCATCTACGGCTTGTCGGGCGTGGTGTTCGCCAACGACTTGGACCGTGCCAAGTCCGTAGCCGGCCGGATCCGCACCGGGACTCTCGGAATCAACGGCGGTCTCTGGTATGGCGCGGACGCCCCCTTCGGCGGCTACAAACAATCCGGTGTCGGACGGCAGTGCGGCATCGAAGGACTCGAGATCTTCACCGAAACCAAGACTGTCGGCTGGCCGAAGGAGTCGTAGATGAAATCACGTGCGGCCGTGTTGCGCGGAGTGGGCATCGACTGGGAAGTCACCGATATCGAACTGGACCCGCCCCGCGCCGGCGAGGTGGTGGTCAAGATGGCCTACGCCGGTATCTGCCATTCCGACGAGCACTTCTACACCGGCGACAGCGTGCCCAGTCCGGAGATGGAAGAGCTGATGCGGGCCTCCGGCGTGCCGGTGCCCGAATGGTTCCCGATGCTCGGCGGGCATGAGGGGTCGGGCATCGTCGAAGAAGTCGGCCCTGAGGTCAAGACGCTCAAACCCGGTGATCACGTGGCGATCTCGTTCTTCCCCGCCTGTGGGACCTGCCGTTGGTGCGTGACCGGACACACCTATCTGTGCGACGTCGGTGCCGACATCTACAGCAAGGCGATGACCACCGACGGCACGTGCAGACGCCATGTCGGCGACGAAGACCTGATGGCGATGATGCAGGTCGGCACCTTCTCCGAGTACGTCGTGGCGTCCGAACGCTCGCTGGTGAAGGTCAACGACTGGATCCCGCTGGAGGCTGCTTCCCTCGTATCCTGCGGCGTCACAACGGGTTTCGGATCCGGCTCGGTGGCGGCGGGAACCCAACCCGGCGACACCGTCGTGGTGGTGGGAGTGGGGGGAATCGGCATGAACGCCGTGCAGGGCGCGAGAGTCGCCGGGGCCAAGCACATCGTCGCCGTCGACCCGAACGAGTTCAAACGCGAGGTCGCGCCCACCTTCGGGGCGACGCACACCGCCGTCGACGCCGGCGCGGCCCTGGAACTGGTGAAGGAGATCACCTGGGGCGTGATGGCAGACCGCGTCGTGCTGACGCCGGGCGTGGTGCCGGTCGACCTCGTGATGGTGGCGCTGATGCTGCTGCGCAAGGGAGGCACCTGCGTCCTCACTGGCATGGCGAAGGTCAGCGACATGATGGTCCCGCTGAGCCTGCCCGACATGGTGAGTTCGTGTAAGACCCTCAAAGGGGTGCTCTACGGCGAGATGAATCCTCGCGAAGCCATGCCGAGGCTGCTGTCGCTGTACGAGGCGGGCACCCTCAAGCTCGACGAGTTGATCACCCAGAAATACAAACTCGACGACATCAACGAGGCGATGAAAGACCTGCGCGCAGGCAGCAACATCCGCGGGATCATCGCCTTCTGATGAAGCGTTGCCGCGCCTTTTCCAGACGTCGCAGAGCGCGTGCAGGGTAGAGTCGGTCTGATCAGGGGCTGAGCCCACGCCTCCCAGCGGTTTTTCTTGTCTGCAGGGGTGTGATGCTTTCGAGTTCCGACGTCGTCTTTCACAGTGACGACTTGAACGCGACCGAGGACTTCCTCGTGCGCAACTACGCGAAGATGTCTATCGGCGGTCAGGGCGAGTGTTCCTCGACCCGGATCAGTCGAAAGTGGCTCGGCGGGATCAACTACGACGAGGCCGAGTTCTCCTACGAGATGTCCTACGACTCCGAGCCTCTCGGCAAAGTGTGTCTGTGCCGCGTACTCGACGGGCACATCGACGACCACATCTTCGGCCAGCCCGCAGATGTGTTCGCCCCGGGCGATGTCGCGCTGGTGTCGCTCCCGCACCTGCCGTACTCCGGGCGGGTCCGCTCGGCCCGCTACGACCTGATCATGTTCGATCCCGAACTGCTCGGCCGTGTGGCTTCCTCCGCGTCAGGTCCGGGCGAACCGATCCGTCTCCTGAGCCATCGACCCGTCTCGGCGCAGGGCGCGCGGCTCCTCAACGCGACGTTCGACTTCGTCAAGCATGCGGTGGGGGACAACCAGGAGGCGTCTCCCCTGGTCCTGTCGACCGCCGCGATGCTGCTGGCCTCGGTCGTGGTGTCCGCCCTACCCACCGACGCGGTGGCGGCGCCGGAAGCGACGGACGGCGCGGCCAGGCCCGCACTGCTGCGCAAGGCGGTCGCCTATATCGAGGCCAAGGCTGCCGAAGAGGTCACGGTCACCGATATCGCCGCCGCCGTGCACGTCACCCCCCGTACCCTGCAGTACATGTTCAGGCGACACCTCGACGCGTCGCCGATGGAGTACCTGCGGCGGGTTAGGTTGGATCATGCGCATCGCGATCTGACCCGTGAGGACCCCACCACAGCGTCGGTGAACGCGATCGCCCATCGGTGGGGTTTCATCCACACCGGTCGTTTCTCGAGTTTGTACCGCCAGACGTACGGACGCACGCCCTCGGCCACGCTGCGGAGTTGACCGATGAGCGGCGATGAATGCGTGAGAACCGAGGCACCGAATGCGGCGGCGGGGTGGCAGTACGTGCCGCACCCGGTGCTGGTCATCGACCGCTCCGGTGTGATCCGCGGGCTGAGTGCGAGCGCCCAGTCGTTGCTGGCCGACGCCGAGGTCGGACGGAGCCTGGCGGACGCGGCACCGGGATGGCTGGTGCAGGCGCACGACCGTCTGATGCAACAGCGGTCCGGCGAGACGGCCGGCGGGGAGGTCGGCGGGGTCGCGTTCGAGGCGCGCCCCAGCTCACTGCCCGGCGGCGAAGTCGCGTGGTGGCTGATCGAGGACGCCAATCGATCAATGCGCGACGCGCAGAGGGACCTCGAGGTTCAGCGGGAGCGTGCGGCACTGCTCGACGACGTCTCGTCCGTGTTGATGGCGTCACTGAACTTCGATCGCTGCATGGAGGCCACGGTGCAGATGGCCGACCGCCATCTGGCCGACGCTGCTGTCGTCGTCGCCCCCGTCAGGGACGACCGGATGCCGGTGGTCTGCAGCGGGCCCGACGGCGCCGCCGAGCACCGCAGCGTCGAAGCCGACCCGACCGAGGTTTCCGGCCTCAGCGAGGCGCTCCGCGGGTTCCCCCCGGTGCCGTCGCGGTGGATTGATCCCGCGTCGGTGCCCGACTGGATGATTCCGTCGCACTTCGCCGGGCCCGTGGGTTCGGTGCTCATCACGCCGCTGCCCGGCCACGGCGTTCCGGCCGGCGCGCTGGTGTTGCTGCGCCACGTCTCGCAGGCGGCGTTCACCGAGAGCGAGGAGTTGTTCGCCCGCCTGTTCGCGACGCGCGCGGGTGCCGCACTGTCGGCCGCGCGGCTGTACGCCGAGCAGTCGGCGATCACCCGCACGCTGATGCGCGACCTGCTCCCGCCTCGGCTGGCACAGCATGGGGATTTCGAGCTCGCCGGCGGTTACCGCGCCTCCGACGACCACCAGCTGGTCGGTGGCGACTTCTACGACGTTCACCCCGCGCAAACACCGGACGGCGAAACGCTCGTGGTGCTCGGCGACGTCTGCGGGAAGGGCCTCGAGGCTGCGGTGCTCAGCGGCAAGATCCGCAACACCCTCCAGGCGTTGGCCCCGCTCGCCGATCAGCACGAGGCGGTGCTCAAACTGCTCAACAGGGCCCTGCTGAGCCCGGACAACAGCCGCTTCGCCACCGTGGTGCTGGCCTCCATCTCACGCCGGGACGGCCAGTTGTTGGTGCGCATGACCTGTGCGGGGCATCCCCCTCCCCTCATCGTGCGCAACGACGGAACCGTCGAGCAGGCCGATACCCGGGGCATGCTGGTGGGCGCGCTGCCCCAGTTCAAGGCGCGCTCGTGCGAGACGACGCTGGCACCCGGCGAGACGTGCCTGCTGTACACCGACGGCCTCACCGAGGCACGCGGCGGCCCGCTCGGCACGGAGATCTTCGGCGATGACCGGTTGGCCGACGCGATGGCGCAATGCGCGGGGTTGCCCGCAGAGGCGGTCGTCGAGCGGATGATGATGCTGGCGTCGCAATGGGTAACCGGTCGGGACCATGACGATATGGCCGTCGTCGCCATCTCGGCGCCGCGCCGGACACATCTCAGTGCCGTCGACGGCCGCACCCCAGGTAGGTACATCGCGTGAACAGTCAGAACGCCGACACAACGGCGTCGGCGACCGATCCGGCCGCCGTGCGCGACCGGTTGTGGCATGCGGCGCTCGACGGTGACGAGCAGACGGCGGTGACCGTCGTCTTTGGAGCGGTGGACGCGGGTCTGGCACCCGAGGACGCGCTGCTCGAGGTGATCGCCCCGGTTCAGCGCAAGGTCGGCACGGAGTGGGCGGCCAACCGGATCACCGTCGCGCAGGAACACGCGGCGACCGCGATCAATGATCGCGTCATCGCCGCCCTCTCGCAGCACACCGCCGATCGGTCAACCGGGGAGGCCGGCCGCGTCACCGTCGCCTGCGTGGACGGGGAATGGCACGCCCTACCTGCCCGCCTCCTCTCCGAAGTCCTGCGCTTGCGGGGTTGGCGGGTGGATTTCCTCGGCGCCCAGGTGCCGACGCCGCACCTGATCGCACATCTGCATCAGCACGCGCCGGACGCCGTCGCCTTGTCGTGCTCGATTCCGACCCGACTGCCCACCGCCCACGCCGCCATCACGGCGTGCCAGGGGGCAGGCGTCTCGGTGCTCGTCGGCGGTGCGGCGTTCGGGCCAGACGGGCGCTACGCGCGACTGCTCGGTGCCGATGCTTGGGCGCCCGACGCCCGTGCCGCCGCGCAATGCCTGAGCGAGGGCATCGGACGGCTTCGCCTGACGCCGAACAGGCAGGCCCACCATGACCTGCCGCATCTGGCCGATCAGGAGTATTCGATGGTCAGCGCGTCTAAACCGCAGCTGGTCAAGACGACCGTGGCAGACCTGGAGGACCGCTTCCCTGCGATGCGGAACTACACCGAGGCGCAACGCGAACGCACCACCGAGGACATCGCCCACATCGCCGACTTCCTCGCCACCGCTCTCTACACCGATGACGACGACCTGTTCACCGGTTTCATCGTGTGGACAGCCGAAGTGCTCAGTTCCCGCGGTGTCCCAGCCACGTCACTGATTCCCGGGCTGGAGTTGTTGGCCGCTCAGCTGCAAGACTTTCCGCGGACCCAGCGCATGTTGGCCGCCGCCCGCACCGCCCTCGTCCCCGACTCCACACCAACCGCATGAAACTCACCCTGAAGCTCGAGATCACGATTCCCTCGGCACGCATCCACGTCGCCGGCGACCTCGACTACGGCCACACCGCGCCGCTGTTGGACGCCGTATCCGAGCTGATTTCCGCCAACGCCGGTGTGCGAGAACTGCACCTGGATTTCACTGGACTCGGATTCCTCGACTCCACCGGGCTGTCGGCCCTGTTGATCGTCCATCGCGAGGTGTCGCGCTCCGACGTCGTGCTGCATCTCGACAACCGGCCACCCCACCTCGAGCGCGTCCTCGAGATCACCGGTCTTCTGGACCATTTCACCACCGTGCCACCCGCCGCGTCACAACGCTCGGACGAGATCGAGATCGGTTGACCGGGACGGCAGGCCGGGTGGTGGCGCTCAAGCGCTACCCGGTCAAATCGATGCTCGGGGAGACACCCCAGCGTATCCGGGTCGGGCCGACGGGTGTCGAAGGCGACCGGCGGTACGCGCTGATCGACGAGGAGACGGGTCGCGTCGCGACGGCCAAACATCCGCGCCGGTGGAGTGCCCTGTTGCGGTGCGCGTCGAGCACCGAGGAAACCGGCAGCGTCGCGGTCACGCTGCCCGACGGCCGCCGCATGCCGGTCACAGAGGTGGGTGCTCCCCTGTCCGAGATGCTAGGCCGCACCGTGCATGTCGCCGATGAACGGGCAGCGGGCGCGGTCCTCGAACGGTCCGATCCGCTGGAGGTGCTCGAGCACGGCATCGACGCCGAGTTCGATCCTGTGCTGCTCGAACTCGGACAGGGTGCGCCGGGCGGCGCGTTCGTCGACCATTCCCCGGTGCACTTGATCACCACGGCAACGCTCGACGCTATCGGCGTCGGCTTGAATGGGGCGCTGCGGTACCGTCCGAACGTCATCATCGAAATGGCCGACGGCTCGGAACCCTTCGGAGAGAACGATTGGGTCGGCTCCGAGATCACCCTCGGCGAGGTCGCGTTCCGTGTCACCTTGACCACACCGCGGTGCGCCGTACCGACGCTCAAACACGGTGATACCGAACGTCTTCCAAATGCCGTGCGGTACCTGCTGGACCACAATCGGGTCGAGGTGCCCGGGTCGGGAACACTGCCCTGCGCCGGGGTGTACGCCGAGGTCGTCGCCGCGGGCGCCGTCAGTGTCGGTGACGAGGTGCGAGTCGGTCCGCCGCAGCAGCGTTGACGGCGCCGGTGACCCGTTCGACTATCGGGCTGTCCAGTTTCCAGCACTGCCAGAACAGCGGCACGTCGAGGTGCGCCTTCGCGATCCGCACGAACGAGCCGTCGTCCAACCGCGGTCGTGCCAGCGCCTCGGGAAACATGCCCCAGCCCAGGCCGGCCTCGACCGCCACTCCAAAGCCCTCCGCTGTGGGCACGAAATGCTCCGGTCGGGAGATGTCGCGGCGAAATACCCTGCGCACCAACATGTCCTGTAAGGCATCGTCGCGGTTCCATGCCAATGACGGTGCGTGCGCGGCCGCGGCAGCGGTGAAGCCGTCAGGTAGATATCGGTCGCGGTAAGCGGGGCTCGCCACGGGGACATAGCGCATCACCCCCAGCGGTTGCACCCGGCAACCCGACACCGGTGCGCTCTCGGTCGTCACCGCGCCCATCACCACGCCCTCACGCAACAGACGCGCCGAGTGGTCCTGGTCTTCGATACGGATGTCAAACAGCACATCGCCGAGGGCAGCGAACACCTCGGTGAACCACGTGGCCATCGAATCGGCGTTGACTGCCATGGCAACTCGAGGCGTGGTTCCGCTACCCCCCGCCAACCCCGCGAGCGCCTCCGCCTCCAGCAGCGCGGTCTGTGCCGCCAGACGTAACAGCGGAATACCGGCCGCCGTTGCAGTACAGGGTTTTTCGCGGACGACCAGTACCTGCCCGACCCGTTGCTCGAGGGCTTTGATGCGTTGGCTGACCGCCGACGGCGTGACATGCAACTGTGTCGCCGCCGCGTCGAACGAGCCGTGCTCGATCACCGCCGCGAACGCCGCCAGCTGCTGACCGTCGATCGTCACATTAGGAATGCTAATGCATCAGTAGAAACATTAGCTGTACTGATCATGGCGGCGATCCTACCGTCGACTCCATGACCTCTCCCCTGGTGGTGGGCTTCCTGGCCTCGTTCGCGCTGATCGCGGCGATCGGCGCGCAGAACGCCTTCGTGCTCCGCCAGGGGATCCGAGGTGAGCATGTGCTGGCGGTCGCCGTCGTGTGCACCGCCTCCGACGTCGTGTTGATCGCCGCGGGCATCGCCGGGTTCGGCGCGGTGATCAACGCGCATCCCGGTGCCGTCGACGTTGCCAGATTCGGCGGGGCGGCATTCCTCATCGGCTACGGCGCGCTTGCGGCGCGGCGCGCGCTGCGGCCGTCGGCGCTGACGCCGTCGGAGAAAGGCCCGGCGCGACTGCTGGAGGTTCTCGTCACCTGCCTCGCGCTGACCTGGCTGAACCCGCACGTCTATCTCGACACCGTGGTACTGCTCGGCGCACTGGCCAACGAGCATCGCGACGGGCGCTGGCTGTTCGGCGTCGGGGCCGTCACCGCCAGCGCGACCTGGTTCTTCAGCCTCGGCCTGGGCGCACGCCGATTGGCCTGGTGGTTCGCCGCCCCGACGACATGGCGCGTCCTCGACGCCGTGATCGCGGTCGCGATGATCGGACTCGGGTTGTCGTTGGCGTTCACCTGACACCGCGCTGACGTGATGTTCGCAAGAGCGGGTATGAAGAGGTGATGACGATGCGCTCCACCTCCCACAAGACCGTGTTCATCACCGGCGCCGCCGCCGGCATCGGCCGCGCCACCGCGCTGACGTTCGCCCGCAACGGATACGTCGTCGGGGGATACGACATCGACGAGGTCGGGCTCAAGTCATTGGCCGACGAGATCGAGCGGTCGGGCGGTGTCGCGCACACCGGCCACCTCGACGTCACCGACCCCGACGAGATGGCTACGCGGGTGCGAGAGTTCGCCGAGGCCGCCGGTGGCCGCCTCGACGTGATGATCAACAACGCGGGGATTCTGCGGGCCGGCCGCTTCGAGGAGATGGACATCGCCGGTCATCACAAGGAGATCGACATCAACGTCAAGGGTGTCGTCAACGGCCTCTACGCGGCGTTTCCCTACCTGCGCAAGACCGAGAACTCCGTCGTCGTGAACCTCTCCTCGGCGTCTGCGATCTACGGACAGGCCGAGCTGGCCAATTACAGCGCGACGAAATTCTTCGTTCGCGGAATCACCGAGGCGCTCGACATCGAATGGAATCGGCATGGTATCCGCGTCATCGCGATGTGGCCGCTGTACGTGCAGACCGCGATGACCCACGACATCAAGACCGGCACGACGGACTCTCTCGGCATCCGGCTCACGGCCCAGGACATCGCCGATGCAATCGTCGAGGCCATCGAACCGACGCGGCTGCGACGCCTGATTCACCAGGTGCACTTCCCGGTCGGGACGCAGACCAAGGTGATGACCATCGCCTCCCGGTTCTCGCCGGGTTGGCTGACCCGTTACGCCAATAAGAAGCTGTCGCACTCCTGATGTTGGACTGAGGTTCGAGTCGCGCTGATCACAACGGGTGACCACAGGCGGCGCCCGACGTACGTTCCGCCCATGAACGAAGACTGGCTCGCCGTCATTGTCGGCCTGTCGCTGCTCGCGCTCGTCCTGGTCGGCGCGATTCCGGGAAGCCTGGTCCCGTGACGGAACAGGCAACGACCACGCCGAAGCAGCAGACCTCCGGGGTCGGCTATGCCGTCGCCGGGGTGCTGGTGGTGCTCGCGCTGGGCGCGGTGACGCGCTACCTGGAAGCGCAAGTGCCGCGGTGGGCCGACGGCACCGCGTTCGCAGGCGTCGCCAAGTCCATCGAATTTCCGGTCTACGCCATCGCTTTGGGCCTGCTGGGCAACGTCGTGCTGTCACGGCTGGCCCTGCGCGATGCGCTGGCGCGCGGATTCCGCACCGAGTTCTTCATCAAGACGGGCCTGGTGCTGCTCGGCGCGTCGATCAACCTCAAGGTGCTCGTCACCGCGGCGGGCCCGGCGATCATCCAGGCGCTGCTGCTGATCTCGATCGTGTTCGGCTTCACCTGGTGGCTGGGCGGTGTGCTGCGGCTCGAGGACAAACTGCGGGCGCTTCTCGCGTCGGCGGTGTCCATTTGTGGGGTGAGCGCGGCGATCGCGGCGGCAGGAGCCGTGCAGGCCAAGCGCGAACAACTCGCGTACGCGGCCTCGCTGGTGATCGCGTTCGCACTGCCGTCGATCTTCCTGTTGCCCTGGCTCGCAGACGTTTTCAACCTCTCCGATGCGGTGGCCGGCGCCTGGATCGGCGGCAACATCGACACCACCGCCGCCGTCGCCGCGTCGGGGGCCATCGCCGGCGAGGACGCGCTGCAGATCGCGACGATCGTCAAGACCACGCAGAACGCGTTGATCGGCATTGTCGCGATCGCTCTGACCGCCTACTTCGCGCTGAAGGTCGAGCGCAAGTCCGCGGCGGAGGCCAGGCCGTCGCTCGGGCAGTTCTGGGAGCGCTTCCCCAAGTTCGTGCTCGGCTTCATCGTCGCGTCGATCGTCGGCACGCTGTATCTGGCGTGGGGCGGGAACAAGTCGGCGATCAGCACGGTCAACGACCTGCGGACGTGGTTCCTGATCTTCGCGTTCGTCGCGATCGGCCTGGAGTTCTCGCTCAAGGGGCTCAAGGAGGCGGGTTGGCGCCCGGTCGCGTTGTTCGCCTCGGCCACCGTGGTGAACATCGTCGTGGCGCTCGGTCTCGCCGTCGTGTTGTTCGGGAACTTCCAGGTCGGTTAGCTACGCTCGCCGGGTGGCCAAGGGGCTGAATCGACGAGGCTTCCTGACGGTGAGCGCGGGCGCGGCGCTCGTCGCCGCCGGGTTCACCGCCGGATGCGGTTCGGACAAGCCCGGCACCGTGGCTCGAGACGGCTCGGTCACCGTCAGGCACGTCTTCGGCGAGACCAAGATCCCCGCGCCCCCCAAGCGGGTGGTCAGCGCAGGACTGACCGAACAGGACGATCTGCTCGCGCTCGACGTCGTGCCGATCGCGGTGACCGAATGGTTCGGCGGCGAACCGTTCGCGGTTTGGCCCTGGGCGCGGGCGAAACTCGGAATCGCGCAGCCGACCGTGCTCAGCCTCGCCGACGGCATACAGGTCGATCAGATCGCGGCGCTGAAGCCGGACCTGATAGTCGCCACCAACGCCGGGCTGGACGCCGACACCTACTCGAGGCTGTCCGAGATCGCGCCCACGGTCGCGCAGTCCGGCAGGGAGGCGTTCTTCGAACCGTGGAAGGACCAGGCCACCACCATCGGTCAGGCAGTCTTCAAACACGACGAGATGCAGGCCTTGATCGCCGGCGTCGGCGACAAGTTCATCGCGGTGTCCGAGGGCAATCCCGGGTTCGCCGGCAGGACGGCGGCGCTGTTGCGTGGTCAGCTGGCCGACGGGAAACCGCAGAGGTTGACGCCCGCATGGCGCGCGGAGTTCCTCACGGCGATGGGATTACAAGTCGTCGAGGGGCTCGACGCCGACGTGCTGATCTGGGCCACCGAGTCCGACGAGGAACAAGCCGCGCTGCTGGCCGACCCGGAGATCGCAGGGCGCAGCAAGGCCAACATCTTCACGGGCAAGGAGCTCGCCGGGGCGATCGCGTTCGCCTCCCCGCTGTCCTACCCCCTGGTGGCCGACCAACTGCCGCCGCGCATCGTCGAAGCCCTGGCCTGACCCGCCGGCGCCCCTGAGAGGATTGCCGGGTGACCGCCGACATCGAGACCGAGCACCGCGGGTTCGCGACCACGGGGTCGGCGTACTACCCGACGCTGGTCGCGGTGTTCACCGGTCTGGTGCTGATCTCCAACGTGGCGGCCACCAAGGGCATCGCGTTCGGCCCGCTCGTCGGGGACTGGTCGCTGATCACCGACGGCGGCTTCGTCGTCTTCCCGCTGACCTACGTGATCGGCGACGTGCTGTCAGAGGTCTACGGATTCAAGGCCACCCGGCGCGCCATCTACATCGCGTTCGTGATGGAGGCGCTGGCCGCGTTCACGTTCTGGCTCACCGCGGTGCTGCCGCCCGCCGACTTCTACACCAACCAGGCCGCGTTCGAGGCCGTGATGAAGCCGTTCACGCTGTTGATCGTCGCGGGGCTGGCGGGATTCCTCGTCGGGCAGACGCTCAACGCGTGGGTCGTCGTCAAGATCAAGATGCGGGTGGGCGAGAAACAGCTGTGGGCACGGCTGATCGGGTCGACGGTCGTCGGGGAGTTCGCCGACACCCTGGTGTTCTGCAGCATCGCCGCCGCCGCCATCGGGATCAACACCTGGCGCGACTTCATCACGTATGTCGCGCTCGGGTGGGTCTACAAGACGGCGGTGGAGGTGGTCGTGTTGCCCGTGACGTACCGGGTGATCGCGTTCATCAAGCGCCGCGAACCGACGTATCGGCCCGCCGCTTGAGGCATCGCTAAAACTCCTCTGGCAAGGCTCATAGAGCAGGCGTATTGATAGCTACTCGCGGGTAATTTCGAGTCATGACCGTGACAGCCGAAAAGGAACATGACGTGCGGGGCACCGGCGCCATTCCGATCCGCGACTACGGAGACCACGCGCTGCTGCTCGAACTCGAGGCCACCGCCGAGGTCCTGGCGTGGGCCGACGCGATCCGTAAGGCCGACCTGCCCGGCGTGCTCGACATCGTGCCTGCCGCCCGGACCGTGTTGCTCAAACTCGACGGTCCCCGTTACCAGGCTCCGACCCGGCAGCGCCTCGGCGGACTGCGGACCGACGTCGACCCGGAAGCCGAACTGACGCCGCCTGCCGACGGACGCGCCGACCTCACCATCGACGTCGTCTACGACGGGCCGGATCTCGACGAGGTGGCCCGGCTGACCGGGCTCAGTCGCGACGACGTGGTCGCCGCGCACACCGGCAGCCTCTGGCGGGTCGGGTTCGGCGGGTTCGCACCGGGTTTCGCCTACCTCGTCGGCGGCGACCGTCGACTCGAGGTGCCGCGGCGGTCCGAGCCGCGCACCAAGGTGCCCTCGGGCTCGGTGGGGTTGGCCGGCGAGTTCAGCGGCGTCTATCCGCGGGAGTCTCCCGGTGGCTGGCAGTTGATCGGCCGCACCTCTGCGGTGCTGTGGGACATCGAGCGGGAGAACCCCGCGCTGCTGACGGCCGGCATGTGGATCCAGTTCAAGGCAGTCGAATCATGACGACGACGCTCGAGATCCTGCGTTCCGGTCCGCTCTCGCTGATCGAAGATCTGGGTCGTCCCGGACTTGCGCATATGGGGGTCGGCCGCTCCGGGGCCGCCGACCGCCGCTCGCACACGCTGGCCAACCGGCTGGTGGCCAACCCCGGCGACCGGGCCACCATCGAGGTGACCTTCGGCGGGCTGGCTGCGCGGGTGCGCGGCGGTGATATCGCGATCGCCGTCACCGGCGCCGACACCGACCCGTCCGTCGACGGAGTGCCGTTCGGCACCAACAGCATTCACTACGCACGCGATGGCGAAGTGATTTCGCTCGGCTCACCGCGCTCCGGCCTGCGCACGTATCTGGCGGTGCGGGGAGGCATCGATGTCGAGCCGATACTCGGTTCGCGGTCGTACGACGTGATGTCGGCGATCGGGCCGCAGCCGCTGCAGCCGGGCGACGTGTTGCCCGTCGGCGATCACACCGAGGACTTCCCCGAGCTCGACCAGGCGCCGGTCGCGGCGATCGAGGACGACGTGCTCGAGTTGACCGTGGTGCCCGGGCCCCGCGACGACTGGTTCGTCGACCCGGACGTGTTGATTCGCACCAACTGGCAGGCGACCAACAAGAGCGACCGGGTCGGCATGCGGCTGGTCGGGATGCCGCTGGAATACCGGTGGCCGGACCGGCAGCTTTCCAGCGAGGGCACCACACGCGGGGCAATTCAGGTGCCGCCGAACGGTTTTCCGGTCATCCTCGGCCCCGATCATCCCGTGACTGGCGGATACCCGGTGATCGGTGTGCTGGCCGAGGAAGACATCGACAAGGTCGCCCAGGTGCGTCCCGGACAGACCGTGCGGATGCATTGGTCGCGGCCGCGCCGACCGTCCGGGGACCGTTAGTCACACCGCGCTGGTAGAAAAGCAGTGTGCATGTTCAGGACCCTCTCGTTTCCGTCGTGCGCATCCACAGCGCACGGCTGATCCACACATCCGACCTCGATCCGGAGACCCGCGAGGACGCCAAGCGCATGGTGATCGACGCCTTCGAAGGCGAGTTCACCGAGGCCGACTGGGAGCACTCGCTCGGCGGCATGCACGCGATGATCTTCGACCACGGCGCGCTGATCGCACATGCGGCCGTGGTGCAACGGCGCTTGCTCTACCGCAACACCGCGCTGCGGTGCGGTTACGTCGAAGCGGTCGCGGTGCGCGAGGACTGGCGCGGGCAGGGTCTGGCCCGCGCTGTGATGGACGCGGCCGAGCAGGTGATCCGCGGGGCGTATCAGCTGGGCGCGCTCAGCGCGACGGAGGCCGGCAGGCCCATCTACATCGCGCGTGGTTGGCTGCCGTGGCGCGGTCCGACGTCGGTGCTCGCGCCGGCCGGGTTGACCCGCACTCCTGACGACGACAACGCGCTGTTCGTTCTGCCGGTCGGTGTCGACCTCGACACCGCCTCCGAGATCACCTGTGATTGGCGCGAGGGCGACGTCTGGTGAGGCTCACACCTCGTTCCGGCGCGAGGTGAGGGGAAGTTCACGGCGGGGTCACCGCACGGCACGCTGACGCAATAACGCCTCGTTAACGTGCGATTCATGAGTGGGTGCAGGCTGCGGGCGGTGCCGACACACCTCCGAAATGGCCAAGTAATCGCTTGGAAACATGCGCTGCCTACACAGGTGCCATGACTGAGCCCGACTGGGCGCCGCTGACCGGATTCCGGGTGGCCGTGACCTCCGCCCGGCGCGCCGACGAGCTGAGCGCGTTGCTGCGCCGCCGCGGCGCGACGGTGACCAGCGCGGCGGCGATCCAGATGGTGCCGCTGCCCGACGACGACGAGTTGCGCGCCCACACCGGGGCCCTGATCGACGTGCCGCCGGACATCGTGATCGCCACAACCGGGATCGGACTTCGCGGCTGGATCGCGGCGGCCGACGGCTGGGGACTGGCCGGCGACCTGACCGCCGCCCTCGCGAAGGCGCGCGTGGTGTCCCGCGGACCCAAGGCGACCGGTGCGCTGCGCGCGGCCGGGCTGCCCGAGGAGTGGTCGCCGGACTCGGAGTCGTCGCGCGAACTGCTGCACTACCTCGTCGAGGGCGGTATCGCCGGGCAGCGCATCGCGGTGCAGTTGCACGGGGCCACCGAGGAGTGGGACCCGTTCCCGGAGTTCCTCGACGAGTTGCGCGCCGCCGGTGCCGAGGTCGTGCCGATCCGGGTGTACCGGTGGCACCCGGCGCCGCACAACGGCGAATTCGACCAGCTGGTGGCGGGCATCGCCGACGAGAAGTTCGACGCGGTGAGCTTTACCTCGGCCCCCGCGGTGGCCTCGGTGCTGTTACGGGCCAGAGAGATGGGCCTGGAGAACCGGGTGCTCGCCGCGTTCCGTCGCGACGTCCACGCCATGTGCGTCGGCCCCGTCACCGCGCGCCCACTGGTCCGGCTGGGTGTGCCTACCTCCGCACCCGAGCGAATGCGGTTGGGGGCCTTGGCTCGTCACATCACCGATGAATTGCCGTTGCTGTGCTCGCGGACCATCCGCGTGGCCGGACACCTGCTGGAGATCCGGGGCACCTGTGTTCTGGTCGACGGGGCCGTCAAGCCCGTCTCACCGGCGGGCATGGCGACGATTCGCGCGCTCGCCCACCGGCCGGGAGCGGTGGTGTCGCGCACCGACCTGCTGCGTGCTCTTCCGGGCACCGGCACCGACACCCACGCCGTCGAGACGGCCGTCCTGCGCCTGCGAACGGCGTTGGGCGACAAGAACATCGTGTCGACGGTGGTGAAGCGCGGTTACCGCCTGGCCGTCGAGGACAGTCTGGCGTACGCGCAATGAGCTATCTGTTGGTGGCGCACGGCACCCGCAAGCAGAGCGGTGTCGAGCTGATCGGAGGTCTCGCCGACCGGGTGTCGACGGCACTCGGCGGCCGGGTGCATGTGGCGTTCGTCGACGTCCTCGGCCCCACGCCGAGCGAGGTGCTGCAGACGCTGCCCGACCGGACAATACTGGTGCCGGCGTTCCTGTCGCGCGGGTATCACGTCAACGCCGACATCCCCGCACACGTCGCGGCCAGCGGACATCTCGGCGTCACCGTTACCGAGGCGCTGGGCCCCAGTCCGCAACTGACCCGGGTGCTGATGGACCGGCTCATCGAGTGTGGTTGGCGGCCGGGCGATTCAGTGGTATTGGCTGCGGCGGGGACATCGGATGCGGGCGCGCTGTCGGACCTGCGCCAGATGTCGGCGTTGCTGTCGGCGGTGACCGGCGACCGGGTCGAGCTCGCGTACGCCGCCACCGGCGAGCCGCGGGTGGCCTCTGCGGTCGAGCGGCTGCGTCGCGAAGGCGCCCGGCGAGTGGTTGTGGCGTCGTATCTGTTGGCCGAAGGGCTTTTTCAGGACCGTCTGCGCGACAGCGGTGCGGACGCGGTGGCCGATCCGCTCGGCACCCATCCCGCGATGGTGCGGTTGATCGCCAACCGTTTCCGCCGCGCCCGCGTCCCGCTAGCGGCCTGATAGTCTCCCCGCGAGCAGATCAGCCGCGGACTTCGACCTGGCCGTCGGCGGTGAGGCGCGTCTCGTAGACGGGAAGTGACACATCGGGGTCGTCGAGGCACACGCCGTCGTCGAGCGCGAAGGCCTGCTTCTTGATCGGCGACTGCACGGTCGGGCGACCACCGCGATCGCCGACGATGCCGCGCGACATCACCGCCGCGCCGGAGAACGGGTCGATGTTGCTCACCGCGTGCAGCGAGCCGTCGTCCAGACGGAACAGCGCCGCCTGGCTGCCGTCGGCGAGCAGCACGCCGACGCCGCGGTTCGGGATCAGGAAGTCGTAATGGCAGGCGGCGGTCCAGAGCTGAATCTCGTTGAGCAGTGTCATTTCTGAGGCACCTTCGGCATTCCGATGGACACGGGCACCTTGCGGCCGGACCGCTCGGTGAACTCGACAGTGGGATCGGCGACGTCGGGGGCGTTGACGAACGACACGAAGCGCGACAGTTTGTCCGGATCCTCGAGTACGCCCTTCCATTCGCAGGCGTAGCCCTCGACGTGGCGGGCCATCGCGGCCTGGAACTCGTCTGCCAGGCCCAGCGAGTCGTTGCACACGACGTCGCGCAGATGCTCGACGCCGCCGTCCATCGCCTCCAGCCACGGCGCCGTGCGCTGCAAACGGTCAGCGGTGCGGATGTAGAACATCAGGAACCGGTCGATGTAGCGGATCAGCGTCTCGTCGTCGAGGTCGCCGGCCAGCAGTTGCGCATGTCGCGGCGACATTCCGCCGTTGCCGCACACGTAGAGGTTCCAGCCCTGTTCGGTGGCGATGACGCCGACGTCCTTGCTCTGCGCCTCCGCGCATTCGCGGGCGCAACCCGACACCGCCATCTTGATCTTGTGCGGGGCCCGCAATCCGCGATAGCGCATCTCGATTCGGACGGCCATGTCGACGGAGTCCTGTTGCCCGTAGCGGCACCAGGTGCTGCCGACACAACTCTTGACCGTACGCAGCGCCTTGCCGTAAGCATGGCCGGATTCCATACCGCCCTCGACGAGGCGGCGCCAGATCTCGGGAAGCTCGTCCACGCGCGCGCCGAACATGTCGATGCGTTGACCGCCGGTGATCTTCGTGTACAGGCCGAAGTCCCTGGCGATTTCGCCGATCAGGATCAGCTGCTCCGGTGTGATCTCGCCACCGGGCGAGCGCGGCACGACCGAGTAGCTGCCGTTCTTCTGGATGTTGGCCAGGAAGTGGTCGTTGGAGTCCTGCAGCGACGCCTGTTCCCCGTCGAGGATGTGATCGCTGCTCGTGGAGGCCAGGATCGACGCCACCACCGGTTTGCATATGTCGCAACCCTTTCCGGTGCCGAAGCGTTCGATCAACCCCGAGAACGTGCGGATCTCGGTGGCGTTGATGATCTCGAACAGCTCGGCGCGCGACTGGCTGAAGTGCTCGCACAGCGCCTTGGACTGTTCGACGCCCTCGGCTTCCAACAGCTGCTTGAGCAGCGGCACACAGGAGCCACACGAGGTGCCCGCCAGCGTGCACTTCTTCAGGCCGGGCACATCGGTGCATCCCCCGCCGATGGCTTCCTTCAGGTCGCCCTTGGTGACGTTGTTACACGAGCAGATCTGCGCGATGTCGGGAAGCGCTCCGACACCCAATCCCGTTGCGCCACCCTCAGAAGCGGGAGCGATCAGCGACAACGGATCCCCGGGCAACTCGCTGGCGACCATCGGTCGCAGCACGCCGTAGGCCGACGCGTCGCCGACCAGGATTCCGCCCAACAGGGTCTTCGCGTCGTCGGAGAGCACGAGCTTGGCGTAGGTCTGCTTGACCGGATCGTTGACCACGACGTCGAGGCAGTTGGGTGTGCGGCCCTGGGCGTCGCCGAAGCTGGCCACATCCACGCCGAGCAGCTTGAGCTTGGTCGACATATCGGCTTCGGGGAACTCGGCCGCACCGCCGAGCAGGCGATCGGCAACCACCTCCGCGCTGGTGTAACCGGGGCCGACCAGTCCGTAGCAGCGGCCTTCGATCGCGGCGACCTCACCGATGGCGTAGATGTCGGGATCGCTTGTGACGCAGGACAGGTCGGTCAGGACGCCACCGCGTTGTGCGATGTCCAGTCCGGCTTCGCGCGCGAGTTCGTCGCGGGGGCGGACACCGGCGGCGAATACGACGACGCCGGTGTCGATGTGGCTTCCGTCGTTGAGCGAGAGCCGCACCGAGTCGTCCTGTTCGGATTTGCGCAGCGGTTTGTTGCGTTGCACCGGCGCGATGCTTTCGGTACCGACGCCGGTGTGCACCTCGATGCCGAGGCTCTTGATCATCCGGCTCAGCAGCGCGCCGCCGGCCTCGTCGAGTTGCGCGGCCATCAGATGCGGCGCCATCTCCACGACGTGGGTCTTCAACCCGAACGCGCGCAACGCGTTCGCAGCCTCCAGGCCGAGCAGCCCGCCACCGATCACGACGCCGACCGGCGTCTTGGAGCCGAGCGCCGTGCCCGCACCGGCCCGGATCGCGTCGAGGTCGTCGAGCGTGCGGTAGACGTGGCAGACAGGAAGGTCGCGGCCCGGCACCGGCGGCACGAACGCATACGACCCGGTCGCCAGCACCAGGACGTCGTACGCCACCTCGGCGCCGTCGGCGGTCGTCACCGCCTTGGCCGTTCGGTCGATCGCGGTGACCCGGGTATCCAGCCGCAGCTCGACGAGCTCGTCATCCGGGTAGTCGTTACCCGTGAGCGCCAGCCGGCCGCGATCCCAGTGCTCGGTGTATCCGGTGAGCCCGACCCGGTCGTAGGCGGCATCTGTTTCCTCGGCGAGGATCGTCACCCGCCATTCGCCGTCGGCGTCGCGCGACCGCAACGCCTCGACGAACCGGTGACCGACCATGCCGTGGCCGACCACCACCACGTTTCTCGTTGACCGCATGCCGCCGACGCTAAGCAGCCGATATTGCCGCAATGTCGCCCCGTGTGAAGCACCGATCACGGTGTGCTCACATCCGCCGACGCCCGCTGTGAGACCGACGAGGGGCTTCGCTGACAGCGAACGATCATCGGGAACATGAGCGTGGGCGACTCAAGTTTTAGGGGATGAGCGACCGGCACCGGGCCGGTCCGAACAGCGAGGAGGACAGGTTATGAGCACGTTGGCATTGCGGACTCGTCCCGCGTGGGATCTGGACCGGTGGGTACGCGACTTCTTCGGCCCCGCGACCGCCGACAGCTGGGGCACGGGTGTGTTCACCCCCGCCGCGGAGGTCATCAGGGACGGCGATGACGCGCTCGTTCGCGTCGAACTCCCCGGCCTCGACGTCGAGAAGGACGTGAACGTCGAGGTCGACCGCGGTTACCTCGTCATCCACGGCGAACGTCGGGACGAGTGGTCGGAAGACAAGGACGGTCGCACGCTGCGTGAGGTGCGCTACGGGTCGTTCCGTCGGTCGTTCAAGCTCCCCGAGCACGTCACCGGCCAGGACGTCAAGGCCGAGTACGACGCAGGGGTGCTGACGGTCCGGATCGCCGGTGCCCATCGGGGCAACGAGACGCAGCGCATCGCGATCGAAGCCAAGAAGTAAGCAAACCGACCCCGCAGCCGGTGGAACCCCCGAGGTTCCACCGGCTGCGTCGCATCACTCCTGCGTCGGAGTCGTGGTGGGTTCCCCCGACGGCTCGGGCGTCCTGACCTCCGGCGGCGGCTCGGGCGCCCTGACCTCTGTGGTCTCCACGCTGGGCATCGTGTAGCTGGGGGTGGTCGTCGTTGTGGTGGTGTACGTCAACGGAATCGACGTCGCCGCCGGTGGCGGCACGGTCGCGGGAACCTTCGCGGCGTCGGATGTGCGCAGCACCGCGTAGATCAGGATCGCGACCAGCACGGCCGCGACCACGCCGGCGGCCATGACCAGCGACTGGTCGTCCTGCCAGTTCAGATCGTCGTCGGACACGTCGTCCCCTCTAGACCCAGCGCAGCAGTATCTCTTTGGCCTGCGCCGACAGCGCACGCTGCAGGAAGGGCCCGAAACTGACCCGCGCCACGCCGAGCGGTCCGAACGACGCGGGGTCGTCCTGATCGGGCAGGCCGATCGCGTTCACCGGAAGCGGTAGCTCGGATGTCAAGCGCCGCAACGCATCCGGATCATGTCGGCCGACGGGGTAGAGCACGTCGGCGCCCGCAGCGGCGGCCTCGGTCAGCCGGGCGATCGCGCGGTCGACGCGATCGGACTCCTGCCCGTCCTGGCGCAAAAACAGGTCGGTGCGCGCGTTGATGACGACATGCACACCGGTCGCGTCGGCCGCTTCGCGGAGCGCGCCGACGAGTTCGGCGTGTTCGCTCGACGAACGCAACCGGCCGCCCTCGCTGTGCACGGTGTCCTCGATGTTGAACCCGACGGCGCCGGCCTCGAGCAGACCGTCGATCAGCCGCGCGGGCGGTTGGGCGTAGCCGGATTCGAGGTCGACCGACACCGGCACGTCGACCGCCGCGGTGATCTGCTTGACACGGGCGACCACATCGTCGAACGACATCCCCTCACCGTCGGGCTTGCCCACGGAATCGGCCAGCGGATGGCTGCCGACGGTGAGCGCAGCAAATCCTTCGTCGACCGCGAGCCGGGCCGACCAGGCGTCCCAAACGGTCGGCAGAATGACCGGGTTGCCCGGTTGATGCAATGCCAGCAGGGCGTCGGCCCGCTGTTTGAGGACCTGGTCGGGCATCGGGCCTTCTCCTTCGGTTTGACGTGATCTGTCTCACGGTGCACTGCATGATGTAGCTAGCATCGGGTGTCGTACTGTGATGCCTGACACCCTTCAGCCCAAGGAGGTCAATTGTCCAGCACTACCGAACTTGCCGAGCTGCACGAGCTAATCGGACGGCTCCGGCGGTGCGTGACGTCGCTGGCGTCGAGGTACGGGGACACCCCGGCGACGCGTCGGATCGTCAACGACGCCGAACGCCTCCTCAACGACATCGACCGTCTCGACATTGACGCCGAAGAGCTGGAGCTGGCCCGAGGCGTGGTGCACCACCACGCCGGAGACCGCATCCCTATCCCGGACACCCAGTACGACACCGATTTCTGGCGCGGTGTCGACGACGAAGGGCTCGGTGGCGTCCGCTGATGCGGCCAACCGATTAACCGGGACAACTCAACACCGAAAGGCAACAGTGAGCGCACCCACCGCCGACCGCAAGGCGACCGGCGTCTTTTCGCCGAGCCGTGCCGAGATTCCGCAACGCACCCTTCGCACCGACCGGTGGTGGCAGTCACCGCTGATCGTGAACCTGGGGTTCGCCGCGTTCATCATCTATGCGACGGTGCGCGCGTTCCTGCAGAACAACTACTGGGTCGCGGAGTACCACTACCTGACGCCGTTCTACTCGCCGTGCTTCGTCAAGTGGAACGAGGCGACGCAGAGCGGATGCATCCCGGAGGCCAGCCATTTCGGGCAGTTCCTGCCCGACGTGTGGTGGCTGCCCTACGCCGCGGTATCGCTGCCGTTCCTGCTGCTGTTCCGGCTCACCTGCTACTACTACCGCGGCGCCTACTACCGGTCGGTGTGGCAGTCGCCGACGGCCTGTGCGGTGCCGGAGCCCAGGGCGCACTACACGGGCGAGACACGCCTGCCGCTGGTCATCCAGAACACACACCGCTACTTCTTCTACATCGCGGTGCTCATCTCGCTCGTCAACACCTACGACGCGATCGCGGCGTTCCGCTCGCCGTCCGGTTTCGGATTCGGTTTGGGCAATGTGATTCTCGTCGTCAATGTGCTGCTGCTGTGGACGTACACGGTGTCGTGCCACTCCTGCCGTCACGTCGTCGGCGGACGGCTCAAGCACTTCTCGAAACACCCGTTCCGGTACTGGATGTGGACACAGGTGAGCAGGCTGAACACCCGGCACAAGACCTACGCCTGGATCACGCTCGGCACGCTGATGCTGACCGACTTCTACATCATGCTGGTGGCCAGCGGGACCATCTCTGACCTGAGATTCATTGGCTGACGCCCTAATTCGATCGGTAGTGAGGTTTATTTAATGGCGGAATCTGATGCTCTTCGCGCAAGCGGCTCATCGGAAATAGAGCGACATTCCTACGACGTCGTCGTCATCGGTGCCGGCGGCGCGGGTCTGCGTGCGGTCATCGAGGCCCGCGAGCGCGGCCTGAAGGTCGCGGTGATCACGAAGTCGTTGTTCGGCAAGGCCCACACGGTGATGGCCGAGGGCGGCTGCGCCGCGGCGATGGGTAACGCGAACCCGAAGGACAACTGGCAGGTCCACTTCAAGGACACCATGCGCGGCGGCAAGTTCCTCAACAACTGGCGCATGGCCGAGTTGCACGCCAAGGAGGCGCCGGACCGCGTCTGGGAGCTCGAGACCTACGGCGCGCTGTTCGACCGCACCAAGGACGGGCGGATCAGCCAGCGCAACTTTGGCGGCCACACCTATCCGCGGCTGGCCCACGTCGGTGACCGCACCGGCCTTGAGATCATCCGAACCCTTCAACAGAAGATCGTCTCCCTGCAGCAGGAGGACAAAGAGGAGTTCGGCGACTACGAGGCCCGTATACGGGTCTTCCACGAGACGACGATCACCGACCTGATCAAGGATGGCGACCGCATCGCCGGGGCGTTCGGTTACTACCGCGAGGGCGGCAACTTCGTCCTGTTCGAGACGCCCGCCGTGGTGCTGGCCACCGGCGGCATCGGCAAGTCGTACAAGGTGACGTCGAACTCCTGGGAGTACACAGGCGACGGTCACGCGCTGGCGCTGCGCGCAGGCGCGACGCTGATCAACATGGAGTTCGTCCAGTTCCATCCGACCGGTATGGTCTGGCCGCCCAGTGTCAAGGGCATCCTCGTCACCGAGGGTGTGCGCGGCGACGGCGGAGTGCTGAAGAACTCCGAGGGCAAGCGCTTCATGTTCGACTACATCCCCGCGGTGTTCAAAGGCCAGTACGCCGAGAGCATCGAGGAAGCCGACCAGTGGCTCAAGGACAACGACTCCGCGCGCCGCACCCCGGACCTGCTGCCTCGCGATGAGGTGGCCCGCGCGATCAACTCCGAGGTGAAGGCCGAGCGCGGAACGCCGCACGGCGGCGTCTACCTCGACATCGCTTCGCGCCTGCCCGCAGAGGAGATCAAGCGACGGCTGCCGTCGATGTATCACCAGTTCATGGAGCTGGCCGAGGTCGACATCACCAAGGAGCCCATGGAGGTCGGGCCGACGTGCCACTACGTGATGGGCGGCATCGAGGTCGACCCGGACACGGGTGCGGCCAAGACGCCGGGGCTGTTCGCCGCGGGTGAGTGCTCCGGCGGCATGCACGGCTCGAACCGGTTGGGCGGCAACTCGCTGTCGGACCTGCTGGTGTTCGGCAGGCGCGCGGGAATGGGCGCGGCGGACTACGTGCGCGCACTCGGCGACCGGCCGACGGTGTCCGACGCTGCCGTCGACGAGTCGACCAAGCTGGCACTGCACCCGTTCGAGGGGCCGTCCAACGGCGATGCCGCCGAGAACCCGTACACCCTGCAACTGGATCTGCAGGACACGATGAACAGCCTGGTCGGCATCATCCGCAAGGCCGAAGAGGTCACCGAGGCCATCGACAAGCTCAAGGAGTTGCGCGAGCGGTACAAGAAGGTGCGGGTCGAGGGTGGCCGGCACTTCAACCCGGGCTGGCACTTGGCGCTCGACCTGCGCAACATGATCCTGGTCAGCGAGTGCATCGCCAAGGCGGCGCTGGAGCGTACCGAGAGCCGCGGCGGGCACACCCGCGACGACTATCCGTCGATGGATTCCAAGTGGCGCAAGACGCTGCTGGTGTGCCGGGCCGAAGGTGAAACCGTGGTCCCGGACATCAGCATCACCCCGCAGGATCAGGTGCCCATGCGCGACGACCTGCTGGAGCTGATCGACATCGAAGAGTTGGAGAAGTACTTCACCTCCGAAGAACTCGCCAACCACTCGTCTAGGAGAGGCGCATGAGCTACCAGGCAAAGATGCGGGTCTGGCGTGGCGACGACAACGACGGCGCGCTGCAGGACTTCGCGGTGGAGGTCAACGAGGGCGAGGTGGTCCTCGACATCATCCACCGGCTGCAGCAGACCCAGGCCGGCGATCTGGCCGTGCGGTGGAACTGCAAGGCGGGCAAGTGCGGGTCCTGCTCGGCGGAGATCAACGGCAGGCCGCGGTTGCTGTGCATGACGCGGATGTCGACCTTCGACGAGAACGAGGTCATCACCGTCACCCCGCTGCGCACCTTCCCGGTGATCCGCGACCTGGTCACCGACGTGTCGTTCAACTATCAGAAGGCCAGGGAGATCCCGGCGTTCACGCCGCCGAAGGATCTCCAGCCCGGCGAGTACCGGATGGCGCAGGAAGACGTCAACCGCTCACAGGAGTTCCGCAAGTGCATCGAGTGCTTCCTGTGCCAGAACGTCTGCCACGTGATCCGTGATCACGAGGAGAACAAAGAGGCGTTCGCCGGTCCACGGTTCCTGATGCGTCAGGCCGAGCTGGACATGCATCCGCTCGACGTGCACGCACGGCGCGCGGAGGACGCGCAGGAAGTGCACGGACTGGGCTACTGCAACATCACCAAGTGCTGCACCGAGGTCTGCCCCGAACACATCAAGATCACCGACAATGCGTTGATCCCGATGAAGGAGCGGGCCGCCGACCGCAAGTACGACCCGGTGGTGTGGCTCGGCGACAAGCTCTTCCGGCGACGGTAGGAGCCGGAACAAACAGCTTGAGCCGGCGACGGTAGGAGCCGGAACAAACAGCTTGAGCCGGCGACGGTAGTCGTCCCGGCGTCTCAGGACACCCACGCACACGATTCCGCAGGTACCCTGCGGATAAGCGGCCAATCAACGACGAAAGGTTGCAATCGTGACACTTCGACACCCGCAAAGCATTAACGACATTCGTACCGCGATCCGCGAGCTCAGCACCCGCGCGGCACTGGCCCGCAAGGAAGGTCGCGCCGCCGACGCCGACGAACTGGAGCGACGGGTGGCTAGGTATCGCGACGAGCTCAGCGAGCGGCCCTGATCGAACGGCTTAGGTGCGCTTCCGATCGCTGAGCGACCGGTTGCGCACCGACATCACCCGTTGCCGAGGCGGCGGAACGTGCTGCGGTGGAACACGATCGGCGCGACATCGGCGTGCACCGTGATGTCGCAGACCCGCAGGATCACGATCGTGTGATCGCCCGCGGGGACCAGCTGCTCGATCGCGCTCTCCAGCCACACCGCGGTGCCGTCGATGAACACCGCACCCGATTCGCGTGACACCGTCGCCAGGCCGGCGAACCGGTCGCCGGTCTTGGCGGCCAGGGTCCGCGCGGCTTCGTCGTGGGCCTCCCCCAGCACGCTGATCCCGAGCGACGGAAGTTCCTTCAGCTTGGGCCAGGTCTCGGAGGTGTTCTGAACGCAGAACGACACCAGCGGCGGGTCGAGCGAGACCGGGACGAACGTGCTGGCCGCCAGCCCGACCCGCGCACCATCGACCTCCGCGGCGATCGCGATGACACCGGACGGGAAGTGCCCGAACGCTTCGCGCAGTGTCGCCGGGCTGAGATCAGTTGCGCTCATATCTCGTCCATCTTCACACGCGGCCGCCATCGGTGACCACGTCCGGACCACCCAGCGGACCGCAATCGACCGTGGCCACGGTGGAATAAGGATCGAAATCGTGGTGAGCGGAACCGGTAACCTGACGCCCATGCTCGAGCCACCCGCGGATGACCGGTAGGCCGAGGACGACATATGTGGATCCCGCTCCTGCTGATGGCCGTTGCCGTCAGCCTCGAGCCGTTTCGCGTCGGCATGACGGTCCTGATGCTCAACCGCCCGCAACCGACCCGCCAGCTACTGGCCTTTCTCGGCGGCGGATTCGCGATGGGAACAGTCGTGGGTGTCGTCGTGCTGTTCGTGCTGCGTCCCGCGTTGGGGACGGTCCGGTTCACCCTGCCAATGGTGCAGATCGTGGTCGGCGCCGTCCTGCTGCTCAACGCGCTCCTGGTGGTCACGGGCGTGTGGGCACGCGGGCGTGAGGCAGCGAGCGTGGCAGATGCCAGGGTCGGACCGCTCGCGGGTCGCGCCCGGCGGGTGCTCGAGGGCCGGTCGCTGTGGCCGGCGGGAGTCGCGGGCCTGGGCATCGCACTACCATCCGTCGACTACCTCGCCGCGCTCGCGCTGATCGTCGCCTCCGGCGCCGCCACCGCCACCCAGCTGAGCGCGCTGGTGCTATTCAACGTGGTGGCGTTCGCGCTCGTCGAGATCCCCCTGCTGTGCTACCTGGTGGCCCCCGACCGCACCCGCGCCGCCCTGACGTCGCTTTACGACTGGCTGCGTGCGCAAGGCCGTCGCGGGGTTGGCGCGCTGCTCGCCGTCATCGGGTGCGTGCTGCTCGGGGTCGGGTTCGCCGGGCTCTGAAGGTTCAGGGTTTGGGCTGGTTATTCAGCACGTACTGGAGCCCGGAGAGCAGCTGCGACACCGGGTCGGCGGCACCGCCGAACGCGGCCTGGGTGGCGGGTGCCGTGACGGCCGCGGGATCGTAGCCGTTCACCGGATCCACCGTGATGGGCGCGGTCAACGGATTGTCGTTGCGTGAGTAGCCCGCGTCCACGTACGGCTTGAGCACCCCGTCCAGTTTGTTGAGCGTGTCTTTGTCCACTCCGAGGTACTTGAACGGCAGCACCAGCGGCAGATGCTCCTCTGGGATCATGAACGTCGTCGTCTTCGCCCCGCGAGAGTTGACGGTGGTGCGGATGTTCTGCGGCGGCACCATGCTGGGGCCGGTGAACGCGACCGCCGTGTGCCCGGTCGCGAGCCCGACGATCGCGTTGGCGACCGACATCCAGTTGTCCGGCCGGTCCGGCCAATCGGCGATGCTGTCGTAGGCCGAGACGAATTGATAGGTGTCGTACTGGCTTTCGACCGGCGGCGGGATGCGGTAGTCGAGCGACGGCACGACGCTGCCGACGGGGAACATCTGCGTCAGGAAGCTCTCGCCGAAGGCGTGCCGGGCCACCGGGTCGCCGTAGGTCGCGAAGCTCAGCTCGTTCGGTGGCGGCGCGGCCGGGTCGTACGCCAGGCGCGCCTGCACGTCGTTGAGCACCATGGCGCCCTCCGACAGGCCGATCGCGGTTCCCGAGCCACCCGCCTTGATGGCCGCGATCAGGTTGGGCGCCCCGATGTCGACGGACTCACCGACGCTCGGCCCGTCGATGCCCAGACCCGGGAAGTCGTCGTCCAGCCCGCCGATGCCGGGGAACAGCCGCTCCAAGGTGTGGCCCTGGACCTGCCCGGCGGGGTAGTCGACGATCTGGCGGTCCAGTCCGGGGAACCAATCGGCTCCTGTGCGCATGATGTATTCGTCGTACGGGATGCCCAGCACGTGTGCGCCGCCCAGGGCGTACGCGCGGCCGGGGGTGCCCAGCGGCGGACCCTCCTTCGGCGGGGCGGGTTTCGGCGGCGATGGCGGCTCGTCGGCCACCGCGATCCCGAGGCCCAAACAGCCCGTCGCGCCGAATGTCGTCAGCGCGGCACCGAAGGCGAGCAACCGCTTCATCGCACGTCCAATCGCGTGAACCGACGCTGTTGATAATGCTCGACGCAGGCAGCGCGCCGGATCTTGCCGCTCGTCGTCGTGGGGATCGAACCGGCGGGCACCAGCACGATGTCCTCGACACTGACCCCGTGTGCATTCGAAATCGCCGCGGTAACATCGGCTTTGATCGTGGCGAGCCGGCGCATCGTATCCTCGTCGAGGTCGGCCGGTTTCTTGAGTTCGACGACGGTGACCAGGCGCTCGCTACCGTCCACCGGGACCGCGATCGCCGCGGCCCTCCCGCGGGTGACCTCCTGCACCGTCGCCTCGATGTCCTCGGGATAGTGGTTACGGCCCCGGATGATCAGCAGGTCCTTGATGCGGCCGACGATGAACAACTCACCGCCGTGGACGAACCCGAGGTCGCCGGTGCGCAACCACGGGCCGCCCGGTGTGCCGGCCGACGGATCGACAAGCGTTGCGCCGAAACAGCTTTGCGCATCAGGTGGCCTGCCCCAGTAGCCGTCGGCAACGTTCTCACCATGCAACCAGACCTCACCGACCGCGTCCGGCGCGCACTCCCGGCAGGTGTCGCTGTCGACGATGCGCAGCGACGGCGATTGCGGCACACGGTATTTCACCAACGCCACGCCTTTGCCTGCGCCGCAAGGCCGGACCCTTCCCGCGCCGAGTTCTTCCGCGTCGAAGTGGACGGCGGGCGACGCCTCGTCCCACGTTCCCGTCGCGACGAAGACCGTCGCCTCCGCCAGGCCATAGGCGGGTCGCATCATGTGATCACGAAAGTCGAAGTGCGCGAACCGGTCGACGAAGCGGTGCAGCGTCGCGGGCTCCACCCGTTCGGCACCGCTGATGATGCCGACCACCCCGCCGAGATTGAGTCCGGCCAGGTCCTCGTCGGTCGTCTTGCGAGAGGCTAGGTCGAATGCGAAGTTCGGCGCCGACGACCATGCGTGCGGGTTCTCGGCCAGCGCTCGCACCCACCGGCCGGGCTCCTCCAGGAATGCGACCGGGCTCATCAGCACGGCGCGGCGTCCGCACAGGATCGGCGCACAGACCCCCAGCACCAGACCCATGTCGTGGTAGAACGGCAGCCACGACACCAGCGTGGCGTCCTGGGGCAGCGGCGACTGGGCGAAGAACTCCCGCATCAGCTGCTCGAAGTTCACCGTGAGGTTGCGGTGGGATATCTTCACCCCCGTCGGCAATCTCGTTGAGCCGGAACTGTATTGCAGATACGCGACGTCGGGCAGATCGACGGACTGGAGAGCGGTGTCCGCGTCGGCGTCCAGGTTCAGCGCGTCGATCTCAATGAGCTTGGGTACGATGTCCAGGCGCGACCGATCGATGACGTCGCCGACGTCACCCGCGACGGCAGAGGTCGTGAGGACGACGGCGGGCTGGGTGTCCGCGAGCACCGAACTCACCCGGTCGTGGCCTGAGCCCGGATGAGGCAGCGGCAGCGGGACCGCGATCAGGCCCGCCTGCATCGAGCCTAGGAACGCCAGGATGTAATCCAAGCCCTGCGGGGCGAGGATCACCGCCCTGTCCCCGAAAGAGCCGTGCCGCCGGAGCTCGCGCGCGACGTTGACGGTGCGCCTTGCCAGTTGCGCCCACGTGAGGGTCTCCCCCACACCCGCCGGGTCGCGCGAGTACTCGGTGAAGGTGAACGCGGTGTCGTCGGGACGCAGGCTGGCGCGACCGTGCAGCATCGACAGGATCGAGGAATCCGACGGGCTCATGGGTTATCCGTTTCCATTCCGCTTGACGACATGGCCGGGGTGCGTCGCCGCGGAACCGCCACTCGCGACGGCCACCAGTTCGCCCGCCCGACCAGTGCGGCGACCGCGGGCACGGTAATCGTGCGAACCACGAAGGTGTCCAACAAGATTCCGACGCCGATCACAAAGCCGCCCTGCATGACGATCCCGATGCTGGAGAACAGCAGGCCGGCCATCGAGGCGGCGAAGATCAGGCCGGCCGCGGTGATTACGCCGCCCGTCGACCCCAGCGTCCGGATCACGCCGTAACGCACACTGTGCGGTGACTCGTCGCGTAACCGCGACACGAACAGCATGTTGTAGTCGGCGCCCACGGCGATCAGCACCACGAACGCCAAAGGCGGCACGCTCCAATGCAATTCCTGGCCGAGGAGCAGCTGGAACGTGAGCACTCCGATGCCCATCGCCGCGAAATACGACACCACCACCGACCCGACCAGATACAGCGGCGCGATGATCGCGCGCAGCAGCACCATCAACGTCAGCAGCACGACGATCAACGTCGCGGCGATGATGAACCGGATATCCTGCTGGTAGTAGTCGCGGGTGTCGCGCAGCGCTGCCGGGAAGCCGCCCATGGAGATCGTGGCGTCGGCCAGCGCGGTGTTGGGCTGGGCACCCCGGGCCACGTCGTAGATCTGGTTCACCTGATCCATCGCCTCGGCGCTGAACGGATTCAGCTTGGTCTGGATCAGGTAGCGAACCGATCGTCCGTCGGGTGAGATGTACGCCGCAGCAGCCTTTTTGAAGTCCGGGAGGTTCAGCACCTCCGGTGGGATGTTGAATCCGGCTTGCGAGGAATCCGAGGCGTTGCTGCGCATGGTCAGGAGGAAGGTCGACGCCTCGTTCAATCCCGCGGCGATCACCTTGACCTGTTTGACGAGTTCGTCCACCCCGCCGGCGACTTCCCGGCTTCCCGTGGCAAGGCGGTTGGCGCCGCGCTGCAATTCGGTCATGCTGCGCTGCGCGCCGCCGGGTTGGTCAAGCCCCATCGTGTTGACCGCCTTGGCGACGCTCGCCATCGCGGTGTTGAGCTTGGCCACGGCCTGGTTGAGGGTCTGACGGTCCTCGACACCTTGAAGCTCCTGTGCCAGACCGTTGATCTCGTCGAGGCTTCCGTCCTCGCGCGCGGCGACCAGCTTCTGGAACTGCATGCGGGTGTCGACACAGGAGGGGTTGGCGTCGCACACCGCGTTGCCCTGCAGCGCGGTCAGGACGGGGCCGATCCAGGCGAAAAGGTCTTTGACCGCTCGGAAGTTCAAGCCCATCGAGTTGCCGAGCGCGTTGATGCTCGCGACGAGTTTGGCCGTGGTCTCGACGTCGCGCACCAGCTTGTCGCCGCCATATTCGGTGCGCACCGAGGAGAACATGTCGACGAGGTTCTGGATGCTGGGCGCGATCGCGTTGATCTGCCCGCGCACGTCGGCCAGGCTGTCAGCGAGCGTGTCGGCCCCGTCCCTGAGCTTGTTCAGATCCCCCGTCCGTTGACCGATCTGCGCGGAGCCGTCGGCCAGCCGGTCACCGACGATGCCCGCCTGGAACGTCGCCCGGAACTCCTGCGGCACCTCACCGAGCGGGCGGGTGATCCCGCTGATGAGACCGATGTCCTCGAGTTGGGTGATCCGCGACGCCAGCTGTTCGAGGTCGGCGAGGGCCCGCGGGTTGCGCAGATCGTGCGGCGACTGGATCAGGATGTACTCGGGAATGGACTGATTGATCGGGAAGTGGCGTTCCAGCGCGGCATACCCGACCGAGCTCGGCGCCTCGGCCGACAGCACCTTGCGGTCGTCGTAGTTGTAGTCGGCGAACACCGCGATGCCGGCCAGCAGCGCCAGCACGAGCAGGCTGGCGACGAGGTGGGGCACCGGCCTGCGCACGATGCGGATGCCGGAGCGCCGCCAGAACCGGGCGGTCAGTTCCCGCCGCGGTTTGACCCAGCCGCGAGGTCCGGCCACCACCAGGATCGCCGGGAGCAGGGTCAGTCCGGCGAGGTAGGCGATGCCGATCCCGATCGCTGACGAGACACCGACGGTCCGGAACACTCCCATCTGCGCGAAGCTCAGCAACAGGAACGTCACGCCCACCGTTGCGGCGGACGCGGTGATGACCTTGCCGATCGAGATCAGCGCCGCCTTGACCGCCTCGTCGAAACCATGGCCCGAGCGCAGGTAGTCGTGATAGCGGCTGATGAGGAACACCGCATAGTCCGTTCCCGCGCCGGCCATGATCGCGCTGAGGAACACGATGGACTGGTTGGAGACCCCCGCGCCGGTGAGTTCCGAGAACCCGGCGACGGCGGCCTGCGCGATCAGGAGCGACGATCCGATCGTCGCCAACGGCAACAGCATCGTGACCACGTTGCGGTACACCAGCAGCAACACGCCGAGGACCAGCACCGCGATCGCGATCTCGATGGGCAGGCGGTCGTGTTCGCCGGCCACGGTGAGATCCGCGACTGTCGCGGCGGGCCCGGTCAGGTAGGCGATGACCGAACTACCGGCGACGTTCTGTTTGATCACCTCCGCGACGCGGTTGAAGGAATCGAAGGCCCGCGGTGTGCCCAACTCCCCCTCGAGGCTGACCGGCAACACCCACGTCGTCTTGTCCTGACTGGTCAAGAACGGCCGCAGCTGTGGTGTGCCGATGAAGTCCTGTACGGACTCGACGTCGGTGACGTCGTCGCGCAGCGCGTCCACCAGCTTGCGGTAGGTGGCCTCGTCCGCGGGAGTGAGGCCGTCCTCGTTGATCAGCGCCACCAGCAGCAGGTCGTCGTTGCCGGATTCGCCGAACGCCTCGGCCATCTTCGTGGCGGTGACACTCGACGGTGCGTCGGCGGGCAGGATCGCGAGCGGATGCTTCTGGGCCATCTCGCCCAGTGATGGAACGGTGAGCGGGAGCGCGACGAGCATCGCGACCCAGACGCCGATGACCACCCACGGCCACCGCACCACCAGATCGGCTAGTCGACGCATATCGTCCTCATCTCGACCGGCCCCACGCTATGCGACGCGCCCCCACTGACCGGTGTCGGCGACGCGTTCGGCCACCGATCTCATCGTGTTCATGTACCGCGCAACGGATTTTCTGGCCACCGCATTGTCGGGATGCATGATCGCCATGACGGTGCCCTCGCCGTACCGGAATATGTAAATGGTCAGCTGATAGGAGAATCGTCCGTCGGGGTAAATCCCGATATTGTCCGCGAGTCCCATATCGGCGGCGGCCAGAACTGCATTCAGCGGTGCGGCGCCGGAGTGAAAGAAATTGGACACCGGGAAATTCGGTCGAGGCCACCTCAGGTCGGGCGCCAATTCCAGCACGCGGTAGTAGGGCACCTTGGCCATGCTCAAATTGGAATCGAACGACGACTGCGCCGACCACGCCGCCTCGGCGAACGAGGCCGCCCCGATCGGCACCGTGATCGGAATCAATCCGGTGAACCAACCCTGGGTCATGAAGTTGTCGGTGGCCGCGCGCGAATCTCGCGGGGTGAGGCCGTAATAGGTAAGCGCACCTGTCAATTCGTGCTCGACCTGGGCGAGGCAGGCGAACAGTCCACCAACGAAGCGCGCGCCTGCCGCTGAACATGTGGCTTCGAAACGTTCGGTCTGCGCGGGGGTCATCAGTACTTCCGACGTCATGTCGCTGCTTGTCGCTTCGCAGGGGTTCCCCAGTGGCAGCGGAAATTCGGGGAAACCACCACCGTTGCTTTCGGCGAATTCGACCCACACCTGGACTTCCGGCGAATTCAAGCTCAACTCCGAGGTGCGCTCGCGTTCGCGGATACAGAAATCGTCAAAGCTTCCCGGCTCGGGCAGCGCGAGCGCCTCACCGCCGCCACTCAGCGCCGAGTACATTCCGTTGGCCTCGAGCATCGTCGTTCCGATCAACGTGGCGTCGCCGTGGATATGATCCATCGCCGCGAAGAATGTGAAATGGTCTTCGTGCTGAACGACTCCGAAGGTGAAACATCCCCATTCCAACGGGTTCGGTATCCCGACGACGTGGGCGCGGATACCGTCGGCCGTCATGCTGCCGTGGTCGACCGGAACGAATTCGATGACCGACGGATCCTCGAGGGCGTGGCGGACGAACTCGCCGTCACCGGCGTCCTCGAACCAGCTGCGGAACGTGTCGTGCCGGCGTAGGTAGGAGTTCACGGCCTGGTCCATGGCCGCGATATCGCATTGGCCGGCCACCTCGCAGCTGGCGATGATCTGCCGGGAGAAGTTGAGTCCCGCCGCGGTCCGCTCGCAATAGTTCCGCAAATGCTGGCGCTGCATATAGCTGACCGGCACGGTGCTGACCGGCGCTTCCCGCGCGTGTTCGCTAGCCGCGGCTGTCGGACGCCAGGAGGTTACGGAGCCCGGCTTCAGCGACCATTCATCAAGTGCGCCAACCGTTATTTTGCCGATGCGCAAGACTCAGTCCTCTACAGATTGCTTCGTTTAGCTGGACTCCTGATCCTGTGAGGAGCCGCTGCCGCATCAACATACTCTCGCTTCTCCGGCAGCTGCGGAGCGTCGGCAGAACCCGGGGCGATCGAGCTATCGCATACCCGCCCACTCGTGCCATAGTGGGCCTCGGGGGTCTCTTTTTACGGGTGCGTCAGGCGTCCAAGAGGCGTGTCCTGGCCACAATTGCAGGAGGGCAGCAAAGGCATGGGTCCAGCCGCGCAGCCAGTAAGTTTCGCAATCATCGGGTACGCGGCACGCTTTCCCGGAGCCACGGACGCCGACGAGTTCTGGGACTTGCTGCGCGAGGGCCGCGACGCGATCTCGGAAGTGCCGGCGGACCGCTGGAACGCCGACGACTTTTTCGACCCGGAACCGGGGTCGCCAGGCAAGGTGGTGACCCGCCGCGCGGGTTTCATCGACGACGCGACGGGGTTCGACGCGCCGTTCTTCGGGCTGTCGACGCGCGAGGCCAGAATGATGGACCCACAGCACCGGCTCCTGCTCGAGATGGCATGGCGGGCGGTGGAACACTCCGGTGTTGCGCCGTCGGCGCTGGCCAACACCAGAACCGGTGTTTTCGTGGGGCTGGCAACGCACGACTACCTGGGCATGGCCTCCGACGAGCTGACATATCCCGAGATCGAGGCCTACATGGCAATCGGGACATCCAACGCCGCGGCTGCGGGCCGCATCAGCTATCGGCTGGGGCTGCAGGGTCCGGCTGTTGCCGTCGACACGGCCTGCAGTTCCTCGCTGGTCGCCATCCATCAGGCGTGCCAAGCGCTCCGCCTCGGTGAATGTGACCTTGTGCTGGCGGGCGGGGCAAACGTACTACTCACCCCGGCGACCATGATCACGTTCTCTAACGCCCGCATGCTCGCACCCGACGGCCGGTGCAAGACTTTCGACGCGGCCGCAGACGGCTATGTACGCGGTGAGGGCTGTGGCGTCATCGTCATCAAGCGCCTCGAGGACGCGCTCCGCGACGGCGATCGAATCCGGGCAGTGATCCGGGGAAGCGCGGTCAACCAGGACGGCGCATCGGGCGGGTTGACTGTTCCGAACGGCGTCGCGCAGCAACAGGTCATCGTGGACGCGCTCAAGCGCGCCGACCTTCAGCCCAGCGACGTGGAGTATCTGGAGGCGCACGGTACCGGAACTTCGCTGGGCGACCCGATCGAAGCGCAGGCCGCGGGTGCGGCCTTCGGCCCGGGACGTCAACCCGGCCGACCACTGTTGATGGGGTCGGCGAAGACCAATATCGGGCACCTCGAGGCGGCAGCGGGCATCGCCGGTGTCATCAAAGTCGTCCTGGCGCTTGAACACGAGGCACTGCCCAAGCACCTCAATTTCGAAAACCCGTCGCCGCACATACCGTGGGAACGGCTCCCGGTCGAGGTCGTGACCGAGACCATCCCCTGGAAACGTAACGGCCGGCCGCGGATCGCCGGCGTGAGCTCGTTCGGGTTCGCCGGCACCAATGCGCACGTCATCCTCGAAGAGGCTCCGGAGGTGCCCGCTCCCGCGCCGGAGCCGGCGGAGACGGCGCAGCGGTTCAGCGTCCTTCCGTTGTCGGGTCGCACACCAGCAGCGCTGCGGCTGACCGCCGACCGCTATCGCAGGTGGATGACCGAACACCCCGACGCCGCAGTGAGCGACGTGTCCTTCACGGCGGGCGCGGGCCGGGCACACCTGCAGCACCGCGCCGCACTGGTGGTCAACTCGACCCAGTCGGCCGCCGACCTTCTCGAGGCGCTCGCCGAGGACCGCCCCGCGCCGGGCCTGGTCCGCGGGGAGTGCTACGAGCCGCCGAAGACGGCTTGGCTGTTCACCGGCCAGGGCAGCCAGTACCCCGGCATGGCGCGCGAGCTGTTCGACACCGAGCCGGTCTTCGCCGACACGATGCGCCGGTGCGCAGCGGCCGTCGCCGACGCGCTCGAAAAGCCTTTGCTCGACGTCGTTTTCGACGTCGACGGTGCGGGGTCCGACGAGACGCTGCGGCAGACGTCGTACGCGCAGCCCGCCCTGTTCGCGGTGGAGATCGGCCTGGCCCGTCTCTGGCAGTCGTGGGGTTTCGAACCCGACGTCGTGCTGGGCCACAGCGTCGGCCAGTACGCGGCAGCATGTGTCGCGGGTGTGTTCAGCCTCGAGGACGGCGCACGGCTGATCGCCGAGCGCGGACGGCTGTTCGGCAGCCTGCCCGCGGGTGGCCGGATGGCCGCGGTGTTCGCCGCGGCCGAGCGGGTCGAGGATCTGACCGATGACTTCGCGAGCCTGTCGGTGGCGGCCTACAACGGCGCCAACACCGTACTGTCCGGTCCCGGAGCGGATCTGGAGGAGGCGGTCGCGCGCCTGGCGGGTGACGGTGTGCGGTGCGAATGGCTCGACACCAGCCACGCTTTCCACTCGGCGCTGCTGGATCCGATTCTCGACGAGTTCGAGTCGTATGCGGAACGATTTACTTTCGCTGCGCCGCAACGGATCTTGATCGATAACCGTACGGGCGCCGCGCTTGGCCGGAGCGTCAAGCTCGACGGCAGTTATTGGCGCCGGCATGCGCGTCAGCCGGTGGAGTTCGCCAAGAGCGTTCGCACTCTCGCCGATATCAACTGCAAGGTGCTGGTCGAGATCGGACCGCGCCCGCTGCTCGCTGCCGCCGCGCTGGCGGCATGGCCCGATCCCGCGACCGCCCCGAAGGTGATCGCGTCGCTGCGGCCGAACGTCGCCGACCACCGGCAGATCTCCGAAGCGCTCGCCGACGCCTACGTCGCGGGTCATCTGCCCGCATTCGGGGCTCTGCGCCAGCCGAACGCGCGGAAGGTCGATCTGCCCACCTATCCGTTCGAACACCGCGAGTACTGGTTCCGCGACGACCGGCGGCCGGCGGGTCAGAGCGCTACCAGCAACGCGCCGGCACCCGTGCGTGCCGTCGAAGCGACCGTCGACGATCGCTACGAAATCCGTTGGGAGAAAGCCGCTGCGTCGTCGCACGGTGATGGCCAGGAATACGAGTGGATCGTCATCGCCGACAACGCCGGTGCCGTCGGGCCGTTGACCGATGCCCTCGCGAACCGGGGTGGCACGTACCGGATCGTCGGGCTTCCGGCCACCGATGCCGACGAGGACGCGCTGGCGGATGCGTTGCGCGCTGCGAGTGCGCCTCGCATCGTGCACGCCGCGGCGCTGGGATCCCCAGCTACGCCGTCCATGCGGTCGCTCCTGCGCATCCAGCACCGGGTCCTGGGCGGCACGCGGCGCCTCCTGCGCGCAGCGGCGGCCGCCGAACAGCGGGCGTCAGTCTGGATCGTCACCCGCGGCGCCCAATGGGTCACCGACGGCGACAGCGTGGTCCCCGACCAAGGCTGCGTGTGGGGGTTCGGTCGGGCCGCGGCGCTGGAACTGCCGCAGGTGTGGGGCGGCCTGGCCGATCTAGCGGAGTGCACCGCCGACGAATGGTCTCACCTGCTCGACCGGATCACCACCTCCGCGGGGTCCGGCATCAGGGACGACCAGCTCGCGGTGCGCGGTGCGGACGTCTACGTACCGCGTTTGAATCGCCGACCGGGGCGTACTGCATCGCTGCATGTGCGTAGTGACGCAACGTATCTGGTGACGGGCGGCCTCGGTGCGATCGGCCTGGAGATCGCCGCGGCCGTTGCCGCGCAGGGCGCCAAGCACTTGTTGCTGACCAGCCGCCGGACGCCCGACGACGACACCCGACAGCGCATCGACGCTCTGGCCGCACAACACGGCGTCGACGTGCGTGTCGTCGCGGCAGACGTCGCCGACGCACACGACGTCGCCCGCCTGATAGCCACCATCGAAGACGAGCTACCGCCGCTGGCGGGCATCGTCCACGCCGCCGGTGAGATCGGCACGATGCCGCTGGACAGCCTCGACGACGCCGAGGTGGACCGGGTGTTCGCCGGGAAGGTCTGGGGTGCATGGCATCTGAGTGAGTCGGCGGCCGACCTGCACCTCGACTTCTTGGTCTTCACCTCGTCGATCGCGTCGGTGTGGGGCGGATTCGGGCAGACCGCCTACGGCGCCGCCAACGCCTACCTCGACGGGCTGGCCTGGCGGCTGCGCGAACAGGGCGTGCCCGCGGTGAGCGTCAACTTCGGACCGTGGTCGACGGGCATGGCGGACGCGGAGTCCCGCACGCGCCTGGAACAGCGTGGAGTGCAGACGCTTTCGCCTGCCGAGGCACTGGCCGGTTTGGCCGATGTTGTGTCGGCTTCCACCGCCCAGGGCGTCGTGGCCCGGATCGACTGGGCCCGTTTCCTGCCGCTCTACCAGCAGGCGGGCCGACGCGGTTTCCTGGCCGAGCTGGAACGCGAACTGCCCACCACGTCCGCCGCCGCGGCCCCCGCGGCGCCGTCGGGACCGACCGAACTGGTCGAGCGTCTTTCCACGGCGCCCGTGCAACAGCGCAAGCGACTGCTGACCAATTACCTTCGTGACGCGGTCGCGGAGGTGACGCGCGTCGATGCCGCGGAGATCCGGGAGGATGCAGGGTTCTTCGACCTGGGAATGGACTCGCTGATGGCCGTCGAGCTCCGCCGTCGCCTCGAACAGGGTGTCGGCCAGGAGATTCCGGTCACGTTGGTGATGGACCACCCGCGGCTCTCCGACGCAGCCGACTACCTGCTCGGCGAGGTACTGGGGCTGAGCAAGCAGGCCGGTGCGGAGACCCGTCCGACGGCGCCCACCGCGCCGCCGCGCACGGACGAACCGATCGCGGTCGTCGCGGTGTCGTGCCGTTTTCCCGGCGCGCCGAACCCGGAGGCGTTCTGGGAGCTGCTCTCCGGCGGCGTCGACGCGATCCGGGAAGTTCCCGACGATCGGTTCGACATCGACGAGTTCTACGATCCAGACCCCGAGGTCGCCGGTAAGACGTACACGCGCTTCGGCGGATTCCTCGATGGGATCGACGGATTCGATCCCGAGTTCTTCGGCATCTCCCCGCGTGAAGCCGTCTGGATCGAGCCGCAGCAACGCCTGATGCTCGAGACGGTATGGGAAGGTCTGGAAAGGGCGGGCTACTCCCCTGCAAACCTTCGCGGTAGCCGGACCGGCGTCTTCGCCGGTGTCGCCGCCAACGAGTACGCGCACCTGCTGTCCTCGGAGTCGGTGGACAAGATCGAGCCGTACTTCATCACCGGCAATGCGCTGAACGCGATCTCCGGCCGGGTGGCGTTCGCCCTCGGACTGGAGGGACCCGCAGTCGCGGTCGACACCGCGTGCAGTTCGGCTCTGGTGGCCGTCCATCAGGCCGTCCAAGCGCTGCGGTCGGGTGACTGCGATATGGCGCTGGCCGGCGGGGTGAACGTCCTGCTGAGCCCGGTCACAGTGATCGCCGCGTCCCGTGCGCGGATGCTTTCGCCCGTCGGGCGGTGCAAGACCTTCGACGCCTCCGCGGACGGCTATGTGCGCAGCGAGGGCTGCGGGATCCTCGTGCTCAAGAGGCTGAGTGACGCCGAGCGCGACTGCGACCGGATCTGCGCGGTCATACCCAGCAGCGCGGTCAACCAGGACGGTGGTTCGAGCGGTCTGACCGTGCCCAACGGTGGCGCGCAGCAACGGCTTATCAACACGGCGCTCGCGCGCGCCGGCCTGACGGGTGCCGACATCGACTATCTCGAGGCGCACGGAACCGGCACTCCACTGGGAGATCCAATCGAGGTTCAAGCGGCCGCGGCGGTTTACGGCGCCTCGCGCGAGCCCGATCACCCGCTGCTGATGGGCTCGGTGAAGACGAACATCGGCCATACCGAATCGGCATCGGGGGCTGCGGGTCTAATCAAAGTCGTGTTGTCCCTGCAGCGCAAGGCGATCCCGCAGAGCCTGCACTTCCACGACCCCTCTCCCCATATACCTTGGGAATCACTGCCGGTCCAAGTCGTCGATAAGACGAGGCCCTGGCAGACGAATGGCAAGCCCCGGCGGGCCGGCGTGAGTTCTTTCGGCTTCACCGGTACGAACGCCCACGTGATCGTCGAGGAAGCGCCGCTGTCGGCCACCGAAGACGAATACTCGTCGGACGGTGCCACGTTCGAACCCGCCGATCTCCGAGAACCGTTGCATGTGTTGCCGCTTTCGGCGCGGTCGACCGATGCACTGGTCGCGTTGGCAAAGCGATACGGCGACTGGCTGGAAGCGAACCCGAAGGCCGACATCGCCGATCTCTGTCACACGGCCGGCGTCGGTCGCACGCATTTCGAGCACCGGGGCGCGCTGGTAGTCGACTCCTTGGAGGACGTCGGTGAGCTGCTGACCGACCTTGCCGGAAACCGCCTCCGGCCGGGCGTGGTGCGCGGTGAGTGCACCGACGCGCCGACGACCGCATGGCTGTTCACCGGGCAGGGTAGCCAGTACCCGGGGATGGCGCGCGAATTGTTCGACTGCGAACCGGTTTTCGCCGACACCGTCAAGAGATGCGCGGAAGCCGTCGATGGGATCCTGCCAAGGCCGCTGCTCGAGGTCCTGTTCGCTGTTGATCGGGAAATAGGGGCGGCCCTGCGGCACACGTCGTACGCGCAGCCTGCGCTGTTCGCCGTCGAGATGGGGCTGGCCCGGCTGTGGCAGTCGTGGGGCATCGAACCCGACGTCGTGCTGGGACATAGCGTCGGCCAGTACGCCGCGGCATGCGTGGCAGGGGTGTTCGACCTCGAGGACGGGGCGCGGTTGATCGCCGAGCGCGGACGGTTGTTCGGCAGGCTGCCCGACGGCGGGCGGATGGCCGCGGTGTTCGCCGACGCGAAGCAGATCGAGGACGTCGTCGGCGAGTTCCCGCGGGTGTCGGTCGCCGCCTACAACGGGCCGAACACGGTCGTGTCGGGTCCCGCCGAGGACGTCGAACGGATCGTCGAGCGATTCACCGACGACGGCGTCCGCTGCACCGCGCTGGAAACCAGCCATGCCTTCCACTCCGCGCTGCTGGATCCCGTCCTCGACGAATTCGAGTCGTACGCATCCCAATTCGAGTTCACCGCTCCGACCATCCCGCTCGTGTGCAACCGCACCGGGGCCGTGCTCACCGGCCACGCCAATCTGAACGCCCAGTACTGGAGGCGCCATTCGCGCCAACCAGTGCAATTCGCCGAGAGCGTGCGCACGGTCGCGGCGCTGGGCTGCTCGGTACTGATGGAGATCGGGCCGCAACCGGTTCTGACCGGCGCCGCGGTGCAGGTGTGGCCGGAGCACGTGACGGCGCCGCGGCCAATCGTCTCGCTCCGTAAGGGCGTCGCCGACCGTCGCCAGATCGCCGACGCGCTGGCCGCCGCATACGTCAGTGGTCTGCAGCCCGATTTCGCTGCGCTGCAACCGAAGCCGAGCCGTCGGCTGGAATTGCCCACCTATCCCTTCCAGCGGCGCCGATTCTGGCCCAAGACCGTCGGCATCGCCATGGACGGGACGACCAGCGCCGCGGCCTCCGGAATCCTCGGCACCGCGAAGGATCTGGCCTCGGGCGACACCGTCTACACCAGCAGGCTTTCGGTGAGGTCGCAGCCGTGGCTGTCTGACCACGTCATCTACGGAACCGTCGTCGTCCCAGGCGCGACTTATGCCGTTATGGCACTCACCGCGGTCGGTGCCCCGGCGCGGGTGCGTGACGTCTTCTTCTACGAGCCGATCATACTGCCGGAGAAGGCTTCCCGTGAGGTACAGCTGACGTTGCGGCCGAGCGGAGACGCCGACGAGTGGCGGTTCCAGGTGCACAGCCGCCCCTACGGTGAACGCAGCGCGGAATGGTCGCTGAACGCCGACGGCACGGTCGTGAGCGGTTCGGACAACGAGCCGGCCCCGGAGGATCCGATCGACGAGACGATCGAGCAGTGCAACCGCATGCGCCCGCAGGAGCTGTTCGAGACCTTCGCGGACATGGAGCTGGCGTGGGGACCGACATGGTCCGGTTCGCTGAAATCGTTGTGGCTTGGCGACGGTGAGGCGATCGGCGACATCATCGTCGGCGAGGAACTGGCAGAACAACTGGGCAGCGAGCCGATGCACCCGGTGCTGATGGACCTGTGCACCGGGGTCGCCTTCCCCGCGTTCCCGGCGCTGCTGGCCGCCGAGAAGGGCGTCAACGACCTGTTCCTGCCGCTGCGTTACGGGCAGGTGGCGCTGCGCGAGAAGATGCCCCGACGGTTCTACTGCCGCGCCCGGTGGCACACCAGCGAACTAGACAGCGAGACACAGGTTTTCGACCTGGACTTCGTCAGTCGCGACGGCCGCCCGCTCGGCGGCATCCGCGAGTTCACGGTGAAACGGGCCCCGCGCGAGGCCCTGCTGCGGGGCCTAGGCGGCGACGCCACCCGCCTCGTGTACACGCTCGGCTGGCACGAGGTGCCGCTCCCCGACACCGAGGCGGCTCCCGAGGGCACTTGGCTGGTCGCCGGATTCGGCGAGCTGGCCGCGACGCTGCCGGGCTGTGTCGCGTACGACCGACGGGCCGATGCGCAGTCGCTGGGCCTCCAGCTGACCGATGCGCACGGGCGCGGAATTCCGTTCTCCGGGGTGGTGTGGCGCGCGACCGCGTCGCACCCAGACGAGTCGAACGCCGAAGCGGCGGCTCGGATCGAGGGCGACATTGCCGACCTTCTCGACGCGGTGCACACCGTGCAGCGGGGCAAGGCGAAGCTGCCGAACGGTCTGTGGATCGTCACCGAGCGTGCGGTGGCCACCGAATCGGGTGAGCCGGTGGACCCGGCGCAGGCGGCGCTGTGGGGCTTCGGGCGCACCACGATCAACGAGGAGCCCACGCTGCGGTGCACACTGGTGGACTGCGACGGCTCGCCGGAAGCGGTGCGCGCGGTGACTCGCCTGCTGGCGGCACCGGTCGGTGAACCGGAACTCGCGCTGCGCCAGGGGAAGTTGCTGGCTTCGCGGCTGTTGCCCTGGGCACGCAGCGGCCACCTCACGGTGCCACGCTCGAGCGATTACGTCCTGGCGCCGACCGAACGCGGCGCCATTGACAACCTGCGGCTGAACCAGGCCGAGGTGCCGGCACCCGCCGAGGGCTACGTCCAGGTTCGCGTCGAGGCGGCGGGTCTGAATTTCCGTGACGTGCTCAACGTGCTCGGCCTGTACCCGGGTGACCCCGGGCCCATCGGCGGCGACTTCGCCGGCGTGGTCACCCAATTGGGCGACGGCGTCGCGGGTCTCGAGGTGGGTCAACGCGTCTACGGCTTCATGCAGGGCGCGTTCGCCAGCCGGTTCAACGTTCCGGCGCAGCTCGTCGCCCCGATACCCGAGAGCCTCGACGCCGTCGCGGCGGCCACAATCCCCGCCGCGGCGCTCACGGCGCGGCTTGCGTTCGACTGGGCGATACTGCGACCCGGTGACCGCGTGCTCATCCACGCCGCGAGCGGTGGTGTCGGGCTGGCCGCAATCCAGATGGCGCAACAGCACGGCGCCGTCGTCTTCGCGACCGCCAGCACCTACAAGCGTACGACGCTGCGCGCGATGGGCGTGGAGCACGTATACGATTCGCGCACCACCGATTTCGCCGATCAGATCCTGGCCGACACCGACGGCGCGGGCGTGGACGTCGTGCTCAACAGCCTGACCAACGAGGGCTTCATCGAGGCGACGGTACGGGCCACCGCGCACAACGGTCGTTTCGCCGAAATCGCCAAACGCGACATCTGGACGCCGGAGCAGATGGCGGCGGTCCGGCCGGACATCGCTTACGAGATCGTCGCGCTGGACACGGTCACCTTCCAGGAGCCCGAACGCGTCCGCGGCCTGCTGACCGAGGTGTCGGACGGGCTGGCGAGCGGCGAATGGGCGCCGCTGCCCGCGGAGGTCTACCCGCTGACCGAGGCGAGGAGCGCCTTCCGCCGCATGCAGCAGGCGCGCCACGTCGGCAAGATCGTGCTGCAGATACCGAATCCCTTGCAGCCGAAGCACGATCGGAGCTATTTGATCACCGGCGGCCTAGGGGCGATCGGCCTGCACACCGCCGCGTACCTCGCGCAACTGGGCGCCGGCGACATCGTGCTGACCAGCCGCCGCGAACCCGACGCGGATGCGCAGCGCGTGATCGACGAGACCATCGAGCGCTACAAGTGCCGCATCCACACCCTCTGTGCCGACGTCGGCGACGAGGCTGAGGTGTCGCGGTTGCTCGACCGGATCCGTGCGGAGTTGCCGCCGCTCGCCGGTGTCGCGCATCTGGCCGGGGTGCTCGACGATGCCCTGCTGTCCCAGCAGGATCTCGACCGCTTCCGGACCACGCTGCGGCCCAAGGCTTTCGGCGCCTACCACCTGGACCGGTTGACGCGGGACGACGACCTCGACTTCTTCATCGTCTCGTCGTCGGTGTCCAGCGTGTTCGGATCGCCCGGACAGGCCAACTACGCGACGGCCAATGCCCTGCTCGACGGCCTGGTCGCGCGGCGGCGTGCGCGCGGCTTGCCGGCCACCGGCGTCAACTTCGGGCCGTGGGCCGACGGCGGGATGGCGTCGTCGGAAGCCGTGCGCGCCAATCTCAATGCGCAGGGCCTGGTGCCGCTGGAACCGTCGACGGCGCTGAGCGCGCTGACCGAGGTGATCGCGAACGGCACCGGCCAGGCGACCGTCGTCAAGGCGAACTGGCAGCGGGCCGCGAAGTTGTTGGGCCCCGCCCGGCCGCCGATCCTCGATCTCGTGCTGCCGCGCCCCGAGGGTGAGGTGACAGGCGACAGTGAGCTGCTCCGTCAGTTGCAGGAGATCCCGGTTCCGCAGCGCGCGGGTTTCGTCACCGAGTTCCTTCAGCGCGAGGTGCAGAACTTCCTGCGGCTGGCGCAGCCGCCCGCCGCGACGAGTCGCTTCCTGGACCTCGGAACCGATTCGCTGATGGCGATCGAGCTGCGCAACCGGTTGCACAGCCAGTTCGGCGGCGCGTTCACCATCAACGCGACGGCGGTGTTCGACTATCCGACCATCGGCGGGCTCGCCGAGTATCTCGTCGGCCAGCTACCCGACGCCGAGGACGCTGACTGATCCCGCCGAGCGCACGGTCGTGAGCAACCCGTCCTGGGAAACGCGTACAGAAGCGTGCGCTCTGCGAGAAAAAGTCAGGCCCAGCGCTGCGCCTGCACTTCGGGCGGCAGCGTCGTCTGCAGCGGCACGTCGAGCCCGTCGTAGATGCCGGGCTTCTGCTCGGCCAGCCATGCGATCGCGCCGAGCAGACGGTTGGTGGCGGTGGTGTTGCCGCCGTCGGCGCGGGTGCCGCCGGGCACGTCGGCGCGGGTGGTGATCGTCAGCCGCGGGTCGCCGTCGATGATCACGCGGTGATCGCCGAGGCCTTCGTCGGGATACGGCCAGTCCGGTGCGCATGACGCGTGGATGCGAGTGATGTGGTCGATGACGATGCGTTCGCGGCCGCCCGACTTCCCGATCACCTTCAACCAGAACGCGCCCTGGGTGCCCTTCTCGAAGGTGCCCATCACCGTCTCGACGGACTCCTCGAGTGGGCGGCGTTCGACTTCCTCGGAGATCTCGTCGATCTCCATGCCGAGGTTGCGGCCGACCATCCGGACGTTGCCGCCCCACACCATCGTCGGGATCGACGGCAACAACATCATCGGTGTCTCGTCCATGGACCCCCCAAAACCACACAGCACCCGCACAGAATGCGGCTGGTTGTAGGTGGAGTAGTCGAATATCTCCTGGCAGTGGATGGTCTTGATCCTGGTGCACAGGCCGGCGGCGATCACCGCCAGCGCGTCGTTGCCCCAGCCTGGGTCGACGCCACTGACGAGCAGCGTCGAGTTGCCCTCCTCGGCGGCGCGGGTGAGCCGGTCGACCCACTCGGGCGGCGCCGAGCGCGGGTCGTAGAGCGAATACAGCGAGGGCGTCACCACATGCCTGCCCGCCCGCAAGCAGCGTTCGATGTCGGCGACGGCGTCGTCGGGACGGATGTCGCCGGACGCCATGTAAGCGACGGCATCGCATCCCGCCAGCGCGCCATCCACGTCGATGGTGACGGCGACGCCGGAAGGGCCGTCGAGCGCGGCGAACTCCGTTGCGTCTTTACCCGCCTTGTCCTGCGAGGACGTGATGACGCTCGCCAGTTCCAACCCCGGGAAAGCAGTCGCTGAGCGGATGGCCGACGACCCCATGTTGCCCGTCCCCCAGACCGCGACTCGAAGCATCGCAACACCCTATCGGGAGGTGCGTGACGATTCTCACAGGGGATCGGCATGCCCGTTCAGACACCCGTCAACTGCGGATTTGTGGGCATCGACCAACCGGGCGGTTAGTTAGGCACGGGAAATTGTTTTGGCTTGGTTTGAGTTGAAGTTACTGATGGGTATAGTTCGGGCAGTTACTGGTGGGTAACTTAAGCAAGAAGTACCCAACCAAGTGGCCGTCTCACCGAGGAGGAAATGTGAGCCACTACAAGAGCAACGTTCGTGACCAGGTATTCAACCTGTTCGAGGTCTTCGGGGTCGACAAGGCGCTGGGCGAAGGTGACTACACCGACCTCGACGTCGACACCGCCCGCGAAATGCTCGGCGAGATCGCCCGGTTGGCTGAGGGCCCGATCGCCGATTCGTTCGCCGACGCGGACCGCAACCCCCCGACGTTCGACCCCAACACCCACGCGGTGACGCTCCCCGACTCGTTCAAGAAGTCGATGCGCGCGCTGCTCGAGGGTGGCTGGGACAAGGTCGGCCTCGCCGAGGAACTCGGGGGCATGCCGATGCCCCGCGCGCTGCAGTGGGCGCTGATCGAGCACATTCTCGGCGCTAATCCCGCCGCCTACATGTATGCGATGGGCGCGGGCATGTGCGAGATCTTCTACCACAACGGCACCGACGAGCAGAAGAAGTGGGCCGTGCTGGCCGCCGAGCGCGGTTGGGGCGCCACGATGGTGCTGACCGAGCCCGACGCGGGTTCCGACGTCGGTGCGGGCCGCACCAAGGCTGTTCAGCAGCCCGACGGCACCTGGCACATTGACGGCGTCAAGCGCTTTATCACCTCGGGTGACTCCGACGATCTGTTCGAGAACATCATGCATCTGGTGCTGGCCCGCCCCGAGGGCGCCGGCCCGGGCACCAAGGGTCTGTCGCTATTCTTCGTGCCGAAGTATCACTTCGACCCGGAGACCGGTGAGCCCGGCGAGCGCAACGGTGTCTTCGTCACCAACGTCGAGCACAAGATGGGCCTGAAGGTCTCGGCCACTTGTGAGCTGTCCCTCGGTCAGCACGGCACCCCCGCCGTCGGCTGGCTGGTCGGCGAGGTGCACGACGGCATCGCGCAGATGTTCGACGTCATCGAGCAGGCTCGAATGATGGTGGGCACCAAGGCGATCGCCACGCTGTCGACCGGCTACCTGAACGCACTCGAGTACGCCAAGGAACGCGTGCAGGGCGCCGACATGACGCAGATGACCGACAAGACGGCTCCGCGCGTCACGATCACGCACCACCCCGACGTACGCCGTTCGCTGATGACCCAGAAGGCATACGCCGAGGGTCTGCGCGCGCTGTACCTGTACACGGCGACCTACCAGGACGCCCCGGTGGCCAAGGCCGTGCACGATGTGGACGCCGAGCTGGCCGCGCGGGTCAACGACCTGATGCTGCCGATCGTCAAGGGTGTCGGCTCGGAGCAGGCGTACGCCAAGCTCACCGAGAGCCTGCAGACCTTCGGTGGTTCGGGCTTCCTGCAGGACTATCCCATCGAGCAGTACATCCGGGACGCCAAGATCGACTCGCTCTACGAGGGCACCACCGCCATCCAGGCGCAGGACTTCTTCTTCCGCAAGATCGTCCGCGACAAGGGTGTGGCGCTTGCTCACGTGGCCGGGCAGATCGAGCAGTTCGTCAAGAACGAGTCTGGCAACGGCCGGCTGAAGGCCGAGCGCGCGCTTCTGGCCACCGCGCTGGAGGACGTCCAGGCCATGGCCGCGTCGCTCACCGGCTACCTGATGGCGGCGCAGGAGAACCCGACCGAGCTGTACAAGGTCGGCCTGGGCTCGGTGCGCTTCCTGATGAGCGTCGGCGATCTGGTCATCGGCTGGCTGCTGCAGCAGCACGCCGCGGTGGCCATCGACAAGCTCGATGCCGGTGTCAGCGGCGACGACCAGTCCTTCTACGAGGGCAAGGTCGCGGTGGCGTCGTTCTTCGCGAAGAACTTCCTGCCGATGCTGACCAGCACGCGTCAGATCATCGAGAACCTCGACAACGAGGTGATGGAACTCGACGAGGCGGCCTTCTAAGCTTCTTTTGCCGCTTCGCAACCAAAACCGCCCCCGGTCTCTTCCCGGGGGCGTTTTTGGTTCCGCAGCCAGACGCAAAAGGGCGGGTTCGGGAGGACACCAGGTGCGTCACATCAGTCTCGCGCGGTCGGCTTTCAACCCTTGCCGACTCTTCGGAATTATCACTCCCGAACCCGTCGTGCGACCGATCGTACGCCGGTGATACGGATCACACCAGAGCGAATTTTCAGCGGTCAGGCGTCCTTGGAGCGCAGCAGCGCACGGCTGCGCGCACGCACCGAGTCCTCGTCGCGGCCCGACTCCAGGGCGGCTTCGCGCAAGGTCGGGACGACGTGGTTGGCCAGCGTCTGAGGTCCGGTCATCCACGTCATCGTCCCGGCGCTGCGCCGACCGCCCAGGCGCAGCATCTGCGGTCCGAGCGCTGCGAGGTAGACGTCCGGCCGCGGGGCGCCCGGCACCTTCAACGAGCCGCGCGTCGTCCAGAATTCGCCGGACGCGTCCGCGGGGTCGCCGTTCAGCAGGGGCAGCAGCGCGTCGAGGTATTCGCGCATCTGCCGCACCGGCTTGTCATACGAGATCCCCCACACCCCTTCGGTCACCATGCGGTGGCTCAACCCGACGCCGAGGGTGAAGCGGCCGCCCGCGATGGTGTTGAGCGTCAGCGCGCGCTGAGCCAATTGCGTGGGGTACTGGACCTGGATCGGGATCACGCCCGAGGCCACTTCGATGGTGTCGATCTCGCGGAACGCGACGGCCAGGATCGTCAGCAGGTCGGGGTCGTAGGGCAGCTGCGCCATCCACACCCAGCGGAAACCTTGGTCACGCAACGACCTCAGCTTGTCCAAAGAGGCGTCGAGCGGAGAACGGCCGTCGTCGAGAAGTCCGGTGAGAGCGACGCTGGTCTGCATCCCACCGTCGAAGCACGGGCCCAAAACGTTTAGTGCCCCGTACTGCCGTCGGGTCGGGGGGTCAGACGGCAGTACGGAGCTATCCCGTGTATCGGCGCCGTTTCGGGGGGCGTTACAGCCACCGGAATTATTTTCTTCGGCGGGTTTCCCGGCTGTCCTCAGACCTCGAGGATCGCGGTCACACCCTGCCCGCCAGCTGCGCAGATGGAGATCAGGCCGCGCACCGGCTTGCCGGTTTCCTTCTTCTTCTCGGCGAGCTGCTTGGCCAGCTGCGCGACGATGCGCCCACCCGTTGCGGCGAACGGATGGCCTGCCGCGATCGAGGACCCGTTGACGTTCAGCTTCGACCGGTCGATCGAGCCCAGGGCCGCATCCAGGCCGAGACGCTCCTTGCAGTACTCCTCGGACTCCCAGGCCTGCAGCACGGCGAGCACCACGGACGCGAACGCCTCGTGGATCTCGTAGAAGTCGAAATCCTGCAGCGTCAGCCCGTTGCGGGCCAGCAGCGGTGGCACCGCGTACGTGCCGGCCATCAGCAGGCCGTCGCGGCCGTTGACATAGTCCACCGCCGCGGTCTGCGAGTCGACGAAGTACGCCATCGGCTCGATCGAGTGCTGCTCGGCCCACTTCTCGCTGGCGAGCAGCGCCACGGAGGCGCCGTCGGTCAGCGGGGTGGAGTTGCCCGCCGTCATGGTCGCGTCGCCGTTTCGCACCCCGAAGACGGGCTTGAGCTTGGCGAGCTTCTCGGCCGACGAATCGGGCCGCAGGTTGTTGTCGCGGTACAGCCCGAGGAACGGCGTGACGAGGTCATCGAAGAATCCGCGGTCGTAGGCGGCGGTCATGTTGCGGTGGCTCGCGGCGGCCAGCTCGTCCTGGTCGACGCGCTTGATGCCCATCTCCTTAGCGGTGACGGCGGCATGCTCGCCCATCGACATACCGGTGCGGGGCTCGCTGTTGACCGGGATTTGGATGCCCAGCGAGGCGGGTAGCTTGCCGACGAGCTTGAGCCGGTCGACGTTCGACTTGGCGCGGCGCAGGCCGAGCAGCGTGCGGCGAAGGTCGTCGCCGAGCGCGATCGGCGCATCCGAAGCGGTGTCCACCCCGCCGGCCGCCGCCACCTCGTAGCGGCCCGAGGCGATGCCGTCGGCCGCGCTGATGGTGGCCTGCAGCCCGGTGCCGCACGCCTGCTGGATGTCGAACGCCGGCGTGTACGACGACAGCGCGCTGCCGAGCACGCATTCGCGGATCAAGTTGAAGTCGCGGCTGTGCTTGAGCACGGCCCCGCCGATGACCGCGCCGAGGGTCTCGCCCTCGAGGTTGAAGCGCTCGATCAGGCCGCCCAACGCGGCGGTGAACATGTCCTGGTTGGACGCGCTGGAGTAGGCGCCATCTGAGCGGGCGAAAGGAATTCTGTTGCCACCGAGAATGGCGACGCGTCGGCGGGTATCACTAGGCATGTACCCATAGTACCCACCCTTCTTACTCTGGAGTAAGTTCGTCCCATGCCTTCCGATCTGTACTCGCAAATCGTCCACTCGGCGCCGGGGTCGTTCCTCGCCAAGCAACTCGGCATCCCGCAGCCCGAGACGCTGCGCCGCTACAAGCCCGGCGAGCCGCCGCTGTCGGGCACGTTGCTGATCGGCGGCGAGGGCCGGCTCGTCGAGCCGCTGCGCACCGCGCTCGCCGAGGACTACGACGTCGTCTCCGACAACCTCGGCGGTCGCTGGGCCGACTCGTTCGGCGGGCTCGTCTACGACGCCACCGGCATCACCGAACCGGCCGGGCTGAAGGGCCTCTACACGTTCTTCACCCCGCTGCTACGCAACCTCGGGGCGTCCGGCCGCGTTGTCGTCATCGGCACCACGCCTGAGCTTGCGGGCAGTGAGCACGAACGCATCGCGCAGCGCGCGCTCGAGGGGTTCACCCGCTCGCTGGCCAAGGAGATGCGCCGGGGCGCGACCGTGAACCTGGTGTACGTGTCGCCGGAGGCGAAGCCCGCCGCGACAGGTCTGGAGTCGACGATGCGGTTCCTGCTCTCTGGCAAGTCGGCCTACGTCGACGGCCAGGTGTTCCGGATCGGCCCCGACGATTCGGCGCCGCCAGCGGACTGGGACCGCCCGCTGGACGGCAAGGTCGCGATCGTCACGGGCGCCGCCCGTGGCATCGGCGCGACGATCGCCGAGGTGTTCTCCCGCGACGGCGCGAAGGTCGTGTGCATCGACGTCGAGCAGGCGGCCGAGGCACTGGGACAGACGGCGTCGAAGGTCGGCGGGACGGCACTGACGCTCGACGTGACCGCCGAGGACGCGGTCGACAAGATCACCGAGCACCTGCGTGAGGTGTACGACGGGCACGCCGACATTTTGGTCAACAACGCCGGCATCACCCGCGACAAGCTGCTCGCCAACATGGACGAGGGACGCTGGGACTCCGTCGTCGCGGTGAATCTCGTTGCACCGCTTGCCCTTGCCGAGGGTCTAGTGAACAACGGCGTGATCGGTGAGGGCGGCCGGGTGGTCGGGCTGTCGTCGATGGCCGGCATCGCGGGCAACCGCGGGCAGACCAACTACGCGGCGACCAAGGCGGGCATGATCGGGCTGACCGACAGCCTGTCGCAGGCCTACGCCGACAAGGGCGTCACGGTCAACGCGGTGGCGCCGGGCTTCATCGAGACCAAGATGACCGAGGCGATTCCGTTGGCCACCCGCGAGGTGGGCCGCCGGCTCAATTCGCTGTACCAGGGCGGCCAACCGGTCGACGTCGCGGAGACGATCGCCTACTTCGCGAGCCCAGCGTCGAACGCCGTCACCGGCAACACGGTGCGGGTGTGCGGCCAGGCGTGGCTGGGGGCGTGACATGAGTCAACCGTCCGGGCTGATGAACCTGGCGCGCGCGGCGGCGGGCGCCCTGCCGTTCGTGCCGCGCGGCGAGTCGCTGCCCGACCGCACGCTGACGGTCGAGGACCTGAGCATCGATCCGGAGAACGTGGCGGCCTACGCGGCGGTGACGGGATTGCAGTTCGGCGACACCGTCCCGCTGACATATCCGTTCGCGCTGACCTTCCCGACGTTGATGTCGTTGGTCACCGGCTTCGACTTCCCGTTCGCGGCAATGGGTTCGGTGCACATCGAGAACCACATCACGCAGTACCGCCCGATCGCGGTGACCGACTCGGTCTCGGTCAAGGTGCATGCGGAGAATCTGCGCGAGCACCGGCGGGGCCTGTTGGTCGACATCGTCACGGACGTCAGCGTCGGTAACGAGCAGGCGTGGCACCAGATCACGACGTTCCTGCATCAGCAGCGCACAAGCCTGTCCGACGAGCCGAAGCCGCCGCCACAGAAGCCGCCGAAACTCGGCCCGCCGAACGCGATGCTGCGCATCACGCCGGGGCAGATCCGGCACTACGCGTCGGTGGGCGGCGACCACAATCCGATCCATACCAATGCGATCGCGGCCAAGCTGTTCGGTTTCCCGACCGTCATCGCGCACGGGATGTTCAGCGCGGCAGCCGTTCTGGCGAACATCGAGGGTCAGCTGCCGGACGCGGTGAAGTATTCGGTGAAGTTCGCCAAGCCGGTGGTGCTGCCTGCGAACGCGGGCCTGTACGTCGACCGGGTGTCCGACGGTTGGGATCTGGCGTTGCGCGACATGAAGAAGCGCGAGCCGCATCTGTTCGGGACGGCTCGCTCCCTGTAGCCGCGCCGAGACTGCGCACAGATCGCGATGCGCGCTAGTTCGGCGATCGCACCGCAGTCTCGACGGGATGGTCGGACGGCGTGCCCTTCAGGCCCCGCCAGAACAGGTTGATCAACAGTTCGGCCGCCTCGTCCACGCCGGCGTCACCCGTGCTGACCCGAGACGCCACCGCCTCACCCGCACCGACCAGGGCGACGGCCATCATGTCGAAATCAGTGTCGGGCTCCGGGTTTCGCGTGCCCGAGCGCAGCAGCCTGCCGACCAGGTCGATGATGCGCTCGCGGCCCTCGCGCACGGTGTGGGCGAATGCCTGCGAGCTGGTGGCCTGGCTGTAGAGCACCATCCACGACGCCCGGTTGGCGTCGATGTAGTTCAGGAACGCCAGGACGGCGGTGCGCAGAAGGTCTTTCGGGCTTTGCCTGAAGTCGATGCGGCTGCGCACGTCGTCGACGAACCGCGCCAGCTCCCGGTCCAGGCACGCCGCGAACAGCTCCTCCTTGGACCCGTAGTACAGGTACAGCATCGGCTTGGAGATCTGCGCCTCGGCGGCGATCGCGTCCATCGACGTCTCGTGATAGCCGTTGACCGAGAAGATCTGCACAGCGGCGTCCAGCATCTGCTGCTCGCGCACCGCGCGCGGTAACCGCTTGGTTCCTCCGGCCATCCCACCAGGGTAAGCAATCCGCGGAAACCGGGCGTCAGCAGCAGGTAGCGACTAGCAGTGCGGGTTGGGCCCCTTCACCGCCGCCATCCGCATAACCGAGGCGTCGACGCTGGACATCGACAACTCCCCGGCCTCCAACGCCTTCTCCAGCCGGTCGAGCACCGCGGGCACCTCACCGGTGCTCAGCCACAGCGCGACGTCGGCGCCCGCCTGCAGGCTCCGCAGCGCCGCCTCGGCGACCCCGAACCGGTCAGTGATGGCCCGCATGCCGGACAGATCATCGGTGAACACGGGGCCGTTGAATGGCTGGCCGCCGTAGTTGCCCGATCGCAGCAGCGCGTAGGCCGCCGGGCTCAGGCTGGCCGGATCGCTGCCCGTCAGCCCGGGCACCTGTAGGTGACCGACCATCACCCCGACCGGCGCCTGGCTGGTCAGCGTCCGGTACGGGACCAAATCGGTTGTCTGCAGGTCGCTGAGCGGTGGCGTCGTGACGCCGCCCGTGTGCGAATCGCCCGAGGCACGCCCGTGGCCGGGGAAGTGTTTGAGCACCGGCATCACACCGCCGTCGCGCAGACCACGGGCATACGCGCCGGCGAAATCGGTGACGACGGCAGGATCGGAGCCGAACGACCGGTCGCCGATGGCGCCGCCCCCATCGACGTCCACGACCGGCGCGAAGTCGACGGTGATACCGAGCCCGCGCATGGCCTGGCCCCGCTTCCGCGCGATGTCGTACACCTCTTCGGGGGTACTGCTGGCGGCCAGCGAGGCGGGCGACGGTTGGCTGCCGATCAGCCCGGCCAGTCGCGACACCTGGCCGCCCTCCTCGTCGACGCTGACCGCAAGCGGCAGTGGGGACGCCGATCCTGCGATGCCTGCCAACGAGCCGTCGGACAGCATCGACAGGTCGGTCCAGCTGCCGACGAAGATGCCGCCGACGTGGTGATTGTCGACGACCGCACGCGCGTCCGCCGCGTTGGAAACACCCACCATCAACAGCTGGGCGAGCTTGTCGCGGGTCGACATCGACGCCAGCAGCGAATCCCCGGCTCCGCACGCGGGCGCCGCTGGCGCGGCCGGAGCCTCGGGCAGGGCGGTCGCCGCCTTGGTGATGGGCGCGGACGACGCTGACGGCTCGGCCTCCTGCGCGGCGGGCGAGCACGCCATCAACAGGATCGGCGTGGCAGCGAGGGCACACAATGCGCGGGGCAAGGCCATGGGCCTCGACACTAACGGCTGTAGCGCTTCACATCTATCTCGCGGTCGGCGTGTGCGCCGAGAACCTGGGTTCAGCTGCGGACATGGCCCGCGTGCTACTTTTGCCGCATGGATCGGTTCCTCGTGCCAGCCGCCGCCAGCGTCGTGGTCGGCCTGCTGCTAGGCGCGGCGGCCGTCTTCGGTGTGACGCTGATGGTGCAGCAGGACAACAAGCCACCTCTGCAAGCGGGCGATCCGGCGTCCTCGGTGCTCAACAGGGTCGAGTACGGCGACCGCACCTGATTCTCGGGTCGCCGCACAGACGACCCCGCTCTCCCGGCGCTGGTTGTGGGTGGCCGCTGCGGCGGCACTGGTCCTGACGTTCGCCCAGTCACCTGGACAGATCTCCCCCGACACCAAGCTGGACCTGACCGCCAATCCGCTGCGGTTCCTGGCGCGCGCGTTCAACCTCTGGAACAGCGAACTGCCGTTCGGTCAGGCGCAGAACCAGGCCTACGGCTACCTGTTCCCGCACGGCACCTTCTTCCTGATCGGCGACGTGATCGGGCTGCCCGGCTGGGTCACCCAGCGGTTGTGGTGGGCGCTGCTGCTGGTCGTCGGGTTCTGGGGTGTAGTGCGCGTCGCCGAGGCGCTCAACATCGGCAGCCCGACGTCGCGCGTCATCGCCGCCGTTGCGTTCGCGTTATCGCCGCGGGTGCTGACGACGCTCGGCGCGAT
>NZ_LZMD01000072.1 GCF_001668575.1 Mycobacterium sp. 1164985.4
TATCGTTGTTTTGGCGGCGTTTGGGGATTAGGGGGTGGGCCGGGGATCGGCCGGCATGATGCGTTGTACTGGCGATTTCACCCCAGAAACAACGAATGCGCGGCCCCCTCGGGGACCGCGCATTCCGGCGTCGAGCGCCTCAGTCGAAGATGTCGAACCCGCCCGCGTCGATATCGAGCTGCTGCACGTCGGCCATCGCATCGCTGAAGTCGTCGATCGTCGGCGCTTGTTCGACCACATCGTCGGTCACTGGGTGGTCCAGCTGCTGCAGCGAGGTGTCGTCCACCCCGGCGACGCTGGGGACGTCCGGATCGGCGAGATCGGAGACCCCCGGGTCGGAGATCAGCGCGGTGGAGACGTCGTCGACCGCATTGGCCGGCACATGGTCCCCGAAGGCGTCGAACGCCGCCGTGGCCGCACCACTGCTCCACACATTGCTCGCGGCCTCGGCGATGCCGCCGTCCAGCCCGGTCGTCGGGACGGTCGTCGGCAGCGCCGACATCGACTCCGAGACCACAGGGATCAGGGCATGGACATCGGCACTGGTCACGTTCGTCAGATTGGCGTCGACAATGGCTTGATCCGGATCAGCGGCGAAACGCGCGGCGGCGTCGGGATCACGCACCACCGACATGACGAAGTCGAGTAGCTCGTTGGCCATGAAACACCCTCCCTCCCTCAAACAGATATAAGTGGCTAGAGACATGACCTAGCCAAGCGGCTTGCCACGATGCTATCGACGGCGACGCCCCCCGTGATCGGTGTCAAACCCACCTACTCGGCCGGGCCGTTAGGGGACGAACCGTTAGGGGATTTCTTCCCACTAGGGGCAGGTCCCGTATTCGGAGAGATCCAGCCGCTATCGTGATGGCCGGGTCCGAATTGACCCAAATACAGAGGTGGAGATGAGCGACTCACTCGGGTTGTCGATCGGTTCGACCAACTTGGTGGCGGCCCGGGTCGGCCGCCCCCCGGTCATGCGGCGATCCATTCTCACGATCTTCGACGATCGCCCGCCGGAGGTCGGCGTACCAGCCGAGAACCCGAACCTGAACCAACCGGGGACGGTGCTGAGCGGCTTCGTCGAACGGGTGGGCGACCCGGTGCCGTTGGTCGCGGCCGACGGTTCACCGCATCGCGGAGAACAGGTGCTGGCCGAAGCCCTCGACGCCATGGCCCGCACGGTCGGCGGCGGATCTCCGGTCGTGATCGCGGTGCCCGCGCATTGGGGCGCCGCGGCGACGGGTGCGCTACGGGGCGCCCTGCGCGCCGCACCCGGTCTGGCTCCCGGCCGGGTCTCGCCCACGCTGGTGCCCGATTCGGCGGCGGCCCTCGCCGCACTGCAGGCCGCGCCCGGACTGCCGTCGAGCGGCGTCGTTGTGCTGTGCGATTTCGGCGGTAGCGGCACCAGCATCAGCCTGGCCGACGCCGGTGCCGGTTTCGCTCCGCTCGGGGAGACGGTCCGCTACCCCGAGTTCTCCGGTGACCAGATCGACCAGCTCCTGCTCAACCATGTCGTCGCGGGCATCGCCGCGGCCAACGACGCAGATCCGGCGGGCACCGCCGCCGTCAGCTCGCTGGCCCGGTTGCGCAACGAGGCCCGCGTGGCCAAGGAACAGCTGTCCGCCGACACCGCAGCGGTCGTCCACGCCAATCTGCCCGGGTACACCTCCGACGTGCGAGTGACCCGCACCGAGCTGGAGCAGCTGATCAGCGAACCCCTCGACGGTGTGCTCAACGCCGTCCAGGAAGCGTTGCAGCGCAACAACATCCCGATGGCGAATGTCTCGGCCGTCGCGACTGTCGGCGGCGGTGCGAACATCCCGATGGTCACTCAGCAGCTGTCGACCCGCCTGCGCGCGCCCGTCATCACCACACCGCAGTCGCAGCTGAACGTCGCGGCGGGCGCAGCGCTGATCGCCGACGTCGCCGAAGCGGCAACGGGGATGGCGCCCGCAGCGGATGCCCCGACCGGCATGGCGCCGACCAGCATGGCCGCGGCCGCGTGGGCCGCGGGCGCCGCCGGCGTCGCGGCCTCTGAGTCGGCCGCCGACGGGGCCGCCTCGGCGACGTTCCGCGCGCTGGCGTGGTCACAAGACGACTCCCCCGCCGATGAGCCGGTCCCGTACGCCGGCGAGGACTACACGTTCGAAGCGGGCGCAACCGGCGCGCGACCGGGGATGGAATTCGCCCATGAGGAAGAGCAGTACGAACCGGAGCCCGCACCGCTGGCGTGGTACCGCCGACCGGTGGTGCTGTTCGGCGCGGCGGCTGCCGCGGCACTGCTGGCCGCCGGTGGGCTCGCGGTCACGCTGACGAGCACGAGCGGTGACAGCTCTCCGGTCACCGAGACCGCGACGACGGTTGAGACCGGACCTTCCCCGGAGCAGACGACTTCTGTTGCGCCGCAGACGGTCACGGTCACCGGAGAGGATGGCCGTGCGACCACGAGCGTGATCCCGCCGCCGCCGCCCCCCGAGACGACGACCACCACGACGACGCCGAGCACCACGACTACGACGACAACGACGACCACCACGACCACCACAACCACCACGCCGACGACCACGACGACGCGTCCGACGACCACGCAGCCGACGACCACCCAGCCGCCGACGACCACCGAACCGCCGACGACGTCGATCGAACCGCAGCCGGACATCCCCGCCGAGGACGAGCCGTAGCGCTATGACCGCGTCGGACCCGCGGACCGAAATCCCGCCGCCCGCACGCGAAGCGGTCGCGAGGCTCGCGGCCGCCCCTACCGAGCCGGTCAAACTTCTCGTCTCGGGCGGCGTCGGTACCGGCAAGACCTCGGTGCTGGCCGCCGTCCGGAATGCGTTGCGGGCCGCGGGCGTGCCCGTGCTCACCCGCGCCCCGCGCGCCGGCGAGCATGCCGCGGTGGTCATCGACGACGTGCAGCTGCTCGACGACGACGACCTCGACCAACTCACGGATCGGGTTTCCGACCCGGATTCGACGGTCATCGTCAGCAGTGAGCCGGTGGCGCACCGACCGGCCATGCGCGCCCTGTCGACGGCGATCGAACGCGAGAACCCGGTCGTCGACCTTGGGTCGCTGGGCCCGGCCGACGTCGCGGGCCTCGTCACCGAAAAGCTCGGCGGCACACCACCGTCCGATATGGTGCGGTCATTGGTCGTCGCGACGGCCGGGCTGCCGTTCCTGCTTCAACCGGCGATCGCCGCCGCCGTGGCCCCGGAGGGCGAGGCGCCCGCCACCGCCATCCTGCACGCCGTCAAGTACGCGATGATCGAACGGCTCCGCCGCCTCGACGACGCGCTGCTGGACGCGCTCCTGATGACGTCGTTGAGCAGAGAGCTCGGCCCGGACGACGTCGCGGCGGCGTTGCGGATCGGCGCCGAGCAGGCGCACACACTGGTCGATCGTGCCCGCGCCACCGGCCTCATCGAGCCGTCTCACAGCCGGGCATTCCTCCGCACTCTGCACCGGTGTGTCGCCCAAATCCTCGGCGCCGCACGGCATCACGATACCGAGGTGTCGCTTCTAGTGTCGCAGCTCGAATCGTCGACGCTGTCGGCGGACCTGGCGCTGCAGATGGCCGAGCACGGGTTGCGCGACGACCGCCTGGCCACCGCGCTGGCCGACATGGCGGCACGCAGCCATAACCAACCCGCAAGGGCGGCAAGGCTTTACCGCGGTGCGGTCGATGCGGGGGCGACCGCGCTGAGCTCACAGCTGGCCGACGCGCTAGCGCTGAGCGGCGACTGCGGCACCACGGGCCGGCTCACCGATCAACTGCTCGGATCCGACGATGCCGCCGAAAAGGCCGCCGCGGTCCGGATCGCCGCCAGCATCGCGGTCCACGACGGCAGCGCCGCCCAGGCCGCGGAACTGTTCCGCTGGCTGGGACCGTATCCGGACGCGTTCATCAGCGCTGCGGGCGCCGTGGTGTCGATCGCCGCCGGCGACCTGTCCGCCGCGCGGACGGCGTTGTCCGTCGAGAGCGGCGGGCCGCCGACCTCCACCGCCCGCGCCGCGCGCAGCCTTGCCGACGGGCTGCTGATGTCGCTGGACGCCCCCTACCCCGCCGCCGTCGCCCGACTCGGCCAGGCGATCACCACCGACCAGGCCACCACCGGCGTCGCTCCTGACACCCCCGCTGCGCTGGTGACCCTGGCCGCACTGCACGGCGGCGATCCGGTGCGGGCCCGCAGCGTCATCGGCCGCGCCGTGCGCTCGGGCCTCGAGGACGGTTCGGAGGCCGCGCTTTTCGTCGCCCGCAGGCATCGGCTGCTGCTGGGCTGGGTGCGCATGCAGGACGGACAGCTGTCCGCGGCGACGTCAGACGTCGCGATCGTCGGCGCCGACGCCGACAGCGCCCCACTGCATCGCCGCGACGCACTGTGGGCGGCCGCACTGCAGACCGCGATCGCCCGGCGCAGCGGCGACACCGGCGCCATGCAGAAGCACTGGTATTCGGCGGTGGAGGTGCTGGCCGAGTACTCGATGGACCTCTTCTCTCTGCTGCCGCTCGGCGAACTGTGGGTGGCCGCCGCTCGAATGCACCAGATCGACCGGCTGCGCCACACCATCGACGAGGCCTTCGCTCTTCTCGGCTCACTCGGCGATCCGGTGTTGTGGTCGGCTCCGCTGCACTGGGCAGGTGTGCACGCAGGCATCCTCGCCAACGCTCCCGACGCAGTCGCGCCGCACGGCCAGGCGCTCACGACGGCGGCCGGCCGCAGTCCCTTCGCCAGGACACTGGCCACCGCCGGCCGCACGTGGTTGCGGGTGTTGGCGAACCACGTCGACACCGACGAGGTCACCACCGCCGCGCGGCTGCTCGCGCAGGTCGGCCACACGTGGGATGCCACCCGGCTCGCCGGTCAGGCCGCCCTGCAGGCCCCCGACGGCCGCGTGTCGGGTGCGATGCTTCAGCTCGCGCGCGACCTGAAGCAGGCCGTCGCACTCGACGAGGCTCCCGGCGCCGAGCAGCCTGCAGCGCCCGAAGCCGCGCGGGCCGGTACGGCGCGCCCCGTGTCGTCGCGACTGTCCGACCGCGAGCGTGAGGTCGCCGAACTGCTCCTGCTCGGCATGCCGTACCGCGACATCGGTGCGCAGCTGTTCATATCGGCGAAGACGGTCGAGCACCATGTCGCCCGGATCCGCCGCCGTCTCGGCGCGGATTCCCGGTCCGAGATGTTGTCGATGCTGCGGGCGATGCTGGCGCCGCAGTCGTAATCCCCCAACTCGTCGCCATCCCCTAACGAAGATCCCCTAACCGGGCCCGCCGACGACGGGATCGGCGCCGGATCCGCAGGCCGGCGCAGCACCATAGCGTCATCCCATGATCAGTCACCAGGCATCTCCGGACCGGCCGCTGGGTGTTTCGGTCGGCGCGACCAACCTCACCGCGACCCGCGACGGCCACGCCGCGGTGATCAGGCCCTCCGAGCTGACGGTCGGCGGCCAACGACTCACCGGATTCGTCGACCGCATCGGCGATCCCGTTCCGCTCATCGCCCCCGACGGCTCGACCCATCGACCCGAGCGGCTCCTCGCCGAAGCACTGCGAAGGCTCGGCCACAACGGCGACACGGACATGGCGGTGGCGGTTCCCGCGCACTGGCGGCCGTCGGTCGCCGACTCCGTGCGCCAGGTCCTGCGCGACGATGTTCCGGTCATCACCGACGCCACCGCGGCCCTGGCGGCTCTGAACGCGGAGCCTGGCCTGCCCTCCCGCGGCGTCGTGGTGCTCTGCGACTTCGGCGGTACCGGAACCAGCATCACGCTGGCCAACGCCTCCTCGGGCCACGGGGTGGTCGGCGAGACCGTCCGGTTCGCAGACCTGTCAGGCGATCTCGTCGACCAGGCGCTCCTGACGCACGTGATGTCGTCGCTGCCCTTCGACACCGATCCATCGGGCACCGCCGTCGTCGGCTCGCTGACGCGCCTGCGGGAAGAATGCCGCGCCGCCAAGGAACGGTTGTCTGCGGACACCGCGACGGCGATTCCCGTCGACGTGCCCGGATACCGCGCGGAGATTCGCGTGACCCGCGCCGAGCTCGAGCAGCTGATGCAGCATCCGGTCGCCGACTTCCTGGCGGTCGTGGACGACACTCTCGATCGCTACGGCGTCCCGGCGGCCGCCGTCACGGCGGTGGCGACGGTCGGCGGCGGAGCACGCATTCCGATAATCACCACGAAGCTGTCCGAACATCTGCGCGCGTCCGTGGTGACCACCCCGCAACCCCAATTGGCCGCGGCCGGCGGCGCCGCCCTGATCGCACACCGCCGACGCGTCGTCGAACCCGCGACGACCCTGACGCCCGCCGGGGTCGAGGAAGCGACCGTCCGCATCGACGGACCGCCGTCGAGCGCGTTCGGTGCGCTGGCCTGGTCCCAGGACGACCAGGACTACGCGCCACTTCCCGTCACCGAGTCCCGCCCCGACCTCGTCTTTCAACGCGAGGACTGGCAGGACGAGGCGCCGCCCCGGCGTTCCCCCCTCGTGCTGTTCGGTCTCGCAGCCGCCGCGGCGGCGGTCACTACCGGATTGTTCGTCGTGATGCAACTGCGCGACGACACCGTCACCCCGGTCGAGGCGGCGACCAGCACTGTCGCACCACCCCCCGCGCCTGCGGCGCCGGCTCCCACTCCAGCACCCCCGGCGCCGCAGGCCCCTCAACTCACCACGATCGTCGTGCAACCGGCACAGCGGTCGTCGGCGCCCCCGCAGCGCAGCGCGCGCCCGGCGCCTGCGACACAGGCGGCCCCGAGCCCGCCACGTACG
>NZ_LZMD01000073.1 GCF_001668575.1 Mycobacterium sp. 1164985.4
TGAAGTACCCCAGGTTTTGTTCCTACTCGGTTGCGAGGGCCGGGGTTGGCTGGCTCGCGGGGTGTGAGGTGCCGGTGAGGGCGGCCTCGTACTCGGCAGGTGGAACGTAGCCGAGGGCTTCATGCAGGCGTTCCTGGTTGTACCAGGCCACCCAGGCGGCGGTGGCCAGTTCGACGTCGTCGACGCACCGCCACGGTTTCGCACGGTTGATCAACTCGGTCTTGTAGGCGGCGTTGACCGCCTCGGCGAGGGCGTTGTCGTAACTATCGCCGCGCGACCCTACCGAGGGGGCGATCCCGAGTTCGGCTAGCCGGTCGGTATAGGCCAGCGATAGGTATTGCGATCCGCGGTCGGAATGATGGACCAACTCGAATAGATCGGTATTCGACTGCCACACAGCGTGATTGAACGCCTGCAAGGGAAGATCTTCGGTTCGCATCGTCGCCGAAACCGCCCAGCCGACGATCTTCTTGGTGCAGGCGTCGGTGACGAACGCGGTGTAGCAGAACCCCTGCCAGGTCCGGACGAAGGTGATGTCGGCGACCCATAGCCGGTTGGGCGCCGGCGCCTTGAACTGGCGGTTGACCAGGTCTGCGGGCCGGGTGTCGGCGGGGTCGGTGACGGTGGTGAATACCGGCTTACCGCGTTGCACGCCACGCAGCCCGGCCTTGCGCATCAATCGGCGGGTCTGTTCTCTGCCCAGGTGCCAGCCCTTGCGTTTCATGGCCTGATGCATCTTCTGGACCCCGTAGACCGAGTAGTTGTCGCGGTGCACCGTGCGCAGGTCGGCGATCAGCTGCTCATCACGGATCTCGCGATCCGAGGGCGGCCGGGTCCGCGCGGCCCGATACCCGCGGGAGGTCAGGAAACCAGGGATAGCTGCCCGCAGGATACGACAGATGAGCTCGACCCCGAACTGATCGCGATGCGCATCGATGTAGGCGATCATTTCGTCGCGGGGCGGTCGAGCTCCGCTGCGAAAAACGCAGACGCAGACTTCAACACTTCGTTGGCTCTGCGTAATTCGGCATTCTCACGCTTGAGCTTGCGGATCTCGGCGTGCTCCAAACTTGTCGTACCGGGTCGTTCGCCGGCATCGACCTGAGCTTTGCGGCGCCACCGGCGCACCGATTCCTCCGAAATTCCGAGTTTGCTAGCCACGGACTTGATGGCCTCGAACTCAGATGTTTCCGAGGCTTCCATCATGGTGTCCAACAACCGCAACGCACGCTGCCGAAACTCCGGCGAATACTGACGGGGCATAGCTT
>NZ_LZMD01000074.1 GCF_001668575.1 Mycobacterium sp. 1164985.4
GACAGAGCATCGTCGCCCTCGGGCTTGAATGAAGCGGGTGGCTCGGGAATGCCTTCTGCAAGCGCCTGCACCCGCCCCACCCGTACCGCTGGGTCCCCCACCGACTCCTCCGCCGGCAGCCCCCGTCGCTCCCGCCGCCAACGTCGGCCCCGGCGCAGCCGCGAGCACCGCCGGCCCCGGTGCGAGCACCGTCGGCGCCCCTGCGCCCGTTCCGGTTTCGGCCGTACGCGCCCAACGCGAAGCCATCGCCGCCGCCACCAGGCGGCCCGCCGGCAACGATCCCACCCAGTTTGCCCAACGCGTCGCCGCAGCACTCAATGTCGACAACACTGACATGGGCTTCTTCTGGGTCACCGGCCTCGCGAAGGACGGCTCCATCGTCGTCGCCAACAACTACGGTCTCGGGTATATCCCCGATAGTGTCAAGCTGCCCGACCGCGTCAAGATGGCCACCGCCGACGAAGCCATCCCTGCGCACATCCGCGGCTCCTGGGCGACGTATCCCATTCTCGCGCTTCATGGTTGGGCTCAACACCACAACACCGAGCTGCGCGCCGTCATCGCCACCGAGGACCAGTTCAAGGGCTTCGACCCCGGCGCCCCCAGAATCATCCTGCGTCCCGACGACATCCCCGACAGCGGCCGCATGGCAGGCCGCCACCGTCTTCAGGTGATATCCCCCGACGCGGCAAGCAAATTGGCCGCTATCACACCGACCGGGCTTGCCGAGGTCCTGCCACCTGCGCCCACCGACGCCACACCCCCCGAGGATCGCCGCGCTCTGCTGTGGTTCGAAGTCTTCCGTCCACTGCTCAGCAATGCACCCGACCGCGGTCGCGTCCAACTGCTGTGCTTCGTCGACTACGCCGACCACGCCCAGGAACTTGCGCTACATCGTGCACACACTGCGACGCAAGCCGCCGACCAACGCGCCGCGATCGCCGACTGGATCTACTGGCAGCACCTGAGCGTCCTCGTGCAGGACGCCATCTCCACCGGCGCCACCGTCTGACCCACGTTTGGTAACCGCCCGAATGGGCACGCCTCCCTCAGACCATCGAGGAGGCGCCCATGCGAGCAGTCACGTGGCAGGGTCGTCGGAAGGTATCCGTCGACAATGTGCCCGATCCGGCGATCAAGGAACCCACCGACGCGATCATCCGGGTCACCAGCACCAACATCTGCGGTTCAGACCTCCACCTCTACGAGGTGCTCGGCGCGTTCATGAACCCCGGCGACATCCTCGGCCACGAAGCAATGGGCGTCGTCGAAGAGGTCGGGCGCGAGGTCGACGGCCTGCAACCGGGCGACCGCGTCGTCATCCCGTTCAACATCTCCTGTGGCCACTGCTTCATGTGCGATCACGGTCTTCAGAGCCAATGCGAGACCACCCAGAACCGCGACCAGGGCACCGGCGCCGCGCTGTTCGGCTACTCCAAGCTGTACGGCGAGGTAGCGGGCGGCCAGGCCGAATACTTGCGCGTCCCCCAAGCCCAGTACACCCACATCAAGGTCCCCGACGACGGACCCGACGACCGTTACGTCTACCTCTCCGACGTCCTGCCCACCGCATGGCAGGCCGTCGAATACGCGGCGGTGCCCGACGGCGGCACCCTGGTCGTCCTCGGCCTGGGACCGATCGGCTCGATGGCGTGTCGGATCGCGGCACATCGCAAAGGCTGCAAAGTCATCGGTGTCGATCTCGTCGACGAGCGCCTCTCCCGCGCACGCGCCTACTGCGACGAGCTCATCGACCTCCGTACCGATGACGCCGACGAGGTGGTCAAGAGCCACACCGACGGTCGCGGCGCCGACTCGGTCATCGACGCCGTCGGCATGGAGGCACACGGCTCACCCGTCGCGGAAACACTGCAGACCGCCAGCGGCTTCCTCCCCTCCCCGGTCGGCCGCGTCGTGATGAAGAACGCAGGCGTCGACCGGCTCGCCGCCCTGAACTCCGCGATCACGCTCGTCCGTCGCGGCGGCACCATCTCCCTGTCCGGCGTCTATGGCGGTGCCGCCGACCCGATCAACATGATGACGTTGTTCGACAAGCAGATTCAGCTGCGAATGGGTCAGGCCAACGTCAAGAAATGGGTGCCCGACATCCTGCCGTTGCTGACCCCCGAAGATCCGCTGGGCGTCGAACAATTCGCCACCCACCGACTGCCGCTCGACGACGCACCGGGCGCGTACGAGACCTTCCAGAAGAAGGAAGACGGCATGGTCAAGGTCATCCTCAAGCCCTGATGCCGATGGATCAGTCGGAAGCTCCGCTGCTCGACGCGCTCGCCGATTACCGACGGCAGAACCGCTACGGCTTCACCCCGCCGGGTCACCGGCAGGGTCGCGGCACGGACCAGCGCGTGCTCGACGTGATCGGTCCACAGGCCTTCGCCGACGACCTCCTCGCCAACGGCGGTCTCGACGATCGCCGCAGCAGCAACGGATACCTCACGCGCGCCGAGGATCTAATGGCCGAAGCCGTAGGCGCCAAGGTCGCCTGGTTCTCCACCTGCGGCAGCTCATTGTCGGTGAAGGCGGCGATGATGGCCGTCGCGGGCGGGGGCTCCGGTGGGATTGCCGGCCCGGCCGGCGGGGGCCTGCTCGTCCCACGCGACAGCCACAAGTCCATCGTCGCCGGACTCATCTTCTCCGGCGTTCAACCGCGCTGGGTCGCCCCGCGGTGGGACGCCGAGCGGCACTTCAGCCATCCGCCGTCCCCCGACGACTTCCGTCGTGCCTGGGACCAACACCCCGACGCCGCAGGCGCGCTCGTCGTCTGCCCGAGCCCCTACGGCACCTGTACCGACCTGCGCGCGATCGCCGACGTCTGCCACGAACGCAACAAGCCGCTGATCGTCGACGAGGCCTGGGGCGCGCACCTTCCGTTCCACGAAGATCTGCCGACGTGGGCGATGGATGCCGGCGCCGATGTCTGCGTCGTCAGCGTGCACAAGATGGGGGCTGGATTCGAGCAGGGCTCCGTCTTCCACCTGCAGGGCGACCTCATCGACCAGGACCGGCTCTCGGCGTGCGCCGATCTGTTGATGACCACCAGCCCGAACGTGCTGATGTATGCCGCCATGGACGGCTGGCGCCGACAGATGGTCGAACACGGTCACGAGTTGCTCGGCGACGCGCTCGAACTCGCACGCTGGCTCCGCCATGAAATCGATCTGATCCCCGACGTCGCCGTGATGGAAGACGATCTGCTGGGGGCCGAGGCGTCTCATGACCTCGACCGGATGCAGATTCTGATCGACCTCTCGGGCACCGGCACCACGGGTTACCAGACACACGACTGGCTGCGCGCCCACAAGCACATCGACGTCGGGATGAGCGATCACCGGCGCATCCTGGTCACCTTGTCCTTCGCCGACGACAAGGCCACCGCCGAACGACTGCTCGACGCGCTGACCGCGTGGCGCCGGGCAGCCGAGGATTTCGACCCGCCGACTCCCATGCGCCTTCCATCCCCGGAGGAGATCCAGCTCGAATCTGTGCAGCTGCCCCGCGACGCCTTCTTCGGGCGGGTCGAAGACGTGCCCGTCGACAACGCGACCGGACGGATCTGCGCCGAGCAGATCACTCCCTACCCGCCCGGGATCCCCGCCGTCGTCCCCGGTGAGCGGCTCAACGACGCGGTCCTCAACTATCTACGGACCGGTCTGCAGGCAGGGATGAACATTCCCGATGCAGCCGATACAACGCTCGAGACAATTCGTGTTGTCGCTACCTGATACCCCTGGTTTCGGTATCACAAGTTCTGGCAACATTACCGACCAGTAAGGAGTTTCCTCCGAGATTCGGCAGGTGGGGCATATGACGAGTACGTGGAGACCTTCAGACATTTCGGTGCTGGCCCAGAGTGAGGGCGGCGGTGCCGCACTCAACGAGATCATCGGTCTGACGGCCGTCGCCGCGGTCGTCGCGGTGTTGATGCTGTGGGTCGGTTGGATGCACCGAACCCACAAGATCGACTGGCTGGCCCGCCTGGGCGACTGGTCCGGGCGGCGCTTCAAGCGACCGTCATGGGTCGCCATGCCGATCGCGATCTTCGTCGCGTCGATCATCTGCGCGCTGTTCGGGTTCATTTGGGACGTCAGCCTGCACATCGGCAACGGGCGCGACGACGGCGCGTTGGCCAACCCCGCGCACTACTTCATCCTCATCGGCCTGTTCGGCATTTTCGTCGCCGGCTGCACCGCGGTCGTGCTCCCGCGCGGCGAGGAGGAAAAGCCCGGCCCCGCTGCGGTGCGCATCACCGACCACTGGTACGCCCCGGTCGGCGGCCTGGTGATGGCCGGCTGCGGGCTCTACGCTCTGATGGGTTTCCCCCTCGACGACGTCTGGCACCGGATCTTCGGACAGGACGTCACACTGTGGGGGCCGACCCACCTGATGATGATCGGCGGCGCGGGCTTCTCCACGCTCGCGGCTGCCTACCTCGAACTCGAAGGCAAGCGGGTGCGGGGGCCGGATTCACCGCCCGACGGCATCGGTCTGAAGTTCATCCAGTACCTGGCGTTCGCCGGTGTCCTCATCGGCATGTCCGTCTACCAGATTGAATTCGACTTCGGCGTCCCGCAGTTCCGGCAGGTCTTCCAGCCGATGCTGATCGCCGCCGCCGCGGCACTCGCGCTGGTCGCCGCGCGTATCTACCTCGGTCGCGGCGCCGCGCTCATCTCCGCGGTGATCGCCATCGGCCTGCGCGGAATCGTCGCGTTCCTGGTCGCCCCGGTGCTCGACGCGCCGGTCAACTGGTTCCCGCTCTACCTCGGTGCGGCCGTCGTGGTCGAACTGGTTGCCCTGACGCCGCTGTACAAGCGTCCGGTGCTATTCGGAGCGGTTGCCGGCCTCGCCGTTGGCACCGTCGGCCTGTGGCTGGAGTCGCTGTGGATCAACAGCGTCTATCACTTGCCGTGGCACACCAGCATCTGGCCCGAGGCGCTGGCGATGGCGGTGCCCGTCGCGATCCTGACCGGCGCCTGCGGAGCGATGATCGGGATGGTGCTCACGGAACAGCGGCTCCCGCGCCGGGCCTTGAGCATCGGCCTCGTTGCGTTGACCGTGATCGCCATCGGTGGTGCGGCCGCCAATGGCCTGCGGTACGAGGTCCCCGAAAATGCCAACGCGACAATCGTTTTGACCGATGTGCCCAGCGACGACGGGGCACGGTACGCCACCGCCGACGTGCAGATCACACCCGCCAACCTGCTGAGCGAGGATCCGAACTGGGTGTCGGTGCTCGCGTGGCAGGGAAGGCTGGAGAACCAGCGCGGAATGTTCGTCGACAACCTCGAGCTGGTCGGGCCCGGCCACTACCGCTCCACCAAGCCGATGCCGGTCTCCGGCGAGTGGAAGACACTTCTGCGCGTCCACGACGGCCGCATGCTGACGGCGGTGCCGGTATACCTAGCGGGCGACCCCGGTATCGGTGCGCAGGAAGTCCCCGCCGAGGCGTCGATGACCCGCCCGTTCGTCTCCGAAGTCACGATCCTGCAGCGCGAACGCAGCCCGGACATTCCGGCGTCGCTGTGGCTGATCGGTTGCCTCGTGGTGCTCGTGTGCTCGCTGGCCATGGTCACGGGCGTGACTTGGGGCGGCGGCCGCATCAATCGGAGCGAGCCCACCGGCAGTGAAGCCAAGCTCGAGCCGAGCGCGCAATCATGACGGCCGGCACAGCCGACGCCGACGTCCTGATCCTCGCAGACCACTCGGTGTGGATCGCGGTGCCCGCCTTCGCCCCGGCGATCGTCGTCGCCGGGGTGGTGGTCTACATCGCGATGAAGAACCGACGCAAACGAGAAGCCCGAACCGACGGGGAGAGCAACACGTGAAACCGATCCACACTGCGATCTGCGTCATGGCCGCGGTGACGCTGCTCGTCGCAGGCTGCGGCGGCTCACGCAACGACACCGAAAGCAACGGTCCCGCCGAGTCGACGGCGGGCGCGGCCAACATGCCGGATCAGCAGCGGCCGACCGATCGCGTCAGCATCGACATCTCCATCGAGGGCGGCAAGGTCGACCCGACCAACGCCCGGGTGCAAGCCAAGGTCGGCGAGCCGATCGTGCTGCGGGTCAACAGCGACGCCGCCGATGAACTTCACGTCCACTCGGTGCCCGAGCACACCTTCAAGGTGGATCCCAAGCCCGGCCAGCAGTTCCAGTTCACGGTCGACGTGCCCGGCAACGTGGAGATCGAGCTGCACGAGTTGAATCGCGTCGTCGCCACGGTGCAAGTCCAGTAGCGATGCGGGAACCGACGGTTTCCGTACTGGCACACGGCCTCGGTGGCTCGACCGACCTGCCGATCCCCTACACCTATGCACTGGTCGGCGCCGCGTGGGCGTTGACGTTCACCTTCGCGGTGGTGGCGCTGGCGTGGAAGAAGCCCAAGTTCGATCCGGCCAATTCGGTTCGCCCGCTTCCCCGTTGGGTGACGACGTTCGTCGACGCGTCCGCCACCCGATGGGCCGTCGCTCTCGCCGGGTTGGTGTTCGCGGTGTGGGTCGGTGTCGCCGCGGTCCTCGGCCCGCAGAACAACCAGAACCCGTTACCCGGCGTCTTTTACGTCCTGCTCTGGGTAGGCCTGGTGGCGGTGTCGCTGATCATCGGACCGGTGTGGCGCGCGATATCGCCTGTGCGGACGGTGCTTCGGCTGTTGCGCGGGCGGTCGCTCGGGCTGGCCTACCCCCCGTGGCTGGGCTACTGGCCCGCCGTGTTCGGGCTGTTCGCGTTCGTCTGGCTGGAACTCGCCAGCCCCGACCCCGGTTCGCTCAACGCCATTCGCATCTGGTTGCTCGTCTATCTTGTGGTCACCCTGGCCGGGGCCCTGGTGTGCGGTGAGCGGTGGTGCACGCGGGCCGACCCCTTCGAGATGTACAGCGTGGTGGCCTCCCGGCTGTCCCCGTTTCGCCGCGATCCTGCGACCGGCCGGGTCGCCATCGGCAACCCGTTCGACCATCTACCGTCGTTGCCGGTGCGTCCTGGCGTCGTCGCGGTCATGGCCGTCCTGCTGGGATCGACTGCGTTCGACAGCTTCTCGGCGATGCCGGTATGGCGGAACTTCGTCGACGACCACTCCTCCTCGACGCTCACCGCGACTCTGATCAAGACCGTCGGCTTGCTGACGTTCGCGGCGGTGGTCGCGGCGACGTTCTCGCTCGCCTCGATCGCCACTGGCGGCGTGGACCGCGACCAGCGCCGCCGGTTGCCCGGCGAGATGGCACACTCGCTGATCCCGATCGTCATCGGCTACGTGTTCGCCCATTACCTGACGTATCTGGTCGAGCGCGGACAGCAGACGATCATCCTGCTCGCCGATCCACTGGCTCGCGGCTGGAACCTGTTCTGGCTGCACGACGCCGAGGTCAGCTACTTCCTCTCGCAGCATCCGGCGGTGCTGGCCACGCTCAAGGTCGGCTTCGTCGTGGCCGGACACGTCGCAGCCGTCCTCGCGGCGCATGACCGCGCCCTGCGCCTGCTTCCGTCGGGCCATCAGCTGACCGGGCAGCTGGCGATGATGCTGGTGATGGTCGGCTACACATTCACCGGGCTGTACCTGCTGTTCGGCGGGTAGCGTCGAAGAGCATGAAGGCGCTGATCATCGTCGACGTACAGAACGACTTCTGCGAGGGCGGATCGCTGGCCGTCACCGGCGGCACCGACGTCGCCCGCAACATCAGCGCGCTCCTCGCGAGCCAGACCGACTATGCACACGTGGTGGCCACCAAGGACTTTCACATCGACCCCGGCGACCACTTCTCCGAGAACCCCGACTTCGAGAGCTCCTGGCCGAAGCACTGCGTGGTCGGCACCACGGGCGCCGACTTTCACCCGCAGTTCTCCCCCGACGCGGTCGAGGCGGTCTTCACCAAGGGCGAGTACGCGGCGGCCTACAGCGGTTTCGAGGGGACCGACGAGAACGGCATGTCGTTGGCGGACTGGCTGCGTCAGCGCGGCGTCGACGAGGTCGACGTGGTCGGCATCGCGACCGACTACTGCGTGCGCGCGACGGCGGCCGACGCCGCCGCCAACGGCTTCACGACCCGCGTCCTGTTGGACCTGACCGCGGGGGTCGCCGCAGATTCCACGGCCATGGCCGTCGAAGACCTGCGCGCGGCCGGCGTCGCGATCGCTTAGCCGCGCGACGATCAAGCGGCGAGGCACGAGCCGCGTTAAGAAGCGCGGCCATCGCTTAGCCGCGCGACGATCAAGCGGCGAGGCACGAGCCGCGTTGAGAAGCGCGGCCATCGAGCTAGTCTCCCGCCGTCGGGTCCACCGGCTTGCCCGTCCACATCGGCGCTCTGCGCTGCATGAACGCGCGCACGCCTTCCTTGGCGTCCTCGTGCCCCATCAATCGCAGGTGGATCTCGGTCTCGCGATCGCCGACCGCGGACCGGTCCAGGTCGAACGAATCCCACAGCAGGCGCTTGCTGGCGGCCACCGACATCGGCGCGGCGTTCACCGCGATGTCGCGGGCGAGTTCGCACGCGGCCGGCAGCACCTCGTCGGCGGGCAGCACACGGCTACCGAGTCCGAGTTCCACCGCCCGCGCGCCATCGAATGTGACTCCGCTGAGCAGGATTTCGGCCGCGTTGGCGATGCCGACCAGCCGCGGCAGGACCCAATGCGAGTACGCGTCGCCGACGACCCCGCGCCGCACCTGCACGACGCCGTAACGGCCCTCGGCGGCGAAGAACCGGATGTCGCACTGCAGCGCCATCGTCAGGCCCAGCCCGATCGCGTGCCCGTTGACCGCCGCGATGACCGGCTTGGGCAGCGCCCACGCGGGCACATCGATGCCCGCCGCGCTGAACCCGACCCCCGGCGCGGCGAAGGTGTCCTCACCGGGCGCCAGGTCGGCGCCGGCGCAGAACGCCGGCGGAGTGCCGGTAAGCACGATCACCCGGATGCGGTCGTCGTGGCCGAGGATGCGGTACGCATCGGCGAGTTCGGTGCGCATACCGTCGCCGACGGCGTTGCGCTGCCGCGGCCGATTCAGGGTGATGGTCGCCACGCCGTCGTCGACGTCGGTCAGCAGCGTCCGGTAACCGGGCAGGTCGGGGCGGACGGCCACGCGTTTCTCCTGGTTCGTGTGATTTTGATGCGGAGTTGGTTGTGATGCTGCCGCATCGGGCACACCCGTATCGTTCCGTTGTGAGTTGTGTCGTCGTCTGGAGTGAGAATTGACTCAAGCCCCCGCCCCCCAAGCCGCGTCCCATGAGGTGTGGCCGGGTAAGGCCTACCCGCTCGGCGCGACCTATGACGGGACGGGCACCAACTTCGCGGTGTTCAGTGAGGCGGCCGAAAAGGTCGAGCTGTGTCTGTTCGACGCCGACGGCACCGAGACCCGGATAACGCTCCCCGAGAACGACGCGTTCGTCTGGCACGGCTTCATCCCGAACATCGAGCCCGGTCAGCGGTACGGCTACCGGGTGCACGGCACCTACGACCCGCCGACGGGTCAGCGCTGCAACCCGAACAAGCTGCTGCTCGACCCGTACTCGAAGGCCATCGATGGCAACTTCGACTGGAACCAGTCGCTGTTCAGCTACAACTTCGGTGACCCCGACAGCCGCAACGACGACGACTCCGCGGCGAGCATGCCGAAGTCGGTGGTCATCAACCCGTACTTCGACTGGGGCAACGATCGGCCGCCGGACTACGAGTATGCCGATTCGGTCATCTACGAGGCGCACGTCAAAGGCCTCACGCAGACGCATCCCGACATCCCCGAGAACATTCGCGGCACGTATTCGGCCGTGGCGCACCCGGTGATCATCGAGCATCTGCAGTCGCTCGGCGTGACAGCGATCGAGCTGCTGCCGGTGCACCACTTCGCCAACGACTCGACGCTGATCGACAAAGGCCTGTCGAACTACTGGGGCTACAACACGATCGGCTTCCTCGCGCCGGACTCCAAGTACAGCTCCAGCCCGAACCCCGGTGGTCAGGTGCAGGAGTTCAAGGCGATGGTCCGCGCGCTGCACGAGGCCGGCATCGAGGTGATCCTCGACGTGGTCTATAACCACACCGCCGAGGGCAACCATTTGGGTCCGACGCTGTCCATGCGCGGCATCGACAATGGCGCGTACTACCGGCTGGTCGAGGACGACAAGCGGTACTACATGGACTACACCGGCACCGGTAACAGCCTCAACGTCGGCCATCCGCATTCGCTTCAGCTGATCATGGACTCGCTGCGGTACTGGGTCACCGAGATGCACGTCGACGGGTTTCGCTTCGACCTGGCCTCGACGTTGGCCCGCGAGTTCTACGATGTCGATCGGCTGTCGACGTTTTTTGAACTCGTGCAACAGGATCCGACCGTCAGCCAGGTCAAGTTGATCGCCGAGCCGTGGGACGTCGGGCCCGGCGGCTATCAGGTCGGCAACTTCCCGCCGCAGTGGACGGAGTGGAACGGCAAGTACCGCGACACGGTCCGCGACTACTGGCGTGGCGAGCCGGCGACGCTCGACGAACTCGCTTACCGCTTAACGGGTTCGGCCGACCTCTACGAGCAGACCGGCCGGCGACCCGTCGCGTCCATCAACTTCGTCATCGCCCACGACGGGTTCACGCTTCGCGATCTGGTGTCCTACAACGAGAAGCACAACGAGGCCAACGGCGAGGACAACAATGACGGCGAAAGCCACAACCGGTCCTGGAACTGCGGCGTCGAGGGGCCGACAGACGACCCCGAGGTGAACGCGCTGCGCGCACGCCAACAGCGTAATTTCCTTACCACACTGCTGCTTTCGCAGGGTGTGCCGATGATTGCCCACGGCGACGAGCTCGGACGCACCCAGCAAGGCAACAACAACGTCTACTGCCAGGACAACGAACTGTCGTGGATCGACTGGGACAACCCGGACACCGATCTGATGGAATTCACCCGCAAGGTGTCGGCGCTGCGCGCGGCGCACCCGGTGTTCCGTCGGCGCCGATTCTTCTCCGGACGTCCGGTGCGCCAGCGCGGCGGTGACGGACTTCCCGACATCGCCTGGTTCGCGCCCGACGGCTCCGAGATGAGCGACGAGGACTGGGAAGCGGGTTACGCCAAGTCAATCGCGGTGTACCTCAACGGCAACGGCATCCCCGACCGCGATGTGCGCGGCCAGCGCATCGTCGACGACTCGTTCGTGTTGTGCTTCAACGCCCACTACGAGGCGATCGATTTCGTGTTGCCGGAGAAGAAGTTCGGCGACTCCTGGGTCGCGGTGATCGACTCGGCCGCGGACGGCGATGATGAGCCGACGACGGTCGATGCCGGGCAGAAGGTGTCCGTCGCTGCGCGCTCGGTCATCGTGTTGCAGGCGGCCCCGGAGGAGTAGCCGCCGTAGCGCGAACGTGAGGTTGTGCGCGAGAATCGGCTGATCTTCGCGCACAAGCTAAGTTCGGGGGTTGCTACTCGACGACCGGAAAGAACGAGTCGCCGTCCTCGGGAGTGCCGTCGACCTGGCCCTCGCTGCGGCCATGCTGTTCGGGGTCGAGACGATCCACCTGATCGTCGGCGCGCACCTCGGTGTCGCCGCTGGGCTCGCTCATCGGCTCGTTCAGTTCGGGTTGTTCGGGTTCTTCGGCGGCGAGCTTCTCGTCGAGGCTCTCGTCGACCTCGCCGTCGGCGTTGATCTTGTCGGCTTCACGCCACTGCTCTGGCGGGTCGACGGTCTCGTCGCCATCGTCATTACGCACGTCGTCGGAGTCGAACGCCTCGGTCGGGCGCAGCGTGTCGCCGACGCCGCCGCCGTCGTTGGGTGAATAACCTGGGTCCGGATTTGCGCTCACAGTTATCCGGTTGCCCACCTGCCGGGTCGCTAAACGCCGCGCTGCACCCCGCGGCGCGATTCGCGCCGCCCGACGAATGCCGCCCATCCTTTCCGCGCAACGCCACCCGGTGCGAAACTGCCTGTGCGACACCGCTCTTGGGGGTGAAGGTGCCTGACGAGAGCAGGCCTGTGTGCTATGGTTTGCCTCACAGCAACCGTGGCCGTCGCGACTGACAGCCAGAGCGTCACACGCCCGGCGGGGCGAGTAGGAGCCGATGAGCGGCGGCGCCTACCGGCGGCCACGGTTGCCGTCTGCCCATTGCGTTGCCGCCGACCGAACGGTGAACCCGCACGTCAGAAATTTGCGTGAGTGTCAGTACAGGGCGGGAAGTCGCCGTATGCTGCCCTCCATGACGGCGCCTCCCAGCACCGGCCGCCGTGTGACCGCCCAAGACTGGATCCAGGCCGGTTTCGACGTGCTCGCCGACGGCGGCCCCGGCGCGCTGCGGATCGGTCGCCTGTGTGACCGTCTCGACGTCACCAAGGGCAGCTTCTATTGGCACTTCACCGACATGCCCGCCTACCGCGACGCGCTGGCGCGGGCTTGGGGCAATCTGCACGACGAGCGCCGGCGGCGTTTCGAGGACATGCGCGACGCGGACCCCCGCGCTCGGCTGGCGGTGATGATCCAGACGCTGATGTGCCCGGACCACTGGGCGCTGGAGCGGGCCATGCGGGTGTGGTCGTTGACCGACGCGACGGTGCTCGCCAGCGTCCAGCAGAGCGACGCTCGCGTCCTGGGCGCGGTGCGGGAGGCGTTCGTCGACTACGGATTCGAGCCGGGTGAGGCCGATCTGCGTTCGGCCCTTTTGTTCGCCACCGGCTTGGGTCTGTTGCACGAGGTCGGTTCGGCGCCTCGAGAACCCGCGTCGATGAGCGAGCGGGTGCTCGACCTCATGCTTCGCGGATAGGCCGCGATGGTTTGAGCCCGGTCTTGGCGTCCAGGTACTGCAGCAGGTGGTGGGCGGCGAGTTCGATGTCCTTGTGCCGCCATTCGGCTGCCCGGTACACGCAGGCGATGAGCCCCGAGCGGTGCAGCCGCCGAAAGTCGCCGTAGACAAACGCGTACCGCGCCTTCGTCTCGTCGCGGGCGCCGTCGGTCAGACCGAGGTGCCAGCCCGCGTAGTCGTCCCACGAGTGCGTCTCGAGATAGGCGTTCTGCGCCTCGGCTCGCGGCTGCACCTCACCCCAGTCACTGTCGAGCACGTATTGGCGCGCATCGATGAGCTCGCGGGCCCTGGCCATCGCGGCGTCGTTGAGCGAGTACTTGGCCACGGTCCGGTTCAGCCGACGAGGCGCGCTATCGACTTCAAGGGAATCGGCAGCCAGCTCGGCCGGAACCGTGCCTCGTACGCCGCTTCGTACACCGCCTTGTCCAATTCGTAGGCCGCGAGCAGCTGCCGGGAGTCGCGCGGGTCGGTGCCGGACACCTCGGCGTAGCCCTCGCAGAACGAAGCGGCGTTGCGGTCCACCCACTCGCGGGCGCGCGCGCCGAGCTGGCGGTCGTGGTCCTCGTCGAAGGATTGTTCCATCAGCCGTTGGTACGCGGCGTATTCGAAGGACCGCAATATCCCGGCCACGTCGCGAAGCGTGGAATCCGGCCGGCGACGCTCCTGGAGCGGTTGGCCGGGCTCGCCCTCGAAGTCGATCAGCAGCCAGCCCTCGGGGGTGCGCAGCACCTGACCGAGATGCAGATCGCCGTGGATGCGCTGGACCGTCACGGTGTCTTCCGACAGCTTGCGGTAGCGCTCCTCGATCAGGGGGGCGTACTGCTCCAGGTCGGGCACCGAATTGGTCGCCGACACCAGTCGCTCGAGCGCGGTGTCGGTGGGGAACAAGGTGGTCTCGGTGCCGAGTTCTTCGGCCAGCGTCGCGTGCACGGACGCGACCGCCTCACCGAGCCGGTACGACTCGCCCGCGAAGTCACCGCCGACCTCGTCGGCGTACAGGTCGCCCTCGGCGAACAGATCGCGGGTGCTCGCGGTCGCCATGTCCCAGCCCTCGGCCGACGTCGCGGCGAACTCGGTGACCATGCCCAGCGCGCACGGCTCGCCATCCTCGCTGCCGCCCCAGTTCGTCTCGAACGACCCGAGGAGCCGCGCGACATGCGGGTTGTCGGCACGGGCCAGCACGCGGTTCAACTCGATGTCGGGGTTCGTGCCCGGCGTGATCCGGCGGAACAGCTTGAGGATCGCCTTCTCCTCGAACACCACGCTGGTGTTGCTCTGCTCGGCTCCTGATACCCGCGGCGCGGCATCGAGCGGCAACTGGACGTCGGGTTCCTTGACGAAGCGCACCGCGTCGGCCCCGGCGCCGACCGTCGCCGACGAGTCGATCAGCGACAGCAGATACTGGGCGGCGACCGGATCGTAGAGCGCGTCGTAGGCGGTGCGGTCACCGTCGGCGCCGATCGTTGCGACCTCCGCATACTCCTCTATCGGACCGGTGTTCCACCGGACCAACACCTGATAGCGCTCACTCGAGCCGTCGGTGTAGGACACGTCGAGCAACACAAGGTCCAGATCATCGCGCAGACCGGTGCAGGCCGCCTGCTGTACCGAGGCCAGCTCACGGCTGCGGCCGGCGTACCACCGCTGCTGAGGTAGCCACTCGTCGAACGGAAGGTTCATGACTGCTCTCCAGGCTCCGGGCTGGGCGGCTTCAGCGAGAACCAGTAGAAGCCATGGCCGGGCAGGGTCAGTAGATAGGGCAGCTGGCCGATACGGGGGAATTCCACGTATCCGGTCATCTCGATCGGCGTGTATCCGTTGTAGGCCTGCAGGTTCATCTCGATCGGCTGAGGGAAACGCGACAGGTTGTTGACACAAAGCACGGTGTCCTTCCCGCCATCCCGCCCACCGTCCTTCGTCCCGTTCTCCCTCTCGACCTCGCGAACGTAGGTCAGCACCGACGGGTTGGAGCCGCCGAGCTCGTGGAAGCTGCCGATGGCGAACGCCTCGTGGCGGCTGCGGACCGTGAGCATCGTGCGGGTCCAGTTCAGCAGCGAGGTCGAGATGTCGCGCTGCGCCTCGACGTTGACCGCTTGGTAGCCGTAGATCGCATCCTGGTTCGGCGGCAGATACACGCGTCCGGGCGTCGCGGTCGAGAAACCGGCGTTGCGGTCGGGCGTCCACTGCATCGGGGTTCGCACGGCGTCGCGGTCGCCGAGCCAGATGATGTCGCCCATCCCGATTTCGTCGCCGTAGTACAGCACCGGCGAACCGGGCAGCGACAACAGCAGCGCGGTGAACAACTCCATTTGGTTGCGGTCGTTGTCCAAAAGCGGCGCCAGCCGTCGGCGGATTCCGACGTTCGCCTTCATCCGCGGATCCTTGGCGTACTCGGAGTACATGTAGTCACGCTCTTCGTCGGTGACCATCTCCAGCGTGAGCTCGTCGTGGTTTCGCAGGAAGATGCCCCACTGCGCCATCTCTGGGATGTCGGGCGTCTGCGCCAGGATCTCCGAGATCGGGAACCGCGACTCGCGACGGACCGCCATGAAGATGCGGGGCATCAGCGGAAAGTGGAACGCCATGTGGCATTCATCGCCACCGGTGTCCGGGTCGCCGAAGTACTCGACCACGTCGGCGGGCCACTGGTTGGCCTCGGCCAGCAGCACCCGTCCCGGGTATTCGTCGTCGATCACCTTGCGGCAGTGCTTGAGGAAGGCGTGCGTCTCGGGCAGGTTCTCGCAGTTGGTGCCCTCGCGCTCGAACAGGTACGGCACCGCATCCAACCGGAAGCCGTCGATGCCGAGGTCGAGCCAGAACCGCAGGACGTCGAGCATCGCCTCCTGAACGGCGGGGTTGTCGTAGTTCAGGTCGGGCTGGTGGCTGAAGAAGCGGTGCCAGTAGAACTGTCGTCGCACCGGGTCGAAGGTCCAGTTCGACTCCTCGGTGTCGACGAAGATGATCCGGGCGTCGGAGTACTTGTCGCTGGTGTCGCTCCACACGTAGAAGTCGCCGTACGGCCCGTCGGGATCGCGGCGCGACTCCTGAAACCACGCGTGTTGATCGGACGTGTGGTTCATGACGAGGTCGGTGATGACGCGGATACCGCGACGGTGCGCGGCGTCCAGGAGTTCGACGAAATCGTCGACTGTGCCGAACTCGGGCAGCACCTTGTAGAAGTCGCGGATGTCGTAGCCGCCGTCGCGAAGCGGCGAATCGTAGAACGGCGGCAGCCAAAGGCAGTCCACGCCAAGCCACTTCACGTAGTCCAATTGCTCGGTCAGGCCGCGCAGATCGCCGATGCCGTCGGAGTTGGAGTCGTAGAACGCGCGCACCAACACTTCGTAGAAGACGGCGCGTTTGAACCACGTTCGGTCCTCGGGCAACACCCGGGCGTGGCCGAAGTCTCCGGCGTTGGGGTGCTCGACGACGCCGTCCTCGACGTGACTGCCCTCCGCCGGATCGTGGTCGGCGGATACGTCGGATGCTGAGACACCGCTGTGCTGTTCCATACGGTTTTCAACCTACCCACGTGACGGAGAAACGAATCGGCGGAAATCTCTGGGTATCGTTCGGGCGTGGCCACTCGTGATCACGGCGACCCGGGCGACTCGCCGTCGATTCCTCCGCCGCTGACGGAGGTCGTCAACTCCGTCCGCCCGTCGGCGGCCGAGGAAGCGCGGACCATCGCTGCGTCCACTAATACCGCAACTTTGGCGACGCTGACGGCCGACGGCGACCCGTGGGCCTCGTTCGTGACGTACGGCCTGCTCGGCGGTGACCCGGTGCTGTGCGTGTCGAATCTCGCCGAACACGGCCGCAACCTGTTGACCGACCCGCGGGCGAGCCTCGCCATCGTCGCGCCGACGTCGGAGTCGGATCCGCTGGCCAGCGGGCGGGTCACGCTGGCCGGGGTGGTGGGGCGTCCCTCCGGCGACGAACTCGCCGCAGCGCGCGAGGCACACCTGTCGGCCGTCGCGGCCGCGAAGTACTACATCGACTACAGCGACTTCACGCTGTGGGTGCTGCGGGTGCGACGGGTGCGCTGGGTCGGCGGCTACGGGCGGATGGATTCGACGACGGGTGAAGCGTATTCGGCGGCCAGCCCCGATCCCGTACAACCGCTGGCGGCCGGGGCGATCGCGCACCTGAACGCCGACCACTCCGACGCGCTCGTCGCGATGGCCAAGGTGCTGGGTGGCTACCCGGACACCACCACGGCGACCTGCACCGGCGCCGACCGGTACGGCCTCGACCTGCGGCTGACCACCGAGCGCGGGCTGGCCTACACCCGGATCGGGTATCGCGAGCCGCTCGACTCCATCGACGAATTGCGTTCGGCCGCCGTCGAGCTGACGCGCCTGGCACGTCGCGGCTGAAATACGATCACCCCATGACTGCTGCGGCTCCCTCCGGGCGACCGGCCACCTGGCAAGCGGCGTTCGACCTGATCGCCACCCGCGGACACGAGCGCCGCGACCAGCCGTTCCGCCTGGCCAGCGGCCAGCTCAGCCACGACTACATCGACGGCAAGTACGCCATCGACACCGGTGAGAGGTTGACGGTCGTCAGCCGCGCGGTCGCGGAGCTGGCGGAGAGCCGGGGCATCGAGTTCGACGCCGTCGGCGGACTCACGATGGGCGCCGATCCGCTGGCGCACGGCGTCGCGATGGTGACCGGCAAGGCCTGGTTCTCCGTCCGCAAGGAGCAGAAGAAGCGCGGCCGCGAGCAGTGGATCGAGGGCACGCGCATCGAACCGGGCATGCGGGTGCTGCTGGTCGATGACGTGATCAGCACCGGCGGCTCGACCGAGATCGCGTTCGACCGGGTGACAGAGGCGGGCGCCGTCGTCACCGGCGTGATTCCGATGGTGGACCGCGGCGACATCGCGGCCAAGCGTTTCGCCGCTCGCAACGTGCCGTTCGCCGCGCTAGTCACCTATCGCGACCTCGGCATCGAACCGGTCAAGGACGTCTAGTTGTGATGCCGCGCAGTCAAGTCGGCACGATGAGCACTCCGTCGGAGTCCACGGCGACGGTTACGCGGTCGCCCGGTGCAAAGTCGCGCGCCGCCGAGCTGGCCATCTGAGCGCTGATCACCGTGCCGTCGGCCATCGCGGTGTACACGCGAGAGATCGCGCCGAGGAAGGCCACCGAGCTGACGGTCGACGTGCCGGCAGGATCGACCGTCACCGTCACCGACTCCGGGCGCACCATCGCCATACCGCTGCCGGACGCGACCGATCCCGCCAGCGTCGGCACCGATGCGCCGAGCAGTTCGGCCCGCCCGTACGAAACCGTCGCGGGCACTTTGTTGTTCAGCCCGACGAACTCGGCGACGAAGGGTGTCGCCGGGTTGGCGTAGAGCTCGGCGGGCGCAGCGACCTGTTCGAGTCTGCCCTGGCTCATCACGCCGACGCGGTCGGCGACGGCGAGCGCCTCCTCCTGGTCGTGGGTGACGAACAACGTCGTCGTGCCGACGTCCAACTGCACGCGGCGGATCTCGTCGCGGAGCTGCGACCGGACCTTGGCGTCCAAGGCCGACAGCGGTTCGTCGAGCAGCAGCACCCGAGGCTGAATCGCCAGTGCGCGGGCAAGCGCAACGCGTTGCTGCTGGCCGCCGGACAGCTCGCTGGCGAACTTGTCCTTGTGTTCGGACAACCCGACCAGATCCAGCATGTCGGCGGCCCGGGACAGCCGGTCCCGTTTGCCAGTCCCCCGCATCTTCAGCCCGAACGCGACGTTGTCGAGCACCGTGAGGTGAGGAAACAGGCTGTAGGCCTGAAACACCATGCCCATATCGCGTTTGTTCGCGGGCACGCCGCTGACGTCCCGGCCGCCGACGGACACGGTTCCGGACGTGGCCTTGTCGAGCCCGGCGAGGATGCGCAGCGCCGTGGTCTTACCGCAGCCCGACGGGCCCAGCAGCGCAACGAGTTCGCCGGGTTCGATCCGCAAAGTCAGCCCGTCGAGTGCCTTCACCGTTCCGTAGACCCGCGTCAGATCGTTGAGTTCGACGGCTACTCCGGCGGTCATGCGGTCACTTCCTGAACTCGGCGGCGTCCCCGGGTGAGCAGCGAAAGTGCCATCAGCAGAACGAAACCCAGCAGCAGCACAGCCAACGACGCAGCCACCGAGGTGGGTCCGTCGGCCTTGCCGATCGTCACGATCTGCACCTGTAGCGTCTGGTAGCCGCTCAGCGAGGCGATCGTGTACTCCCCGAGCACGACGGCGATCGAGATGAACGAGGCCGACAGGATGCCGGGCCAGATGTTGGGCACCACGGCCCGAAGGATGGTCGTCGTCCATCCGGCGCCCAGCGATCGTGCGGCCTCGGTGAGCGTCTGCAGGTCGATCGACGACAGCGCCGCGTCCAGCGCGCGGTAGGCGAACGGGAACACCAACACGATGTAGACGAACGTCAACGTCAGCGCCGATTCACCGAGGAAGTACGTCACCCAGAGGTACACGTTGCGCAGTCCGACGACGATGACCAGCGCCGGAATGGTCAACGGCAGCAGGCACAAGAACTCGACGACGCCTTTGGCCCACGACGCCCGCAGGCGCACCCAGATCATCGTGGGCAACAAAATGGCCAGCATCGCGAGCACAGTGAACATCGCGAGCAACAGCGAGACCACGATGGCCTGATACAGCACGTCGTCGGCCACCAGGTTCGTCCACGCCCGCAGCGTCCGCCCACCCGCGACCAGGTTGCGCGTCGAGAAATCCGCCATCGCGTAGAGCGGGAAAAGGAAGAACACGCCGAACAGCAACCACAGCGCAGCCCGAATCACTCTGGTGCTGAACGTCATCGGAGCCACCTCGCGGTGCGCCGCACCAACCTGTTGTAAGCCACCATGACCACCGCGACCACCACGATCATCTCCAGCGCCAGTGCATACGCGAACCCGGTCTGCCCCAGCACCACCTCGCTGGTGAGCGCCGCCCTGATCAACAGCGGCACGATCGGGCTGCCCTGGCTGACCAACGCGGCGGCTGTCGCATACGCAGCGAATGCGTTGGCGAACAACAACAACGCCGATCCCAGGAAAGCAGGCGTCAACAACGGCACGACGACCTCACCGAAATACTGCAGCCGGGAGGCGCCCAAACTCAACGCCGCCTCACGCCACTGCTCGCGCAGGCCCTCGAGCGCCGGCACGAACACGATCACCATCAGCGGGATCTGGAAGTACGTGTAGACGAGGATCAGGCCGGGCAACCCGTACAGCCATCCGGATGCGGCCAGGTTCCAGTCGAAGAGCTGCTGGACCCATACCGTCAGCACGCCGTTCAGCCCGATCGTCGCCAGGAACGCGAAAGCCAGTGCCACACCGCCGAACTGCGCGAGCACACTGCACAGCGCCAGCACGGCGCGCCGCACCATCGAAGTCGGCGCGCTGGACACGATCAGCCAGGACAACACCGCCCCCAACGTCGCGCCGATCAGCGCGGTGCTGGCCGACAGCACGACGCTCTTACCCAACGCCGACAGTGCCGCGCCGGAGAACAATGCGTGGATGCGATCCAGCGAGAACACACCGTCGGCGAAGAACGCGTTGACGATCACCGTCACGGTCGGAATCAGCAGGAACACCACCACCACTGCCAGGAACGGCAGCAGCGGCACGGTGTCTTGTGCGGTGTCCCGCAGCCTCTTCAGACTCGCTCCTCCCGTGTGCGGTCAGCCGATCGCGGCGGCCCAGTGCTCGGACAGGTACTTGGTGGCCGCCTCGGTCTGCTGCGGTGACGGCACCGTCACCGGGCCGTCGATGACGGGCAACGACGCCGCCGCGGTCTTGTCCAGTGTGCCGTCGACGGCCATGTTGTCGGCGCGGACGGGGCGAACGCCACCGAGCGCGAACAGGTTCTGCCCCTCGTCGCTGTAGAGGAATTCCTGCCACAACCGCGCGGCGGCGGGATGCGGCGCGTCCTTGTTGATCGCCTGATAGTAGAAACCGGCGACGGCGTAGTTCGGCGGCACCAGAACCTGCCACGATGGCAGCTTCTTGGTCTCGGCCGCGTTGGTGTAGTTCCAGTCGATGACGACCGGGGTCTGACCGGAGCCAATGGTGGCCGGCGTCGGGTCGACGGGAAGGAAGTTGCCCGCGTCGGCCAACTTTCGGAAGAACTCGACGCCCGGCGCGATGTCGTCGGCCGAACCGCCTTGGGAGAGCGCGACCATCAGCACGCCCGAGAACGCGGCCCCCGCCTGGGTCGGGTCGCCGTTCAGTGCGACCTTGCCCCGGTACTCCGGCTTGAGCAGGTCCTCGATGCGCGTCACCGCCGGCACTTTGGCGGAGTCGTAGCCGATCGACATGTAACCGCCGTAGTCGTTGACCCAGGTTCCGTCCGCATCCTTGAACGCGGCTGGGATGTCATCGAAATTGACCACCTTGTAAGGCGCGAACATCGCGGTGTTGGCCAGCGCGACCGACTGGCCGAGATCGAATACGTCGGGCGCGGTGCTCCTGCCCTTCTGCTGATTGGCCGCGTTGATCTCGTCCTGGCTCGACGCGTCGGGCTGTACCGAGTTGACCTTGATGCCGTATTTGTCGGAGAACGCCTTGATGATCGCGCCGTAGTTCGCCCAATCCGGCGGCAGCGCAATCACATTGAGCGTGCCTTCCTTCTTGGCCACCTCCACCAACCCGTCGATGCCGCCGAAATCCTCGGCCGAAGTGGCTTCGGACGCCTTGACACCCGACCGCGTCTGCTCGCCGTCACCGTTCTTTTCGGGTGGTGCGCACGCAACCGAACCGGCCAGCAGCAGAACGGATGCGGCGAACGCGGCCGCCAGCGAGGTGATCTTCATTGCGAACCTTCCGATGGTCGGGAGACAGCAGCGGTCACCGCAGTGCAATGACTCCATGCGAGGCGCTCGAAACCCTATCGCGGTGAATGCGATGCCGTGCAACTTCCATCGGAGTTTGCCGGGCCCCCCGTCTGGTGCGGCGTTAGCATTCTCGTGTGGCGCAACGCGAAGCCTCGGGGGACTTCGACTATCTGATCGACGACACGGTCGATGTCGCGGATGCCGCCGATTCGGGGGCGCAGACGCAGGCCGACTCCTTCGACCCCGAGAAAGCGCCGGGCCGAGATATGAGGTTCGACGCGTTCGACGAGGACACCTGGTATTTCGAGCCGGCTCCGCCGCCCTGGTACCAGACCAGACTCAATCTCTGCATCCTGATCGCCGCCGCGATCGCGGCCGTCGCACTCGTCGTCTCCGTCGTGCTGCTCGTGGTCCGACAGCCCGAACCGGCCGTCGACCGCAACGACAAGCCGGTGCGCCCCTCCGTCCAAACGACGGCCCCGGCGCGCACACCGTCACCGCGCAACGAGCCACCGTCACCGCGCAACGAGCCACCGCCTCCACCGCCGCCGCGCGAGGAGGCGCCGCCGCCTCCGGCTGCCCCGCCGCCGGCAACCTATCGACCGCGCACGCCGGCGCCGAGAACCGGCCGCGAACCGGAGATCGGCGTGACACGCACGCCCGTCACGCGGTCGCCGATGAGCGTCGCGCCTCAGCGGCCGGGTCAGCGGTGATGATGCCCAACGTCTTGGCGGTTGTCGTGACGGACCACAAAGCCGTAGGGGGCGAAGAACGGGTACTGCAGCCGGGCGGCATCCGCTGAGGCCTGTCCCGGTTGGGTGGTGATCTCCACGTTCCCCGGGGTCTGGCAGGCCACGGCGCCGCCGGTGTACGAACAGCCCGTCGGCGCGGCATCGGCCAGCGGCGCGAATCCGATCGCCGCTGCAGCGGCCGCGATCGCCAGGGGTGCGATCAACCGTGTTTTCATGGTCGTCCTCTTTCGCTCGTGCGGGGCGGGCCCCCCTAGGACGACGTCTCGCGAATACTGAACAATGAATTCAACTCGGGCGCCCTGCGGTCGATTCCCCGCTCGTACCTGTGAATGATGCGCACCACCGCGGCGAGACGATGACCGTCCCGGCCGAGCCGGAATAGGCTACGAGAATGGCCGCATTCGAGCCCGAGGCCATCTTCTCCGCGGCGCCCGTCGCGATGCTCGCCACCGTGGGATCCGACGGTGCGCCGCACGTCGTGCCGGTCGTGTTCGCGGTGCACGCCGGCGTGGCCTACACCGCCGTCGACGCCAAGCGGAAATCGACGCGCAGGCTGCGGCGATTGACCAACATCGAGGGCAACCCGCAGGTGAGCATGCTCGTCGACCATTACGAGGACGACTGGGCGCGATTGTGGTGGGTGCGCGCCGACGGCCGAGCCCAAATTCATTACAGCGGCGAAGAATTGGCGACCGGCTACATGTTGCTACGCGGTAAGTACCCGCAGTACCAGCGGATCGCCCTCGACGGTCCGGTGGTCGCCGTGACCATTACGAACTGGTCCTCGTGGCAGGCCTGAGCCCGAATTCGGCGAATCCCTTGTGTTCGCTGTCGGTTAGGGGAATTGTGGTCTAACACACACTTTGGCGGCTTCGGCAGCCGTCGTGGAAGGGAACGTCATGGCTGACAAGACGACAAATTCCCAGGGCGCCGGAGCCGCCCCGACCGCGGACAGTCCGGCCGCCATCCGCAATGTGGTGCTGGTGGGCCCATCGGGTGGCGGCAAAACCACACTCGTCGAGGCACTTCTGGTGGCCTCCGGCGTCCTCACCAGACCGGGCTCCGTACAGGACGGCACCACGGTCTGCGACAGCGACGACGCCGAGATCTCCCAACAGCGTTCGGTGGGCCTGGCGCTCGCGTCGCTGCGCAACGACGGCGTCAAGGTCAACCTCATCGACACTCCCGGGTACGCCGACTTCGTCGGGGAACTACGGGCGGGTCTGCGGGCCGCGGACTGCGCGCTGTTCGTGATCGCCGCCAACGAGGGCGTCGACGAACCCACCAAGGCGCTGTGGCACGAGTGCGACCAGGTCGGCATGCCGCGCGCGGTGGTCATCACCAAGCTCGACCACGCCCGCGCGAACTACGCGAACGCGTTGGCCGCCGCGCAGCAGGCATTCGGGGACAAGGTACTTCCGCTGTATCTGCCCGCCGGACGCGCGAAGCCGGGCGGGAATCAAGCCGGGTCGCCGTGTACCGGCCTGGTCGGGTTGCTCTCGCAGACGCATTACGAATACGCCGACGGCAAGCGCACCGGCACCCACGAACCCGACGGCTCGTACGCCGACGCGATCTCCGAACATCGCGGGGCCCTGATCGAGGGCATCATCGAGGAGTCCGAGGACGAGACGCTAATGGAGCGTTACCTCGGCGGTGAGGAGATCGACCAGTCGGTGCTCATCGACGATCTGGAGAAGGCCGTCGCCAGGGCGACGTTCTTCCCCGCGCTCCCGGTGTGCAGCGGCACGGGCGTCGGCACGCTCGAATTGCTCGAGATCATCACCGCGGGCTTTCCGCCGCCACCCGAACATCGGCTGCCAGAGGTCTTCACGCCGCAGGGCAAACCGCGTCCCGAGCTGCCCTGCGACCCGCACGGTCCACTGCTTGCCGAGGTCGTCAAGACGACGTCCGACCCGTATGTCGGTCGGGTCAGCCTGGTCCGGGTTTTCTCGGGAACCATCACACCCGACTCGACGGTCCATGTGTCCGGCCACTTTTCGTCGTTCTTCGCCGGAAGTGGCGCGCTGACGGGTTCGCTGGCCGCGCATGAGGACCACGATGAGGACGAGCGCATCGGCTCGCTGTCGTTCCCGCTCGGCAAACAGCAGCGCCCCGCACCGTCGGTGATCGCCGGCGACATCTGCGCGATCGGACGGCTCAGCCGCGCCGAGACCGGAGACACGCTTTCCGACAAGTCCGATCCGCTGGTGCTGCGGCCGTGGAGCATGCCGGAACCGCTGCTGCCCATCGCGGTACAGCCCAGGGCGAAGACCGACGAGGACAAGCTGTCGGGCGGGCTGCAACGGTTGGCCGCCGAAGACCCGACGTTGCGCATCGAGCAGAACCCCGAGACGCACCAGATCGTGCTGTGGACGATGGGTGAGGCGCACGCCAGCGTCGTGCTCGACACGCTCGCGCGGCGCTACGGCGTCGCCGTCGACACCGTCGAGCTGCGGGTGCCGTTGCGAGAAACGTTCGGCAGCAAGGCAAAAGGTCACGGCAGGCATGTCAAGCAGTCCGGCGGACACGGCCAGTACGCGGTCTGCGACATCGAGGTTGAACCGCTGCCCGAGGGCTCGGGCTTCGAGTTCGTCGACAAAGTGGTCGGCGGCGCGGTGCCCCGACAGTTCATTCCCAGTGTCGAGAAGGGCGTACGCGCGCAGATGGAGAAGGGCGTCGGGCCCGGTTATCCGGTCGTCGACATCCGGGTCACGCTGTTCGACGGCAAGGCCCACAGCGTCGACTCCTCCGACTTCGCCTTCCAGATGGCGGGCTCGCTGGCGTTGCGGGAGGCCGCCGCGGCGACGAAGGTGAACCTCCTCGAACCGGTGGACGAGGTGTCGGTGCTGATTCCCGACGACTTCGTCGGGGCGATCATGGGTGATCTGGCCGGGCGGCGGGGCCGCGTGCTGGGCACCGACAAGATCGGCGAGGACCGCACCCTGGTCAAGGCCGAGATCCCCCAGGTCGAACTGACCCGCTACGCCATCGATCTGCGGTCGCTGGCGCATGGCGCGGGCACGTTCACCCGAACCTTCGCCCGCTACGAACCGATGCCCGAACACGCTGCGGCGAAAGTCACATCCTCGGTCTGACCCGCCGAATCAGCGGAATCTGCAGGCGCTGCCAGAGGATTCTCAGGCGCCGTCCCTAGCGTCGCCGCAATGAAAGACCGAACGCATCTGCTGGCTCACGTGGTCGTGACCGGCATACTGGCGGTCACGATGCTGATCGCCACCTGGTTGTGTTTGTTCAACGGCTCCATCTGAACTCGTCACCGCGGTGCATCCCCGCGCCAGCTGAAACTGTTGACGTATTTCCCCATGTCCAGGGCGATTTGGAGGTTCGCACCGGACGGTTTACCGAATCCGAAGTCGGGACCGAACTGGTGGTAGGGCCCCACCGCCGCCGCGACCAACGCCAGGTCGTCCTTCACAGCGACCATAACCAGCACCCGCATCCGCATGTAGCTGCTGTTGGCGCCCTGCGGCCAGCAGTCGGCGACCTCGCCGTACCCCGACTGGTAGCCGACCATCGCGTTGGGAATCTCGTACGCGGTCCGGGTGTCTGGAAAAGTCTTCTTCACCAACGACTTTGCGATCTCACGCGCAGGCCTGCCGACAGCCGGTTCGCTGAACAACTGCAGCGTCCCACCGTCGCCTGCGAGGAGTTCGGCGGTCACGCCGTTGGGCTTGGTGCTCACCCGGTAGGACGACTCCGGTGCGGGATAGGACACCGAGAACGCCCCGTCCGGCGCGGTGAACCGCGGGTTGATCGACACCGGGGTGCCGGTCGGCGGCCGACCGCAGTCGGGCGGGCAGACGTAGCGCACCGGTGGCTTGGCGAGCAACGCCGAAACCCCGACCAGGGCTGCGGCGAGCACGGCGATCGCGGCGAACCACGTCAGCACCAGTCGCCTGCGCGAGGTTCGCCGCGGCGTGGGCGCCGCGTATGTTCCGGCCGGAACCGCGTATCCGGGAAAGAAATTCGTTGTCGGTGCGCTCATTCGGGGTCACTGCGCACCGGTCGCGACGCGCGCCGTGCCCTGCGCGACGATCGCGACGAGGCCCGCGTCGCCACCCCGCACGCCGGACAGAACGCCATGTCCGGTACGACGTGCCCACAGTGCGGGCACAGCAGCGGTTCCTCCGCGCGGATCTCGTCGTGCGCCTCGTGCAGCAGCGCCAGGTGCAGACCGACGCGCAACAGCAGCAGCGCCGCCACCGCCAGCGCGAGATATAACACCAGCATCAGCAGTTGCGGGAAGTGCGCGACATCGATCAAGCCCAACGCCAGGTACACCACCAGCACCGCGACCGCGAAGCCAACCAGCACCGCGCGCACCAGGACCGGGCGTTGGTCACGCTTGCTCGGTGGACGCGTGAACCACAGTGCCGCACCGATCAATCCGCCCGTGGCCGCAGCGGTCAACGGCACCGCCAGGCCGCGGATACCCGCCTCGACCCACAGGCTTTCCATCGGCCGCTTGCTGACCACTCCGGTGCCGAACTGCGGGGCCAGCCGCGTCAACGTCGCCGCGGCCGTGAAGCTCAGTGCACCCAGCGTCCCGATCATGAAGCCGTCCAGGGCTTCTCGCGAGGACGGTCGAATCGCACGGACCAGCACGGCGGGCAGCAGCATCAGGATGACCCCGCCGAGCGGAACCACGATGCCCATGCGCAGCATTCGCGCGCCCACGATCGCCGAACCCAGCCCGACGTTGTAGGACCGGGCGAACGTCACACCCGTCAACAACACCCACCCCACGGCGAGCCCGACCGCCAGGGCGACGGTGAGAACCAGTGTGCCAACCGGGAAGTCGCGAAACGCATCGGACTCGCGCAGGTACATCACGAACAGCAGCGGCAACCCCAGCGCGGCGACGGTCACCAGTGCGGCGGGTAGCCGCAGAAGCGTGAACGCGACCAGCGCCGCGACCAGAACGAGCAGACCGATCCGGAACGCCGAGCGTGAGCGCTGCGGCAGGTGCGGGAACAGCGAACTCGCGACCGACAGCTGTAGCAGATGTTCGTCGGGCGCGGCGCTGAAATCGCGCGGCCGCAACCAGTCCGGGCCCTCTCGCGGCCGCGGTGTCAGATGACAGCCGCATAGCCCGCAGTACTCCCCCGCGGGCACGTCGACCTTGCAGATCCGGCATTCGGCGGTCGGGACGCTGTCGTCGCCCGAGCTCATGCGGCCGCCTCCTGCAGGATGAGGATATTGCGGACGAGGTTGTCGACATCGGGTGTGCCGAGTCCCGTCACGAGGTCGTAGCCGGGCGTGGCGTCGGCGACGACGTTGCCGCCGAGCGTCACATCGCGGAAGGCGGGCAGCGGGGCGCCTTGCGCGATCCGGTACAGCAGCGGGTTCAGGTCGCCGAGCGGGCGTCCACCGTTGGCGAGCAGATACTGGTTCATCACCGCGGCCAGGCCCGCCCAGATCGGTGCGGCCTGCGAGGTGCCGCCGCCGACCAACGGCGTCTGCGCAAAGACGATGCGCACACCGGTGAACGGGTCGGCAACCGCCGCCACGTCAGGGGTCAGCCGCCGGCCGGCGTCGCGGTCGGGCAGCGCACCGCGCTGCCAGTCCGGACGGTCGAACACCGCCGAAACGCCGCCGCCGGTGCCGACCGTCAGCGGAACGTCGAACCACGCCTGCTCGGACAGCCACCGGCCCTCGCCGTCCGTAGACAGGGTGGTGCCGCCGACGCCGGTCATCTCCGGGAGTGAGGCGATCGAATCCAGTCCGATGTCGTTCTCACCCGGCGGCGAGGACCAGTCGTCGCCGCCCCTGCATTCGAGGCCCGCGAGGTCGCCGCTGGCGTTGAACGCCGACGTGCCGTGCGACTGCGCGGTGGCGAGTGCCGATCGCACGGGGGCGAGGTCGGCCGCGGTGATGAGCCGGTCGCATCCCCAGCCGATCGAGAAGCTCCACACCGCGCCGGGAAAGCGCCGGTCGGTGTCCTCGAGCAGCCGGCCGATCCGCTCGAAGGCACCGTCGGCGGTGATCGTCGGCATGGCGCTGACCACGACCTTGCGCGCATCGGGGGCGACGGCGTGCGCCACCTCGAGGTCCATCGTCGTTTCTCCGCGCGGCTCGTCGAGTTCACCGACCACCTCGGGGGTGAAGCGGGGCAGGTCGTAGGTATCTGCGAAGGTGTCGAGATCGGCCTGTGCGAAGCCGTCGAACGCGAAGAACACGATCGTGGTGCCCTTGCCGGTGTAGCCGTCGGCGGCCAGCGGCGCGGCGTTGTAGGTGGTGAGCAAGGCCTGCGGGGTCAGCCCTTTGTCCGGTACGTCGAGGGGCAGCGGCGGAGTGTGCGACGTGTGGTGCGGGATGTAGCCGAGGATCCGGCCGACCTGAGAAACCTCGTCGCGCAGCACATCCGGGACGACCGGCTGCTGCGGAGACGCGTAGAAGACCTGGCCGCGGCGCCCGCGATAGTCGCGCACCTCGACGCCGAACGCCGCGGCGACGGATGCCGCGGCCCCTTCCACCACGGCCCATCGGTGTCCCGGTCGCCAGCGGACGGAGAGGCCGCGGTCGCCCGCCCAGGCGAACACGGCGCTCGGACGACTATCGTCGCGCAGCGCCATCGTCAGCTGGACCCCGTCGTCCCGGGAAGGCCCGAGGTCGGCCGAACTCGCCAACAGGTAGGAGTACGGACCGGCGATGACCTCGCCGCCGTGTCGCGCGGATGCGGGGCGCAGATCGGAGACGAGAACGAATACGCCCGCCACGATCAGCACCAGCACGCCGAGATGCCGCGCTCCCACGGACGCCAGCGTATTTCCCAGCCCGGGCCGGTGAGGTCGTTAGTGGTCGCCCGGGACCGCCGTCGGCGCGGGCGGGGCGATCACCGACGGCGAGAACGGATTGGGTCCGGGAGAGATTCGCGGCGCCTTGTCGGTCGGCTCGACGGGCGGGGGCGGCGGCGCCGGCTCGGTGGTCGTGGTGGTCGTAGTGGTCGTCGTGGTGGTCTCCTCCGGCGCCTTCTCCTCGCTGGAGCAGGAGGCGCTGAACATGACCATCGCGATCGTGGCGGCACCACCCGCGACGGCGGCGACGCGACGACCGAACCGAGCTGAGCTCATGACGTGAGTCCTAACTGTCCCGACCTGTGCCGGGATATTTCAAGATCACCCCCGACGTCGGAACTCTATCCGAAGTTCGGGACCGTCGCTCAGTTCGATTCTGCAGCCAGAAGCCTTCGGCGGCGCTAGGAGCCGGACTTCAGCGCGCCCAGCGCCTCGGCCAGCGTCGGGTAGAGCGAGAACACCTGGTCGAGCCCGGTCAGCTGGATCGGCCTGCTGGTCGCGGGCCCGTCGGCAACGACGGCGAAGCGGGCGGACTTGCTCACGGTCTCGTGCGTCGCGACCAGCGCCTGCAGTCCCGCGGACGCGAGGAAGTCCACCGCCAGCAGATCGACGACCAGCGCAGAGGGCTCCTGAGTCAGCGCCTGGGTGATCGCTGCCTGAAACGCCGGCACAGTGGCGAGGTCGACGTCACCGCCGACCGTCAACACAGCGATTCCGTCGTCGTGGGAGATCGACGTGGTTATCGGGTCATTACGTGACAACGGTGGGTCCTCCGGTCGGCGCCGCCACCACGACGGCAATGGGGCGAGCTTAACCCCTCGCCTCCTGCGGTAGATCAGTGCTTCGGCGGATCATGGTGCTCCGGGCAGGCTAATGTCGAGGAAGACTTGTGCGCTCGGCGATTGCACTGTGAGCGCGACGCTGGGAGGGCCGACTGCCTCGAACATGACCGACCCCGTGGACTTCTACCAACGCTACGAACGAGAACGAGCGCGCGCCGACGATCTCGCCGATCGCGACGTTTTCCGCAGCGCGTTGGTCAATTCGCTGCAAGAAGGCTTCTTCGTCACCGACGCCACCGGCAGTGTGGTCGAGATCAACGACGCTTTCGAAGAGATCACCGGATACGGGCAAGGCGGCCTGCCGTATCCGATGCCCCACCCTTGGGCTGTCGACGCAGTGGCCGCGGACGAGCGCAGGGCCGCACTGATCCGCGACGGCAGCCTGATCGCCGAGACCAGGATCCGGCACCGCGACGGCCGGTTGCGGTGGGTCGCGATCAGCGTCAACGCGGTGCCGGATCACCAATCGCGGCGCGGTCTCTACGTGGGCACCATCCGGGACGTCACGGCGCCGCGCGCCGCCGCGGAACGCGACCGGGCGATGGCGCGGTTGGCGACGGCCGTGAGCGTCGCCAAGAACGTCGACGAGGTGTTGGCCATAACGCTCGCGCAATGCCGCATACCGCTGGACGCACAGCGGCTGATCGCGGTCACGTGGCCGAAGGCCGACGGCGAGGAGCCCACGGTGCGGGTCGCCGGCGAACCCGGGGTCAGCTCGTGGAGGGACCTCGACGAGGACTGGCGCCGCACGTTCGAGGACGCCCGCACGTGGATCCCGCTGACCGTGACTCCGGTCGGCGCGGCGCCCAGCGCGGGCACTACGCGAGGGTTCGTCGCGGTCCTCTCCGGTGCGCGCGACGTGGTGCTCTGCCTCGAGCACCGCATTCCGCGAGTCGTCAGCGCCGAGGACCGACGGCTGGTTTCGGCGCTCGTCGGCCACCTCAGTTCGGCCATGCAGCATGTCCGGCAGTTCGAGAGCGCCAGGGAGACGTCGCTGACGCTGCAGCGGTCGCTGCTGGCGCCGATGGACCTGCCGCCCGGGTTCGCCGTCCGCTACGAGCCGGCCGTGCATCCGTTGGAGATCGGCGGCGACTTCTACGACGTGCTTCCCGTCGGCGACGGCCGGATCGCGATCGTGGTCGGGGACTGCGTCGGCCGTGGGCTGTCGGCCGCCGCCGTGATGGGGCAATTGCGTGCGTCGACGCGCGCCCTGCTGCTGACCGGGGCGCAACCGTCGGCGGTGCTCGAGCATCTCGACTCGGTCGCGGAGTTCATTCCGGACGCGTACTGCACCACCGTGTTCGTCGCGATCGTCGACACCGTGGCCGCGACCGTGGAGTACAGCAGCGCCGGGCACGTGCCGCCGGTGCTGGTGTCCGACGCCGCCCCGCCACAACTGCTCGACAAGGCTTGTTCGGTCCCGCTCGCGGTCCGGCACCCTGCGCCCCGCCCGCAGACGGCGCACCCGTTGTTCCCGGGTTCCACGCTGATGCTCTACACCGACGGCTTGGTCGAACGCCGCGACCGGCCGATCGACAATCAGATTGCCCGGATGTCCGCCGTGCTGGCCGACACCGCGAACCTGCCGATCGAGGACGTCGCCGACGCGGTGCTCGGCAGGCTCGCCCCCGACAGCGGATACGACGACGACGTGGCGATCGTGATCTACCGGACCCCGAGGGCGTCCCTCGTCATCGACGACACCGCCACCGCGCCGAAGCTGACCGAGATCCGCCACAGGCTCGCGGCCTGGCTCGCAGCCAACGGCGCCTCCGAATCGACGGTGTCGGATCTCATCCTCGTCGTCAACGAGGCCTGCTCGAACTGCGTCGAGCACGCCTACCGCGGGTGTGAACCCGGGCGCATGCGCGTCGAGGCGGAGATCCACGACGCCGCACTTCACGTGCGCGTCAGCGACTTCGGGTCGTGGAAGGCGCCGCCTTCCGATCCCGGGACCCGTGGCCGCGGCCTGCTGTTGATGCGCGCCGTCAGCGATCAGGTGGATCTCGACGGCACCTCGGCCGGCACTACCGTAGATATGACGTTTCAGTTACCGGAGATTCGCGTTTGAACCAGCTCTGCCTGCCTCGACAGCGTCATCGTGGTATTACAAATATTGATAAAGAACGTCTGTCAGGAAGAGGCAGCGATGCGGACTGTGTGGCATGCACGGGGGCGGTGGGGCCCCTAAGACTTCGGGAGGTTCTGTGAACGGATTCGCTCACATTGCCGCCCACTGCTGCACGTTATTGACGGTGGGGGCCGGAAAGTCGTGATCCGCAACCAGTTCCGGTTCGAGCCCGGGAGCAACGGAGTGTCTCCGGTCGTCACCGCCGTCGGTGAGATCGATTTGGCGAACGTCGACGAGTTCAGCGCGGCGTTGGCGCGCGCGGCGGCGGACAACTCTTCGATCACCGTCGACCTCACCGGAGTGACGTACTGCGACAGCGCCGCCCTTCGTGAGCTGTTCTCCGTCGCGGCGAACGCCAAGCTCGACCTCGTGGTACCCGCGGACGGCCCCATCACCACGCTGCTCGGCATCTCCGGCCTCGACAAGGTCGCGACGGTCACCGTCGTCGACTGAGCGGATTGTCGTGCCAGCACCCAGCTTTCAGCCTCGCCAACACCCGGAGCTGATCACGCTGTTGCACAGGATTCTCGAACGGTGGCAGGCCGATACCCCGAATGTTCTGGGTGTGGCGGCCACCGTGCACGACAAGCGGTTCAACGAGGATCCGTCCACGCTCGCCGCTCTCGGCATCGAACACGAGATGGTCGCCGCACAACTGTCCGGCATGGGCGGCCCGGTCGCCGACGCACTGACCCACCAGGTGCCGGTGTTGAGCCTCGACCTGTGGACCGACGAACGCTGGCCCGACCTCACCTTCGACGCTGCGTCGGAGTTCGCGAGCGGGATCGCCACCGACTTGAAGGCCGTCCACGGGGCGGCGGCGGTGCCGGGGTTCTGGCGCGACGACGCCGCGATCGTGTTGTCCTGCACGCTGTCCGAGCCCGCATCCGCCGTCACGGTGACCACGCTGATCGCCTACGAACAACTCGTCTCGGCCGCTTTGGTCACGACCGCGGCGCAGAACGAGGCCGCGTTCGAGGATCTGCTGGCCGCACTGCAGTCGCGCGGCGCCATCGAACAGGCCAAGGGCGCGTTGATGGGGTTGGTCGGGTGCGACGCCGAACAGGCGTGGAGCATGTTGCGCCGGGCGAGCCAGGAGTTCAACGTCAAGCTTCGCGAGTTGGCGGTGGCGCTGCTGGAGCACATCAGCGGTTCTCCGGCCCAGCAGCCGGGGATCGCCGAACCGATCGCCCCACATCAGGCGGCACGCGACGCCGCGAGACTGCTGTGGACGGCTATGGCTCGGGATCGGCGGGGATCCGAGAACGCGTAGCGGGTTCCGGCGCGGGTTCAGGCCCCGCGCTTGAGCGCCGCCGCGGCCTCGGCCTCGAGTCGCTCTTCGAGCGCACCCTCGTCGCGGCCCAGTGCGACCGTGGCGGCCGCCATCGCGACGACGGCGGCCGTGATCGCGACGGCCTTCACGCCGCCGACGGTCAGGTGCTCGCCGAGGACCACCGCGCCCAAGATGACCGCAACCACGGGTTCGAGCACCAGCATGGTCGGCACCGATGTCTGCAGGGATCCGGCGTGGAATGCGGACTGCTGCAGGAACACCGCTAGGACGCCGAGGATGAGGAGCAGGTAGAGCGCCGGGGTGGTCAGCACCGTGCCGACGCCGCCGTTCGCGAGCAGGAATACAACGATCTTCGTCAGCAGCGCGACGACGCCGAACAGCAAGCCCACCGCGACGGCGAGCAGTACGGCGCGTTTCCATCCGCCACCGCGGACGGCCAGGACCACGCAGGCCGTCACCGCGATCGTGCAGACGACGGCGACGAGCGCCGACAGCGGAACCGACGCCTCGTAGTCGCCCGGTTGGGTCTTGGCCAGCACCACGAACACCGCGAGCGCGGCGGTGAGCAGCAGCGCCCACATCCACTCGGCGCGGGTGACCCGGCGGTTGGCGAGGCGGGCGCTCAACGGAAGGGCGAACAGGAGAGCGGAGACGAGGATGGGCTGAACCAGCAGCAACGATCCCTTGACCAGCGCGAGGGCCTGGAAGCCGTAGCCCGCGAGTGCTGCGGCGGTACCGGCCCACCACAGCGGCCTGCGCAGCAGCGTCATCACCATCACGGTGCTGACGCCGTGCTCCTCGGGGACGTCCATGGTCGCGCGCTGACGAACCACGATGCCGATCGCCAAGAAGCCCGCGGCGAGCAGGGCCAAGACGACGACCAGCCCTTGATCTAGCACGACTGGCCTACCAAAGCGTTTCGCTCCTCTCCGGCCATGGCGCGCACATCGGACAAGCACAACATATGGAACGTGAGCCTGCGCGACGGGCTCGGCGGTGGCCGTTGCGAGGTTTGGTGCCCGGCCTATTGGGGCATCAAACCGATCATGAATCTGCGACGTGTGATTGTGCTGGTCGGTGCGGTGGTCCTTCTCGTCGGGGTCATCGCTCTGCTGGTTCCGGTGTCTATCGCCGGACCGGACGGGCAGAAGATCTCGTGCGGCAATGCCATTGCCGCCGACGACTCCGCGGCCAGCCAGGCCAATGCCAACGATCCGAATCAGTTGAAGAACCTGCCGATCATCGACGAGCTGACCGAGGATCCGCCGGACTACGTCGCGCAGTGCCATTCGGCGGTGGGCGACCGCCGCACGTGGGCGATTCCCGTCGCGATCGTGGGTCTCGTCGTGCTCGTCGGCGGCTTCCTGGTCGGCGGGCGTACCGCGCGGGCCGGCTGACGCTGCTTTGCTCGCCGGCCGACGCGGAGACGGGCTCCGGGGCACCGGCCGGCGTGCGTTAGCTGGCCTCGCGCCCTCCGGCGACCACCCGCAGCGTCGGCGCCTCGTGCTCGGGAGCAATCCGGTCGTTGACCGTCGCGACGACGGTGTCGACGCGGTTGACCGCTCGGTCGCACAGACCGCGGACCTTGTCGCTGGCGGTGTCGACCTCATCGGCGGCGCTCAGTAGATAGGCCCGAACGTTGACGCGCAGTCGCTCGCCGGCGGAGCGCACGCGTCGGCGCAGACGATCGTCGATCTCGACCGTGATGTAGGGCATCACACGAAGCTTCATGGACCCACCCTAGCTGCGGGCGCCGAGTCCCAGAGGGGTCCGCGCTACTGCTTCTTGGCGCTGGATGCCGCGTTGTTCGACGGCGCGCCGTTGGATGCCTCGTTGTTCGACGACGCGGCCTGCTTGGCTTCCTCGACCGCCGCGCGGCCCTCCGGACTGGCGGCGGAATTACCGGGGCTCTTCGCCGTCGCGACCTTGGCGTTGCAATTCAGGTCGAGCAGCATCGCGTTCGTGACCGGCGTGAATGAGTCACCCTTGACCCACGGCGCCGTCTGGGAGTGAGTCACGATGCACTCGTCCTGCGGCAGCGTGTCTCCCGATCTGGTTGACACGACGGCTGTTTTACCCGCGTCGCTGATTTGGCCCGCGGCATCGCCGTAGGTCTCCCCTGAGTAGTCATCGGCACGAGCCCCGCCTGCGCCAAGCACCACGATGCCCAATACGGCGGCCAGGACCGCGACCGTGTGGAGGCGGAACCTCGTCATGCACAGGCAATGTAGGACACCGAACTGCCACGGTCCTGGGAGAACGGTTTGAGTCTGCTCGCAAATTCTGCGATCACTGCATCACCGGCGCCACCCGGTGGTCGCTGGTCTGTGTGAGTGGTCGACCCGCGGACTCTCGTAGGGTGACGACCGTCGCGAGCGAGACGACGGCGGCGACGATCAGGTACCACGCGGGCGCCAGATTGTTGCCGGTTTCGGCGGTCAGCCAGGTGACGACGTACGGGGTGGTGCCGCCGAACCCGGCGACGCAGATGTTGTAGCCGATCGAGAAGCCGCTGTAGCGCACCGTGGTCGCGAACAGTTCGACGCCCGCGGAGACGGCGGTGGAGACGTAGATCGATTCGATGACCGCCAAGCCGCAGTGGGCGGCGATCGCACCGACCAGCGAGCCGGAATTCAGCAGGAGGAACATCGGATAACCGAACACCGCGAACGCCACGGACCCGGCGATCAGCATCGGACGCCGGCCGATGCGGTCCGACAGCGCCGCCAGCGGAAGGATCAGTATCAACGCGACCAGGCTGGCCAACGTGATCGACAGGAACGCATCGGTCTTGGAGAACTCGAGCGTCTTGATGAAATAGGTCGGCAGGAACGTGAACACGACGTAGTAGCCGACATTGAAGACGATGAACAGCCCGATCACTTGCAGGATCGGCCGCCACGACGTCGTGAACGCCTCGCGCAGCGGCGAGTCGGCGACTCGGTCGGTCTTGCTGAGTTCGGCGAAGTGCGGTGTGTCGTCGAGGCGCAGCCGGATGTAGAGGCCGAGGAGTCCCAGCGGTCCGGCGATCAGGAACGGAATGCGCCAGCCGTAGCTCTCCATCGCCGCGGTGGGCAACAGCGCCTGCAGCAGTGTCACGGTGATCGAGCCCAGCAGGAAGCCCAGGACACCGGACCACACCATGAACGTGATGGTCAGCCCACGACGCCGTTCGGACGCGAACTCGGCGAGATAGACGGCGCCACCGCCGTATTCGCCGCCGGCCGAGAACCCCTGCAGACACCGCAACAGCAGGAGCAGCAGTGGCGCCGCGACTCCGATCGACGCGTAGGTCGGCAGCACACCGATCAGCACCGTCGCACCCGACATCAACAGGATCACCAACGCCAAGACCCGTTGCCTGCCGAGCTTGTCGCCCAGCGGACCGAAGACGAATCCGCCGAGCGGTCGCATGAAGAAGGCGGCCGCGAATATCGCGAACGTGTTCAACAGCGCCGCCGTCTCGTTGCCGGCGGGGAAGAAGTTGGCTGCGATGAACGTCGCCAGGAAGCCGTAGATCGCGAAGTCGAACCACTCGACGGCATTACCGATCGACGCGCCGGTGATCGCCTTCCGCACATCGCTTGGCATCCGACCTCCCGAAAGTAAGCGCTGCGCTGAGCATTTCGCTTACCAGTCGGTAAGCGCCCTACGACGATAACGGGCGCGTCGGCGAAGCCACCACGGGTCGCGGCTCTTCGGCCGGCGTCATGGGCCCTCATCCTCACTGCGCGGCGGATCGACGTTGCCGCGCAGCAGTTCTTCAGGGTGGTGCAGGCGGTTGACCTCGGGCGGATGGTTGTCGTTGCTCCAGGCGAGGCGGCCGGCTTCGGTGACGGCGGTGCGCCAGCGGCCCTCGCTCACCGCTTTGTGGTCGGACCCGCAGCAGAAGAACAGCTTGTCGGCGTCGGTGGCTCCACCGTCGGCCCACCCCGGGCTGTGATGCACCTCGGAGTGGTAACCGGGTTCGGTGCAGCCGGGCCGGGTGCATCCGCCGTCGCGGGCGTAGCAGACGATGCGCTGATCGGCGGTGGCGATCCGTTTCTGTCGGCCCAAGTAGATCGGTCGTTCGGTGTGGTCGTCGAAGACCGCCAAGTAGTGGATCGCATCGGAGGCCATTCGAATCACGTCGCGCATCGGCAGCACGGTGTTTCCGCCGGTGCGGGCCGGGCCGGGCATCGAGATGTACGGGTCGACGACCGCATGCGCCGCCTGGTTCAGCTCTCCCAGCGACGTGCGGACGACGACGGTGACCGGAACCCCGCGATGGTTCCCCAGTTCGCCCGATGCGATTCCGGCTTTGAGCCCCAGCTTGACGCCGTCGTGGCACCGTTGCGCCATCGACCGGTCGTCGGGTGCGCCTTCGATACTGCCGTCGGGCAGGTGTCGTCCCGGCCGGACTGCGGCGCTTGCCGTTTCGACGTAGCACCGCGCTTCGGGATCGATCCAACCCGTGAGCCGGGACATGCCGTCGCGTCCCTGCGGGCCGAGCACCAAACCACGCCGGCGGGCCCGGTCGGATTCGTCGTAATGCCCGTCGGGATTGAAGATCTCATCGATACGACGCCCGACGACGCGCACTGCATCGGCATCGCTCTTGACCGCCTCGCGCACCAGGCTCGCTTCGACTTCCGTGCGGTCGGCCGCCGAGGTGTTGGACGGCAGCCGATCCATGCAGTCGGTGATCACTTTGAGGTGGTCCTCGCCGACGGCGCCCGCCTCGACGGCCTCGGCGACCGCGGGCAGTTCCGGCGGGATCGGCGTACCGGTCAACGCCGCGCTCGGACGGATCCGCGCCGCGACCTTGAATCGTCGCCGGATCTCCTTCGGCGCGATCCGCAGGCGGGCCCAGAGTTTGTCGATCACATCCGGATCCGCGCGGGACTCGTCGGGCGGATGTACGAGCTCGGCGAAGACCCGGTACATCAGGCCCCGGTTCGCCCGTTGCTGATTCTCCAACCGTTCCGCCATCGTCACCCGGAACGCACTGCCCACATCGACGAGGGACAACTCTCGCAGCTCGATTTGGGCGGCATCAATCTGGTCCAGCAGTACGTGAGCCCGCTCCCGTGCCACCGCCCCGTTGATGAATCCCGCCATGCCTCAACGCTATCCATGGGCCCGACACGACAGACCTCAACGCACGGCCACGGCCGAATCTGTGGATGAACCCGAAGTTGGGGATAACTCAGCCGACGCCGCTGATAATGTCGGTGCGTCGTGGTAGGCGGCTGCCCCCACCGTGTCAGCGAGACCGGCCCGAACGCGACCCGCCCGCCCAGTACGGTCGCGTCACCAACACCACCGCCGCCAGCACCGCGAGCGGCGCCGCCAACGGCACCCACGGCAACTCCGGGGCAAGAGCCACCGCCGCCAACGCGACTGCCGTGAACAGCAACGCCCCAACGACAGTCGGCACCGTGACGTCGCTCGTGTACCGCAGCACCAGGTACGCCGCGCCCGCCAGACCGCACAACGCCGCGTATGCCGGGCTCGCCGACGCCATCACGATCACGACCGCCGTCGCCAGCACCGCCACCGTGGCGGCAACCCGAAACACGTTGCCCAACAACACCATGATCACCGCGAAGCCGCAGACGCCCAGCGCCGCATCGTCGGCCGGCAGCGCCGCGGCCGCCACCATGACGAACCCGAACGCCGTCGATACCGCCCGGTTCACCGTCGCCTCCGCACGGGCCTGCGGTGATCGGGGACCAGCTGCATCGCCTGGTCGAGCGTGTCCTCCTCACGCCACGCCACGATGTCGACGCCGACCGTGCCCATGTCGCGATACATGAACGACCGCTGCAACGACCACATCCGCGCCACCAACGCCTCGCACCCCTCCTCGAACGGCGCCCCCTGCAGGACGTCGACCGCGACCACGGTGTGGCCCCGCTTGCGCAGGTCGATCAACGCCAGCGCGAACTCGGTGTCGAGCATGGTCGAGAACGCGACGACGATCGCCCCCGGCGGGACAGCGGCCCGCGGTGCCAGAGTCCCCGACGTGGTGTCATAACCCCCACTGACGCCGAGCATCGCATCGAGCACCCGATAGAACTGCCTGCGCCCGATGTCGGCGCTCAACCATCGCGGATTGCGGTCCCCGAGCGCGACGATGCCCGCCCGGTCACCGCTGCGCAGCGCACTCTGCACCACCTGCACCGCGCCGCGCGCCGTGCGCTCGGTAGCCTCGGTCGCCGGACCCGCCGGCTGCGCGTAGTTGTCGATCAGCACGACCACGTCGACGGCCCGGTCGGTCAACCGCTCGGTCACGTGCAGGCTGCCACGACGCGCGCTCACCGCCCAATTCACCGCTCGCAGATGGTCTCCCGGCACATACCTGCGCACGTCGGCGTACTCCACACCCGGGCCCGTGTGCCGGGTCAAGTGCGTCCCCAGACGATCGAGCAGCTCGGTGCGCGGGATCGCGGTCGACTGCGGCGGGGCCATCGGGAACACGTACACGTCGGCGGCATCGACCACCCCGACGCCCTCGATCAGACCGCCCCGCGCCGTCACCGTCAGGTGTGCTTGCAGCGGATAGCGACCCCAGCGCCGCGCGCTCGCCACCACGGTCTGCCCGCCCTCACTCTCCCGCTCCGCAACGTCCAGCGTCATCCCCGCGACAGAACCGCTCAACAGACGAACCGTTTCACCCTCGGCTTCCGCCCACATCCGGATCCGTGCGGACTCATCCTCGAAGCAGCGGTGGATGCCGGGATCGGCGTACACCCGCACCGTCGGGACTGCCCGCTGCCATCCGACAGAACACAGCACCCCAATCAACGGCGCGGCGAAGGCGATCAGCTGCCAGCGCGCCCCCAGCACCGCGACAGCCAAGGCGATGACGGCACAGGTCAACAGCGAACGGGACAGAGGCGATGCGCGCCAGCGTGACTCGGCGTCGGTGCAGCGGGTTTCGATCACGGGTTGGTCCGTGGCACCGGCAGTCGGCGCAGCAGCTCGTCGACGACGTCGCTGCCGCGTACCCGTCGCACCCACATCTCCGGGCGCAATGTGATCCGATGCGCGATGGCCGGAATCGCAAGTGTTTTCACGTCTTCGGGCACGACGTAGTCGCGGCCCCGCAACAGCGCGCGGGCGCGGGCGAGCTGCACGAGGTCCAGTTCGGCTCGCGGGCTGGCGCCCACCGCGATCTGCGGGTGTTGGCGCGTCGCGGCGGCCAGCGACACCACGTACCGCAGGACATCGTCGTGCACGGTCACCTGTTCCACCGATTCGCGCATCGCGACCAGATCGTGGGCATCGACCACCTGCGCGACCGTCGGCTCGGCCGAACCGCGCTCGATACGGCGCCGCAACATCGACGCCTCCTCCTGCTCGGAGAGATACCGCAGCTCAAGCCGGATCGTGAACCGGTCAAGCTGGGCCTCCGGCAGCGGATAGGTGCCCTCGTACTCGATCGGGTTGTCGGTCGCCAGCACGATGAACGGAGCGGGCAGCGCATGCGTCGCGCCGTCGATGCTCACTTGGCTCTCCGCCATCGCCTCGAGCAGTGCCGCTTGGGTTTTCGGCGGTGTGCGATTGATCTCGTCGGCGAGAAGCAGATTAGTGAAGATCGGGCCGCGGCGGAATTCGAAGTTCCCCGACTGCATGTCGTAGACCGTCGACCCGAGCAGGTCGGCAGGCAGCAGGTCCGGCGTGAACTGCACACGGGTGAACTGCAGCCCGAGCGCCGCGGCGAAAGAGCGCGCGATCAACGTCTTTCCGAGACCGGGCAGATCCTCGATCAGCACATGCCCGCCGGCCAGCACCGTCGTCAGGATCAACGCGAGCGCCCCACGCTTGCCGACCACCACCCGCCCGATCTCGTCGAGCACCGCCTCGCAGTTCGCGGTGGTCGCCGCCGCAGGCAGTCCTGTCGTCATACCCGCTCCAACCGTTGCAGGATCTCGTCGAGCGTCGCCCGGCCGGGCCCCGGCGACTCCGACCCGCGCGCGGCGACGTTCTCGGGGTTGACCCACCCCCAGAGTTCCCGGCCGAACAGCATCTCGCCGGTCGCGTGATATGCGGCGCGATTACGGGTCCGTCGTTGTCCGGTCGCCAGTTCGAACTGCCGGGCGAGCATCGGCCGCAGGTGACGGTCCCAGTCGGTGCGGGTCGCCTCGGCGCGGCTGATCAGGGTCTCGGTGCGCGAGCGCCAGCGGCGCAGCGACTCGGCGGCGTCGTCGGAAAGTGTTTGCTCATCGTCGGTTTCGGCTTCGTGACCGAGCTGCCATCGCAGGCCGAGCAACGCCAGTGCGAGCGCGACGCCGGAGACGACGAGGATCAGATCCCGGTCGCGGCTGGCGACGGCGAGCAGTTCCGCTCCTGCCACGAACAGAAACGCCGCCGTCACAAGCCTTTTCATGTCGCCGCCTCGGCTATGCGCTGCGGTAGCTCGGTCAACACGCGGTTGAGCACCTGCACCGCGGCGTCGCGGTGCTTCTCGCTCATCACATGCGGCGAGAACCGCGCCTCCTCGAACAGCTCGACCAGTTCGGTGGCGCTGTCGGCCCGCAACGCCCCGCTGGCGACCGCACGCGCGAGCACCTCCGTCGGGGTGTCGCAGGCCTGCGGCACCGCCCCGGGCACCCGCGTCAGTTCGCGTTCCATCGCGGCGTAGCAGGCGATGATCGCCTCTCGCGGTTCGCGGCTCAAATCGCCGATCTCGGCGAGCCCCACCTCCGCCGCGCGCGCGAGCGAGGTGGTGGTCGTCGGCACCACCGCCGGCGAGTCCGCCGCCTCGAAGGCAACAGCTGGACCCGGACGGGGTCCCTGTCGCCGTGACGCGACCGCCGTCCCCACGACGATCAGCGCCATCATTAGAAGCATCGGCGGGATCAGGTAGTTCACCACGTTGCTTTCGGAGGCGTCGTCCTCGACGGGCGGACGGGGCTCCACCGGGCCACCGCCAGCATCGTCGGGGACCGTCGGCGGCGCCTGTTCGGTCGGCACCGGCAGAGAAACCCGGGACAGCAGCGCGACCAGGAGCACCAACGCGATCAGCGCAGCCAGTGCGACGAGCGCGAACCGCCATGACGGCCGCTCCCCCAATCGATCACTTCGCGGCAGGCTGCCCATGGGAGCGGGGCGCGGCCGCTTGTCCCGCATCCGCACGATGATCGCGAAGCCGATGATTCCCACCGCGGCGCACAACAGCGTGACGACCGCGGCCAGCGCCAGGGGATTGCTCGAACGTGGCTCCACCTCGTCGGCGGCGCGCTCCACGCCGGGGACGTAGCCGCGCAGCGCCCAGGCGGCAAGCACCATGAGCGTGATCACCGCGATCACGCGTCGCGTCGACGTGCCGGTAGCGCCCATGGCCCTGTGGCCATCCTGACACGGCTCGGCCGCCGGCCCGATACGTTCGACGACTATGACCATCACACTGCATGAGTCCCGCGTCGCCGAGGCGCTCGACCGGATGTACGCCGAGGCTCGCTATCAGATGGAGGCGCTCCGGCGCGCCGACTTCGCCCGACTGAACGACGCGACCCCGCAGGAGCGCGCCGATGCCCTCAGCGACTTCTATCTCCCGGTGACGCCGGAGGCGGGCCGGCTGCTCTACGCGCTGGTGCGGGCGAGCAAGCCCACCACCGTCGTCGAGTTCGGCATGTCGCTCGGCATCTCCGCCATCCACCTCGCCTCCGCGGTGCGCGACAACGGCAGAGGCGCCGTCGTCACCACCGAGCTGAGTGCGGCCAAGGTCGCCGCCGCGACGAAGACGTTCGTCGACATCGGACTCGACGATGTGATCACCGTACTCGCCGGCGACGCGCTGCACACTCTGCAGACACTCTCCGGCGCAGTTGATTTCGTCCTTCTTGACGGTTGGAAGGAGTTGTATCTGCCGGTGCTCGAGCTCCTGGAGCCGCGCATGAGCCCCGGTGCGCTGGTCGTCGCCGACAACACGTCGATGGATGAACTCGCGCCCTACCTCGACTATGTCCGCGACCCGGCGAACGGCTATGTCAGCGTTCCGTTCCCGACGCGGGAGAGCGACAGCATGGAGATCAGCTGTCGCGCAGTCACTTAACGCGCCGCAACCGCGCCTTGGCCTCTTTCACCGCGGCCGTGGCATCGCGGCTGGCCTGCTTGCCCTTGTCGTAAGCGTCCTCGGCGGCGGCCAGGCCGCGCTCGGCTTCCTGCAACCGGCGCTGGGCGTCCTGATGCCGCAACCGCGCGGCGGCCAGGTCGGATTGCAGTTCGGACAGCGCGTCGTCGGCCTCGGCCCTGGTGCGCTCGGCGACGGCCAGTTCGGCGCGGGCCTTCTGGAGTTCGCGGCGCGCCGCCGCGTCCTTCGTGTCACCCCCTTCGTCGACCGGCTCCTCGGCAGCGGGCTTCGGCTCCGGCTTGCTCCTGGCGGTGGGGCTGAAAACGATTGCGGTGTCGCCGAACTCACCGAATCCAGACCACTCCTCTGCCTTGGTCAAGCGACCGAGCCGGTCGGCGACGTCGGGATCGGCGACGGCGGCTTGCAGGGTGCCGGTCACATCGTCGCGCAGCGCTCCGGTCGGGTTCTCGAGCTCCGCCTCCTCGAACGCCGTACGCGTCAGATCGTTGACCAGCCGGCGCTGTTCGGTGGAGAGCTCGCGGATCCGGTCACCGTCCATCGCGGCGTGCGCGTCGCGCAACCGTTCGCCGAGGTTCTTCAGCCGTTTCTTCACGTCCTCGTCGCCGAGCGCGAGCCGGTTCACCACCCACGCGGCGGTGGTCGGTTTGCGTGCGGCCGAGACCTGCTTGGCCGCCTCGGCATCGCCGCGCTTCTTAAGGGCTCCGGCCAGCTTGGTGCGCAGCGCGGTGAAGTCCTCGAGCTTGGCGGCATACAGTTCGTCGAGCGCATCGTCGGCCATCGGCTCATCCTCCCAAAACGCAGCGGACCATCCGTCGCGATGAGCCGCGAACATGCCCCCGCTCGGCGATGATCATCGGGTGCACACAGCGTCCGGCACCACCTCGCTGCGTCCGGCCGTGGTGATCGCCGCGCTGGGCATCGTGTTTGGCGATATCGGAACCAGCCCGATCTACACCATCCAGACTGTGTTCAACCCGCACGATCCGCATCCCGTCCCCGTCGCGCACAGTCACGTCTACGGCGTCGTCTCGCTGATCTTCTGGTCGGTGATGATCATCGTCACGCTCACCTACGTCACGTTGGTGATGCGTGCCGACAACCGCGGCGAGGGCGGGATCATGGCGCTGATCACGCTGCTGCGCCGGTGGACCGGCCGGCACGGTCGACGGGTGACGGCCACGCTGGCCGCATTAGGGCTGTTCGGCGCCGCACTGTTCTTCGGCGACAGCATGATCACACCCGCGATCTCGGTGCTGTCGGCCGTCGAGGGCCTCAAGGTCATCGACCCGGGCCTCGGCGACTTCGTCGTCCCGATCACCGCGGTCATCATCGCCGCGCTGTTCTCGGTGCAGCGCCGCGGCACCGCGACGATCGGGCGCTTCTTCGGTCCGGTGATGATTCTGTGGTTCACCACCATCGGCGTATGCGGTGTGCGGGGCATTGCCGGGCATCCGCAGATCCTCAAGGCGTTGTCGCCCACTTACGCCCTGACGTTCATCACCGACCACTTCCACATCGGGTTCTTCGCGCTGGCCGCGATCGTGCTCGCGGTGACAGGAGCCGAGGCGCTGTACGCCGATATGGGTCATTTCGGCAGGCGTGCAATCACTTTCGGGTGGCTCGGCCTGGTACTGCCCGCATGCACGCTGAGTTACTTCGGCCAGGGCGCGCTGGTGCTCGGCGACGAGTCCACGGTCGCTGCGCCGTTCTTCCTGCTGGCACCGGAGTGGGGCCGGATCCCGTTGGTGCTGTTGGCCACCGCGGCGACCGTGATCGCCTCGCAGGCGGTGATCACCGGCGCGTTCTCGGTGACCGCACAGGCCGCCCGGCTCGGATATCTGCCGCGGCTGCGCATCGACCACACGTCGGCCTCGACCATCGGGCAGATCTACGTGCCGTGGATCAACGGCGCCCTGCTGCTGGGAGTGTTGATTCTCGTCTTCGCCTTTCGGAGTTCGGCCTCGCTGGCCTACGCGTTCGGAATGGCGGTGACGGGCACCATCACGATCACCACGACGCTGTTCTTCTACTACGCGCACACCCGGTGGCGGTGGCCGTTGTGGGCGGTGCTGCCCGGCGCGGGAGCGCTGCTGGTGGTCGACCTGATGTTCTTCGGCGCCAACCTGACCAAGCTGGTGCACGGGGCGTGGTTGCCGTTGACCATCGCAGTCGCGGCGTTCACGGTGATGACCACCTGGCAGCGCGGCCGCAGGCTCGTCACCGCCGCGCGTGAACGCGCCGAGGGGCCGTTGCGCGGCTTCGTCGACGGCCTGGCGCGGCGTGATCCGCCGCTGATCCGCATACCGGGCACGGCCGTGTTCCTGAACCGGAGCCGGCACACCGCGCCGCTGGCGATGCGAGCCAACGTCGACCACAACCACGTCCTCGCCGAGCACGTGCTGATCGTCTCCGTCGAGACCGAGACGGTGCCGCGCGTACCCGACGACGAGCGGATGGCGCACGACGACCTCGGCTACACCCAGGACGGGATCGTCCACGTGGTCGCCCGGTTCGGTTACATGGAACGACCGAACGTGCCGCGCGCTCTGGCCCTGCTGGATCCGGCAGACACCGAGGGCCCGATCGATCTCGAGGGCGCGTCCTACTTCCTGTCCAAGCTCGAGCTGTGTCCCGGCGACGCCCCGACCATGGCGCCATGGCGCAAACGGCTGTTCATCGCGACGTCGCACATCACCGCCGACGCAGCGGCACACTTCGGCCTACCCCTGGACCGCACCGTGATCGTCGGCTCGCGCATCCAGCTCTGACAAGGTCAGGCCAAGCCGAGCGACGCCAGGAGGTCGGCCGTGCGCCACCAGACGAGCACCGCGAAGAGCACGAGCGCTGCGGCGCTGGCCCCGGCCTGCACCAGGTCGCGCGAGCCGCGCGGCGCGTACACGTAGGCCGTGGCGATCGCCGCGCCGGTGACCAGTCCCCCGATATGGCCCTGCCAGCTGATGTTCTGCGAGCTCACCAGCGGAATGATGAACGTAAACGCCAGGTTGATCACGATGATCGCGACCACCCACCGCACGTCCATGCGCAACCGCTTGCCGACGACGAAGATCGCGCCGAACAAGCCGAACACCGCACCGGAGGCTCCCGCGGTCTGCGCGACCGGCGACGACAGCAGATAGACCAGTACGGATCCGCCCAGCGCGCTAAGCACGTACAGGCCGGAGAACCGCAGCCGGCCCAGCGCCGCCTCCAGCGGCGGCCCGACCACATAGAGCGCCCACATGTTGAACAGGATGTGCGCCGGCCCGTAGTGCAGGAACGCCGACGTCAGCAGGCGGTAGAACTCGCCGTCGGCGACGGCGTAGGACTGCAGCACGAGCTCGCGCTGCAGCCCGGGCACCGCCATCTGCAGCGCGAACATCACCACGTTCGCGGCGATCAGCACGTAGGTGACCATCGGCTTGTCCGACGGCATCCCACCGAACTGGGTACGCACCGGGCGGACCTGTTGAGCGCCGGCATTCACGCATTCCACGCACTGGTGTCCGACCGCCGCGTCGCGCATGCACTCCGCGCAGATGTAGCGGTTGCAGCGTGCGCAGCGAACGTAGGTGACCCGGTCGGGGTGCCGGTAGCACGTCGGCGTCACCGGTGGAGTCGAACCGGGAAGGGGTCCGGTCACAGCGTTCCGAACAATTCGATCCAGTTGCCGTCCGGATCGGCGACGAACATCCAGCCCATCCCCGGCACCGGCGCGAACTCGGTCAGCGGTTCGACGACGTCGTATTCCGACGCGGCGAACGCTTCGGCGACGCCGCGCAGGTTCTTCACGCCGACGGTGAAGTAGCGGATGCCCGCCTGCGCCCTGCCACCTCCGGCCGCCGCGGGTGTCGGCGGCGGCGTCTCGTAGGTGACGAGTTTGACCACGCTGCCGCCCAGCGAGTACCGCCGCTGCGAACCGCCGGAGAACTCGATCTCGCCCTGAGGTTCGAGTTCGAGAAATCCTTCGTAAAAGGCGACCATCTCGTCGCGATTCGTGGTGACGAGCCCGACTTCGACGCCGGGGCTCAGCAGGTCTAACTTCACAGCAACCACCTTAGATTCATGGTCGGAGCTCGTTGCGGCGGATAACAATTCGGTCACCATGCACATCACGATCAATTAAAGATCGCCAGCTGATTCTGAGAGATCTCGAAGTTTCTGGTTGCCCGCTTATCGAATTCGACCGAAATTGCGGTGCAGATCACGCCTCTGTCGTGTAACGCCTGCGTGAGGTTCGTTTCCTCGTTTCGCGGGAGCGTTTGCACGTGTTTGCCATGGGTACCTTGGTTTTCGGGGACGGGGGAATCAGCGACAAACGCAATGAAGGAAACAAAGAATATGAAATTCCGTGGTATCGCCGCGAGCCGGCAGATCGCCGGCGCCTGTGCGGCCAGCCTGCTCGGCGGCCTGGCCGCAGCTACCATCGCCGCGCCGTCGGCGATGGCCGCACCGGACTGCAGCGCAAGCGCGGTGTCCGGCACCGTCAGCTCCGTGACGGGTGCGGCCCGTACGTACCTGGACAGCCATCCGGGTGCCAATCAGGCCGTGACCACCGCGTTCGGTCAGCCGCGCAACGAGGCCTCGGCCACCCTGCGCGGGTACTTCAACGCAAACCCGCAGGAGTACTACGACCTGCGCGGCATCCTGTCGCCGATCGGCGACGTGCAGCGCACCTGCAATGTCAAGGCGCTCTCGCCGGAGCTGGCATCGGCCTACGACGAGTTCATGGCCGGCTAATCCGGTCGACCCGATGACCAGGCCCGTCGCCGCAGCTCCGCGCTGCGGCGACGGGTTTTTTCCATGCCAGGCCCGCCTTCCGTTTAGACTGGCTCGCATGACTTTGCCGCGACTCGCCGCCGCTGCCGCGACGGCACTCCTCGCCCTCGGCGGGCTGGGTGTCGCGCACGCCCAACCGGACGAACCGCACCACACCGATACGACGGCGCCGGGTCCGCCCGCCGCGCCGGGGCCGCCGCCCGCCGCACCCCTGACCGCGATCGACAAGGACGGCACCTACCAGGTCGGCACCGAGATCCTGCCGGGGACCTACGCGTCGGCGGGTCCCATCGACGGCAGCGCCTGCTACTGGAAGCGCGTCAACAACGATCAGGTTCCCGACAACGCGCTCACCAAGAAGCCGCAGGTGGTTCGCATCGAGGCCACCGACACCGCGTTCACCACCAGGGATTGCCAGCCGTGGCAGCAGACCAACGCCGCGCCGCCGCCTGAGAGCTCGCCCACCGATCTGCTCGGCCAACTCGGCTCGTTCATCGGCAAGGGAATCCTCAGCGGCGGCCCCCGCTAGCCTGGCGGAGTGGTCGACCTCCACCCCGACATCGCCGCACTGCGCCCACTGCTGGGCGTCTGGTCCGGACGTGGCTCCGGCGAGTATCCGACGATCGAACCATTCGGTTACAGCGAGCAGATCGCGTTCGACCACGTGGGCAAGCCATTTCTGACGTACCGGCAGAAGACCACCGCCGACGACGGCCGCCCGCTGCACGGTGAGACGGGTTACCTGCGGGTGCCGTCGCCGGGGCGCGCCGAATGGGTGCTCGCCCATCCGAACGGGATCACCGAGATCGAGGAGGGCACCCTTGTGGTCGACGGCGCGGTCATCGAGCTCGAACTAACCGCGACCTCGATCGGCCTCACTGCTACCGCGAAAAACGTTGCCGCGTTGGGTCGTTCGGTCCGGGTCGACGGCGACGAGTTGGTCTACTCGTTGCGGATGGCGGCGATGGGCCAACCGCTGCAACACCATCTTGGTGCGACCCTGCACAGGACGGCCGAATGACGGCGTCGGACGGCAGGATCGAGGTACCCGCCGACCTCGACGCCGTGACCGCGGTCGGCGATGAGGACCACTCCGAGGTCGACCCTGTGGCGATCGAGCGCATCTGGCAGGCCGCGCGCCACTGGTACCGCGCCGGTATGCACCCGGCGATCCAGGTCTGCCTGCGCCGCAATGGCAAGGTCGTGCTCAACCGGGCGATCGGGCACGGTTGGGGTAACGGTCCCTCGGATCCGCCGGACGCGGAGAAAGTTCCGGTCACCACCGAGACCCCGTTCTGCGCGTACTCGGCTGCCAAGGCGATCACGTCGACGGTGGTGCACATGCTCGTCGAGCGGGGCTGCTTCTCGCTGGACGACCGCGTATGCGAGTACCTGCCGAGCTACACCAGCCACGGTAAGCACCGCACCACGATCCGGCACGTGATGACCCACAGCGCGGGCATCCCGATCCACACCGGCCCACGGCCGGACCTGCGCCGTATGGATGACAGCGAGTACACCCGCGAAAAGCTCGGTGAGCTCAAACCGCTCTACCGGCCGGGGCTCGTGCACATCTACCACGGGCTGACGTGGGGGCCGCTGATCCGCGAGATCGTCGGCGCCGCGGCCGGACGCAACATCCGCGACATCCTGGCCTCCGAGATCCTCGAACCGCTGGGTTTCCGGTGGACGAATTACGGCGTTGCCGCGCAGGATGTTCCGTTGGTTGCGCCCAGCCATGCGACCGGCAAGGAGCTGCCGCAGCCGGCCGCGACGGTGTTCCGGCTGGCGGTCGGCGGGTCGCTGTACAAGATCATCCCGTTCTCCAACAGTCCTCAGTACCTCACCAGCGTGCTGCCGTCGTCGAACACCGTCTCGACCGCGTTCGAACTGTCGCGGTTCGCCGAATTGCTCAGGCGCGGTGGTGAACTCGACGGTATACGGATCATGACACCGGAGACGCTGAGAGCCGCCACCGCGGAGTGCCGGCGACTGCGACCCGACGTCGCGGTCGGCCTGGCGCCGCTTCGCTGGGGCACCGGTTTCATGCTCGGCTCGAAACGGTTCGGCCCGTTCGGCCGCAGCGCCCCGGCCGCGTTCGGGCACACGGGTCTGACCAACATCGCGGTGTGGGCCGATCCGCAGCGCCGGCTCGCCGCGGGCGTGATCAGCAGCGGCAAGCCGGGCCCGCACCGCGAGTCCAACCGCTACCCGGCGTTGTTGGACGCGATCGCCGCGGAGCTGCCGCGAGACTGAGCTTGTGCGCGACAAGGCTGCGGAATCTCGCGCATATCTTCAGTTTCGCGGAGTCGACTCCGGGCGCACACCGCGGTAGAAGCCGCGCCAGACGATCCACGGCATCAGCACGCGATCGATGGACCACCCCGGGAACCGGAACGCCTGACCCTTCGGGGTGAACACCTCGAGCCCGTCGGCCTGCGGTCCGAGCACCGAACCCCAGCGCCGGGTCGCCGGCCGGAAGGCCCGCAGCGGCTTGCCGGCGAAGTGGGCGCGGATGTTGTGGGCGAGCAGACCGTCGGCGCGGTTGCGGGCCGAACTCCGCAGCGGGTCGGTCGCCGCGACGTCGCCGATGGCGAACACACCTGGTGCCCCTGGCACACGAAGCTCGGCGGTGACCCGCACGAAACCGTTCTCGTCGAGCAACTCGGCGGGAAGCCACCCGGTATTGGGTGTGACGCGGCCGATGGCCCACAGCACGGCGTCGGCGGTCGCCGCCGGTTGTCCGGTGCTCCACTGCACCGGCGCGTCGGTGATCGCATCGCATGCGAAGCCGTCCGGCAGCACCGCGCGGTGACCGGCGTGCAGTCCGACGCCCAGGTCGGTCAGTTGCGTGCCGATCCGCTGCCACACCCCCGGGTGATGGCCTGCGAGGGCGCGGTCCCCCGGAAAGTACAGGTCGACGCGTTTTTCGGGCCATGTCTTCGCCAGGTTGGCGGCGCTGCTGACGGCCGCCGCGCCCCCGCCGACGACGATCACCGAACGGGCGGACGCCAGCCGCTGGTGTGCGGCATCGAGGTCGTGCGTGATCTCCTCGGCGGTCTGCAGATGCGGACGACGCCAGAAGCCGTTCGTGACGCCGGTCGAGATCACCAGCGCGTCATAGGGCTCGACGACATCACCGTCGGCGGTGCGAATCATCACCTTGCGGGCCGTCGGGTCCAAGCCGGTCAGGACGCCGTGCACGGTGCGAACGCGGTCGAGTCCGTTGAAGCGGTGGAACGGAATCCAGTTGTAGCGGGCCCAATCCTGCGGCCTGCTGATGCGCATGCCGAGTTCCTGGCCGCTCAATAGCCCCGGTTTGGCGGAGATTCCGACGACGTCGGCGTGCCGCGCGAGCTTGACCGCGGTCAGCACACCGCTGTCACCGAGCCCCGCGATGACCACCCGCGGGCGACTCCTGCCGTGTCGCATGCGGCCACCCTAGCCACCGGGCAGGCTGCCGACCTCCAAACCCGCCAGCTCGGACTCGCCGTCGAACACCACCCGGCCGAAATCCTTGATCACGCACCGCAACCGGCCGCCGAGGTGCTCGAAGTCGGTGTCGACGTTGCGCCGCTCGGCGGGGAGCGGAACCGGGAGCATGTGCGGATCGAGATGTGTTCCGTCACCGTACAGTTCGACCTCGTACCGAAGTGAGGTCGCGCGCATGCTCCACGTCCCGTCGCCGACGTCGGAGCGCACCCAGGCGGTCGGCGGGGTCATGCGGAGCACCTTGTTCTGAAGCCGGACCACGATGCCGCCGACATCCTGTTTGAGCGGCCCAAGCGCCAGCAGTCCACCGGAGAACGCGACCGAGACGTCGGCGCCACCGAAATCGTGCGCCTGACCCCACCACCACCGCTGTGGGAACCCCGCGCCCCAGTTGCGTTCGGTGTAGAGCTTGGCGCCGTCGAACTCCCACCGGTCATCATCGAATTCCACGGTGCCGGCGGCGGATCCGCCGAGCCGGTACGGATGCCAGTACTGGTTGAGGAATGGTACGACCGATGCGAGCCCGCCACCGGCCAGCGCCTTGGGCCACCGGACCGGATCGTCGAACTTCATGTCGACGCGCACGCCGGGAAGGTCCACGAGCAACCGGTCGTATGTCGCATGGAACCGGCCGTCGTCGGCGTCGAGCCGGAACGGGTCCGCGCCCGCGCTCGCGCCGTCCAGCGCCGCGCTGTACACACGGTCGCCCGGATGCAGCGCGACCGCCGTCGTCGCCCAGTCGCCGTCGGGATGCTTGTTGACGCTGAACAACGCCACCACTACGCGACCCGTCGCCGCATCGGTCAGCCGCCAGAACCAACCCTCCATCTCGGTGCCGTGCGAGGTCAGGGGATCGCTGAACGGCAGATCGGCCCCGGTGCGGCGATACAGGCTGGCGAACGGGCCCGCGATGAGCCTCGTCGCGTCCCTGGTGGTGTCGAGAGCGGTCATGACCGCTGCTTTGACGGTTCGGCCGGTCGGCAAACCCTCACCGGGGCGGATCGAGCCGCACCCGATACATGGACGGCCAGAACTTGCCGGTCAGCAGGTATTCGTCGCCGCCGAGGTGGGCGATGCCGTTGAGCACCTTCTCCGGGTCCTCCTCCTGCCCGGGCCACAGGCCCGCGGCGTCGACCACGGTGTTGACCCGGCCCGTCGCCGGATCGATGCGCACGATCTCGTCCGAGTGCCAGACGTTGGCCCACACCTGACCGTCGACGCATTCGAGCTCGTTCAGATCGCGCAACGGTTGGTCGTCGCGGGTGACGTTGACCGAACCGGTCTCGGCGAATGTCGACGGGTCGTGGAACCTCAGCCGATCGGTGCCGTCGCTGCGGACCAGCCGGTCACCGTCGAGGCACAGGCCCCAGCCCTCCCCGTCGACCGGCGCCTCCCGCACGGGCGTCAGGGTGGTCTTGTCCCACTGCACCGCCACCCCGTCGCGCCAAGTCAGCTCCCAGATGCGGTCACCGAGGACGGTGATGCCCTCGCCGTAGTAGTCGTTCGGCGCGGGCGTCGCCCGCCGCACCGCACCGGTAGCCGGGTCGATCTCGCGCACCTGCGACCTGCCCTTGATGCCCGTACCCTCGTACAGGCTGGGGCCGCTCAGCTCCAGCCCCTGCGTCCACGCGTTGACGTCGTGCGGAAGCTCCGCCAGCACAACGGGTTTGATCACGGGAGCAGGGCCCGACGACCCGGGAGTGTCGCTCTGGGCGGCCGGCGACGGGCCACCGCAGGACACGGTCGCCACCGTCAGCGCGACGACGGCCACGCGGCGGACAACACAGGCATACATAGGGCATATGCCTACCCGATGGACGGGCGTCGCGTGCGGATGGGGCGAAACTGCGTGCTAGGCGGTCAGGCCGACGCGCAGGGTGGCCGGGCCGGCCGAGGGCTTTGTGCGGATTTCGTCATGTGCGTGTCAGCCGGACAGCGCGGCGTCGATCGCGCGGTAGATACGCTGCTCGCTGACCGGTCGCGGAGTGCCCAACTGCTGCGCCCACAGGCTGACCCGCAGTTCCTCGATCTGGCGGCCGATGTCGCGGATGTCGTCGCCGCGGGCACGCGCGGGACTCAACGCCCGCAGCAGTTCGTCGTAGGCGTCTTCGACGGCGTGCACCCTGTCCATCCGCTCGCGGTCGGCGGCTGGCGCGTGCGGCAGCCGTTCCAGCCGCCTGCCGATCGCCAGCAGATAGCGGCTCAGATCGCTCAGATGCGTCGCCCCCGTCGCAGCGACGAAGCCGCGCGGCAGCAACCGGTCGAGCTGTGCGCGGATGTCGGCGACGGCGTCGGCCTGCGCAGCCAACGGCGCCGACGGCAGCGCCACCTCGACGTCGTTGGCCGCCGAGAGCACCTTCTCGACACGAGCGACTATCCCCGCGGTGGTGGACACCAGGTCGACGGCGACGCGATCACGCAACGCCGTGAACTCGTCGCGGGTCCACGCCGGCGCGGGTGCTAGCATGTCGGTCGCGGCGTCGGCGCAGTCCTCGAGCAGCGCATGTAGCGAGCCGTCCGGGTTCGCTCCTAGCACCAGCTTCGTGCGCGGCGACAGTTGACGCTCAACGGTTTTCACCGGTGATGCCACAGCGAGGCGCAACAACCTGCGGGTGCCTGCCCCCATCGACGCCAGTTGTTCGGCCGCCGTGGGGAACACGTGCAGGTCGACGGTGTCGCCCGCATCGACCAGCGCCGGGTAGCCGCGCACGGTGTGGCCACCGACGGTGTTCTCCACGGCCCGCGGCAGCGCATCGAGGTCGTCGGGCCACGCGCGCAACCCGGTGCGGTCGAGGCCACCGGCCACCGCGTCGGCGACCGCGCGCCGGACCGGGGCGGCCAGTTCGTGCTGCAGCGCGTCGAGATCCTTGCCACGTGCGAGTTCCGTGCCGTCGGCGCCTTCGACTGCGAAGGTGACGCGTAGGTGCGACGGCAGCTTGCCGAGGTCGAACGCGTCGATCGGCACCAACACGCCCGTGCGGCGGTGCAGTTCGCGCTGCACGGCCTCGAGCAGCGGTTCCGCGCCAGGCGTGATCGCCGCGAGCACGGCACGCGCGGTGTCCGGCGCGGGAACGAAGTTACGCCGCAACGCTTTCGGCAGCGACCGAATCAGTGCGGTGATCAGTTCTTCGCGCAGAGCCGGGACCTGCCAGGCGAATTCGTCGCCGCCGAGCCGGGCCAGCACCTCGACCGGCACGTGCACCGTCACACCGTCGTCCTCGGCGCCCGGTTCGAAGCGGTAGCTCAACGGCAGCGCCAGGTCGCCGGCGCGCCACGCGTCCGGTTGTCCCGCGGCCGCGTCCTCGGTTCGCAGTAGATCGTCGCGGGTGAACGTCAGCAGGTCGGGTGTGATGTGACGCTGTTTCTTCCACCACGCGTCGAAGTGCCGCGCGGACACCACATCCGCGGGAACTCGGGCGTCGTAGAACGCGAAGATCTCGTCGTCACCGACGAGCAGGTCGCGGCGACGCGCCTTCTCCTCCAGTTCCTCGAGTTCCTCATGCAAGCGCGCGTTGTCGAGGAAGAAGTGGTGACGGGTCTGCCAGTCACCCTCGACCAGCGCATGCCGGATGAAGAGCTCGCGCGCGAGGTCGGGTTCGATCTGCGAGTAACCGACGCGGCGGCGAGGAACCAGTGGCAACCCGTAGAGGGTCACCCGCTCGTAGGCCATCACCGCACCGCGTCGGGCATCCCAGTGCGGTTCACTGTAGGTCCGCTGCACGAGGTCGCCCGCGATGCGCTCGACTGTTTCGGGCTGGATGCGAGCCCCGATCCGGCCGAACAGCCTGCTGGTCTCGACGAGGTCGGCGACGACGATCCAGCGCGGCGGCCGCTTGGTCAGCACCGAACCCGGCGCCAGCACGAACTTGGCGTTGCGCACACCCTGGTATTCGCGGCCGTCGCCGTCGCGCAACCCGATATGCGACAGCAGGCCCGCCAGAAGCGCGGCGTGCACGCTGCCAGGGTCGGCGGGCTCGGGATCGCGGGACTCGGTGACCCCCAGATCCCTTGCAATGCTGCGCAGTTGCCCGACCAGGTCCTGCCATTCGCGGATCCGCAGGTAGTGCAGGAACTCGTCGCGGCACATCCGTCGAAACGCACTGCCGGACAGTTCCTTACGCTGCTCACTCAGATAGCGCCAGAGGTTGAGGTAGGACACGAAATCCGAATGCTCGTCGGCGAACCGGGCGTGCTTCTGCCGTGCGGCCTCCTCGCGGTCGGCCGGCCGCTCCCGCGGATCGGGAATCGACAGCGCGGCGGCCAGCACCAGGATCTCGCGCACACAACCCTCGGCATCGGCCTGCAGGATCATGCGGCCCAGCCGGGGATCGACGGGAAGCTGCGCGAGCCTGCGGCCGACATCGGTGATCACGCCTTCGGTATCGAATGCGCCGAGTTCCTGCAGCAGCTGCACACCATCGCGGATGCTGCGTTGGTCCGGCGGGTCGAGAAACGGAAAGCTCTCGATATCACCGAGATTCAGCGCCGCCATCTGCAGGATGACCGCCGCCAGGTTGGTCCGCAGGATCTCGGGGTCGGTGTAGCGCGGCCGCGCCGCGAAGTCCTCCTCGGAGTACAGGCGGATGCACACCCCCGGCGCCGTGCGACCCGAACGGCCCGCCCGCTGTGCGGCCGACGCCTGGGAGATCGGCTCGATCGGCAACCGCTGCACCTTGGTCCGGCGGCTGTAGCGGGAGATGCGTGCGGTTCCCGGGTCAACGACGTACCGGATGCCGGGCACCGTCAGCGACGTCTCGGCGACGTTGGTGGCCAGGACGATGCGGCGTGCGGTGTGGCCGGGTTGGAACACCCGCTGTTGCTCGGCCGTCGGCAGCCGCGCGTACAGCGGAAGCACGTCGGTGTTGTTGTCGACAAGGCCACCCAATACTTCACGGAGGTCACGGATCTCCCGCTCGCCCGACAGGAACACCAGCACGTCGCCCGGCGGCTCGCTCTCCAGCTCGTGAATGGCGTCGACGATCGCCTCGGTCTGGTCGCGCATCTGCGTGCGCACCACCTCGTGGTCGGGATCGTCGGGATCGTCGCCCTCGTCGACCGGGACCGCGACCTCCAGAGGGCGATAACGTATTTCGACCGGATACGTGCGGCCGGACACCTCGACGATCGGTGCGTTGTCGAAGTGCGCCGCGAAGCGCTCGGGTTCGATCGTGGCGGAGGTGACGATGACCTTGAGGTCGGGGCGTCTCGGCAGCAGTTCACGGAGGTAGCCGAGAAGGAAATCGATGTTGAGGCTGCGTTCGTGGGCCTCGTCGAGGATCAGGGTGTCGTAGCGCAACAGCCGGCGGTCGCGCTGGATCTCCGCGAGCAGGATGCCGTCGGTCATCAACTTCACCAGCGTGCGGTCGCCGGCCTGGTCGGTGAAGCGCACCGTGTACCCGATCGCGTCGCCGAGCGGGCTGCCCACCTCGTCGGCGATGCGCTGGGCGACGGTGCGGGCGGCGAGGCGCCGCGGCTGGGTGTGCCCGATGGTGCCCCGCACGCCGCGACCGAGGTCGAGGCAGATCTTCGGCAGCTGCGTCGTCTTCCCGGAACCGGTCTCGCCCGCGACGATCACCACCTGGTGCTCGTTGATCGTCTTGGCGATCTCGTCGCGGCGCTCACTGACCGGCAGGTCGGGGTAGGTGATGGTGGGCACCGCGGCCGCGCGGGTCGCCACGAGTCCCTCGGCCGCGGCGATCTGTTCGGCGAGTTTGGCGATCTTCTCCGGATCGGCGCCACGCAGCTGGCGAAGCCGCCTGCCGAACCGGGCGGCGTCGCGGATCGTCAACCCGTCGAGGCGCTTGCGTAGTTGCGCGACAGAGGGCTCGGACACTGTGGCCAGGATAGGCGTGCGCTCCACAGGTCGGCGGCCGACGGGGTCCTACGTGGACCGCACCGCGCCACCGGAGGTCGCGTAAGCCTCACGGGCGGAGTCGATCTCGTCGCAGAGGCGCTCGGCGTCGGTGTACAACCCGCCGAAGATGGCCCACTGGGTCGGCCGGTCGAGCTCCCGGTTCTGCACGTGCTCGGTCAACTCGTTGAACGCCGCCCGGCAGCGACGGGCCTGTTCGGTCAGCGGCCGGCCGCTGAAGTCCTCGACAGTGTGCATCTCCCCCGCGGCGGCCACGGCGTCGCGTACGGCCGCCAGCAACGTGCCGTAGCGGCGGAGGAATTCGTCGTGTTGCGCACCCGACTCGTCGCGCGCGACGGCGCGGGCGACCCCCGTGGCCACCCAGCGCAGCTCTTCACCGATCCGCTCGAGCGCGTTGACCGTCACCCTGTGTCCCGCCACCCCGGTGTCCGTGTGGACCAGTAGGCGGCGCAGGTTGAGCTTCGTCGTGCGCACGGCGTGGGCGAGGGTGTGACGCGCCTGCGCGGCCTTGTTCGGCAGGGTGTCGGCGCGCCACCGCCAGTCGCGGGCCTCGTCGTCGCTCACCTCGCCGCCCGAGAGCCCGTCGGCCATATCCGAGAGCAGGTCGATCATCGACCCGCTGACCGATTCGACGGCGTAGCGCACGCTGCGGTACCGCAACGGCGGCGCGACGACCAAGGCCACCACGAGTGCCACCGAGGCGCCCAACAGCACCATCCCCGCGATCGAGGGCAGCGGGCTACCGGCCGACGCGCCACCGGACGGCAGCGCGAACGCTCCGTAGGCGAAGATCGCCGCGACCGCGACGTTGATTCCCTGGCTGCCCAGCCGGTGCCACCGCCCGATCACGAGCGCGACGACGAGGATCGCCGGGAACAGCCATACCGCCACACCCCACATCCAAACGACCGCGCCCGCCAGGGCGATGCCGGCGAGCATGGCCGCCGTGTAGCGGACGGCCTTCGCGACCGAGTCCGCGATCGTGATCTCGACCAACATCAGTGCGGAGAACGCCGCGAAGGTGGCGTGGGAGGAACCGAACACCTCGGTGGCCAAAAGCCACGCAACCGTGGACGCGATGACGCCCTTCAACAACGCGAGCGCGGTTTCGCGATCGAGCCTCACCTGGGTCAAGGCGCGACGCAGACGCGGTATGAGACTGCCGACCACGTCGTGAGGCCTTCCCGCGCACCGCGGGGGTAAACCGTCAGGCCTTGTCGGGGGCCCAGTAGTCGAGCATCTCGGCGAACGTCTCGAACGCCGGAACCGAAACGCCGTAGGTCGCCTCCAGGTGGATGCTGAGCGGGAAGCCGAGGTCGCCGACGCCGTCGATGACGCGCTTGTACAGGTCGACCATCAGCTTGCGCTTCTCCGCCGGTTCGGTGGCGGCGAGCTTGCTGACGAACTCCTGCTCCGCCGCGACGGCCGCGTTGCCCGGATCCTGGATCAGCCAGTTGATCAGGCCGACCTTGCTCTCCATCTTCGGCACGAACCCGAATGACAGCAGGATCTCCGGGCGGTGGTCGGTCTCGGCGGCGAAGTCGCGCAGGAAGCCGACGATTGCGTCCGAGTACAGCAGCTGGGTCATGCCGTAGGTGGCGCCCTGATCGCACTTGAACCGGAACCGGCCCTGTTCGCCGTCGCGGGTCGGGATGAGGATCGCCCCGCGGTTGGGCACCAGATCGGAGTAGATCGACAGCGCATCGGTGGGTGCGACGCCGGTGCCTTCGCCGTCGTTCATCGTGCGCGGAACCCCGACGAACGCGATGCCGTCGAATCCTGCGCTGGACAGGTCGGTGAGCCGACGGCGCAGCGTCGGTTCGTCCATGAACGCGGTGACCTGCGTGCACAGGCCGTTCATCCCGGACAGTTCGGGGGTGATGACCGCCCAGAAGTCGAGCACGTCCATCTTCGGCTTCATCTCGATGGGACGGTCATCGTCCTCTTCGATCATGCCGGGAATCATCACGTGCCGGATGCGGCCGTCGAGACCCGTCTCGGCGGAGCATCGCAGCACCTTCTGCGCATCCTCCAACGCCTGCTCGTGTCCGCGTTCGACGTTCGGCGGCACGAGTTCGAGCGCGATGGTGTTCAGCGTCACCGGGCTGCTCCTCATCCGACGGTTGGTTCCCGCGCGCGGCAGGTCCTCGCTGACCCGATTTTTTCCAATCCCGCGCTCCCTCGGGAAGCCTCACCATACAGACAGTGCGTTCCGGCGCCGCCTCTCGAGGGCTCGCAGCCGATTCCCAGCTCTCGATCACCTACCTGCCGACTGCGGTTGGTACCAACGGAGCCATGACACCCGGACGACAATGCCTGGACACCGCCGAAGGTGTTCTCATCGCTCTTCGACACTGCACGGTCGACGAGGCGTTTCGCGAGATGATCCGCGCGGCCCAACAACATCAGGTGCCGCTGTTCACGCTCGCCGATGCGCTCGTCACGGCTGCGGGCGGCAAGGCGGAATGCCCGAATGCGGCGGCACGGACCGCGGTGCTCGCCGAATGGGGTGCGCTGCTGCAGACGCCCGCTCGGTTGTGAATCCAGCGACGCGATAGCGGCCCCGAACCGTCGCCGGTTTCACAAACGAAGAGGAGCCGCGGCTGCTCGTACTGTGGATGGAGTGAGCCTCGCACCCACCGCCGTCACCTTCGCCGACCGTTATGCCAGCGACCTGCCCGAGTTGGCGGTGCGCTGGCAGGCCGAGGCGGCGCCCGATCCGCGGCTGCTTGTCCTCAACGAACCGTTGGCCGCCGAACTCGGCATCGACGCGACCTGGCTGCGCGGACCGGACGGGCTGCGGCTGCTGGTCGGCACGCAGGTGCCCGGCGGGGCCACTCCAGTCGCGCAGGCGTACGCCGGACACCAGTTCGGCGGATACGTGCCGCGGCTGGGCGACGGGCGCGCGCTGCTACTGGGCGAGCTCACCACGACCTCCGGCGAGCTGCGCGACCTGCACCTGAAGGGGTCCGGCGCGACGCCGTTCGCCCGCGGCGGCGACGGGTTGGCGGCCGTCGGACCGATGCTGCGCGAATACATCGTCAGCGAAGCGATGCACGCGCTGGGAATCCCGACCACCCGGTCGCTGGCCGTGGTCGCCACCGGACGCCCGGTGCAGCGCGAGACGCCGCTACCGGGGGCCGTGCTGGCGCGGGTGGCCAGCAGCCATCTGCGGGTCGGCACGTTCCAGTACGCCGCGAACACCGGCGATATCGATCTGCTGCGGCGCTTGGCCGACCACGCGATCGACCGGCACCACCCGCAGGCCGCCGAGGCGGGCAACCCGTATGTCGCGCTGCTGGAGTCGGTGATCGCGGTGCAGGCGGCGCTCATCGCGAAGTGGATGCTGGTCGGTTTCGTGCACGGCGTGATGAACACCGACAACATGACGATCTCCGGCGAGACCATCGACTACGGGCCGTGCGCGTTCATGGAAGCCTACGACCCCGACACCGTGTTCAGCTCGATCGACTCGTGGGGCCGCTACGCCTACGGCAACCAGCCGGCCATCGCGGTGTGGAACCTGGCCCGGCTGGCAGAGGCCCTGCTCCCGTTGTTCGCCGACGACCAGCAGCAGGCGATCGCGATCGCCGAGGGCAGCCTCGCCGGCTTCGCGCCCAAGTTCCAGGACGCCCTGTCCGCGGGCATGTGCGCAAAACTTGGCCTGGCGGAGAAGCCGGACGAGATCGCGGTGCCGCTGATGAACGATCTGATCGCCCAGCTGCACCAGAGCCACGTCGACTTCACCTCGTTCTTCCGCCAGCTCGGACACGCCGCCCGCGGCGACGACGAGCCCGCGCGCGGACTGTTCCTCGACTTGCCCGCCTTCGACGAGTGGCTGGCGCGCTGGCACGCATTGCGGCCCGACGCGACACTGATGGACCGCGCCAACCCGGTCTACATTCCACGCAACCATCTGGTCGAGGAGGCGCTGACCGCCGCGACCGGCGGTGACCTCGAGCCGCTGTACCGGCTGCTCGACGCCGTGACCGCGCCGTACGACGAGCGTCCCAGGCTGGCGCGCTACGCCGAGCCCGCGCCGGAGGATTTCGGGAAGTACCGAACCTTCTGTGGGACCTGACCGGGCGGCCCTAGACTGCGTTCATGACTTTGCGACGGCATTTGACCGCGGGGCTTTTCGCGGCCGCGCTGGCGGCAGCACCCGTCTCGCCCGTCGTCGCCGCGGCACAGCCCGGCAACTGTTGTTGCCCGCCGGGCCAGACCGGCGTCATCTACGGGTGCTCGTCGTTCTGCGTCGACGGCAAGGCTCTGGATACCAGCACGGGGCTGTGCGTTCCGGTTCCGCCGCCTTACCCGCATCCGCCGGTCACGCAGTGATCTGAGGCGCCCCCGCCGGGTGACGACGAAGGTTAGGCCGACGCGGTGGGGGCAATTCAAGATCTATGCCCGACGAACCGCTGCGCCGCGACCTGCTGCAAGAGCTCCTCCACGCGTACGGCCCGTGCGGCCAGGAGAACTCCGTGCGGGAGGTGTGCCGCCGCGAGCTGGAGCCGCACGCCGACGATATGTGGGTCGACGAGGCGGGGAACCTCGTCGGCCTGATCCACGGCCGTGACCGGCAGGCGCAGGCGATCCGCGTGATGGCGCACATGGACGAGCTGTCGATGCTCGTCAAGCGCATCAACGACGACGGAACCCTGCGCATGACGCCGCTGGGCACGATGTATCCGGGGAACTTCGGCCTCGGCCCCGTTGCACTGCTCGGCGACCAGCGCACCGTCTGCGGCGTGCTGACGCTCGGCTCCGAGCACACCACCAAGGAGAGCGCGCGCATCTGGGAGACCAAACCCGATCAGGGAGATCAGGCGCTGGACTGGCTGCACGTGTACGTCTTCACCGGCCACAGTCGGGAGGAGCTCGCCGAAGCCGGGATCAAACCGGGCACACGGGCGTGCGTGCACCGCAGCAAGCGCACCTTGATCGACGTCGGCTCCGACTACCTCGGGTGCTACTTCATGGATGACCGCGCCGCGGTCACAGCGCTGCTGGACGCGGCCGGCCGGCTCACTTCGGACGAGGGACGCCCCGCACGCGACACCTATCTCGTGTTCACCACCAGCGAGGAGGTCGGCGGTGTCGGCGGCACATTCGCCAGCCGCGCTCTGCCCGGTGACCTGACCCTGGCACTGGAGGTGGGTCCGACGGAGGAGGAGTACGGCACTACGTGCAGCGGCGGCCCGATCGTCGCGTACAGCGACGCCGAGACCATCTACGACAAGACCGTCGCCGACGCGCTGATCTGCGCCGCCACCGACCTCGGGCTGTCGCCTCAGCCCGCGGTGCTCGGCGCGTTCGAATCCGATGCCTCACACGCGAAAGCCAGCGGGCTCACGGCTCGTGCCGGCCTGCTGTGCCTGCCCACGCTCAGCACGCACGGCTACGAAGTCATTGCGCGACACGCGATTCCGGACATGGCCGCGACGCTCGCCGAATTCCTGCGGCGCGGTGTGTGATTCGCGGTCAGCCGTCGAGTTCGCCGGCGATTCCCCGCTCGATCGCCGCGCGGGCGCGCTCGGGTAACACGAGCAGCCCGTCGAGTTCGCGCCGGGCGAGGTCATAGCCGCGTTCGCGTTCCTGCGGGGTGGCCGCGGTGTCAGTCGCGATGCGCAACATGCTCTGGGCGCGAGCGATGCGCTGCTGATCCTGTGCCGAGAAGTCGCTGCGCCGACGACGGACCGCCTCGCTCTCGGCGGCCTCGAACGCGGTGACGTAGTCGGTGACGGCGTCGACGTACTCGCGCGCCGCGCCGGCATCGTCGACGAGATCCTCCGCCTTGGCCGGGCGCAACAGGTCCGCGCGCAGTTTGGTCCGGTGAAATCGCTCGGTCAACGGGTCGCGCATGTCGGTCATCAGCGGGTAGTCGAGCAGCTTCGCGACGTCGAGTTCGTATTCGAGCCAGCGGGTGTCGACCCGGTCGTGCGCCTTCACCGCCCGCGCGATCGCCTGCCACTGCACGCCGGGACCCGCGACGCGCCGCGGCGGATCGGTGGCGATCTCTTCGCGACGGCCGTCCTGGCGTGCGCGGGCCGCCGCCACGGCCCGCCATCCGCCGTAGAGCACGCCGACGAGCGGAACAAGCACGATCAGCAGCTCGAGCAGGCGGATGATCAAGCCCATGCAGCCAGGATGCCACCGGGGCGGAATCGAGCGGTTCAGCCCTGCTCGGCACCTGGACCGTAGGCCCGCGCGATGTCGGGCGAGTCGAGCCAGCCCGAGTAGGTCGGCCGCTGCGGCCAACCCTCCGGCGAGTCCTGCCACTCCTCCTGGCGGCCCCACGGAAGCACGTCGATGAGCGCGAACGTGTGGCTGAGTTGTTCGGTGCCGCGGCCGTTGGTGTGCCAGGTCCGGTAAACCGTGTCACCGTCACGCAGGAACACGTTCACCCCGAATCCTTCACCGGGCGCGGCGTCGACATCGGCGCCGAACGAGCTCTCCGAGGACGAGTACCAGTCCATCCGGTTGCCGACCTTGGCGCGGTACGCCAGCGCCTCCTCGATCGGGCCGTTGGTGACGATGACGAAGCGGGCGTCGTAGTTGTCGAGGAACTCGAGGCGGGTGAACTGTGAGGTGAAGCCGGTGCAGCCGCCGCACTGCCATTCCGCGCCGTCGGACCACATGTGGTTGTAGACGATCAGCTGCGAGCGGCCTTCGAAGATGTCGGCCAGGCGAACCGGGCCCTTCTTGCCGATCAATGTGTAATCGGGCATCCGGACCATGGGCAGCCGCCTGCGCTGGGCGGCGATGGCGTCCAGTTCTCGCGTCGCCGCCTTCTCGCGGCGGCGCAGGTCATCGAGCGCGGCGCGCCACGTCGCATGGTCGACGACGGGGGGTAAGGCGGCTGGTTGAGTCGTGACGGACATCGGGCGTTCCTCCTGCGGTGGTGGGGCAGTCGCAGGTTATGACCGACTCAGCGGCCGAAAGTCATCGCTATTTGCTCTTCTTGCCGCCGCTGGAGTTCTTGCCGCCCTTCTTCGAGGCATCGGGCGTATTGGCGATCGCCGCTGCTCGGGACTTGCTCATGCCCTTCTTGCGCAGACCCTCGTATTGCTTGTCGTTCTTGACGCTGGAACCGTGATCCTTCGCCATGGTGGCCCTCCTTGATGGTGGTCCGCACCGAATACCCGCGAGCGTGCGTGTCTGCACACGACACACCGCGAAATCTCGACAGTTTGTGCACGCTCACGCCCCGGCGAGCGTGCACATATCACCGCAGGACGTGCGGATACTGCTCGGCCGGGTGGACACCGAACATGTCCCGGTACGACGGTGGCTGCCGGTCGCCGTCGTCCTTGATGCCGTACTTGACCGCCAACTCCGCACCGATCAGCGTCTGGCCGCTGACCTACATCAGGGCGGGATCCCGATACAGCGCCCAGATGACGTGGCCCGTCAGCTCCGGGGTTTCGGCGGTGTCGACAATGTGCCCGAACTTCTCGGGGTTGCCCGCGATGATCCCGCGGACCCGCTCAGTCAACAGCGAACCCATCCAGATCGACACCGCGGCGATGCCGAATTCCCGAAAGTCGAAGGCCATGTCGGCGGCCATCTTGTCGGTGCCGGCCTTCGGGACTCCATAGGCCGGCCCGAATGCGTAATGCACGGCGCCCGACGATGACGTGAACGCGACCAGGCCGCTGCGCTGGGGAAGCATCAGCGGCGCGGCATAGACGGTTGCGACATAGCTGCTGCGCAGCCCGACGTCGAGTGTGTCGATGACGTTGAGCGGCTCTTCCCAGAACTTCGTGCGGCCCATCATCTCGTCGCGGACCAGCGCGGCGTTGTTGACCAATACGTCGATACGGCCCTGTTCGCGCGCGACCCGATCGAAGAAGGCCTTGACCTGGTCGTCGTCGCCGTGGTCCACGCGGACGGCGATGCCTTTGCCTCCCGCATCCGTGACCGCTTGTGCCGTCTCATCGATCGTGCCCGACAATCCCGAACCCTCTGTGTCGGCACCGTTCTCGGTGCGCCCCGTGACGTACACCGTGCAGCCGTGGCTGCCGAGCGCACGCGCGATGCCCGCGCCCGCACCGCGACTGGCCCCTGTCACCACCGCGACGGTCTCGGTCACCTGATCACTCTCCTCGAACGTCCGACTTCCTACGACGCTGTACTGTACGCTCGTATAGCGTGCTTGGTCGAGTCGACCTGTGAAGAGCGCGGCAGTCGGATGCGTTCTGACGAACCGCATGTCGGCGTCACCCGCAGCCGAAGCCACCGCAGGTGCGAGAATATTCGTCAGCCAATCTGAGAGGTGACGATGGCAGCATCGCCCCGCCGCGTCGGCGCCGAGACGTCGAAGACACGCGACATCCTGCTGGACTCCGTCGAGAAGATGATGCTCGAGGAGGGGTACGCCAGCGTGAGTTATCGCGCGCTGGCGGCCAAGGCGGGAGTCACCGCGAGCCTGGTGCAGTACTACTTCCCCTCGCTCGACGACATCTTTCTCGCGGCGATCCGACGCTACTCCGAGCGCAACCTCGCGGTGTTGAGCGAGGCGCTCGAGACCCGGTCCGAGGATCCCCTGCACGCGCTGTGGGAGTACAGCTGGGACGAGGCGACCGGCGCCCTCATCACCGAATTCATGGCGCTGGGCAACCATCGCAAGTCGATCGCATCCGAGATCGCCGAGGTCACCAACCGGGTCCGCAAGATCCAGGTCGACGCACTGGCGCAGCGGTACGGCGCTCGCACCCGTCTCGACGGTGATCTGTCGCTGGGCGCCGCCGTGCTGTTGATCACCGGGATCCCGAAGTTCCTCAACCTCGAGGAGGGGGTCGGCGTCGACGCGTCACACACCGAGGTCGTCAAGGCGGTCGAAAAGTACCTCGACGCAATCGAACCCCGGCCCGCGCAACGTAGGCCCAAGAAAAGGTCGACCACCCGTCGCTGAGCTTGCTACACGACTGTATGACTTGTACGTTCGTACAGCAAGTGGTGCGACAGCAAGGGGACAAGCGTGAACCGCGTGGCAGTGGTCACCGGCGGCGGCTCGGGGCTGGGCCGCTCGATTGCCGAACATCTTGCCCGCGACGGACATTCCGTCGCCATCGTGGACGTCGACCTCGACTCCGCATCCCAGGTGGCCGACGAGATGCAGGCGTCGGGTGCACGCGCCGTGGGAATCCAGGCCGACGTGTCCGATCGGGCCGCCGTACAACAGGCGTTTGATGCGGCACGTACGTCGTTGGGGCCGACCGGGATTCTGGTAACCAGCGCGGCGCTGGCCGGTTTCACCAAGTTCGACGAAATCACCCTCGACGAATGGAACCGCTACCTGGCGGTCAACCTCACGGGCACCTTCCTGTGTATGCAGGCCGCCTTGGCCGACATGGTCGCTTCGCAGTGGGGGCGGATCGTCACGATCTCGTCGGCTGCCGGTCAGACCGGTGCCGTCCGTCAGGGCCATTATTCGGCGACCAAGGGCGGGGTCATCGCGATGACCAAGACCGTCGCAGCGGAGTACGCCTCGCGGGGCATCACCGCAAACACCATTCCGCCATTCGTGATCGACACCCCGATGCTGCGCGAACACCAGCGGGCCAAGAAGCTGCCCCCGGCCGAGGTGCTGGTGCGGGCCATCCCCGCCGGCCGCCTCGGCACCGGGGACGACGTGGCGGCGACGTGTGCGTTCTTGTGTTCGGAGGCAGCGGGTTACGTGACCGGGCAGGTGATCGGCGTCAACGGGGGCGCGGTGCTGTGACGCGTTAACCGGCGGGCGGCACGGGTCGCACCTTGTTGTGCACCAACTCGATCAGCTGACCCTCGAGATCGCGGGCCATGCAGGCGAATCCGCCGCCGGGGTCGGCGACGATCGTGCCGCCCGCGGAGGTGAGCGCCGCCTGTGCCGCGGCAATGTCGTCGACGGCGATCGACAGGTGCGTCAGGCCTGCACCGACCATGCCGCGTTCAGGCTCATCGGGTGCCGGGTGCCCCGAGAACGTCAGCAGCTGCAGGACGAAGCCGTCCTCCTGCTGTAGGTAGGCGGCTTCGAACCCGATCGGCGACGTGAGCGGAAGCAGCCCAGCAGCCATTTCGTCGGGGATCGTCAGGCGTTTCACCTCGGCGAAGCCGAGCGCCTCGTAGAACCGCTTGGACGCGTCGAGGTCGCGTACGCGCAGACCGACATGGCTGACTCCCATGTCACACCCCCGCCGGGCCGGGGCCGCCGTGCATGTACAGCGTCTGGCCCGAACAGAAGCTGGACGCGTCGGAGGCGAAGAACAACACGCCGTGACCGATCTCGTCGGGTTCGCCGACGCGGCCGGCTCCGTTGGTCTGCCCGATCATGTCGATGTCGAAGCCCTGTCGCTGCGCGTCGGATTCGAGCCCCGGCGTACGGATTGCCCCGCAGGCGATGGCGTTGACCCGCACGCCCTTACGGGTCCAGGCGGCCGCCATCGATCCGGTCAGATTGTTCAGCCCGGCCTTGGCCGCGGCGTAGGCCACCGCCTGGGGCATGGCCAACAGGCTGGCGCCCGACGAGATGTTGACGATCGAACCCCTGCCCTGCTTGATCATCGGCTCGACCGCGGCACGAGACAAGTACCACGCACTGGACAGGTTGAGGTCGAGGACGTGCTGCCATTCGTCGTCGCTCCACTTCATGATCGACTTCGTCTCACCGCCGCCGGCGTTGTTGACCAGAACGTCGAGCCGCCCGAACTCGGTCAGCGTCGTGGCGACCAGCTCGCGGCACGCATCGGCCTGGGTCACGTCGGTCGGCACCGCGAGCGCGCGGCGGCCGAGCGCCTCGATCTCGGTGACGGCGGATTTCAGCGGTTCCGTTCGCCTACCGGCGAGCACGATGTCGGCGCCGCGCTCGGCCAGCGTCAGCGCCGAACCGCGGCCGATTCCGGTCCCTCCGCCGGTGATGACGGCGACCCGTCCCTCCATCGAGAATCTGTCGTTCACGGTCATGTCCTTTCTTGGTGGGTCTGTGGCTTTGCGCGTCAACGCAGTTCGTCGATGACGGTGAGGTAGCGATCGAGGTAGGCCAACGTGGTCGAGGGATCGTCGCCGTCACGACGGCCGCCGCCCAGCACCACCCTGTTGATTCCGAGATCCCGGTAGCGAAGCAGCCTTTCGGGTTTCGGATCTCCCCACGCCATGACGGTGATATCGAGCGCGGCGGGGTCGCGTCCGACGTCCTCCGCCGTAGAGCGATAGTCGGCAAGCGCCGCAGGCAGATCACGGAATGCGGCGTCGCCTGGCAGCCACCCGTCGGCCCAGCCGAGGCACTCACGCGTCGCCTTGGGCCCGGTGGTAGCCGCCAGCAGCGGCGGATGCGGTTGCTGGTGTGGTTTGGGGTAGCTCCAGACCGGCGCGAAATCGTAGAATTCGCCGTGGTGTTCGGCTTCATCGTCGGTCCACAGCGTCTCGAGTGCGGCCATCATGTCCGCCAGTGCGCGGTAGCGGTCCCGCCATGCGATCGAACTGCCCACCTCGAGTTCGGCGCGCATTCCAACCCCGACACCGAGCACCAGACGCCCCTGGCTTATCTGGTCAAGCGTCGCGACTTCCTTTGCGAAGGTGAAGATTTCGCGTTCGAGCGGTAGCACTACCGAGGTGCCGACCCGCAGCGTCTCGGTCGCCTGCGCGGCCGCCAGCAGTGACAGGAACGGATCCCACATCTGCTTCTGCGATGCGAGCAAACCGCCGGGCACCCGCTCTTTGGCGGCGACGGGTATCTGTGGGTGCTCACCGACCCAGAGCGATTCGAATCCCCTGGCTTCGAGTTCGGCGCCGAGGACGTCGGGTTGGAGGTCGCGTGGCGTGTTCAGCGAGACGAACCCGAGATCCACCGCCACGCTCCTTTACGTCGCCACCGGTTGTGCCATACGATCGTACAATGCCATACGTTCGTACAACAACGTCTTCCGAGGATTTCTACTACGATCCGTACGACGTGGCGATCGACGTCGACCCGTATCCCGTCTACCGCCGCCTGCGGGACGAATCCCCGGTTTACTACAACGAGAAGTTCGGATTCTGGGGCCTGAGCCGGTTCGCCGACGTCGAGACCGCGCTGCGCGATGTGGAGAACCTCAGTTCGGCCAAGGGCGACATCCTCGAGGTGGTCAAGGCCGAACCAGTCATGCCGCTGGGGGTTTTCATCAACGAGGACCCGCCGCTGCACGCGGTGCACCGCTTGTTGGTGTCGCGCGCGTTCACACCGCGGAAGATGGCGGCCATCGAGGACCAGGTGCGCGCTTTCTGCGCGGCGTGCCTGGATCCGTTGCGCAACGGAGATCGCTTCGACTTCACCACCGATCTCGGCTCGGAGATGCCGATGCGCGTCATCGGAATGCTGGTCGGCATGCCGGACTCGCTGCAGCGGTCGGTCCGCAGTGTCGCCGGTCGCAGGCTGCGCAACAAGCCGGGTGAGCCGTTGCCGGTCAGCAAGAACAACTACTTCAACGGCAACATGTTTCGCGAGTACGTCGCCTGGCGCGAGCAGAACCCGTCGGACGATCTGGTGACCGAACTGCTCAACGTCGAATTCACCGACGTCGATGGCACCGTGCGGCGGCTGAGCACCGAGGAACTCCTGGTCTTCCTCGGCGTTATCGCCAACGCCGGGACCGAGACCGTGGGGCGGTTGTTCGGCTGGCTTGGCAAGCTGCTGGGCGAACACCCGGACCAGCGGCGTGAGTTGAGCCGCGATCCGAGCCTGATCGCCGGCGCCGTCGAGGAGGTGCTGCGGTTCGAGCCACCGGTACACCACATCGCTCGATATGTCGCCAACGACGTGGTGTACCACGGCCAGACGATCCCGGCGGGCAGCGCTCTGCTGCTGATGAGCGGATCGGCGAACCGCGACGACCGCAAGTTCGACGACCCGGACACCTTCGACATCCACCGCGCCGCCAACAACCACCTGTCGTTCGGGCGGGGCACGCATTTCTGCCTCGGCGCTTCGCTGGCCCGCGTCGAGGGCCGGGTGGCCCTCGAAGAGATCCTCAAGCGCTGGCCGGACTGGACGGTCGACGCGGACAACGCCGTGCGGGCGCCCACGGCGACGGTGCGCGGCTGGGACTCAATGCCCGCGGTTCTCGGCTGAGGCGTCGGCCCCACCGATTGTGCATTCAGTGACACGACACGCCGGGAAGGCGTCGCTGGATGCACAAACGGGCCCCGCGATCAGCGTCGGGAGCGGCCCGCCGGCACATTGAGCCGGTTGTCCGGAGTGTCCAGTTCTGTGAATTGCATTGGCCACGGGTCTCTTCCGTGCTGGACGACCCAGCACGCCCCAGTCGCGTCCAGCGGCGCAGTCGCCGCGGTGACGACAGCATCGGCGCTGGCTTCCGGATCCATCACCGGCACGCCGATTCCCTCCACCAGCGCGCGACGGTCGCCGAGCGCACCGGTCTCGGTGATACCCGGGCAGATCGTGTGCACCGCGATGCGCTCGGCGGCCAGGCTGGGAGCGACAGAGCGCATCAAGCCGACGACGGCGTGCTTGCCGAGCGAGTAGACCGGGTCGGGATGCCACGGCATGAGCCCAGCGAGCGACGCCGTCGCCAGGATTGCGCGGTCACCGTCAGGAAGGGAGCGCATCGTGCGCACGGCCGTCGCGGTGCTGTACACCACGCCGTCGAGGTTCACGCTCAACGATTTCCGGTAGTCGGCGAGGTCGAGTGAGCCGATGTCGCCCGACCACCGCACGGTGATCCCGGCATTCAGCAATGCGAGATCGAGCCCGCCGAGGTCCTCGACGCACCGGGTGAACGTCGCCGCCACCTGATCGGGGTCCGCGACGTCGCACGCCACCGCCAGCCCCCCGACCTCGTCCGCCACCGCCGTGGCGGCGTCTGCGTCGATGTCGACGACGCACACGCGCATGCCTTCAGCCGAAAGTCGTTGCGCAGCAGCGCGACCAATACCCGAGCCTCCGCCGGTTACCAGCGCGAACCGTCCGGCCAGCTGCATCAGGGCCTCACCACCGGTCGACGGGTTCGCTGTCCATCTGCAGCGGCCGCGCATAGGACAGGTCGGTCCGGTCCCACTTGCCCTTGATGAAGCCCTTCACCGCGCCGGACGCCAGCACCGACGAGTCGCCCTGCATCATCCACTCGATCGTGCAGCGCCGCAGCGCGATCTTCCACTCGCCGTCACGGCGTTCGAGACGGTCGAGGTAGCGCCCGCCCATCAGCGCGACCACCTTGCCGCCCTTGGCCCGCATCGACCCCATCACGTAGCTCTCGGCGTGGGCCACGTCGCCGTCGATCTCGCACGTGTGGGTGGTGATGTTGTGCAAGTGGTCCTCGAACACCGCGCTGTGAGCGTTGTTGGCGTACTCGGCGTACTCGGCGCCGACCTTCACCACGGGGCCGTGTTCGTCGACGCCGTCGGAGAAGTAGACACTCGACATCAGTTCGGCGTCGTGACGGTCGTGGCCGCGGGCCTGATTCATCACACAGTCCAGGATCGCGATCCGGTCCTCGACGTACTGCAGCCGGCTGCGCAGCTGGTCGAGATCGTCGGCGGTGGTCATGGCGGGCCCCTTCCGTGGCGTATCATACGGGCGTACAGCACGTTATACGATCGTATAGCATTCCCTCAACGCGCCGGTCCTTCCCGCTAAGGTCGACGGGCAGGAGCAGGACCGCCGAACGGAGGAGCATGCCGCAGCCCACCAACGATGTCTGGGAGACGCTGGCGACCGCGCGGGCCATCCGCCGGTTCACCGACGAACCCGTCGACGAGGCGACGCTGAAGCGCTGCCTGGAGGCCGCGACCTGGGCTCCCAACGGCGCCAACGCCCAACTGTGGCGGTTCGTCATTCTGGACTCGCCCGAACAGCGGGCCGTGGTGGCGAAGGCGGCGGAGGCCGCGCTGCGGTCCATCGAGTCGATCTACGGCATGAGCCGGCCCGCCGACGACGACACCAGCCGCGCCGCCCGCAACAACCGCGCCACCTACGAACTGCACGACCGCGCCGGCGGGCTCACCTCGGTCCTGTTCACCGCGTACCGCAACGAGTTCGCCTCGGAGTTCCTGCAGGGCGGCTCGATCTTCCCGGCGATGCAGAACTTCTACCTGGCCGCCCGCGCACAGGGGCTCGGAGCGTGCTTCACGAGCTGGGCCTCCTACGACGGGGAGAAGCTGATCCGCGAGGCCGTCGGCGTGCCCGACGATTGGGCGCTGGCCGGCCACGTCGTTGTGGGATGGCCGCGCGGTCGGCACGGCCCAGTGCGCCGGCGCCCGATCTCCGACGTCGTCTTCCGCAACCACTGGGACGCCGACCGCAGCGACATCATCTACGGTGCGGGCGCCCGCAAGCGCTGAGCCTCGGACTCGTCAAACTGCGACCGACAGCCGGGCGGCGGGATGCAACCACGCAGCGACGTTGCGGACGTAGTCCTTGAACGCATCGAGTCGCGACGGGTCTTCCTTGATCTGCGAGCCGGGCCGTTCGGTCACGAATGACGGTGCACCGCAGGAGATGTCCCAGTTCTAGTCGGCGAAGTGATGGAACGTCGACTCGGCGACCGCACGGCCCATCGGCCTTCCGTCCGGCGCACGTTCACCGTCGACCAGAACCGCGAGGTTGAACACCCGGCCCGTCGACGCGCTCCGACCCCGGGCCAGCACGGTGGCGTTCGGCACGCCGTCGGCCGAAACCAAGCCCTCGTGCGGATGCGCGGGGAACCATTCGATCCGTCCGCTGGCGGTCTGGTCGGTGCGCATCAGTTCGTGAGCGGGTTCGGATGTCAACACCGGCTGGTAGTCCCCGTTGGCTCCGGAATGATAGTTCGGCCACGAGATGTCGGGCGTGTCCCGGTCGTCGCACATGATCTCCGGATCGACTGTCGCGTCGTGAAATTCGTTGACCAGGCCGAGCGAGCCGAGCCGGTTGAGACAGCAGCCGAGATCCTGGTGATCACGGGCGGTGAGCACGCCCCCGCCGTCGTAGCGGAACCGCATGATCGCCTCGGCGTCGGCGGGGGTCAACCCGTTGCCGACGTCGACGGCCATCAACCACAGCTGGTCGTAGCCAAGCTGGTCGAGGTGGCTCAGCACGGGGTCGTCGCCGTCGACACGGTTGCGGGCGACGACTTCGTGCCCGGCGGCGCGGAGTTCGTCAGCCAGCAGCGAGAACCGGGAGATGTCCCAGTCGTCGAGATGGGCGCAGATCGTCGTCTGCAAAAGAATCCTGGACACCGAGAACTCACCCCTGCACGCGCAGGTGTTTGCGCGCTTCGAGTTCGGTCTCATCGACGAGCACGAGCATCGGCTGGTCCGGTACGCACAACATGGTCACGGTGAAGCGGCAGCGCGTGTCGTCGCGGTTGTTGCCGTCCGAGTAGTGGATGACGTCACCGCCGGGCTCCCAGAACGCCTCGCCCGCCCGGATCACCCGGGGCGGCTGGCCTTCGAGCTCGAAGAGCATCTCGCCTTCGAGCATGAAACCGAAGGCGGGGCCGCCGGGATGGCGGTGAGGCGGCGCGCCGGGGCTTCCCGGCGGGTAGTCGATGACGACGGTCATCGCGTGCGCACCGGCGGGGATGGTGGGCGGCTGCACCTCCTGTACAACCGTCAGTGCGTCCTCCCACGAGGTGTCCTGCATGTTGGTCATTGTCGTTCTCCTTTCGGGAGTTTCGGGCTTCAGACGGCGGCGCCGCCGCCATCGGCGTGCAGCACCGAACCGGTGACGAAGCTCGCGCGCGGCGAAGCGAGAAACAGCACCGCCTCGGCGATCTCTCGCGGCCGTGCCGTTCGCCCGAGCGGAAGCGAACGGCCGAGCTCCTCGTTGACCTCGCCCCATTCGGCCTCCACGCCTTCGGTTTTCGTCGGTCCGGGCGCGACGCTGTTGACGCGCACACCGCCCGGACCGAATTCGGCGGCCCACGTCCGAGTCAGCGATTCGACGGCGGCCTTGGACGCGCTGTAGACGCCCGCACCCGGCACACCCTTCGAGGCGACCATCGTCGTCACATTGACGATCGCGCCATGGCCGCGCTGCAACATTCCGGGCACCAGACCGGCCGCCAGGAAGTACAGGCCGCGGACGTTCGTGTCGAAGGTCTTCCCGAACGCGTCGACCTGCTGGTCGACGGTCAGCGCCGACGGGAAGTTCGCGGCGTTGTTCACCAGGATGTCGATGTCGCCGGCCTGCTCGATCAGCGACGCCACCGAGTCCATGTCCGACAGGTCGGCCTGGACGAAGCGCACGTTGCCGTCGATGCCCGATGCGGCGCGCTTGCCCCGTTCGGCGTCCCTACCGGTGATGATCACCGCGGCACCCTCGCGCGCGAACAGCCGTGCGCAGGCGAGCCCGATCCCGGCGGTGCCGCCGGTGATCAACGCGTTCTTGTATGCCAATTCCATTTCGTTCCTCAAGCGATGCAGGGTTCGGGGGTTGTGGTGCCGCCGTGCGCGAGGTGGGCGAGCGCGATGCGCATGCGCTGCCTGGCCCGCGAAACCCTCGACATCACGGTGCCCATCGGGATGGCGAGGATCTCGGCTGTCTCGGCGTAGGTGTAGCCCTCGACATCGGCGTAGAACAGCACCTCGCGGAAGCCCTCGGGCATTGCGGCCATTGCGGACTTGACGTCACCGTCGGGTAGCGCGTCGAGCACCTCCGCCTCGGCCGAACGGGCGCCCCCTCCGCGGGCCGCGGCGCCGCCCAGGTCACCGTCGGTCAGGCAGTCGGCCGAAACCTCGGTCACGCGGCGCTGTTTGGCGCGGTGGATGCTGACCCATCGGTGGTAGAGGATGCGGAACAGCCACGCCTTGAGGTTGCTGCCCTCCTGGAAGGACGAGAACCCGGCATAGGCGTGCAGCAGGGTGTCCTGAAGCAGGTCCTCGGCGTCGGCGTGGCTGCGGGCCAGCCGGCGTGCGCCGCGCGCCAGCACCTCGAAGAGCGGCTCGGCATCGCGGGCGAACCGCGCGGCGAGTTCCGCGTCCTGGGTGGTCCTGGTGGGGAGGGACGTGATGGTCATGATCCGATCTCCTCGAGTCGCTGGTGTCACACCCCACGCTCGTCGCTAGCGGAGTAAAGCGGACCCTTGAAAACCCGTAGTCCGTGGTTCGTGGTCGGCAGCGGATCACCACGGTCAGTCGCCGACGAAGCCGACGGTCTCTTCGAGCGGGGCTCGCCCCGTCCGGATGTAGACCTCGTCAGGGTCCTGGTAGCCGATCGACATTCCGCAGAACAACATGAGGTCGTCGGGCGCCCGCACGACGTCTCCAACGGTCTCGCGCACCTGTGACCAGGACATCTGCGGGCAGCTGTGCAATCCCTCCGCGCGCAGGAGCAGCATCACGGTCTGCAGATACATGCCCAGATCCGCCCACTGCGGCCGACCGAGGTCCCGGTCGACGTAGCAGAACAGCGCTGCAGGAGCACCGAAGCAGTCCCAGTTCGCGATCGCGGCGCGCTGCCGGGCTTCCCAGTCCTCGCGCTCGATTCCGAGCGCGCTGTACCGCTCTCTACCGAAGGCCGAGCGGCGCTCGCTGTATGGCGATTTCAGATCGGCCGGGTACAGCTGGTACTCGCGTTCGTCCCAGGGGTCGCCTGCGGCCACGCGCTCCGTCGCGAGCTTCTTGAGCCGCTCGAGGGGTTCGCCGGTCACGACGTAGATGCGCCACGGCTGCAGGTTGGATCCCGATGGCGACCACCGGGCCGCGTCGAGCACACGCTCGAGCACCTCCATGGGGACCGGCTCGCCGGTGAATCGGCGCACGGCTCGTCTGCTTTTGACCGCGTCGTAGACGTTCATGGTGACCTGCTTTTCGGTTCGATGCCTTGACGGCTACCTCAAGCCTGCCGACAGTCGCGGCTAATCGAACCCTGGAAAGCGCGTGGTCCGAATCGATTAGGGATTCTGTGTGGTCTGCTAGCTCGCCCACGACATGTTGCGGAGCTGTCGGCGCGAGGTGATGCCGAGCTTGACGAACACCTTGCGCAGATGCCATTCGACGGTGTGCGTGCTGATGAACAGCTGCGCGCCGATCTCCTGATTCGTCAGACCGTCGGCGGCCAGCCGGGCGATCTGCGCTTCCTGCGCCGTCAGGTCGCCGCCGCCCGAACTCGCCGTCTGCTTGCGCACCTTCTCCCCCGTGGCGACGAGTTCGCGGCGTGCGCGTTCGGCGAATGCCTGCGCGCCGATTCGCGTGAAAGTCTCATGGGCGTCGGTGAGTTCACGGCGGGCGTCGATCCGTCGGTTCGCCCGGCGCAGCCATTCGCCGTACAGCAGCCGGGCCCTGGCGTGATGCACCACGATTCCGGCGCGGTCCAAGCGCTCGATGGCCTCGACGAAGAAGCCGTCGGCGGTGTCGTCGTCGGCGAGCAGGGCCTGTGCGTTGGCCAGCGCCCCGAGACCCCAGTCGGTACCGCTGGCACCTGCCCGCTGCTCGAGCCGTTCAAGGGCGCGTCGGGCCGCATCGTCGTCGCCGGTCCGCGTCGCGGCCTCGACGAGTTCGAACAGGCACCAGCCATGGATTCCGAAGTCGTCGTAATCACATGCGTCGCGGGCGGCGGCCAGCGCCTCCTCGTAGCGACCGAGACCGTTGTACAGCAGCGCGGTTGCGTAGCCGGTAAGCCCGAGCAGACGGCCTTCGCCCCTGGCGATCCCGCCGGACGCCGCGCTCTCGAGCAGCGGGCCCGCCTGCGAGACGTCACCCCGCCACGCCGCGAGCAACACCCAGTGGTATCGCACCGGCGAATTGTGGTCGGTGGCCGCGGTAATCGAGGCGGCTTCTTCGAGAAGCTCTGCCGCCGACGCGAATTCGCCTGCGAGCGTGTGTACCCCGGCTCGGTAGATGAGTGCTCGGGGCAGCCCGGCGAGCGCGCCGGAGGTGCGGGCGTAACGCACCGCCGCAGTCGACAGTTCGAGCAGGAGCCGGTGGTCCCACAGTTCGTGGGCGCACGACTCCTGCAGTATCGGGAACCCGGGCACCTTCAGCCAGCGGCCGACCGCGCCGTCGTCGGAATTCGCCTGCTCGCACATCGCTTCCAAACCCGCACGTAGCGTGGCCCCGCCCCGGCCGACCCCGCCGGTGATCCGCTCCGCCACCCCCTTGAGCAGATGGTCGATCGCCCGGGGAAGCTCCGAGACCTCCTGCAGCGCGGTCCGCGCGTCCTCCGCGGCGCGCACGAGCGCATCCGGTTCGCCGAGGCGGCCCGCGTACATCAGCGCAGCGATCGCCTCGAGGTAGCCCTCCCGCGACGAATATCCGTCGACGCTGTGGAGGCGGCGCGCGGCGTCGAGAAGCGGGGGCGCGGTGTCCGCCAGTCGCGGCGCGCCGGTTTCGCCGGCCCGGCTGCGCACGAAGTCCATCTGCGCCCGCAGCCGCGCGATCAGCGCCTGCTGCAACTCGGACAGCGGGCCGAGTTCGGCGATCGCGAGCAGCTCATGCGCGGCTTCCGGCGCGGCGGCGTCCCGTTTGGCGTACGCCGCCGTCAGCGCCCTCGCCCCGCGCAGCGACGGGTCGGCCGTCAACGCGGTCGCGCGCTCCAAAAACGTTGCTGCCGCCGCCATTCCGCCTCTGCTCTGGGCACGCGCCGCGGAATCCTCCAGCTCGGTGGCGATCGCCTCGTCCGGTCCCGCCGCGGCGTTGGCCGCATGCCAGGCGCGACGGTCGGGGTCGGTCGCCGGATCGGTCGTGTCGGCGAGCGCGCGATGGACCGCCCGGCGATCCGCCAAGTCGGCGGCGCGGTAGGCCGCGGAGCGAATCAGCGGGTGGTGGAAGCGCATCCGCGGGCCGAACTCGATCAGGCCGTCGGCTTCGGCGGGCGCCAGGTCGTCGACGGGGATGCCCAATTGCGCTGCGGCGCGCAGGAACAGCGCGGCGTCGCCGATGGGTTCGGCGGAGGCGATCAGCAGCAGCTGCCGGGTCGCGCGAGGCAGCGCCTGGATGCGCCGGATGAAGCCCTGTTCGACCGCGGCCGTCGACGAGCGCTTACCGGATATCCAAAAGCCGCCGGACAGCTCGGTCGCCGATACGCTGCGCGGCACCTCGAGGATCGCGAGCGGAACGCCGCGGGTCTCGGCGATGATGCGGTCGCGCACCCGTGGGTCGATCCCACCGAACATGACCGACTCCAACAGTTCTCGCGCATCGGTGTCCGACAGTCCCTCGACCGGTAGTTCGGGCAGACCGGACAGCAGCTCGGGCTGGTCGCGCACCGCGAACACGAGCCCGACCGGCTCGGCGAGCAGTCGTCGCGCGATGAAGCCGAGCGTCTGCACCGAAACCTGGTCCAGCCACTGTGCGTCGTCGACGATGCACAGGACCGGTTGTTCGTCGGCCGCGGCGGCCAGCACGCTGAGCACCGCGAGGCCGACCAGGAAGCGATCGGGTGTCTCCCCGACTCCGCGCCCGAATGCGACGTTGAGCGCCTCGCGTTGCGGTTCGGGGATCGCGTCGAGATGCGTCATCAGCGGAGCACACAGTTGCTGCAGTCCGGCGAAAGCGAGCTCCATATCCGATTCGACCCCGGCGACATGCACGATCTGGAATCCGGACGCGGCTTCGCAGACGTAGTCGAGCAGGGCCGTCTTCCCGACACCCGCCTCCCCACGCAGTACCAGCACCTGACAGCTGCCGGATCGGACGGTCGAGACCAGGTTCGTCAGCGTCTTGCATTCCTGGGTACGGCCACGCAGGACTTGCGTTGCACCCTGGCCAGACATAGACACCACCGCGTTCTGGGTGGACCCGCGACGGTCGCCGGTTACCCGATCTGATCTTGGATCGTACGAGGCGTGCGCCGACGGGTCCACACCGCGATTTGTGCACGTTCAGGAGCGTTCAGCGCTCCCCTGCGTGCACAAATCGCCCTGGGCAGCGGGTCAGGCGGTCGCGGCGGTCGCCAGGATCCAGTCCTCGAACCGCGTGCCGAACAGCGTTGCGCCCGCGCCGGGCACCAGCGTGCGCTCCTCGAGGTCGATGCCCCAGTACTTCGCCGCGGGATCGGCGACGACCTGGCGGGTGTCGCCGCGGGCGGTCAGCGCGGTCCGGATCAGGTCGGGCAGCAGAACCTCCACGGGTCCCCCGATCTCGACGATGCGGTTCGCCGGCTCGTTCGCCGCGGCGATGGCGAGGCCCTCGGCGACGTCGGCGGCGGCCATGGGCTGGAAGTACACCGGTGGCATCCGCACCGTGTCGCCGTCGGTGGCCGAGTCGGCGAGCGTCGGGAGAAACTCGAAGAACTGCGTCGCGTGCACAATCGTGAACGGGATCGGCCCGTCGCTGATCAGTTGTTCCTGGTCGAGCTTGGCCTGGAAGTAGCCGCTCTGCGGGGCCATCTGGTCGGTGCCCACCACCGACAGCGCGACATGGTGGCCGACACCGGCGTCCTTCTCCGCGTCGAGCAGATTGGTCGTGGCGGTGCGGAAGAACTCCTGCGCGGAATCGTCGAGTTGCGGCGAGTTCGACACGTCGACCACTACAGCCGCGCCCTCCAGCGCAGCCCGCAGGCCCTCGCCGGTGAAGGTGTTCACGCCCGTCGACGGCGCCGCCGCGATTGTGTCGTGGCCCTGTCGATCCAGGATCTGCACCAGTTTCGAGCCGATGAGTCCGGTTCCGCCGATGACGACGATCTTCATGATGAGCCTTCCGTTTGTCCGACAGCTTCCTGTCCGTCCAAACGGCTGGCGGCTCACGAACTCATCCCGCCAGCGGTGAAGAAGCTCAAAACGCGTAACGCACCCGGCAGCTCGGCAGCTTCGCGGCGATCAGATCAGTCAGCTCGTTGACCCAGCGACCCTTCCACGGGCTCTTGTAGCGCACGTTCCACTGCCCGCTCTGGCTGCGCTTGACCTGTTGCAGGTCGGGACGCCACAGCAGGTCCTCGCCTTTGGGATGCCAGCCGAGATTCACGTCGTGCAGACCCTCGTTGTGGGTGAGGAAGATGATCTCGGCGGCCAGCTGTTGCTTGGTGCGATCGGACGTGCCGTCGGCGATCTGCGCGAGCAGCTCCGTCCAGTCGGCGAGCCAATTCTCATGCACGACAACCGGGCTGAAGTTCAGGTGCACCTCGTAGCCGGCTTCGACGAAGTCGTCGATCGCGGCGATCCGGTCGACGATCTTCGACGTACGCACGTCGAGCACCCGCGACGTCTCCGCCGGCATCAGGCTGAACCGCACGCGGGTGCCGCCGCGCGGGTCGTAGTCGAGCAGGTCGCGGTTGACCAGCTTGGTCGCGAAGCTCGCCTTGGCGTTGGGGATTCGCGCGAACAGGTCGACCAGGTCGCGGACATTGTCGGAGACCATGGCGTCGACCGAGCAGTCGCTGTTCTCGCCGATGTCGTAGACCCAGTCGACGAGATCGCATTGGTTCGGTTGTGGTTTCACGCCTTGCCGGGCGGCGTGGCGTTCTAGGTATCCGGTGATCTTCTCGATGTTGGCGAACACCGTGATCGGGTTGGCGTAACCCTTACGACGCGGAACGTAGCAGTACGAGCACGCCATCGCGCATCCGTTCGCGGTCGACGGTGCGATCCAGTCGCTGGAGCGCTCGTTGCGTCGTGCGCTCAGGCTCTTCTTCTCGCCGAGCACCAGCACTTCCCGCTTGTTGCGGACCCAGTCCTCGACGTTGCCCTCGTTTCCGTACAGGCCCGGTATCGCCTGATGCGACAGCACCTGGATGCGCTCGGCATCCGGGAAGCGCTCGAACACCTGGCGTGCGCGCGGAAACCGTTCGATGTCGGGCTCATGGTAAATCCGCTTGACGTCGAGAAGGCGGTCCGCGAGGGCCGCGGGTGTGCGCCGGGTCACGGCGTCGTGATCGGCCATCGTCATGTCCCGTTCAACGTGCGACGGTCCGACTCCGATGCAGTTGATCTTGTTGACGGCCAATGAGGTTCGTCACGCTCGCGCAGATACTGCGCGATATCGCGTGCGATGGGCGTGGCCTGCTGCCGAAAAGACCGCAGCGGGCCGATCAGGGGCTCGTCGTAACCGGCGAACCACAGACCCGGCGCAGCGGCAGGCAACCCGTTGACCTTCGGAAAACCCTCGTCGTCCAGCACGTCGTGGTGTCCCACTAGTGGCTCGAGTCCTCGCCGGTAGCCGGTCGCGGCGATCACCGCATCCGGCGTCACCGAATTGCCGTCGGCCAGCACCACCTTGTCACCGGCGAACGACTCGACGGCGGCGACGATCTCGATGCGCCCGGCCTTGACGTGGGGCACCAACTCGTCACCGATCGTCGGGATCTGCTCGTCGGTCAGCAGCGCCGAATAGATGCCCCGCTGCGGCGCCGGCAGGCCCTCGCGGCGGAGGTCGCCGAACCACAGCTTGCGCATCAGTGCCGCCGCCTGATCCAGCACGGGCACCGGCAGGCGTTCGAACGCGGCGCTGAACGTGTCGACCGGAATCCCTGCGGCCGACCGCGGCACGAGATGCGGCGGTGTACGCACCGCCATCCGCACCCGCCGTGCGGCACCGTCGCTGAGCTGCAATGCGATGTCGGCCGCCGAGTTCCCCGCGCCCGCCACCAGCACGTCGCGGCCGGTGAACGGTTCGGCGTTGCGATAGTGCTCGGAATGCAGCACCTCGCCGGTGAATGTCTCGATTCCGGGCCACTCCGGCAGCGTCGGCGTGTGGTAGTTGCCGGTGGCGATGACGACGGCCGCCGCGCTGAGCGACCCGTCGTCGGCGACCAGCCGCCATGCGCCGCGTTCACGGTCGACCCGATTTACGTTGACGCCGAACGCCACGCGAATCTTCTGCCGACGCACGTAGTCGTCGAAATAGTCGACCATGTGGTCGCGGGTGGGCCAACGACCGTACTGCAGCGGAATCCGCTGCCCGGGCAGATGCGACCACCACCCGCAGGTGTTGAGCCGGAAGCCGTCGTAGCGGTTGCGCCACGACGACGCCGGGGCGTCGGCGCGGTCGATTACGAGCGCCGCGACATCGCATTCGTGACGGAGTTGCCGCGCGATCCCGAGGCCACTGGGACCCGCGCCGACGATGACGACGGGTTCGTCGTGCGCCATCTACGGCAGGTGTCTGGTGGTCAGCAGTCCCTCGGTGAGGTCGCGCTGGAACTGTTCGAGCAGCGACCGGCGCCGCAGCGGCGGGCTGTCGGCGTGTGCTTGCTGGGCCACGCCCCCGATGACGTCGGCGAGCGCCTCAACCGAGTTCCACCGGGGGCGCCAGTCGAGTTCGGCCTCGGCGCGCCCGCAGTCGAGCAGCGGAACGCTGAACGCCATGTCGAGCCAGCCGCGGTCGATCGGTTGCAGCCGCGCGCGCCAGCTGAGGTCGACAAGCGCGCCGAGCACCCCCGACGGCACGTGAACCGGTTTGGCCTTCAGCACCTCGGCGACCTGATCGCGGCCCATCGGCGGCTCGGCTGCCAGGTTGAACGGTCCGCTCGCGCCGCGCTCGACCGCTCTGGCCAGCGCGTCGGCGGCATCGTCGGCGTGGATCAGCGGGATACACAGGCGCCGGTCGAGCGGTAGCAGCGGCAACAGCGGTACCGCGAGCATCGGCACGTATCCGGGCAACGCGTAGCGCATCAGACCGCTCGCCGCGGCACGCTGCACGATGAAGCCGGGACGCATCCGCGCGATCGGGACGCCCGCATCCCCGTGTTCGAGTTCGTAATCGTCAAGCAGCGCCTCGGCGCTCGACTTGTCGCGGCTGTACGGCGAGGTGCGGATTCCGCCCGTGGGCCACGACTCGTCGACGTATTGGCCATACCGGCCGGGCGCGTAGGCGCCGACCGACGACTGGTGCACCAGGCGCCCGACCCGCGCGTCGTGCGCGGCCTCCAGAACGGCCGTCGTGCCGCCCACGCCGATGCGGTTGAGGTACTCGGTGTTTCGCGTCGGTTGGAAACCCCACGCGAGGTGGACGACGGCGTCCGCACCGTCGAAGATGCCCCGGAGTTGGGTGGCCGCGTCGGGATCGGCGAGGTCGAGCCCGTGCCAGCGGACGCTTTTGTAGACGCCGGTGGGCTCCGGCGGCCGTCGCACGACGCCGACGATCTCGTGTGCGGTGTCGCTTTCGGTCAGCCGCCGCAGCAGTGCGGTGCCGACGTTGCCCGAAGCTCCAGTGATGACGATGCGCATGGAACAAGACTTCCCGCATCGCGACCGATCAACACGGGTCAGACGGCAGCGGCGGTCTCACCCTCGAGTTGGCGGGCCCGGACGCCGTTGAGGAACCGGCCCACCTCGACCGCGAGTCGGCGCGCATGCGACGAATCGACGAGATCGAATGCGTGGCCGGCACGCCGAACCTCGCTGTACTCCACCGTATTTCGCGACACGGCGCGCAGCTCCTCAGCGAACACGCGAGCCTCGCCAACCGGGATGATGGTGTCCTGCTCGCCGTGGATGAGGAAGAACGGGGGCGCATCCGCGTGGATGCGGGCCAACGGCGAAGCCGCCTCGAAAATCTCCGGATGCCGAGACTGCTTGCGCCCGACCACGACTCGCTCCAAGAAGCTCTGGAAATTCTTGCGGGTGGGGGTGGACCGATCCTGCCAGTCGTAGCGTCCGTAGATTCCGACGACCGCGTCGACGGTGGTGTCGGCGTCCTCGGTGAGTTCACCGCGGAACGCAGGGTCGCCCGGCGTGAGGCCTGCGAGGGATGCCAGGTGACCGCCCGCGGAGCAGCCCGCGACCGCGACGAAGTTCCGGTCACCGCCGTACTTGTCGACGTTGGCGCGCGCCCAGGCGATCGCCGCGTTCACGTCGGCGATGTGGCGGGGCCAGCGGTTCACCGGGGAGACCCGGTAGTCCATCGTCAGGCACACCCAGCCCTGCTTGACCAGGTGGTGCAGCATCGTGTGGCCCTGCATCACCCGTGACCCCTGCACCCAGGCGCCGCCGGGGACGAAGAGCAGTACGGGCGCGTCGGGCGGCAGGTCGGGGCGGCGCCACACGTCGAGCAGCTGCGAGGGGTGGTCGCCGTAGCGCACCGAGCTGCGGTACAGGCAACGCTGACGCTGGGCGCGGAAGCGGAGATACGGGGGCACCCGGCTGCCGCGAGAAGACGCGACGTCCGCGTCGGGCATATCGGCGGGCGCGGCCTCGGCCGGGTCGGCGCCGAGGCGGCGGCTGACCATCCCCCGCAGCGCTGCGGGCGCGTAGTGATGGCCGTACATCGCCATCGCGGTCAGGCCGGCGAACGGTTCCAGGTGCTTGCCGACGACCGGGAGCGACGAATAAAACCGCGTCGACGCCATGACCAGGTCGAACGGGTGCAGTGACGGATGAAGAGCCATGATCAGCCGGCCAACGCCAGGTCGGGGTCGCCGGCTCCGCTGCAGGTCACGCAGACGGCCTCTTCGAGACTGAAGTGCCCGCACATGGGGCAGATGAACTCGAGCATGCGTTACGCCTTTCGAGACTTGTGTCATGCCGACTTTCTGCAGCCCGCCTCAGATACCCCCCCGTCTGCGCCCCAAAACCCGCCGATACCGATCTGTGCCGTCAGTACTGTGGCGTTCGTGAAATACCTAGACGTCGAGGGAGTGGGCCGGGTCAGCCGTATTGGGCTCGGGACCTGGCAGTTCGGTTCTCGGGAGTGGGGCTACGGCGAGAGCTACGCCTCCGGACCCGCCCGGGAAATTGTGCAGCGATCCCTGGCGCTCGGCGTCACGTTGTTCGACACCGCCGAGATCTACGGGTTCGGCAAGAGCGAGCGGATCCTCGGCCAGGCCCTGGGCGATCAGCGCTCGGAAGTGGCGGTGGCCAGCAAGGTCTTCCCGGTCGCCCCGTTCCCCGCGGTGGTCAAGCAGCGCGCACACGCCAGCGCGCAGCGGCTGGGGCTGCAGAAGATACCGCTGTATCAGGTGCACCAGCCGAACCCCGTGGTGCCCGATTCGGTGATCATGCCGGGAATGCGTGACCTGCTCGACGAGGGAGTGATCGGCGCGGCCGGCGTCTCGAACTACTCGCTGTCGCGGTGGCAGCGAGCCGACACGGCGCTCGGACGACCCGTGATCAGCAACCAGGTGCACTTCTCGCTGGCCCATCCGCAGGCGCTCGAACGCCTGGTGCCGTTCGCCGAACGGGAGAACCGCGTCGTGATCGCCTACAGCCCGCTGGCGCAGGGATTGCTCGGCGGAAAGTACGGACCCGACAACCGCCCCGGCGGCATACGTGCGACGAATCCGCTGTTCGGCACCGAGAACTTGCGCCGTGCCGAGCCGCTGTTGCAGACGCTACGCGACGTGGCGGCCGACGTCGGCGCCAAGCCCGCGCAGGTGGCGCTCGCATGGCTGATCCACTTACCCAACGTTGTCGCGATACCGGGCGCGTCGAGCGTGGAACAACTCGAGTTCAACGTGGCCGCCGCCGAAATCGAGTTGAGCGCCGAGGCCCAGGAGGCGCTCACCGCCGCCGCACGCGCGTTCCGGCCGGTGGGCACCGCGCGCTTCCTGGCGGACACGGTTCGCGAAAGGCTCGGCGTCGGTTAGTCATTCGCGTCCTCGAGTGTGAGCATCGTGATGTCGGGTGGTGCGCCGATGCGCACAGGCGGGCCCCAGAACCCAGCGCCGCGGGTCACGTACAGCTGGGTGTCGCCGACGCGCGAAAGCCCCGCGAGCGACGGCTGAGCGGCGCGGACGAGGTAGTGGAACGGCCACATCTGTCCGCCGTGCGTGTGGCCGGACAGTTGCAGGTCGACCCCTCGCGCGGCGGCCTCCTCGACCTGCACCGGCTGATGGGCGAGCAGAATTGTCGGCGCACCGGATGAGAGCCCGGACAGTGCGCGGTCGAAATCCGGCCCGTCCGAATGCCTTTCCCCGACGAGGTCGTTGACCCCCGCGAGGTTGAGCACTGCGGAGCCGCGACGGATCGCCGTGTTCTCGTTGCGCAGCGGTTGGACGCCCCAACGCGCCAGCTCGCGCAGCCACCCGTCGGTGTCGTCGACGAAGTACTCGTGGTTGCCCGTGACGAAGAACGCGCCGTCGGGCGCCGCGAGGTCTCGCAACGGCGCTGCGGCCGAACCGAGTTCGGCGACGGTGCCGTCGACCAGATCACCGACGATCGCGACGAGGTCGGGTTCCGCCTCGTTGACCATTCCGACGATCCGCTCGGTGTGGGCCTGCCCCAGTAGCGGCCCGAGGTGGATGTCCGACACCACCGCGATCCGGAAACCGCGAAACGCCTGATCGAGGGCACGCAGCCGCACCGGGACGCGCAGCAGATCGGGCGGACCCAGTGCGGTGGCCGTCCCGACTCCGACGAGGCCGACCGACGCGGCCCCCGCGGCCACAGCGCTCGCGCGGGCCAGGAACAAGCGGCGGGTGAGCGCGTTCGGGTCCTCGGCCTCCGGAGCCGACGGCGCCCGGCGGACCCACCGCCGCAGCAACAGTCGAACCGGTTCGAGGACCAGTAGCGTCAGCAGCAGATAGGCGGCCACACCGAACCACAGGTAACCCGGCCAGGCGTACCAGCCGGCGTCGGCCGCACCGAACACCCGCGGCAGTACCAGCGCCGCGATCAGGAGCGCAGCCAACCCGAGGAGCACGGCACTGAGCACCCGCCGAGCGCGACCCGGCCGGGTGACGTCCTTGACCAGCCGCTTCCACAGGTAGACGTGCATCAGCGCGAGCACCGCGCCGAGGATGACGATGAACATGCGCACCCTTCAGTTGATTTCGGTGCGCTACCGATCGATTCGCGACCGGTAGCGCACCGAAATCGCAGGAGTCCCCTACAGCGAGACCGTGCCGTAGTCGCCGACGTGCTCGACCAGCGTGCGGAGCTGATCGTCGGTGGTGCCGAACGTGTTGTCGATCGCCGTCAGCCGTGCCGCGTAGTGTCCGACCGGATACTCGGCGGTCATCCCGATACCGCCATGTAGCTGGATCGCCTCCTGCGCGATGTGCCGGCCCGACCGCCCGATCTGGAACTTGGCACGCGCGGCGATCACTGGGTCGAACCGGTTGTCGGCGATCGACATCGCCGCGTAGAAGTTCATGCTGCGCGCGAGTTCGAGCGAGACGTACATGTCCGCGGCCCGCTGGGTCAACGTCTGGAAGTTGCTCAGTGGTACGCCGAATTGCTTTCGGCTGGTGAGGTATTCGGTGGTCAGGCGCAACGCCTCCTCCATCGCCCCGACCGCCTCCGCGCACAGCGCCGACTGGAACCGGATCACGGTGCGGGCGATGTGTTCGGTCGCATCGCCGCCGTCGCCGAGCGGTTCGGCGGGCGTGGAGTCGAAGTCCAGTTGCGCACCGCGGCGTCCGTCGAAGGTTCGGTAGGGCTGACGTGTCACGGTCGCACCGTCGAGGACGAACAGCCCCACGCCGCCGTCGGGCAGCGCCGCGGTGACGATGACGGTGTCGGCGGTGTCACCGGCCAGCACCGGGTTCTTGCGACCGGTGATCGTCCAGCCGTCACCGCTCTTCTCGGCGCGCGTGGCGGGAGCGGCCGACGGCAGCCGCGTTCCGGGTTCGGCGTGGGCGAAGGCCAGCAGCGTCTCGCCGGTGGCCACGGCATCGAGGACCTGCTTCTGCTCATCGCTGCCGAGCTCGGCGATCAGGCCGCCCGGGATGATCGCGGCCTGGGCGACCGGTTCGGGCGCTAGCCGCCGGCCGATCTCGGTCAGCACCACCATGACCTCTATCTGGCCGGCCTCGTCGGGATCGAACCCGAGGCCCAAGATGCCGACTTCGGCCAGTTGGCCCCACACCTCACGGCTCCAGCCGGGCTCTCCTTCGGTGCGCACACCCTCGCGGCGTGACAACACATCGCGGGTGACGTCGCGCAGTAATTGCTGTTCTTCGGTCAGGTCGAAGTCCACGGCCGGCTCACAATCCCAAGATGGTCGAGGCGATGATGGTGCGCTGAACCTCGTTGGTACCGCCGTAGATCGACGTCTTCCGATAGTTCAGGTAACGCGGTGCGGCGTCCTGCGCCCAGCTGGGCACGTCGAGGTCGCCGGCGTCGAACGGCAGCGCCTCCGGCCCTGCCACCTCGACGAACAATTCGGTGGCGGCCTGCTGCAACTGGCTGCCGCGCAACTTGAGGATCGACGACGCGGGGTTCGGCTTGCCGTCGGCTTCGGATCCGCTGACGCGCATCTGCGTGAGTTCCAAAGCGAGCAGCCCGGTTTCGATCTCGGCCACCCGGGCGGCGAACAGCGGATCCTCCAGCAGCGGCGTGCCGTTGACCTCCAGCTTGGCGGCATGTTCCTTGACCTGCGCCATCCACAGCTTCGTCAACCCGATGCGGGCGATGCCGGTGCGCTCGTTGCCGAGCAGGAACTTGGCGTACGTCCAGCCCTGGTTCTCCTCGCCGACAAGCTGATCGGCCGGAATCCGAACGTCTTCGAAGAACACCTCGTTGACCTCGTAGCTGCCATCGATCAGCTCGATCGGTCGCAGCGTGATGCCCGGCGTCGACATCTCGGCCAGCAGGAAGGAGATACCAGCCTGCCGCTTCGGCGCGGTCGGGTCGGTGCGCGCCAGCAGGAAGATCCAGTCGGCGTACTGGCCGAGCGTCGTCCATGTCTTCTGCCCGTTGACGACGTAGGTGTCGCCGTCGCGCACAGCGGTGGTCCGCAGCGACGCGAGGTCCGAACCGGCCTCCGGCTCGGAGAAGCCTTGACACCACCAGATGTCGATGTTGGCCGTCGGCGGCAGGAAACGCTCCTTCATCGCCTGCGAACCGAACTGCGCGATCACCGGGCCTACCATCTTGGTGTTGAACGCCAGCGGTTCGGGGACACCTGCCAACTGCATCTCGTCGAGCCAGATCTGGCGCTGCAGCGGCGACCACTCCTTGCCGCCCCACTCGACCGGCCAGTTCGGCACGGCCAACCCGTTGGCGTTGAGGATGCGCTGGCTGGTGACCATATCCTCGGGGGACTTCGTATGGCCGGTCTTGCCACGCTCGCGGATGTCTTCGGGAATCTCGGAGGTGTAGAAGCGCCGCAACTCCTCGCGGAATGCGGCGTCCTCGTCACTCAACGCCAATTTCACGGTCTACCCCGTTCTCGTTGCTCCACATTTGCGCACGGTTTACCCAGCGCGAGCAGGCGCAAAAGTGTCCTTTCGGAGACGATTGTGGGCAGCTTTACGTCTTCTCGCGCAGGGAACTGACCCTACTTCCAGGCGAAGACGGGTTGTTCCAGTTCGTCGACCGGATCGTGTCTGCCCTCCAGGCCGAGCCAGCGCAGCTGCAGCAGCACCGCACCCGTCGGCGCGTGGATCAGGTCGTTGCCCAGCGGAACCTGTACGACGGGTCGCGGGCTCTCCGGGATCTCGATGAACCGCGGCGAGTCGGGCCGCTGCAGTTGATGCAGGCCCACCCGATACACCGCGACGACCTCGTCGGGCGCCGGGCGCGGCTCCAGGCGTCCGCCGCCCCAGATGACGACGGGCGTGATGACGTATCCCGAGCGGGTCGGATAGTCGTCGAGCAGACCCAGCACCGTCGAGTCGGGCAGTTGCACGCCGACCTCCTCGTCGAGCTCGCGCAGGGCGGCGTCGACCACGGTCTCACCCGGGTCGAGCCGACCGCCGGGCAGCGCCCACTGCGCGGCGTGCGACGTCAGCCGCGACGCCCTGCGGCACAGAAGAAAGGCAGCGCCACCGGAGACGTCGACCATGCGCCCGTCGAGTCCGGCGTCCGGCATGCCCCGCCCGTCGTTCCAGCCCTCGACGTCGACCGGGTCCACCCGGTCCTCGCCGACCTCGGAGTCGACGAGCACCACGGCGACCGCCGCATGCCGCTTGGTCGGGTCGGTGACGGCGCGACGTTCATGTCGCGACAGGTTCGCTTCGATCCGCTCGCGAAGCGACTCGTCGTAGGAGATCGTCACCGCTCGACCATAGTTTCGCGGTGTTTCGTCGCCATCGTCCGGGGCAACTCCCTGTGGACCACAGCCCAAAGAGAGGATCGACATGGCACTCGACGATGACGACATCACCACCTCGGGCGCAGGCGGAGAGGGACCCGCTGACGGCGGCTCCAACCCCCAAGGACACGACGGCGGCGCCGACGGCACGGCCGGCGGCGAAGGACCCGCTGACGGCGGCAGCAACCCCGAGGGTCACGACGGGGGCGCCGACGGGACGGCCTGACGCCCGTCCGATGACGACATCCCCATGCTGACGGCACCGATGTTTCGGCGCTGCGTGGCGGTCGACGCCCGACGGTTCGCCGACGAGTACTGGGGTCGCCGACCGCTGCTCACCCGGGCGGATGCGTTGCCCCGCGACTTCAGCGATTTGCTCTCGCCCGACACGGTCGACGAACTGATCGCCGAGCGCGGGGTACGCGCACCGTTCATCCGGCTGGCCAAGGAAGGCGGCGTCCTGCCCAAGGACTGCTACCTCGGGCCCGCAGGTTTCGGCGCGGAGATCCCGGATCAGATCGACTCCGCCAAGCTGCTGACCCAATTCGCCTCGGGCGCAACGATTGTGCTGCAGGGTCTGCATCGGTTGTGGCCCCCGGTCATCGACTTCGTCCGCGGAGCGGTCGACGAGCTCGGACATCCGGTACAGGCAAACGCCTACATCACCCCGCCGATCAACCGCGGCTTTGATCCGCACTACGACGTGCACGACGTGTTCGTCCTTCAGGTGTCCGGCCAGAAGCGCTGGATCGTGCACGAGCCGGTTCACGAACATCCGCTGCAATCTCAGCCGTGGACGGAGCACCGCGCCGAGATCGAGAAGCGAGTGGCCGACGACGCCGCCGTTATCGACACGGTGCTGGACGAGGGTGATGTGTTGTATCTGCCGCGCGGGTGGGTGCATTCGGCGCAGGCACTGCAGACGACGTCGATACACCTCACCATCGGGGTCTCGCCTGTGACGGCGGTCGACGTGGCGCGCGCCGTCGTCGACCAGCTGACAAACGATCCGTTCTTCCGCGCGTCGCTGCCCATGGGCGCCGCCGATGCGGATGAGACGATGGCGACGGTGACGAAGGTGATGGCGGAGATGGTCGGGGCGCTGCGCGACGACGCGGCGATCCTCAGCGCAGGTGCCGCCGCGAATCTGTCTAACCGTCACGCAGACCGGACCCGGCCGGTGGCGGTGCGCCCGCTGGCATCGTTGGCCGCTGCCGACCGGGCCGGGGAAGTCGCCGTCCAGTGGCGGCACGGGCTGAGTGCGACCGTCGACCGCTCCGGGGAGCGCGTCGTCCTGCGCCTGCCGGACCGGACCATCAGCTTCCCGCAGATGTGCGGCGACGCCATCCGCGCCGTGCATCTGGGCGGCGTCGTCGATGCGGCGAGCATGCCCGGTCTCGACACCGCCGATGCCATGGTCCTGATCCGGCGGCTGCTGCGGGAGGGCATCGTCGTGCCCGCGAGAGTTGCCGCGACCGTTCCCGAGCACCGAAACCTTCCGCCAGACGCCGGATGACGGCGGCCAAGAGAATCCCGTGCAGCGATCAATCGCTGGCCCGTGACGACCCGATGTTCGGCACCGCGTCGGCGGGTTCGCGGTGGCTGCTACTCGAACTCAGCGGCGCTTGGGGGCCCTCGGTGTTTCTGCAGTCCCCCGGCTGCATCGATCCCGAACTCGGCCGCTCGATCGTGCGCCGGGTCGAGAAGGCGGGTATGCGCATCGCGGCGATACGCAAACACGGTCGCCGGCCCGAGATTCCGCGGTGGCGCTGGTACATCGCGCACTGCGATGTCGGCGCCGAGGCGCTTCACCACGGGGAGGTCGACGACCCTCGTGACTTTCTCGAGCTCGCGCTCGACGGCGGCGACGGAAGCCCGACGACCGATCCGGTGATCGCGATCTGCTCCCACGGCAAACACGACCAGTGTTGCGCGGTGCGGGGTCGCAGCGCGTGCCGGGCGATCGCGGCGGAGTACCCCGAAATCACCTGGGAGTGCTCGCATCTCGGCGGCGACCGCTTCGCGGCAACCATGCTGATTCTGCCCGAGGGACTGTGCTACGGCAGGGTCGACTCCGCCGACGCCGCGGGTCTGGTGCGCCGCTACCTCGACGGTCGGCTGGACAACCGGTTCCTACGCGGACGCACGTCGCTTCCCCACGCCGTTCAGGCCGCCCAATACTTCGTGCGCGAACGCACCGGCGACGACCGCATCGACGCGCTGCACCCGCTGCGGGTCGAGCGCGGTGAACACCTGATCACGGTCCTGCTCGACGGCGACGACGGACCCATCGAGGTGGTCCTGCACGAGGAGTTGTCCGAACCCCTTCTCTCGCAATGCCATGCGCAGGTTCCCGGCCAGGTTCGCGTGTTCACGCTGGGGTCCTTGACCCTGGCCGGTGGCTGAGCGTCAGCCTCCTCCACGCACCGCAGGCAGCACCAGCGTGTCGATGACCTCGCGGACGAACGCCGCGTCGACGCGTTGTCCGTTCACCACCCGCATCAGGCTCATCGCGGTGGCCACGTCGGCCACCATCGTCCAGTCGCGATCCGCGATCTCACCGCGGTCGACGGCACGGCCCAGAATCGTCGCCATCTTCCGGCGTCCCCGCAGCAGCATCAAATCGTCGAGCGCCAAAGCCAATTCGCGATCGTGGACTGCCTCGATCGCGACCCGCAGGATCAGGTCGTAGGTGACCATCGCGTCCTCGTTGCGCTCAGCGCGCTCCACCAGTGCCTCCATGTCACCCTGCAGGCTGCCGGTGTCCGGGGGTTCGTCGGTGAGCAGGTCGGGCCGCCAGTAGACCAGCGCGTCGGTGATCAACGCGGCCTTCGACGACCATCGGCGGTAGATCGCCGCCTTCCCTACCCCGGCCCGCGCCGCGATGTCGTTCATGTTGGTGGCTTCGTAGCCGTGCTCCCGCAACGCGGCCAGCGCCGCGTCGAGGATCGCGGGGTCCCTCGACCGATCCAACCGCCCCTCAGTGCGCTGGCGTAGCTTCGGCTCCGACGCGGACATCACCGACCAACCTAGACGTCACGGCGTCGACGGTTGCGGGATCGGTGCGGTGTCCGCCGTAACCGACCCTCTGCACCCTGTCCTGTTGACGATCTTGAACGTGTTCAGCGGCCACCAGAACCACCGCCCCAGCGCGGCGGCGATGGACGGCAGCATGAACGACCGCACGATCAGCGTGTCGACCAACAGACCGATACCGATCGTGGTGCCCAACTGGCCAACCACGCGCAGGTCGCTCACGATCATCGACAGCATCGTGAAGGCGAACACCAGGCCCGCCGCGGTCACCACCCGGCCGGTGGCGCCCATCGCGCGGATGATGCCGGTGTTGAGCCCCGCGGGGATCTCCTCCTTGAGCCGCGACACCAACAGCAGGTTGTAGTCCGAGCCGACCGCCAGCAGGATCACGATCGACAGCGGGATCACGATCCACTGCACGCCCAGCCCGAGGATGTCCTGCCACAGCAGCACCGACAGCCCGCACGCGGTGCCCAACGACGCGGCCACGGTGCCGACGATGACCAGCGCGGCCACCACACTTCTGGTGATCAGCAACATGATCGCGAAGATCAGGATCATCGACGCGATCACCGCGATCAACAGGTCGACCGTGACGCCGTTCTGCATGTCGTTGTACAACGAGGCGGTACCGGCCAGCGACACCTTGGCGTTCTCCAGCGGCGTGCCCTTCACCGCGTCCGCGACGGTGTCCCTGATGCCGCCGACGTGCTCGATGCCGTCCACCGACGCCGGGTCGCCTTGGTGGGTGATGATGAACCGCACGGCCTTACCGTCCGGGGACACGAACATCTTCAGGCCGCGTTCGAAGTCGGGGTTCGTGAACACCTCCGGCGGCAAGTAGAACGAGTCGTCATTCTTGGCCTGGTCGAAGTACAGGCCCATCTCCGTCGCGCCCTGCGCGAGTTCCTGTGAGTGCGCCTGGATTCCGGCCATCGTGCTGTGTGTCGACAACATGAAGTTGCGCATCGTCTTCATCGACTCGATGGTCGGCGGCAAGGTCGCCAGCATCTGCGGCATCAGCACATCGAGCTGGTCGAGATCGCCGGTGACCGAGGAGATCTTGTCGGCGAGCTTGTCGATCCCGTCCAGCGAGTCGAACAGCGACCGCAACGACCAACAGATCGGGATGTCGAAACAGTGCGGTTCCCAGTAGAAGTAGTTGCGGATCGGGCGGAAGAAGTCATCGAAGTTCGCGATGCTGTCGCGCAATTCGTTGGTCGTGTCCACCATGTCGTGTGTCTTGCCGACCATGTCGTGCGTGGTCGCGACGACCTTCTGCATGATGGCGTACATCCGCTCCATGTTGGCGATGGTCCTGCTCAGCTCATCGGCCTGTTCGAGCATCTGAGCGGTGTTGTCGTTCATCACTTTCGCCGTTTGCAGGGTGCCCGAGTTCTGCATCGCGATCTGGAACGGAATCGAGCTGTGCTCGATCGGCGCGCCGAGCGGGCGCGTGATGGTCTGCACCCGTTCGACACCGCGCGTGTGGAAGACGCTCTTGGCGACCCGGTCGATGATCAGCATGTCGGCCGGATTGCGCAGATCGTGATCGGCTTCGAGCATCAACAGCTCGGGATTCATCCTCGCCTTGGAGAAGTGCCGCTGCGCGGCGGCCATCGACACGTTCGCCGGCATGTCGGCGGGAGTGAACTTGTCGTCGTTGTACTGCGGGATGTAGGTCAGGAGGCTTACGAAGCCGATGATCGCGACCAGGGAGGTCGCCACGATGATCGGCTTGGGCCAACGGACCACTGCCGTACCGACTTTGCGCCACCCGCGCGTGGACAGCTCCCGTTTCGGATCGAGCAACCCGAAGCGGGAGGCGACGACCAGCACGGCGGGCGCGAGGGTCAGCGCGGCCGCGACGATCGCAAGCATCGCCAGCGCGCACGGCAACCCCATCGTGTGGAAGTACGGCAGTGTGGTGAACGACAGGCACATACAGGCGCCGGCGATCGTCAGTCCCGAGCCCAGAATGACGTGGGAGACACCGTGATACGCGGTGTAGAACGCCTCCTCGCGATGCTGGCCGGTCGCACGCGCTTCGTGGTAGCGGCCCAGGAGGAAGATCACGTAGTCGGTGCCCGCCGCGATCGACAGCATCGTGACCATGCTGACCGCGTACGGGGTGAGGCCGATGATGTTCAGGTTGCCTGCGGTCGCGGTGATGCCCTGGGCGGCGAACAGTTCGACACCGACGATCAGCAGCGCGATGATCGTAGTGACGATCGACCGGTAGACGATCAGCAGCATCACCAGGATCACCGCGATCGACACCAGCGCCATCACCGCCATGCTCTTGTGCCCGGCGACGCTGGTGTCGGCGTTGAGCACGGTATTGCCCGCGACGTAGGCCTTCACGCCCGGTGGTGGCGACACCGAGCTGACGATGTCGCGCACCGCGGCCACGGATTCGTGGCTCGGCGTGGTGCCCTGGGCGCCGACGAGGAAGACCTGAACGTAGGCGGACTTGCCGTCGGGACTCTGGGAACCCGCCGCGGTCAGCGGATCGCTCCAGAAGTCTTGGGCGAACTGCACGTGCTCGTGGTCGGCCTTCAGTTTGGCGACGATCTGGTTGTAGAACTCGTGCGCGTCGTCGCCGAGCTTGTCCTGGCCTTCGAGGACGACCATCGCTGTGGAGTCGGAGTCGAACTCCTTGAACACCGCGCCGATGTTCATCATCGAGGAGTAGGCCTGCGAGTTCGCCGGCGCCAGCGACACCGCGTGCTCGTCAGCCACCGCATCCAGCGACGGAGACAGCATGCCCAGCCCCACCGCGATCGCGATCCAGATCAGGATGATGGGGATCGACAGCGTCCGGACGAGGCGGGCGATGACCGACCTTCTGGTCGCGGAATGTCCTGCGCTCATACGGATTTCACCAGACAGTAGACGAAGGGTTGGTACTCGTCGGTGCTGCGGTCGTCTCGCACTTGACCGTCGACGACCACCCGGCAGCGCAAACCTTCGACGCCGCTGTCGCCCTGGGCGACGATGTTGGCCGACATCGACGGCAACGTGGTGACGATCGTGAAGGACCACGGCAGCGCGGCGGCGTCGATGCGATGGGGTTGTCCGTTCTCGTCGAGGTAGTCGACGTCGACGGTTCCGCCGCCCGTGCCTGTCACCTCATAGGTGATGTGCTTGGGATTGAACGGATCGGTGATACCGGAGTTCGGGTCCGCGACCGCGGCCGTATCCGGTGATCCGAGCGTGTCGCGGATACGGACGATCGCGTAGGCGCCGACCGCGACCACCACCACCAGCAGTAGCGGCATCCAGAACTTCTTGAAGACCCGGAACACCTGACCCTCCTGACCCGACCGTTCCGGCACGCTGAACGGAACTCGAGTTCCGCCTGCGTGCTGGCGAGAACTGTACCGCACCGCCGGCGATCGATCTCTGGACGATCCCGACCTTCTCGGCGCGATGCCGATTTTCGGCGTTCGGTATTAGTTGGGTACGCGGGCCCGGTCCGCTGGAGTCGCCGCCGACCGCGGAAGAAACCAGTTGATAGGCGGTCGAAATGAAGTTGCTTCACTTGTTCCGTGCAGTTGCTCCAATTGCGTTGGCATTGGCGGGTTCTCCCGTCGTTGCGACACCCGCATCCGCCGCGCAGTGTGCCGATGTCCAGGTGGTGTTCGCCCGCGGCACGTTCGAGGCGCCCGGCGTCGGTGCCACCGGTCAGGGATTCGTGGACGCATTGTTCGCCAAGGAACCGGACTGGTCGATCGACGTGTACGCGGTGAATTACCCTGCTTCACTTGATCTACCGGCGCCCCGCCGATCACCGTCGAGTCCCGTTACGCCGGAAAGACATTGGACCTTGCGGTGGCCCTGCCGAAATAGAGTTCCTGGGTCGCGAGGCACACCAGCTGTCCGGCCCGGTTGTACATCGTCGATGTGGTCAGCCCGCGCCCCGCGATGCCGCTCGGCGAAAACTGGTCGGACAACACCCAATCCGACAGGTTGACCGAGCGGTGGAACCACAGCGCGTGGTCGATCAGCGCGTTGAAGGTGCCGATCGGGGTGGCGCCACGCATGGCGAGCGCGGTTTCGACCATGGTGGTGCCGGACAGATAGGCCAGCAAGCAACTGTGGAGAACCTCGTCATTGCCGACAGGCTCGCTCGGCCGCCACCACATGCGCAGCCGCGGTGACGGTTCGCCGGCCTCGAGCGCCAACCGCGGAGGCGCGTCGACGTAACGCAGGTCGAACGGTTGCGGTCGGACCCAGAAGCCATCGTGCTCACCGGCGAACTCGGCCAGTTGTTCCTGCACCGACGGCAGCGAGTCCGGTTCGGGCACATCGGGAATCGGCTGCTGATAGTCGAGCGACTCGACCGCAGCGCTCAGCGACACCAGCGCCTCGAGCAGGATCTGGTCGTCCTGGCGGGCCGTGACCTGGCGGGTCGACAGCGTTCCGCCGTCGCGGGCCACGTCGACGTGGAGGTCGACCGGATAGCGGGCGTCGCCCGCGCGGACGTAGTAGACGTGCGCGCTGTGCGGCAGGCGGTCCGGGGCCGTCCTGCTCGCCGCCATCAGGGCCTGGCCGGCGATGTGGCCACCGACGATGTGGTGCGCGGGGTTGTCGAGTTGCGTCGCAACGAAGTGCCGGTCGCCCCGTCGGTCCACGTCGAGCGTGGTGATGATGTCGGCGAGGGTCGGGGCGCGGTAAGTCACCTCGGCATCATGCCAGTGCGATTTGTGTGCGCTTCGTTGCGCTCAGCGCGACAAACTGCACACAAATCACCGCTCGGTGAGGATCACGTCGTCGTCGGCGACGGTAAAGCGATTTCCGCACAGAAATATGTATGTGCTATGCATACTTAGTGCCGCCGTCACGATACGACCAACTCGACGAACTGCTGACCCGCATCGCGGTCGCGCGGCAGCGGCCGGGTTGGCGTGACCGTCTTCTCGACGGCACGGGCCCCGTGACCAGCGCTTCGACGTTACGAGTCCTGCGCGCCATCGAGCAGTGCCAGCAGCACTCCGGCGGGGCCTCCATCCGCGATGTCGCCGACTTCCTGGCCGTCGACCACTCCACCGCGAGCCGGGCGGTGGCCGCCGTCGTCACCGCGGGCCTGGTGACCAAGACCTTCGCAGCCGACGATCAGCGGCGGTGCATGCTGGTGCTCACCGAGGCCGGGCGGCAGGCGTCGCAGACGGTGACCGACCGGCGCCGCGAACTGGTCGCCGAGATGATCGCCGACTGGCCCGACACCAAGGTCGACACCCTCGTCGACCTGCTCGATCGGCTGACCGAACGATTCGAATGGGCGGCCGCCCGATGACCGCCGAAGCCACCGCCCCACCCCAGGCCCGCGGCGCGCTCGGGTTGATCTTCGACCCTGTCTTCGGCGCGTTGTTCTGGGGCAAGATCTTCTCGGTCGTGGCGGTTTGGACGCACGGCATCGTCGCGGCGATCGTGATGTTCGACGCGACGCACTCGGCACTGATGGTCGGGTTGGTCGGCGTCGTACAGTTCGCGCCGCAGCTCATCCTCAGCCCGACGAGCGGCAAATGGGCCGACACCGGCAACCCGGCCCGCCAGATCCTGCTCGGTCGCGCGCTGTGTGTGGCGGGCTCCGGATTCACCGCGGTGTGGCTGCTCGCCGAACCCGCCCAACACGACATCTCGTCGGCCGTCCCCGTGCTCCTCGGCACGCTGCTCGTCGGATTCGGTTTCGTGGTCGGCGGACCCGCAATGCAGTCGATCGTGCCGAACCTCATCCGCGACGGTGAGCTGTCGACGGCCATGGCGCTCAACAGCTTTCCGATGACAATCGGGCGCATCATCGGGCCGGCGGCGGGCGCGTACATCGCCGCGCACGTGGGCGCCGGGGTCGCGTTCGGGGTGAGCGCGGGACTACATCTGATCTTCGCGTTCTTCCTGCTCGCCGTGCGCTTCCCCGCACCACCGACAAGGCATGCCGACACGGATTACCGCGTGCGCGTGGCGATCAAGTACGTGTGGCGGGATCGGCCCCTGTTCCTGGCCCTGCTGGCGGTGACGACCGTCGGCTTGGCGTCGGATTCCTCGATCACCCTGACGCCCTCGCTGGCCCACGAACTCGGCGGCGGTGCCAGCCTCGTCGGGACCCTTTCCGCCGTCTTCGGCGTCGGCGCGGCCGTCGGCATGGCGACGCTCGCCCTGCTGCGCGGGCGCATCGCGTCGCAGAACGTGTCGGCGATCGGACTGGCAGGGCTGGGGCTCGGGTGCGCGGCGCTCGCCGCCGCGCCGGCCCCCGCGGTGGCCATCGTCGGATTCGTCCTCGCCGGCCTCGGCTTCGGCTGGGCGATGACCGGGCTCAGCACCGTCGTGCAGGAACGGGCCCCCGAACCGCTGCGCGGCCGCATCATGGCGCTCTGGCTGGTCGGCTTCCTCGGGTCACGCCCCATCGCCGCGGCGCTGCTCGGGGGCACCGCCGATGTATTCAACGTGCAGGCGGCCTTCGCGGTGGCGATGGTGTTCTGCGCGACGGCCGCGCTGTGGTGCCGGCCGGCCAAGCTCGCAGGTCCGTTACCGGCGCACGTCTGACCGGCCGGCAGTCAGGCGCTTTCGGCGGCCTTACGCGCGCGCTCGGTCATCGAGGCGACCACTCCCCCGTCGTTGAGGATGTCGGTACCGGTGAGATAGCCCGCCTTCGGACTCGCGCAGAACGCGAACAGCTCGGCCATCTCCTGCGGTGTGCCCCACCGCGGCACGGCGGCGTCGGCGACCATCGCCCCGGCGCCTGCCTGCTCCTCGAGCCTGCCCATCTCTGTGTCGACGGATCCCGGCGAGACCGAGACGATGCGCAGACCCTTGGCGTTGAACCGTTCGGCCTGCGACGAGCTGTACCACCGGACGAAGCTCTTGCTGACCGCGTAGGCGATGCCCGAACGCGCCTCCGGCCCCGCGATGTCGCAGGCGGCCAACATCAGCGTCATGAATGCGGCCTGGTCTGTGAACGCCTGCGGGAACTGGCTTTTCGGGAGCAACTCGTCGGGCAGCAGGTGGGCGGCCATCGATGCGACGTTCACGATCGCCGCGCCCTCGGCCGCCGCCTCGAAGAACGCCTCGTTGACGTTGAGCGTGCCGATCGCGTTGGTACGCATGACGTATTCGGCGTCACCCATGCTGGGGCTCACGCCTGCGGTGTGGATGACCGACGCGATCGTTCCGAGGCCGTCCGCGGTTTCGAAGAGCCGGTCGACCGCCGCGCGCTCGGTCACATCGCCGTGCACGACGGTGGGTGTGATGCCCTCGCCGGCCAGCGCGGCGGCCGCGGTGTCGAGCCGGTCCTTCCGGACATCGCACAGGACGAGGGCGTGGTCACGTCCGACGATGCGGGCCGTCGCCTCACCCATGCCGCCCGCACCGCCCGTGATGATCGACACTCGACTCATACGGGGACGGTATACCGAAAGCGCGACGGGATGGCCGACGGGTACGGGTCTTCTAGACGCCGACCGCGCGTTCCAGGTCCTTGAGCGACGTCTCGAGATGGCCGAGCAGGCGTTGCAGCGACGGCACGCTGCGGCGGTCGCCGACCAATCCGAAGTCGAGGCTGTCGGCGTTGTTGGCCAGCGTGATGTTGAGCGCCTGACCGTCGAGCGGAATAGAGAACGGGTAGTTGCCGTCGAGCCGGGCGCCGCTCCAGTACATCGGCTGCCGCGCGCCCGGCACGTTCGAGATCACGATGTTGAACGGCGGGGGCGCCGTGGCGACGAAACCCGGCAGCAATCCGAGCGCCAGCCCGCCGACCAGCAACGCCGAGACCGCCAGCTGCTGCACGCGCGGCAATTCCGCGTACACCTCCTTGTTGTCGCGCATCGATTTCGCGATCGCCTCCAACCGCTGCATCGGGTCCTCGAGGTCGGTGGCGAGGTTGCACAGGATGGCGCCGACCATGTTCCCTCCGTTGTCGGCGTCCTTCTCGGTACGCAGGTTCACCGGGACCATCGCGACCAGAGGCGTATCCGGCAGCGCGTTCTCCTCCGCCAGGTACTCCCGCAACGCCCCCGCGCACATCGCTAGGACGACGTCGTTGACGGTCACGCCCGCAGCTCTTTTCACCTTCTGGATGCGCTCGAGCGCCCACGACTGCGCGGCGACCCGCCGGGCCCCGCCGATGCGCACATTGAGCATCGTCTTCGGTGCGCGGAACGGGAGAGTGAGTTCCTGTTCGAGCAGCGCGGCACGGGCCAGCGACAGCGTGGTCGGCGCGACACCGGCGACGGAACCCGCGGCCTCGGTCACCGTGCGCAGTAGTGACGGACGGTCTTTCGAGCCCGACCTGCGGCGCGGCGGCAGGCTCCACGGCGCCTGAATCGTGGTGTCGCAGGGATCGGTGGAAAGCGTCCGCTGTACCAGCTTCATCGCCGACACCCCGTCGATCAGAGAATGGTGGAACTTGGTGTAGACCGCGAATCGTCCATCGTCGAGGCCTTCGATCAGGTGCGCCTCCCACAAGGGACGGTGTCGGTCGAGCAGCGTGCCGTGCAGCCTCGACACCAGCTCCAGGAGTTCGCGCACGCGGCCCGGCGCGGGTAGGGCCGAGCGACGCAGGTGATATTCGAGGTCGACCTCTTTGTCCGACGACCACACCAGGTTGGTGACCCCACCGAAGAATGCCGGGTGCTTCCGGAACGTCGGCTGCACATCCGTCTGCGCGACGAGGGCGTCGTAGACCCCGCGCAGGAAGTCGGGTCCGGCGCCCTCCGGAGGCTTGTAGAGCGTCAGACCGCCGACATGCATTGGGTGCTCGCGGGATTCGCCGAGCAAAAAGATCAGGTCGGTCGGTGATATCGGTTGCATGCAGCCTCCGGCTCCGGTGCTCGAGAATGCTCAGGACTTGTCTGAACATCCCCCTCGGCGCCGTTCGACAAACGTGTGCGGTGCCCGCCCGCCGTCACGGCGACAACTCCAGCTTCCCACTCGCGGCGCTGCCGCGCGAGGCATCAGACGGCGGATGAGGACGGCGGCGCGGAGTGTCCCTGGCGCTCGCGGGTCGTCATCAACCGGACGATCTCCTTGCGGTCCGCCTCCGACGGCAGGCCCATCCCCGGCTCGTAGCCGTACACCTCGTGCAACGGCGTGGAGGCGGTACGGGTGTCGAGGATGTCGACGTCCTCGGTGCTGATCAGCCCGGGGTGTTCGACGCCGCAGGCCTCGGCCACCTTGACCAGGTCGCGGCGCAGCGTCTTGATGTAATTCGCGACGCGCTCGGCCTTGACCTCGGGTACCAGCCCTCGTGCCAGCCATGCGTTCTGGGTGGCGACTCCGGTGGGACACGTGTCGGTGTGGCACTTCTGCGCCTGGATGCACCCGATCGCGAGCATCGCCTCGCGCGCGACGTAGACCATGTCGCAGCCCAGTGCGAAGGCGACGACGGCGTTGTCCGGCAGGCCGAGCTTGCCGCCGCCGATGAACACGACGTCCTCGTGCAGACCCCGATCGGCGAAGATCCGATAGGTGCGGGCGAAGCCGAGCTGGAACGGCAGCGACACGGTATCGGTGAAGATCAACGGCGCCGCGCCGGTGCCACCCTCGCCCCCGTCGATCGAGATGAAGTCCACGCCCCGGTCGGTGTCGCGCATGAGATCCGCCAGCTCGCACCAGAAATCGAGGTCGCCGACCGCCGATTTGATCCCCACCGGCAGCCCCGTCTCGGCCGCGAGCAGTTCCACCCAGTCCAGAAGGCTGTCGGTGTCGGAGAACTCGGCGTGCCGCGACGGGCTCACGCAGTCGCGGCCCTCCGGGATTCCGCGGGCGGCCGCGATCTCGGCGGAGACCTTGGGTGCGGGCAGTAACCCACCGAGGGTCGGCTTGGCGCCCTGGCTGAGCTTGATCTCCAAAGCGCGCACCGGCGCACCGGCCACCACGTCCTTGAGCTTGGCCAGATCGAAGCGGCCCTCGGCGTCGCGGCACCCGAAGTAGGCGGTCCCGATCTGGAAGATCAGCTCGCCGCCGTGGCGGTGGTAGCGCGAGATGCCGCCCTCACCGGTGTTCTGCAGACAGTCGGCCAGCACCGCTCCCCGGTTGAGTGCCTCGACGGCGTTGGCCGACAACGATCCGAAGCTCATCGCGGAGATGTTGACCACCGAGTTCGGCCGGAACGCGCCGCGCCGCCCACGCGCCGCACCGATCACCTTGGCGCACGGCACCTCTGTCTCGCGGCTGGTGGCGGCTGAGGTCGGGGGTACGGCCCTGGCGAAGGTGCGGTGTTTGATCACCGGATATCCGGCGGTGTACTCCAGATCGTTGTCCGTGCCGAAGCCGAAGTAGTTGTTCTCCTTCTTCGCCGACGCGTACACCCACCGTCGCTGGTCCCTGGTGAACGGCCGTTCCTCGTCGTTGGAGGCGACGATGTACTGCCGTAGTTCCGGTCCGATGGCTTCGAGGAGATATCTCGCATGCCCGACGACGGGGAAGTTTCGCAGGAGTGCGTGCCTGCGCTGGAACAGATCACGCGCGGCCACGGCACCCAACGTCGAGGCGGCCGCGGCGGCGAGACCACGAACGGTCCGGCCCATGGCGGCAGGGTTTCCGCGCAGCCTCGGCCCGAAACCCGACGGTCACCGGGCGTGGCGCAGGATCACCAATTCTCCGGTCAGCGTTCCGTCCTCGAGAAGCCGGCCGATATCACTGCTCTGCTCTTCGGCCAGTTGCCAGGCCCGCTTGCTGCCGTGCCGTTCGGCCAGCGCGGTTTCCACCTTGTCGGCGCGTTCGTTCCACGCCGCGGGTATCGCGGGCAGATCGGCGGTGCTCAGCCGGTCCTCGGCGACCAGGGTCGCCCGCTGGATCAACGCGTCCAACCGGTCCGGCGTAGGGAAGTGGTTGTCGGGGAGGCGATCGTCGGGGATCGCGCGGTGCGCCACGAATGCGAGCAGCCCGATGCACCCGCCGGGCCGCACCGTGCGGCGCAACTCGCCCAGCAGCGTGAGTTGATCCGGTGTGGTGCACAGGACTCCCAGCGACCAGGCCGCATCGAAACTCGCGTCGGCGATCGGGAGCGCCGAGCCGAGCCCACAGATCACCGGGTGGTCGAACAGCCTGCGCGCCGCATGGCACGCTCCGGTCTCGGGCTCGACGAGCACGGGCCTCACCGAGCGCGCTTGCGCCGCGTACGCCGCTGGTCCGCCCACCCCCGCGCCGCAGTCCAGCAGCGAGTCGCCCTCCGAGAGCCCCATGTGCTCGATGAGCCAGTCCAGCGCGGCGGGGCTTCCGCTGCCGCGGCAGGCCGCGGGTATGTAGTAGTCCGGTCCCAAGTCCCGCGCCACCCCCGCCGTCCATTCAGCGACGGTGTCGAACTCGGCCTCCATCGCTTCACTCACGCAGCCACCTCCTGAACGCGGCGTCCCACCTCGGCCTTGATCTCGGCCCCAACGCGTGCACCGGACGCCGACGCCAGCCCCGAGATGTTCACGCCTTCGACCCCGTCGATCGACAACAATGCCCGAGCCTCGGCCACTGCGGCCTCGATTCCGGCAGCCACGGGATCGGGTGCACCCAGGACGTATTCGGTCACCGAGGGATCGAGGTCGAGGCCCGGCAGCCCCTGCAGCACAGCGGCGGACACGTTGTCAGTGAACACCGCGACCGCCGCGATCACCGGGATGGACAAGCCGGCGGCCCGGGCCGCCTGCAGGAAGTCCGCGATCATCGCCGGATACGGGACGTGGTTGAGTACCGCCAAACTGGCACCGGCGTGCTGCTTTTGCACCAACCGGTCAGGCCGTGCGGGAACGGGTGGCGCCGTCGGCGTCTCCGGTACCGCCGCGACCATGCCGATCGACGCGGCGAGGTCCACCAGGCGGGGGCCGTCGAGATCGAAGGTCTGCGTCACATCGGGCCGCACGTCGTAACCCCGTCCGTCGCCGGTCACGCACAGTGCGGTCTCGACACCGACGCTGCGCAACCCCCGGAGTTCCTGTTCGAGCACCACGCGGTTGCGGTCCCGGCACGACAGCGTGATCCACGGCGTCACACCGGCGTCGAGCAGCAGGCGGCCCATCAACGTGGGCGGGAAGTCCGGTTTGTTCTGATGTTCGCCCACCAGCACGGCGTCACACGATCGCGCGAGCAGTCCCGCCGTCTCCACGACGTCGTGCGCGTCAAACGGTGCGCAGCTGAAGTCGGTGAGCACCAGCGGGGGTTGGACCGGCCGCGGTTCGCGCCGCGGTCCGGACCACGGCACCACCTCGCCGAACACGCAGGGGCCGGGCCGCATCTCGCACTGTCCATCCGGTCGCACGCCACCACACGGTCCGAACTCCATCCGCTTGGGGCAGCTCGACTCTGGCGGCGACGTCACGTATCTCCCCTCAACGCTGAGTCTCCCCTCAACGCTGAGCTCAGATACCCACCTCGTCGGTGCGGCAACCGCGCCCAGCGTCGCACGGGTGCGCCCGACCCACCGGGTACGTTCGTTGTGGTGGATGACGCGCAAGACTGGACAGCCGATTCGAAAGCCGACGACATCGCCTTGACGGGGGTCTCGGAGACCGCGTTGCTGACGCTGAACGGCCGGGCGCACCAGGCTCGTCACCCGAACGCCATCATCGATGATCCGATGGCGATCCGCCTCGTCGACGCGATCGACTTCGACTTCGACAAGTTCGGCCGCAAAGGCCAGGAGATGGCGCTGCGCTCGTTGGCGTTCGACCGGGCGGCCGGCCACTATCTGTCGGACCATCCTCGTGCCACGGTCGTCGCGCTCGCCGAGGGTCTGCAGACCAGCTTCTGGCGACTGAACACCCTGATACCGCACGCCGACTTTCGCTGGCTCACAGTCGATTTCCAGCCGATCATCGACCTGCGCGAGCGGCTGCTGCCGCCGTCTCCGCGGATCACCACCCTCGCCCAGTCGGCGCTCGACTACTCGTGGATGGAGAAGGTCGACGACAGCTCGGGCGTCTTCATCACCGCAGAGGGCCTGCTGATGTACCTGCAACCCGATGAGGCGATGGGCCTCATCGCCGCCTGCGCCGAACGCTTCCCCGGCGGTCAGATGGTCTTCGACCTGCCGCCCGTTGTCGTGAAGAAGATCGCCCCGAAGGGTCTGCGCTCGTCGCGGCGTTACCGCGTTCCACCGATGCCGTTCAGCCTGTCGGCGGCGCAGTTGGCCGCCCTTCCCGAGTCCATCCCCGGGATCCGCGCCGTGCACGACCTGCCGATGCCGCCGGGACGTGGTTGGTTCTTCGAGAAGGCCTATCCCGCCTTCTGGCAGTTCAAGCCGACGAAGAATCTCCGTGGCGCGTACACGCTGCTCGAGTTCGGCTGACGTCAAGGCCGCTTGACGAATATCACTCCGGCGCCTGAAAACGGCGTTTGAACTGGCACTTTATCGCCCGTGTGCCGTAATTGGATTGTTACCCAGGTTTGTCACATTCGTCACTCGGGTAACTTTGATAACAGACCGGCAACACATCGGCCGGCCGCCACACCGAAGAAAGAGACGAATGGGAAATCGCGATGAACACCGTCCTGTACTTCAGCACCAACGGCCCCGTTTATGAAACCCGCGCTTACACCACCGCGGATATCGACCAACTCGTAGAGGATCAGGGCCTGCAGTCCCTGACCAGCGCCGACCGGCAGTTCGACTTCTGGTTCAGCCCGACCACGCAACGCTGCCAGCGACGCATCAACCGAAAAGCCACCGAGGTGCTGCTGGCGACCAGCACTTTCACTCCCAAGACCGTCCCCCTGCTGCGCGGAGGTGTCGTCGTGGCCACCCATGACGAGGACGGGGAGCTCGACGGGCTCAGCTGGCAGCAACTCGACCTCCTGGTCCGCCGCAGGCACGCCCTGACGCGCCGCGACGAACGCGTGCTCAGCAGGCGGTTACAACGCGAAGAGCGTAAACAGCAGCGCAACGCCCCCGCTCCGGCGATCGCCTCCCTCGGCTGCGCGCGTCCCCGTTTTGCCGTGCACTGAGGCCTCTGCCGAAGAGCCGCCCACCGCGGCGGCGGCACGTACGGTCAGACGGTGAACTTCGAGGAGTACCGTGCTCACGACGCAACCGGGTTGGCCAAGCTCGTTGCCGAGAAAGAGGTAACGGCCACCGAGTTGCTGGACGTGGCCAGAAACCGCGCGGCCGCGGTGAATCCGCGCATCAACGCGATCGTGCGTGACGTCCCGGCCTCACCGCAGAATGCGGCCGCGGGCCCGTTCTCGGGCGTGCCGTTCCTGATCAAGGACCTCGCCCAGGATTACGCCGGGCTACCGACGTCGGCGGGTTCGCGCGCGCTGATGTCGAAACCGGTGGCCGAACACTCGGAGGTCGTGCGGCGGTGGCAGGACGCCGGCCTGGTCATCTTCGGTAAGACGAACACCCCGGAATTCGGGGCGAAGGGCATCACCGAACCGGAGGCGTGGGGTCCGGCGCGCAATCCGTGGGACCTGAACCGCACGCCCGGCGGCTCGTCGGGCGGTTCGGCCGCGGCGGTTGCGGCCGGGATCGTGCCGTGCGCAGGCGCCAGCGACGGCGGCGGTTCGATTCGCATCCCCGCGGCGTGCTGCGGGCTGGTCGGGCTCAAACCGGGCCGCGGCCTGACGCCGTCGGGACCCGCGACGGGTGAGTCCATGCACGGGGCGGCGGTGCAGGGCGTCGTCTCCAGGACTGTCCGGGACACGGCGGCGATGCTCGACGTCATTCGCGGCGGCGAACCGTGTGGACCGTACGTCCCCGGCATCCCCGCATCACCGTTCGCGTCCTGCGTCGGAGCCGATCCCGGCCGCCTGCGCATCGGCGTGCGGGTTCCGTCGGCGATCAACCCCTCTCCGCACCCCGAGGCCGCCGCGGCCGTCGAGGCGACCGTGCAGACCCTCACCGAACTCGGCCACCACGTCGACGAACTTCCGAGCGTCCCTTTCGACGACGGGGCCCTCGCGCGGGACTTCCTGCTGACGTGGTTCGTCCACACCGCATGGGAACTCCAGGAGGTCAAGCGGGTCACGGGCGTCGGTGACGAGTCGTTCGAACGCGACACGCTCGTCCTGGCCGCGCTCGGGCGGACGACGAGCGGCGTCGATTACCTGGACGCCGTGCACCGGCGTCACGAGTACACGCGCAGGTTGACCACCTTCTTCGAGTCGTACGACCTGTTGCTGACCCCCACTCTCGCGACCCCGCCGCCTGCCATCGGCGCGTTCGACCTGCCGGCCGTGCTGCAGCGAGCCGCCGATGTGCTGGTCAAGACGCGCACGGTGAAGCTGCTGCGGTACACAAACATCGTCGACGACATGGTGGGCAAGAACCTCGGCTGGATTCCCTACACTCAGCTCGCGAATCTGACTGGGCGGCCTGCGATTTCGCTGCCGCTGCATTGGACGGCGGAGGGGCTGCCGCTGGGGGTTCAGTTCGTCGCGCCGCTTGCGGGCGAGTCCACGCTGATCCAGTTGGCCGCCCAACTCGAGCAGGCCCTGCCCTGGGCCGATCGCGTCGCCCCGATCTAACCGCCCGACATCCGCTGCCGCAGCCTCGCCGCCTGCGTGGTGAGATGGTTGCGCTCGGCGATGTTCTGCGCCTTCGCGGCAGCCTCGACGTAAAGATCAGCAGCCGTGGCGATTTCGCCCGCGCTCTCGTGTAGATACGCGGCTGCTGCGGTATAGCGCGGAAGTGCCGGATCGAGCTCGGCCAGTGCGGCGAGCCCCGCTCGCGGCCCGTCGGCCTCGCCGACGGCGACCGCGCGGTTGAGTCGCACCACCGGGCTGCCGGTGAGGCGGACCAACTCGTCATACCACTCGACGATCTGCACCCAGTCGGTCTCGTCGGCGGTTTGCGCGTCGGCGTGCAGCGCGGCGATCGCGGCCTGTGCCTGGTACTCCCCCAATCGATCCCGGGCCAGTGCGGCCTGCAGCACGGACACGCCCTCCGTGATCAGGTCACGGTGCCAGAGCCGACGGTCCTGCTCGGCGAGCGGCACGAGGCTACCGTCGGCGCGGGTGCGGGCCGGCCGCCGCGCATGGTGCAGCAGGAAGAGCGCGAGCAGTCCCGCCACCTCGGGATCATCGGTGGCAGAAGCGAGTTGGCGAGCGAGACGAATGGCCTCGGCGGCCAAGTCGACCTCGCCGGTGTAGCCCTCGTTGAACACCAGGTACAGCACCCGCAGGACGGTGTGCAGGTCGCCGGGCCGGTCGAGGCGGTCACCGCTCACGGTGCGTTTGGCCCTGCTGATCCGTTGCACCATCGTCGCTTCCGGTACGAGGTAGGCCTGGGCGATCTGACGCGTCGTGAGCCCGCCGACCGCCCGCAACGTCAGCGCGACCGCCGACGCGGGGCTGAGGTCGGGGTGTGCACACAGGAAGTACAGCCGCAGTGTGTCGTCGACGGGCACGGCCAGTCCGGGTGCCGGTTCGTCGACGGCCTGCTGCTCGCGCCGGTGCCGGGCCACATCCGAGCGGGTGAGGTCGATGAACCGGCGCCAGGCGGTGGTGATCAGCCAGCCCTTGGGGTCATCGGGTGGCCGGGCCGGCCAGGTCTCGATGGCGCGCAGCAGCGCCTCCTGGACGGCGTCCTCCGCGGTCGCAAAGTCCGCACCGCGGTGGACGAGGGTCGCCAGAACCGCGGGGATCAGGTCCCGTAGCGCCGCCTCGTCCACCGCGCCGGGCCTCACTCGGTGACCGTCGGCGGCGTCGTGAGGAACGGCCGGAGCTCGAGCCATTCGTGGATCGGCCGTCCGCCTGCGCCCGGGGCCGCCGACAGTTCCCCGGCCAATTCGACCGCGCGCTCGTAGGAATCGACGTCGATGACCATCCACCCCGCCACCAGATCCTTGGTTTCGGCGAAGGGACCGTCGACCACGGGCGGTTTCCCATCGCCATCGGAACGCACCCATGCGCCCTCCGGCGCCAGGGCCGCGTGCGTGACGAACTCGCCGGTGCTCTCCAAGCGCGCCGCGAAATCGTTCATGTACTTGATGTGCGCCTCGATCTCCTCGGGCGTCCACCTGTCCATCGGCACGTCGTTGACGCTGGCCGGAGCGCCTCGGTAGTGCTTGAGCAGCAGATACTTGGCCATGGTTCTTCCTTTTGTCGTTCGGGTCGCGACCCTAGTTGGTCGCTCGCCCCTGGGACGGAGCCATCGCGCGATTCTCGACATCGATCCGCTCGGCCGGCCCGTCACCTGGCTAGGGTGCAGCAATGAGCCTCGTGACCTACGAGTTGGACGACCACATCGCGACCATCACCCTCAACCGCCCCGAAGCGCGCAATGCGATCAACGGTGAGGTGCGCCGCGGACTGAACGCGGCGTGGGACCGGTTCCGCGACGACGAGGACGCCTGGGTCGGGATCCTGACCGCCAACGGCGACGTCTTCTGCGCCGGCGGTGACCTCAAGGATGGCGAAGGTTCGGTCGGCACCTTCGGCGGTACCTTCTGGGAGAAGCCGACGATCAACTCGTTCGAGAGCGGTATGGAGCTGTTCAAGCCGACCATCGCCGCGGTCAACGGCCCCTGCATCGGTTACGGCCTCACTGGCGTCCTGTTCTGCGACTTCGTGATTGCTTCCACCACAGCCACTTTCGCGTTCCCCGAGGTCTCCATCGGCGTCCCGACGATCGTCGGCGCGATCCGGCTGCCCGAGCGGGTCCGGTGGGCCGACGCCATGGAGCTACTGCTGACCGGCAAGCCGATCGACGCCGAACGCGCGAAGGAGATGGGGCTGGTGTGGCGGCTGGTCGAGCCCGCCGATCTACAGGCCGAGGCGCGGTCATGGGCGGCGACGCTCACCGAAGCGGCGCCGTTGGCGCAGCGCGCAACGAAGGAGGTGGCCTGGCGCACCGCCAACATGGGTTGGATCGAATCCGTCCGCTTCGGGGAGACAATGCGCAAGGTGGCCGCCGCGACCGACGATGTGCGGGAAGGGCTCACGGCCTGGCGGGAGAAGCGCCCGCCACGATGGCGCGGTCGCTGAGGCCTACTTCGGACTCACGACTCCTCGGCTTCCTCCCGCTCGTCCTTCAGCCGTTCCTTGCTGCGCAGCAGGCGAAGCAGCGTCACCAGCAGCAGACCGCCGACCACGTTGCCGACGATCGTGTATCCGAACCACTTCAACCAGTCGACGTAGCCGAACGGGGCGCCGCCGATGAGTGCTCCGAAGATCAACAGCGAGTCCAGAATCGAGTGGAACATCTGTAGCCCGGCGAGCAGGAATCCGCCGGCGACGGCCGCGGCGATCTTGCCGAACGTCGAATCCGTGCCGTGCTGCATGCGCGTCATCAACGTGATGACCATGCCGCCCAACAACGACAGCGTGACCGTCTCCGCCGACAACGGTGCGGTGGCGAAGTGGCTGGCCGACTCGACCGTCTGCTCATGCAGTTTCGGGTAGGCCGTCACGATCAGCCACATGATCGCCCATCCGCCGATGAGATTGGCGATCAATGTCCCGCTCCACAACTTCAGCAGCTGTCCGACGCTCGCGCGTTTGGCGACGACGGTCGTGACCGGCACCAGGAAACCTTCGGTGAACAGCTCGCTGCGACCCAGCAGCATCGCGAGGAACCCGATCGAGAAGGCGACGCCGGCGAGCAGCTGGTTGTGCGTGGCGGCCAGCACCGACAGGTAGGCGAGCACGCCGACGGCGACCTCGGTACCGCCGAAGAAGCCGGTGACCAGGACTTCGCGCCAGGTCCGGTGCAGGCGCTGCGTACCTTCGTCGACCATCCTCTGGAAGGCGCCCTCCAGCTCGTCCTCGATGGGACTGTCCGTATCGCCAAGTTGGCGCTTACGGGTCTCGCTCATGTGGATCCTCCGATTCCGTGACGGTCAGGGGTACCCGGCTTGTTCAGCGCCGAAGCAGAGCGCGCCGGTGGCCGGTTTTGCGCCGAAGGTCATTCATTGCGGTTTTCGCACAGCCCTACGCGCAAAACGGCTCGCATTCCCACCTTGTGGATCGGCTACAACGGGCGTCCTCGATGTTGTCGAGCATCGGCAAACCCTTAGCAGGCGATCGGGTTCACCATTGAAGAAACACAGGCAATCGTGGGCAGCGAGAGGAGATCACGGTGCAACGGCAGGGTGGCCACGATCAGCGCAGGACAGCCGTCCAGCGGGCTGACGAGCAGGAATGGGCCACCTTCACCCTGCGCCTCCCCCGCCTGCCCGTGTTGGTGCGCCTGAAGGGACGCGACCCCCTCGTCCGCTCGGTGGACCGCGTCGAGGCCCTGATCCTGACCTTGACCCTCGCAGTGTCGCTGATCGCCGTGCCGATCGCAGGCGCCGTTGGCACCGCGCTGTTCGACTCCAAGCGGGCGAGGGCCGGTGCGGCGGTGGAAGCGGTGACGGCCGGTTCGCTCGTCTTGCTCGCGGTCCTCGCGGCCGCTGCGGCCGTCCTGCTCGTCACCCGCGCCGCCTGCAACCGCATCCGCTCCGTCAGGTGGCAGCGAGGGCTCGACAGCCTGGTCGACGGCTGCGAAGGCCAGAGCCGAACGCAGTAGCGACGGCCCCGGTTGCAGGTAGCCCCCATATCGGTCCCCCGCCACCGCTCAACAGGGATGGCCGTCAGCATGGCTGACAGTCGCGCCCGTTCCGGGGAACGTACTCGTCGTACCCGTCAGCACCGCCAAGGAGACGATGAGATGTCCACTCCCACCGCCGAAACCACCACGTCCGCGCTCGAGAGGTTCACCGCGGCCGTCGCCGGTCACGCCGACATCGTCACCGACGGTGCAACGCTGGCCGACCGTGGCCACGACTTCTGGGGAGTGGGCGGTGACGCCGAACTGCTTCTGCGCCCGCACAGCCGCGACGAGGTGTCGGCGATCATGCGGCGGGCCACCGAATTCGGCATTCCGGTCGTTCCCCGCGGCGGAGCGTCGAACTGCTCCGGCGGCATGATGCCCGCCACCGGGCGTGTGCTGCTCGACCTGTCGGCGCTGAACCACATCATTCACGTCGATACCGAAAACCGTTGGGCTCGCGTCGAACCCGGCGTCATCAATTCCGACCTGCAGGAGCGTCTCGCGCCACACGGACTGTGCTTCTCACCCGACCCGGTGTCCGCGCATCTGGCCACCGTCGGCGGCAACCTCATCGAGAACGCCGGTGGGCCACACGCATTGAAGTACGGCGTGACCTACAACCACATCCTGGCCGCCGACGTCGTGCTGCCCGACGGGTCGACATGCACTCTGCGCGCCGACGACGACGGTCCGGACCTGCTCGGCGTGCTCATCGGGTCCGAAGGAACTCTCGGCATCGTCACCGAGGTCACGGTCGCGCTGCGCCCGATCGCCGCCGTCACCCACAGCTTGATGGGTGCGTTCGCCACCGCGCGCGAAGCCGCCGACACCATCGCCGCGATCATCGCCACCGGCCTCGTGCCCGCCGCGGTCGAATGGCTCGACCGTGACGGAATTGCCGGGCTTCAGCAGTTTTACGACACCGGGTATCCGCTCGACGCCGACTCGATCGTCCTGATCGACGTCGACGGCAGTGCCGCCGAGGTCCGGCGCGACCAGCAGATCGTCGAGAAGGTGCTCAAGGAGCGGGCCACCGAGGTCCGCGTCGCAGAAGACGAACAGGACCGCGCCAAACTGTGGTACGGCCGCCTGCACGCGCCCGACTCCGTCGTGCAGAGCGGTAAGGGATTCTTCATCGGCGACGTGACCGTGCCCCGCGACCGCATCCCGGAGATGCAGGCCGCCATCCAGGCGACCGCGGTACGGCACTCCGACGGGTTGCTGTTCATCGCGGTGTGCGGCCACGCAGGCGACGGTGACCTGCACCCGACGACCTTCTACGACAAGGACAATCCGTTAGCCGCCTCGGCGCTCGAGGCCGCGAACAACGAGATCATCGACGCCGCACTGAAACTGGGCGGCACCATCACCGGCGAACACGGTGTCGGCACCGAGAAGATCCCGTTCATGACCAAGCGTTTCACCGCAGTGGAGATCGCCGCCCAACGCTCCATCAAGGCGGCGTTCGACCCGGCCGGACTGCTCAACCCCGGCGTGATGCTGCCCGAGCAGTCGTCCGACGAACCCGACACCGGCACCTTCGGCGATGCCGTCCGCAGCGCCATCAACGGGACCCTGCAACCTGATCCGGCCGCGCCGTTGACCACCGGCGGCGACACCGGCATCGACGTCAACCTCGGCAACCTCAGCCTGACCGTCGGCGCCGACGCCACGCTCGATCAGCTCAACCGATTCCTCGACGAGCACGGCGCCACCTGCGGCGCGGTGCCCGCTTCGGGCGGCGACCGCACCATCGGCGAACTCGTCGCCACCGCGGCCGGCGCGGAGCGGATCGCGGTCCGACACGCCCTGCTTGGCGCCGACGTCGCGGTCGTCGACGGCCAGATGCCCGGCCGCTTCGGCGCCGAGACCATGAAGGACGTCGCGGGCTACGACGCCAAGCGGCTCTACATCGGCGGCCGCGGCGCGTTCGGTGCCATCTCCCGGCTGATCTTCAAGATCGGGGTGAAGGCGTAACGGACACACCCCGACATGTCCCAAACGGAAACCGGCCGGTGTCCCGATTCGTGATTTACACCCAGCCGCTTGGGGCCAACCATGGTCTCAGCTAGCTGGAGAGGCGGTTGGGATGACGATTAGTGTGGCCGAGCGCGCGGAGCTGCGCACGGCGGTCCGCGAGTTGCTGGGTGACAAGTGCACCGAAGACGACGTGCGCCGGGTCATGACCTCGGACGACGGCTTCGACCGCGATCTGTGGCGTCAACTCGCCGAACAGGGTGTGCTCGGCATGCTCGTCGAGGATCGACTCGGCGGTCTCGGATTCGGGGCCCTCGAGCTCGAGGCCGTCGCCGAGCAGACCGGCGCGGCGCTCCTCCCGGCGCCGTTCATCTCCAGCGCGGTTCTGACCGTGGCGCTCGTGCAGGCCGCAGGTTCCGACGACGACAAGCAGCGGTTGCTGCCGGGACTCGCCGACGGCACCGCGATCGGCACCGTCGCGATCACGGGACGGTCCGGTTCGTGGACGGCGGAGGGGGTCGACGTCGAGGCCACCGCCGACGGCGCCCTCACCGGCGACGCGCACTACGTCACCTGGGGTCAGGTGGCCGACGTCGTGCTCGTGATCGCACGCACCGCCGACGGTGTCAGCGTCTTCGAAGTCGCACCCGACGCGGCGGGTTTCACCCGCACGGCGGTAACGGTCTTCGATCCGACAGTGCGCCTGTCGACGTTCACGTTCGCGGGCACACCCGCGCGGCGGCTCGGCACCGCAGGCTGGGACGCCGTACAGGAAGCCCTCGACTACGCCGTCATCGCATCGGCCGGCGAGCAGGTGGGCGGCTCCCGCCGAGTCTTCGACATGACCGTCGATTACCTCAAGACCCGCGTCCAGTTCGGCCGTCAGATCGGCAGCTTCCAAGCGCTCAAGCACATGGCCGCCGACCTGCTGATCGAGGTCGAGAACGCGACGTCGGCCGCCCAGCACGCCGCCGCCGAGAAGTCCGCTCAGACCGAGACTTACTCCGGGGCGGTCGCTTTGGCGGGCTTCGCCTGCGCCGAGGCCTACGAGACCATCACGATGAACGCCATCCAGATGCACGGCGGCATCGGGTTCACCTGGGAGCATCCCGCCCACCTGTTCCTGCGCAGGGCGCGGACCGGGCTACAGCTGTTCGGCGGTCCGCGCCTGCATCGCGAGCGCTACCTCGTCTCGAAAGGTGCCTGATATGACTTCTCAGCTTCCCACCGCCGACGAGCTGCGCGCCGAGGTCCGTGAGTGGTTGCGCGACAACTGGACTCCGCTGCCCAAGTCCGATGACCCGTGGGCGTCCTCGCCGGAACGCATCGCATGGTTGGAGAAGGTGCTCGACGCGGGATACGCGGTGCCGACCTATCCCACCGAGTGGTTCGGTCGTGGCTACCCGAGCGACCTGGCGGCCGTCATCGGTCAGGAGTTCTCGGCGATCAAGGCGCCGGGATCGCGGCAGGACAAGTACAACATCCCGGCCAACACCGCGCTCAAGCTCGGCACCGAGAAGCTCAAGGGGGACTTGCTGCGCGATTTCCTGGTCGAGCGGTCCCGCACCTGCCTGCTCTACAGCGAGCCGGGCGCCGGCTCCGACCTGGCCAGCGTGCGCACCACCGCGGTCCGGGACGGCGACCAGTGGGTGGTCACCGGGCAGAAGGTGTGGACGTCGGGCGCGCTGACCGCCGACTACGCACTGCTGCTGGCCCGCACCGACTGGGATGTGCCCAAGCACAAAGGCTTGAGCCTGTTCATCATGCCGATGAAGCAGCCCGGCATCGAGGTGCGCCCGCTGGTGCAGATCACCGGCGAGTCCCACTTCAACGAGGTCTTCATCAACGACGCGACCGTGTCCGACGACTACCTGTTGGGCGGCGAGGGCAACGGGTGGCGGGCGCTGCAGACCGCGCTGGCGTACGAACGCTCGATCATGGGCGACAGCGCCCGCGGTTCACGAAGCCGCAAGGCCGACAGCCTGATCGAGCTTGCCCGCGAACACGGCGTGCTCGACGACCCCGCCGTGCGCTACCCGCTGGCCAAGGTGCTGGCCATGCGCGAACTCAACAAGCTCAACAACGCGCGCGCGAAAGCCAGTACATCGCAAGGCACGTCGAGCTCGATCATGTCGCTGGGCAAGCTCGCGATGTCGAAGATTCTGCACACCGAGGCCGCGATGAAGACGCAGATCATCGGCGCGCAGGCGCTGTTGGCCGGGCCGGAGAACCCGGTGGCCGACGACATCAACTTCCTGACACTCAACGCCTTCTTCACGTCGATCGGCGGCGGCACCGACCAGATTCAGCGCAACATCATCGGCGAGCGGGTACTCGGATTGCCCAAGGAGCCCGAGGCCGACCGCGACATCCCCTTCCGCCAGGCCCGCCGGAGCTGACGCGGTGACATCCGGCGCCGCATACGATCCCCCGCTGTCCGGGACGAGGATTCTCGATCTGAGCTCGGGCCCGATGACGGCCGTCGGCCGCCTGCTCGCCGATCTCGGCGCGACCGTCACGGTAGTGCGCATACGCGCCGTAACCGACGACGAGGTGGTGGGTCCGCACGTCGGCGGGGTATCCGTGCAGACCGCGATCAACCGGCACGGTACGGCGACGGTCGAGCTCGATCTCTCGAGCGCGGTCGGCCGCGACGGATTCGCCGAAATGCTCCGTAGCGCCGACATTCTGATCGAGAACACCCGGCCCGGGTCGCTCGCCGAGGCGACGTTGGCAGTGCGTGAGATCCGCAGACGGCAGCCGTCGCTGGTGATCCTGTCGCTCAGCGACTTCGGCCGCGACAACGACTACCGCACCTGGCAGGGCAGCGGCCCGGTGTTTTACGCGCTGAGCAGTGAGCTGTCCCGGTCTGGCATCCCGGGCCGCGAGCCGTTGGTCCCGCCGGCCGAGTTGCCCTATCAGGTGGCTGCCGCGCAGGCCGCGGTGATGACGGTAGCGGTCTATCTGGACCGCTTGCGCACCGGCGAAGGAGCCCTGATCGACTTCTCGGTTCTCGACGGTGCGATGCAGACGCTCGACCCGCCGTTCGGTTCGGCGGGCAGTGCGTCGGCGGGCGTCGCGGTGAGCGTGCAGCAGCGCGACTGGGACGCCGAACGCCAGCGCTATCCGATCATCCCCTGCAAGGACGGCCACGTTCGCATCTGCATCCTGGCCAAACGGCAGTGGCGCGGAATGTTCACGTGGATGGGCAGCCCGGAGGAGTTCGCTGACCCCTCGTACGACAAGCTCGGGAAACGTTTCCGCTCACCGCATCTGCTCGACGCCATCGCCCGCTTCTGTGCCGACAAGACGCGTGCGGAGCTGGAATCGCAGGGGCAGGCGCACGGCGTGCCGACGGCGGCCGTTCTTACCCTGTCGGAGGCGTTGACCGCCGAACACTTCGGTGCGCGTGGCTTTTTCCGCGACGTCGAGTTGACTCCCGGCGTGGTGGCCCCGATCCCTGCGGGGGTCAGCGAGATCGACGGACATCGGGCGAGCGCACTCGACATCTCGTCCGAACGCACCGAACGCCTCACCGCAGCCCCGTTGTTGGCGAGCCGCCAGCGCCAAGGCGAAGGCCGCCCGCTGGAGGGCATCCGGGTGCTGGACCTCGGCGTCATCGTCGTCGGCGCGGACACCGGCCGGCTGTTCGGTGATCTAGGCGCCGACGTCGTCAAGATCGAGCATTCCGCCCACCCCGACGGACTGCGCGTCGGCAAGCTCACGACGATGACCCAGCCGTTCGCGGCTGGGCACCGCAACAAGCGCTCGATCGGGCTCGATCTGCGCACCGAGGAAGGCAGGGAACTCGCCCACCGCCTGGCGCGGGCGTCCGATGTCGTGCTGACGAACTTCAAACCCGGTGTCGCCGAGGCGTTGGGCATGGACCACACGACGCTGCGGCGGATCAACCCCGGCATCGTGGTGGTGGACAGTTCGGCGTTCGGCCCGACCGGTCCGTGGGCCAACCGCCTGGGATACGGGCCGCTGGTTCGGGCCGCGGTCGGGTTCACGAACCAGTGGGTGTATCCGGGCGAACCGGACACCTTCTGCGACACGGTCACCGTGTACCCGGACCACGTCGCAGCGAGGATCGGTGCCTTGTCCGCGATCGCGCTGCTCCTGCGGCGCGAGCGCACCGGTGAAGGCGGGTCGGCAAGCATCGCCCAAGCCGAGGTGATGTTGAGCCACGTGGCCGCCGAGATCGCCGCCGATGCCCTCGAACGCGCCGGGCACACCCGCGCCGGCGCCGAACGCCGAGGGCCGTGGGGACTGTTCCCCGCCGCCGGTGTCGACAACTGGATCGCGATCACCGTGCGCGACGATGCCGACCTGCAGGCGCTGCGGTGGGTCGTCGGCCTACCCGGCGACGGCGACGTGGACCCCGACGCGGTGCGCGCCTGGACCGCCCGGCTTTCGCGGACCGAGGCGATGGAAAAGCTGCAGGCCGCGGGCGTGCCCGCGGGCGCCGTCATGCACGCCGACGAACTGCCGTCGTGGGGCTACTACGAACAGCGGCGGTCGTTCCGCGAGGAGCTCCACCCGCACGCAGACGTCCCGTTCACTATGGAGAACGTCCAAATCAATTGCGATCACGTGGCCGATCCGCCGTTGCGGCAGGCCCCGCTCATCGGGGAGCAGACCGCCGAGATCGCCGCGGAGCTCCTCGGTCTGAACCCGACCGAGATCGAGGGGCTGCACAGCCGCGGAGTGCTCGAGACGACGAGCGTCGACGCCGCGGTCTGACCGGGAGGCACCGGTGATCTCGTAGCATTCGGGTTGCACGGGCACCCGTTCGAGACCGGCAGGAATGGACATCGACTTCACCAGGCTCAGGTATTTCGTCGCCGTCGCCGACGAACTGCACTTCAAGCGGGCCGCGGACAAGTTGATGATCACTCCGCCCCCGCTGAGCAAGCAGATCAAACTCCTCGAGAAAGAGCTCGGCGGACCGCTGTTCGAGCGCGGATACCACGAGGTGCGGCTGAGCCCGCTCGGCGAGCGGCTGATCGGCCCGGCTCGCGAGATCCTGCGACAGGTCGAGGAGTTCAAGGCCACCGCGACGCAGGGGGCTCAGGGTTCTGCGCCGCTCCGGCTGAGCGCCACCGCCTATGCGCCGTCGGACCTTCTCGCCCAACTGGAGGCGGTGCTCGCCGACCTACCCGGTCCGACGGAGTTCAGCGTTCCGGGGTCGGGCACCGAGGTCGCCGCCAAGCTGATCGCCGGACAGGCCGAACTCGGCCTGATCCACCTGCCCGCCTGCGACAAACGCCTGCGCCACAAGGTGGTGGCCAGCTACCAGGGCGCGGTCGCGGTGCGGTTCGACGATCCGCTGGCCGCCAAGGAGCTGGTGGCGATCGACGAGTTGCGCGACCGCGAAGTCGTGATCGACTTCGCCCGGCCCAACCCGGTGGTGCTGGCCGGTCTGACAAGGCGCCTCAACAGCCGCGGTGTGCATCGCATCGTCCGCACGACGACGAACCAGCGGGGAGGCGAACTCGAGATGGCCACCCAGGTCTTCAATCGGCACCTCGTCGCGCTGGTGAGTTATGCGCCCGACTCGTTCATCGGCAAGATGTTTTCCCCTCCGGAGTTCAAGTTGATTCCGATCGACGAAACCAATTGGGCCCCAGGGCGGATCGCACTGGCGTGGGTTCCCGAACGGCTGCGGACCCGGCTCGCCGAGATCGAGCTGGCCGTCGAGCAGATCGCCGACCGGCTGGGGCCGGTGCATCGGGGTGCCTGAGGCTTCTCTCGCCGACGTCGCAACAGGACTCGGCACCGATCTCGACGCGCTGTTTGCGGCGTTCGCCGCATGGGCCGAGGCGAACGGCACGGTACTGTATCCGGCGCAGGAAGAAGCGCTGATCGAGTTGGTCAGCGGTGCCAACGTCATCCTGGCGACCCCGACCGGTTCAGGGAAGTCGTTGGTCGCCACGGGCGCGCTGTTCGCGGCGCTGGCTCGATCCTCGGCGGGGCGTAGCCGCAGCTTCTACACCGCACCGATCAAGGCGCTGGTCAGCGAGAAATTCTTCTCACTGTGCGAGGTGTTCGGCGCGGTCAACGTCGGCATGCTGACCGGCGACGCCGCGGTCAACGCCGACGCCCCGATCATCACATGCACCGCCGAGGTGCTGGCCAATATCGCGCTGCGCGAAGGGGCCGACGCGGACATCGCGTTGGTGGTGATGGACGAGTTCCATTTCTACGGCGACCCGGACCGCGGATGGGCCTGGCAGGTTCCGCTGCTGGAACTGCCGAAGGCCCAGTTCCTGCTGATGTCGGCGACGCTGGGTGACGTCTCGTTCCTGCGTGACGACCTCTCCCGGCGCACCGGCCGGCCGACTGCGCTGGTGGCCAACGCCGAACGTCCCGTGCCGCTGTTCTTTTCGTATGCGACCACTCCGATGCACGAGACGATCGGTGACCTACTCGAGACCGGGCAGGCCCCGATCTACGTCGTGCACTTCACCCAGGCCTCGGCGCTGGAGCGCGCGCAGGCGCTGATGAGTGTCAACGTCAGCACCAAAGACGAGAAGGCCGAAATCCGGGAAATGTTAGGCGCATTCCAGTTCTCCACGGCCTTCGGCACGACGCTGTCGCGGCTGGTACGACACGGTATCGGAGTGCACCACGCCGGGATGCTGCCGAAGTACCGGCGGCTGGTCGAACAGTTGGCGCAGGCCGGCCTGCTCAAGGTCATCTGCGGGACCGACACGCTGGGCGTCGGCATCAACGTGCCGATCCGCACGGTGGTGTTCTCGGCGCTGTCGAAGTACGACGGTATCCGCACCCGGTTGCTCAACGCCCGCGAGTTCCACCAGATCGCCGGCCGGGCCGGACGGGCCGGCTACGACACCGCGGGTACCGTAGTCGTGCAGGCGCCCGACCACGAGGTGGAGAACCTCAAACAGTTCGCCAAGGTCGCCGACGATCCCAAAAAACGCCGAAAGCTGGTGCGACGCAAGGCTCCCGAGGGCATGGTGCCGTGGAGCGAGTCGACGATGAATCGGTTGATAGAGGCCACGCCCGAACCGCTGACCAGCAACATGCGGGTGTCGACGGCCATGATCCTCGACGTCGTCGACCGTCCCGATGACCCGTTCGAGGCGATGCGGCGGCTGCTGACCGACAACCACGAGCCACGCAAACGTCAACTGCACCACATCCGCGAGGCCGTCGGTATCGCGCGGTCGCTGCTGCAGGCCGGTGTGGTGGAGCGCCTCGACGAACCCGGACCCGACGGCCGCAGGTACCGGCTGACCGTCGACCTCCCCCCGAACTTCGCGTTGTATCAACCGTTGTCGACCTTCGCGCTGGCCGCCGTCGATGTGCTCGATCCGGCGTCGGAAACGTTCGCGCTGGACGTGGTTTCGGTGATCGAGGCGACGCTGGAGGACCCGCGCCAGATCCTGGCGGCGCAGCTGAACAAGGCGCGAGGCGAAGCCGTCGCGGCGATGAAGGCAGAAGGCATCGAGTACGACGAGCGCATCGTGCTGCTCGACGACGTCACCTATTCCAAGCCGCTCGAGGAGTTGCTCGAGCACACCTTCGAGGTTTACTTGCAGAGCAACCCGTGGGCGGCCGACGCCCGGCTGTCTCCGAAGTCGGTGGTACGCGAAATGTGGGAACGCGCCATGACGTTCCGTGAATACGTCAGCGAGTACGGACTGACCCGCGCCGAGGGCGCGGTACTGCGCTACCTGTCCGACGCGTACAAGGCGCTGCGGTCCGGGGTGCCCGCCGCGGCCAGGACCGAGGAGCTCACCGATATCGTCGAGTGGCTCGGCGAGCTTGTCCGCCAGGTGGATTCGAGCCTGCTCGACGAATGGGAGCAGCTGACCGACCCCGACCAGCCGAACGACGCCCCCGCCGCGGTGCCGGCCACGCCGCGCCCGCTGAGTGGCAACCAGCGTGCGTTCACGGCGATGGTGCGCAACGCCTTGTTCCGGCGCGTGCAGTTGTTCGCTCGGCAACGCTGGAACGAACTCGGCGCGCTGGACAGCGGTTCGGGATGGACCGCGAAGCGCTGGGAGCAGGTCGGGGGAGACTACTTCGACGAGCACGCCGACGTCGGCACCGGCGGCGACGCTCGCGGTCCGGCGCTGCTGATCATCGAGCGTGAGCCTGAGGTGTGGCGGGTGCGGCAGATTTTCGACGATCCAGCGGGCGACCACGACTGGGGCTTCACCGTCGAGGTCGACCTTGCGGACTCCGACGAGGCCGGCGCGGTCGTACTGCGGGTCATCGACGCCGGCCGCTTCGACTGAGCGACCCGGATCGGTCACTACCGAAGCCCACGGATGTTCGGTGCAGGAAGTCGACAGCGGACGTCGATCCGGAGAAGTCCATGGCCATACCGACGAGTTCTCCCTCATCGCGAAGGGCGCCGAACCGTTCCGCCGCGCGGAGGCGCGCCTCGTCGATGTCGCTGACGAAGACCTCGGGTGCACCCCCGCCGGGTGGCCGGTTCGTCGCGGGGCGTGAGCGTCGTCAGACTGCGGCGAACCGCTCCGACGGCGCGGCCGAACGGCTCGCGGTCATCGCTTCCCCGAGGCACCACACCGCGACGCCGATCAGGACCAGGTCTTTGAGCAGGAACTGGCCCGGCAGCCCGGACAGCACCGGGATCGGGCCCGCATGCGTCGAGACCACACCGGGGGTCGTGAACAGGAAGCTCAAGGTTCCGACGAACAGCACGACGGCCATCGCGCTGCCCGCCGTAGAGGCGCGGGCCGAAACCGGGCGCAGCGCAATGAGTATCGCGGCGATGATCTCGGCCGTGCCGAGCGCATAGGCCACCGTCGTCACGCTGAAGATGTCGTACACCCAGCTCATCAGCGGGCTGTGCTCGATGAGCGTGCGGCTCTCCATCTTCACGTATTTGCCGACGCCGATCCAGGCGAGCACCACGACGAGGCCGTAGCGGCAGATCGCCCGGCCCAATACGGTGATCCGCGTTGCGGTCAATGCTCCTCCTGCTGCGCTCGGCCGTGATCCTCGGCGATGGCGGCCAGCAATCCGTCGAAGTCGTCGGCACACGGACCGCAGGCCCGCAGGTGTGCCATCACACCCGGAAAGCGCTGCGCCCTTTCGTCTGCCGGTACCTCGGCGTAGATGTGCAGAACCTCCATCGCCTCCTCGCAACCGACGTCGCGGGGATCGGTGGCGAGGAACCGGTGCAGGCGGGTCCAGTCGGTCACGATGTGTCCAATGCGGCGCGGTCGGTCAGATACTCATTGGCGACCAGGAACTCGCGGATCTTACGTCGCGCCTCGAAAACGGCTTTGTAGACTGCGTTTCGGTTCACGCCGCGCGTGATGCACAAGGCATCGAGCGGTATGCCCTTGACGACGATGTCGATGAACATCTGTCGTTGACGGTCGGTGAGGGTAGTCTCGACGGCGCGCCTGATTGCGGCGGTGAGCTCGGCGGTCTCGGCATATTGGCTCGGATCGACACCGAACCGCTCGGGCAGCCGGTTCCAGTCTTCGGTCTGCAGGGCCACCGGCGGGTCGCGCCAATAGTGGCGGCCGAGCTTGTTGGCGACCTCGAGGATCACGAACTTGTAGGCCCACGTCGTGAAGCGGCTCTCACCGCGAAACGTCGCGAGCTTGTCGAGCACGGCGACGGTGGCATCCGACGCGGCCTGCTGTGCGATGTCGTCGAGTTCAATGCCGCTGATCCGCGTTTGCCGTCGCCGCACCTCGCTGTGCGCGGCCCGCAGCAACTGCCCGTGCAGTCGGGCGATCGCGGTCTCGCGCCGAGGGTTCGCGGAGTGGAGCAGGCGCAGCCATTCATCGGACTCGGCGTCCACCCGCACTCCTTTCCTGAAACGACGTGGGTCCTCTCGTTTCATTGGCGTCGCCGTCCGCCGCCGTCTTACCTCGATCCGAGTTTTTCCCACATGCACCCGCATGTGCCTACCGCCGGACACCAATCTGCACTACCCCGCGCTCACCGTCTCGGCTGACGGGCTTGGCTGATGGTGCGATTACCGCCGGCCGCTCGGGGGTATCGCAACGAGCATGACATCTCCAAACGAGAATGTAACGCCGGAGCCTGCCGAGAGTGCCGAGGACGTGCTGTCTCCCGCGACCCCCGGCGCGGAAGGGTTGCCGCTGCCCGATGACGCCGTCGAGAAGCCGTCGGAGCAGTAGCCTGCCGGAATCATCTCCGGTGGCGTGGCGTTGAACGGCTTCGTGGCCGTTCAGAAGTTGTTTGCACCATTGACCATCGGCTCATTGACCGTTCCGAACCGGTTCGCGATGGCGCCAATGACCCGTCAGGCCTCTCCGGACGGTGTCCCGGGGGCCGATGTGGCCGAGTACTACCGCCGCCGCGCCGCCGGTGGCGTCGGGCTGATCATCACCGAAGGGATCCGGCTTCCGGACGCCGCCGCCGGATACCCGTACTCCATCCCGACACTCGCCGGACAGGACGCGGTGGCGGGCTGGGCGCGCGTCGTCGACGGTGTGCACGCCGAGGGCGGGACGATCGCCGCGCAGCTGTGGCACCAGGGCGCGCAGCGCGACGACGCCGATGGTGTCGCGCCGGTCAGCCCGTCGGGTGTCGACGGCCACGGTCGGCCCAGGGGGCGTGCGCTGGAGGCCGACGAATTGTCTCGAGTCGCCGATTTGTACGTGCAGAGCGCTGAGGCCGCCCGAGACGCCGGTTTCGATGCTGTCGAGCTGCACGGCGCCCACGGTTACCTACTGGACGAGTTCTTCTGGACGCGAACGAATCTGCGCACAGACGAGTATGGCGGATCTCTCGCCGAACGCACGCGTTTCCCGTCGGAGGTCGTCGCCGCGGTGCGGGCCGCCCTGGGGCCGGGATATCCGATCATCTTCCGCTTCTCGCAGTGGAAGGGCACCGACTACGCGGCGTCGATCGCCGCCGATCCCACCGACCTTCTCCAGCTGCTGACCCCGTTAGCCGACGCCGGGGTCGACGTCTTCCACCCGTCGACGCGCAGGCACTACGTGGCCGGATTTCCGGATCACAACCGCGAACTGAGCCTCGCGGGCTGGACGAAGAAGGTGTCGGGCCGTCCGGTGATCGCGGTGGGCTCGGTCGGCCTGGAAACGCAGTTCCGCAGCGAGCGGCGGGGCGAGGTGATTGCGCCGGCGCCCGTCGATCGCCTGGTCGAGCAGTTCGAGTCGGGCGAGTTCGACATCGTCGCGATCGGTCGCGCCCTTCTCGCCGATCCGGCGTGGGTCAACCGGCTACGCGATGGCCGACTCGACGAGTTCGCCGGATACGACCCCGAGGTCGCGCTGGCGGAGCTCGCCTGACCGGTCCCTGCGCGAAACGCCACGTCGGCGTCGTGGTGCTCGGCCTGATCGCCGACAGGTATCCGCCCGGCGTCACTGGGACAACGCGTCGATCACCGCTTTGAGCTTGCTTCCGACTTCTTCGGCGATCGGCTTGAGTCCCGGCTCCTCTGTGACGTCGACCAGCAACTGCGGATTCATCGCTTCGATGAGCGTTGTCTGCGGGTCCTCTGGGTCGCTGCGGACCACGACGTTGCACGGCAGCAGTAGACCGATCTGACGTTGCACGTCTATCGCCCGGTGCGCCAACGGCGGATTGCACGCGCCGAGGATCAGGTAGTTCTCCATGTCCTCGTCGAGCTTGTTCTTCAGCGTCGCTTTCACGTCGATCTCGGTCAGTACACCGAAGCCTTGCTCAGCCAGCGCGTCACGTGTGCGGGTGACCGCATCGTCGAACGATGTCTTCAGGCTCGTGGCCAGTGCGATGCTCATGATGGCTCCCGTGGTCGTCGGAATGGTCAGGCCAGTGCGAGGAAGAGTTTCTCGAGTTCCGCCTCGGTCATGGGCTTCTCATTACCCTCTTGGTCGCCGGTCATGCATTCCCGTAGACCCGTCGCGACGATCTTGAAGCCGGCACGATCGAGCGCCCTAGAGACAGCCGCGAGCTGAGTCACGACGTCCTTGCATTCGCGGCCCTGCTCGATCATCGCGATCACGCCGGCGAGTTGTCCTTGCGCGCGCCGCAGCCGGTTGAGCACGGCGCCGATGGCCTCTTGATCACCAACCATGGTGGTTCCTTTCGTCTGTGGTCCACATTACCCGTGGGGGTATGGACTGCCCCCTTCAACGCGGCGGCCGAAGGCGAAATTCCCTGGTCGCGGCGGCTGCCGGAGCGCTGAAAAAGACCGATCCGGCTCCGGAATAAATACCGCGGGGGGTACGGTAGATAATACCGAGGGGGGTATACGCTTCCTCGTACGTTCTCGAAGAGAGGTCTCATCATGTGTTACGCAGTCCGATGTCCGTCCTGCGGCAAGACGACGTGGGACGGCTGCGGCCAGCACGTCGACGAGGTGATGCGGTCGGTACCGACCGCACAGCAGTGCCGCTGTGAGCGGACCGCGGGGCCCGCGCCTCGCCCCGCGCGCGGGTTCTGGCGCCGGTAACGGGTACAGGCCTTTCATGGCGTTGGCGGCAGGTGTAGGTCTCGGTGCGCTGATCGGCGTACTTCTGGGCCTTCTCGGTGGCGGGGGCTCGATACTCGCCGTTCCGGCCCTCGTCTACGGCATGGGCATCGGCGTCGAACAGGCCATTCCGATCTCGCTGATCGTCGTCGCCACCGCGTCGGCGGTCGGTGTGCTGCCGAAGATTCGCGCCCGACAGGTCCGGTGGCGCATGGCCGGAATCTTCTCGGCGGCCGGTATCCCCGCGACGGTCCTCGGCAGTGCCATCAGCAGACACCTGCCGGAGTCGGCGCTGCTGATCGGGTTCGCCGTCGTGATGGTCATCGCCGGGGTTCGCATGCTGATCGATCAGGGCCATACCGGCACCGCTTGCGAGGTGCGCGCCGGTCAGGTCAATTGGCGCCGCTGCGCGCCACGATCGATCGGGGCCGGCCTTGTCGTGGGCTTGCTGACCGGGCTGTTCGGCGTCGGTGGCGGATTCCTCATCATTCCGGCGCTCGTGGTCGTACTCGGGGTCGAAATGTCCACTGCGATCGGCACTTCGCTGCTGATCATCGTCGCCAACTCCGTGGCCGGCATCTTCTCGCATCTTCACGGCATCAGTGTCGACTGGTCGCTCACCGCGGCATTCGTCGCAGCGGCGATGGTCGCCTCGCTCGCCGCCGGATACTTCGGCACCAAGGTCGACACCGACCGTCTGCAGCGCTGGTTTGCCTACCTCGTATTCGCCGTCGCCGCTTACGTTCTCGTCGACACCATCTTTCTACGATGACAACAGAAGGAGAACCAATGGACGTCTCGATCATCGAAACCGCCGGACTCGGTGACCGCAGTTATCTGATCAGCCACGGTGACGTCGCCGTTGCGATCGATCCGCAGCGCGACATCGACCGGGTGCTCACGCTTGCCGATGATCTCAAGGTGCGCATCACCCACGTGGCCGAAACGCACCTGCACAACGACTATCTGACCGGTGGACTCGAACTGTCGCGCACCGTCGGCGCCGAGTACGTGGTGCCCGCGGGCGATGATGTCAACTACCCCCGTCGCGCAGTCAGCGACGGTGAGGTGATCGACGCCGGACCCATCCGTCTGGAGGCGATGCACACTCCGGGCCACACCCATCATCACATCAGTTATGTGCTGCGGGACGACACCGGCAAGGTCCAGGGCGTCTTCACCGGTGGTTCAATGTTGTTCGGCACCACCGGTCGTACGGACCTGATCGGCGCGGAGGACACCAAGGAACTCACCCATGCGCAATATCACTCGGTGCGCAAGATCGCCGATCATCTGCCCCCCGACACACCGGTCTACCCGACTCATGGTTTCGGCAGCTTCTGTTCGGCCACACCGGCTTCCGGTGATGAATCAACGGTCGGCGAGCAACGACGGTCCAACCCGGCGCTCACACAGGACGAACAGAGCTTCGTCGACGAACTGCTCGCCGGACTTTCGGCCTACCCCGCGTACTACGCGCACATGGGCGTCATCAACAGTGAGGGTCCGGCCCCAGTCGATCTGACGCCGCCCGAGCCGATCGATCCGGACGAACTGCGCCGCCGACTCGAGGCCGGCGAATGGGTGGTCGATCTGCGCAATCGGAGGGCCTTCGCGGCCGGACATTTGCAGGGAGCGTTCGGTTTTGAGTTGTCCGGCTCCTTCGTCAGCTATTTCGGCTGGCTCTATGAGTGGGGTGCGCCGGTGACGTTGATCGGTGAGTCGCCGGATCAGATCGCCGACGCAAAACGGGAATTGGTGCGTATCGGCGTCGACCGACTGACGGGTGCGGCCACCGGTGACATCGACGATCTGAGCGATGGAATGCCGCTCGGTTCCTACCCGGTCGCGGATTTCGCGGAACTGGCCGACCAGCGCCGCGCGGACGCCGTGGCGGTGCTCGATGTGCGACAGAGCCACGAGTACGAGTCCGAGCACATTCCGGGAGCGCGCAACATACCGTTGCATGAGCTACCCGAGCGGCTCGGCGAAGTCCCCACCACGACGGTCTGGGTGCATTGCGCGTCCGGATATCGGTCCTCGATCGCGGCGTCGATACTCCATCGCGCGGGCCACGCCGTCGTGCTGATCGACGACCACTTCGACAGGGCGAAAGAGCTCGGCCTCACCGCGGCGGACGATAACTAGGGTTCGGAAAGCGCGGCAAATGGGCATATCCCGCATGTCTCTCGAAGGAGGAGCTCATATGGTCAGCCGTACCGTCGACGGCCGTTCGCCATCCGCGTGGCTGTTGCCCCTTGTCGTGGGCCTGGCCACGGCGGCCACACTCGTCGTCAATTATCTGGCCAACGCCCTACCGATCAACGGCCAGACCACCGGTGACGTCACCCGCCGCTACGAGGTGTACTTCGTGCCTGCCGGTTACGTCTTCTCTATCTGGAGCGTGATCTACCTCGGGTTGATCGCATACAGCGTGTACCTCGGCGTCGCACTGACCCGGGGCCGTGCCGACAGCGGCGCCGCGCGCGCCATCGCCCCCTGGTACGTGCTGACCGCGGTGGCCAACTGTTGTTGGCTGTTCGCGTGGCATCACAACCGGTTTCCGCTGAGCATGCTGCTGATGGTGGTGCTGCTGATCGCCCTGATCATCATTTACCGCCTGCAAGCCTGCAGCCCGCCCACCTCGACGCTGGAGCGCTGGACGGTGCACATCCCGTTCCGCGTGTACCTGGGCTGGATCTCGGTCGCGACGATCGCCAACGCGACGATCACCCTCGACGACGCGGGGTGGTCCGGCTTCGGGCTCTCCGAGCCGACATGGGGCGTGATCATGATCGCGGTGGCGGCCGCCCTTGGCGTGGTGATGAACCTGCTTCACCGCGACGTCGCCTACGGGCTGGTGATCGTCTGGGCGCTGGTCGGTATCGCGGTGCGCCTGCACGACACCACGTCGATCCTGATCGCCTCGTTGACCGGTGCGGCCGTGGTGGCCGTGGTGGCCGCCGCCGTCGCAGCGAGTGTGCGCCTGCGTACGCGCGCGCCGAAAGAGTCCGCGAAAAACCGTACGCTCGCGAACTAGTCGGCTAAGACTGAGCCATGCCGGATCTCAGCGCACGATCACCTCACGCGCCCACCGCGTTCCGGTACCCGGGGCTCACCGGCCGCCGCGCTCGCCTGCGAAATGTGGTGAAGCGACTCGTGCGTGTGGACCTGCTTCCCTCCGAGGCCACCGCGCGGGCGTTCATCACGGGCCTGAACGCGGGTGACCCCGTCGCCGAACGCTTCGTCGCCGAGACCTATCACGGTGAGCTGGGCGCCAGGAAGGCCCGCGATCTCGTCGAGACGGCGCAGCGGGTGGGCATCGACAACGTCGCCGAGGCGCCCGCATCGATGCGGGCGCTGTTCGAGGAGTTCGAGCAGCTGCCCGACTGGGTCGATCCGCAGCTCGTGGAGGAAGGCGCGGCGGTCTGGCGCCGTTGGGCCTACGCGTTGGGGGCGCTCGGAAACGCCGGCACCAACGACACCTACACCGAGGGCTGGCTGGCGGTACCGCTGTCGCTTTCCGGCGGCTATGCCGGGCAGCGCGCGCTGCATCGGTACCTGGAGACGTCACGCTGGTGGATCGAGGTCTGCAGACCCGGAGCGATCCTGACGCCAGGATCGCTGGGCCGCAACATCTCTCTGCATGTGCGGATCATGCATGTCAGCGTCCGCGACCGTGTCAAACAGCATCCGGAGTGGGACGCCGAACGCTGGGGGCTGCCGATCAGCCAGTCGGCCATGCTGCTGACTCTGTTGGGCGGCAGCGTCGCACCCGCTTTCGGTCTGTTCCTTCTCGGGCACCTCACCTCACCGCGCGAGATGCTGGCCGTTCTGCACTTCAACCGTTACTGCGGGCACCTTGTCGGGGTTCGGTGCGACGGGTACTTCCCCGAAACCGTTGCCGACGCGTGGCGGATTCTGTTCATGTCCGACGCGGCCCGCAGCTACGACAGCGGAGACAGCGGCACCGAGCTCGTCCAGTCCTTCGTCCCGGCCTTCGCGCCCGCGCCGGCGTACCGGGGCCTGGAGCGGCTCCGCGCCGAGTACCACTACCGCCTGCAGGCCGGGTATCTCGGCTTGTACATGCTGCCCTGGAACCGCCGCCGCTACCGGCTGCCATCGGCCCTGCCGGGAATCGCGTTGCTGCTCAGCCGGTTTCCGGTGGTCCTCGCATTGGAGATCGGTCGCCGGTTGTCGTCGACGCTGGACCGCCGCTGGCAGCAGTACAACCTCAAGCGGTGGGAGGGCTGGCTACAGTGGCAATCCGCCGGTAAGGCGGCGGCTTTCGAGGCCGCCGTGCCCTTGCGTCGCTGATCACGCCCTCGACTGCACGAGCGACGGGCTTCCGACCCCGATGGTGATCTTCGGAGCTGCCGCGGGGTCGAGCCAGGTCAGCAGTGTGCGCATCTCGTCGCGGCCGATGCCCACGCACCCCCAGGTCGGGTTGCCGTCGGTTACATGGAGGAAGATGCCAGAGACCTTCCCCGGGATCCGTTGCGGGTTGACGGTGATGTTGACGGCGTAATCGTAGACGGGACCGGAGTCGTACAGGTTCTCGGCGATGGAGGACGGCTTGCGTGGCGAACGGACGCGGGTGTTGTAGGTCGGTGAGTCGGCATCCTCGTCCCACCAGTCCTGGTTCGTGGCCTGAAAGTACGGCATCTTGGTGCCTGGGTTTGGTTGCCGGCCGAAGGCCTGGTCGAAGGTGAACGTGCCGACCGGTGTTCGGTGCACACCGTCGGCGGGGGCGCCGACACCCAGCGCGCCCACTTTGGCGGGTGTCGGTCCCAGAACGGGTTTCCACTGCCCTCCGGTCTGCTCGAAGGCGGTGAGCGTTCCCGAGGTGGCACTGGCGGCGGGCACCCCGACGACGATCCACTGCGTCGTCTGCACGGCAGCAGCGGCAGGTTGGGCTTGGGTCGTTGCCGGTGCCGCGAGCGGTAGCGACAGGAGCGCAACGCCGAGGCACGCCAGCGTCTTTCGCAGTTTCACGTGGTACCTCGGGATGGGGATAAGTCACTCGAATGTCGAATCGAGCCATCGTATCCGCGATATCCGGCCCAACCCTGCGGTCGAAACCCGTTCGCGGCCAAAGCGAGACCGTGTCGCTACTTGGTGCAGCCGGTTGCTTTGATCCCGTGTCCAATACTTGTCGGACCCTTTTGTGATGATGTGGTTATGGTTTCGCTCGCTTCTCCGGATGCTCGGGTTGTGGTGGGCCCTAAGCAGCGTTTGGGTCAGCTCTATGAGCAGTTGGCCGAGTTGTCGGGGCAGCGTAATGCGATCGATGGGCGCATCGTGGAGATCATCGCCGAGATCGACCGCGACGGGCTGTGGTCGACCGCCGAGGGTGTGCGATCGGTCAAAGCGCTGGTGGCCTGGAAACTGGGGATGTCTGATGGCACCGCCACCAAGGTGGCCGCGGTGGCGCATCGTTTCGAGGAGTTTCCCCGCTGCACCTCCGAGATGCGCGAAGGCCGGTTGTCGTTGGATCAGGTCGGGGTGATCGCCCAATACGCCGGCGCGGGCTCTGATGGGCACTACGCCGACATGGCGGCGGTGGCGACGGTCAACCAACTACGGTTCGCGATCAAACTCGAACCGCGCCCCGAACCCGAACGCCCCGAACCGCGCCGCGGTATCAGCAAAACCGTCGGTGACGAGTTCACCACCTACCGCATCACCCTGCCCACGATCGAGGCCGCCAAGCTCGACGCCGCCCTGCAGTCGCACCGCGACGCGCTGATCGGCGAACACTTCGCCGATCACGGCCCCGATGCGGTCGGCGACGATTACGAGCGCCCCGCCGAGGGTGACTGGCAGTGCCGCGTTCCGTTCCCGACGGTGACCGATGCGTTCATGCGCCTGGTCGAGACCGCGTGGGATGCCGAGGTGGCCCGACGCCCGCATGATCAGCACAGCACCGTCATCGTGCACCTCGATGTCGACACCCCCGCGGCGTGGCCGCACCTGGGCCCGGTGCTGTCCGAGGCCGATCGGCAATTGTTGTTGTGCGACACCGGCTGTGAGGTGTGGCTGCAGCGCCACGGCCAGGTGATCGGGTCGGGGCGCTCGACGCGGGTGATCAGCCGCCGACTGCGCCGCGCGCTGGAGTACCGCGACCGCACCTGCCGCGTCCCTGGATGCGCGGCGACCCGTGGGCTGCACGCTCATCACATCCGGCACTGGGAGGACGGCGGGCCCACCGAACTGGACAACCTGGTGCTGGTCTGCCCCTATCACCACCGGTTGCACCACAGCGGCGAGATCACCATCACCGGCCCCGCCGAGCACCTAATGGTCACCGGCCGCGACGGCAAACCGCTGAACCCTGGATCGCTGGCACGACCACCCACACAACCCCCACCCGCGGTCCCACCCTGCCCCGGACCCCTCGGCGAACGCGCCGAATGGTGGTGGTACAACCCCTTCGAACCCCAACCACCACCGGTAGACAACTAGGTCCAGGCTTCAAGCACGCTGGCGTGCAGCATATTTCGGTGCCTGAATCCTCAGGTGCTCAAACCGACCAGCTTCTGGATGAAGCGGATCTCGTCGTCATTGTGCGCGTGCCCGTCGGGATGGATCAGGTCGGAAAACCATGTGTCCGGGAGCGTCGTATAGGGCTCGTTCCAGGAGTCCCACGGCAGGTACGTCTGGGTCCGCCCGGCGACGAATCCCCAGTTGTACGCCCCGACATGGCGCCGCTTGGCAATCGGGAGGATGCCATCGACGGTGCTGCCGAGGTTGCGCGCGAGGTATTCGGTGCACAGAATCGGCCTGCCCAGCGGAGTGAGTTCGTCGATGCGGTCCTCGAACTCGGACGGAGTGCCGTAGCTGTGGAAGCTGATGATGTCCGAGAGTTCGAGCTGTAGGGAGCAGATCTCACTGCGGCTGCCCGGATCTCGCCAGTGGCCCTGCCACACACCGCTTGTCAGCGGCTGAATCGGGTTGACCGCGCGCACCCACTGGAACACGTGGGGCAGAAACGCAGCGACTAGTTTCTGCTTGTCGGGGTGTTCGACCTTGCGGTAATCCTTCGCCGGATTGTCCGGCTCGTTCCACACGTCCCAACCCAGAACCCGAGGATCGTTGCGGAACAACCCGACCACACCTGTGACGTAGCTCTGCAGCACCCGGGTGTACGCCGGATCCTGCAGGCGGTGCGCGCCGGGACTCTGCACCCATCCCGAGTTGTGCACGCCCTTGATCGGTGGGCGCTGAGGACCGGCCTTGGGCAACGGATTCCAGCACGAGTCGAACAGAACGAAGAGCGGCTTGATGTTGTGGCTCGCCGCGATGGCGACGAACTGCGAGAGCCGCTGGCTGAAGCCGGCCCGGTCCGTGGCCCACAACTGGTCGTGCAGGAACACCCGCATGGTGTTCATCCCGATGCGCTTGGCCACGCTCAGCTCACCGGCGATGCGGCGCGGGTCGAAGGTGCCCGCCTGGAACATCTCGAGCTGGTTGACGGCGTTCGAGGTGACGTAATTGGCGCCCAGCAACCAACCCTGCTCTGCGTACCAGGCGTTGGCGCGGTCAGCCGACCATCGCCCCGTCTCGGCGGCCGCGACGGGTGGCAGTTTGGTCAGTGCCGCGGCGGCTGCCAGATACAGTGGGAGTTTGAGAGCGGTTCGCCGGCGCACCCTGTGAACATAGTGTTCGTGAGCAAGACGTCAGCTCTCATGTCTCATCCTGCAACACAACGGGTTTCGAATCGTTACCGAACGGGCCGACCGACGTGGTCACCGAGGACTAGCGTTGCGGGCCAACTCGATGACGTACTGGTTGACGAAGGTGCCGGCGGGTGGATCACCTTTGTCGCAGGTGCCGTCGGACTCGCCGGGGCGTTTGATCCACAGATAGGCGTCGGCGTGCGCACCCGCGGTCTGCGTGCTCGGCGGGACACCGAGTGCCCGGCCGCTGGGGTTGCACCAGTGCAGGGGCGAGTCGGGGGCCGCTCCGTTGCCGTTGCGCGACGTGTCGATCACGTAGTGCTTGCCGTTCGTGAGCCCCGAGATCGCCTCGCCGTACCCGATCTCCTCCTCGGTGCTGAAGAAGTTCGCCACATTGAGGCTGAAGCCCCGGGCGTGCTCGACACCGGCCTGGTTCAACCGGGACGCCATCTCCTCGGCGCTGTGCCAGCGCAAGTGACCCGCATCGACGTACACGGCCGCCGCCGGATTGCGCGTCAGCGTGTCAACCGCGTAGCGGATCAAGTCGAAGCGCTCCTGACGCTGGTCCCCCGAGAGGCAATCGGCCATGGCGAGGGCATCGGGTTCGACGATGATCGCCGCTCTCGAACCGCCCACGCCGGCGGCGATGTCGTCTATCCACGCCCGGTAGGCCCCACCGCTGGCCATGCCGCCCGCGGCGAAGCTGCCGCAGTCGCGGTGCGGGATCCCGTAGATGGACAGCACCGGGATGGCGCCCGCCGCCTGCGCGTCACCGACGTACTTCGCGACCGTCGCGGCAGAGGGGCCGGGAGTGATCCAATACGCCTGCGGCGTGTTGGCGACCGTGGTCAACTCCGGAATCGGCGGATCGGCTTTTTGCGCGGCGCGCATCGCCACCGAGTCGGGATTGACGTAGAACGGCGCACCGGCCAATGGGTTCGCTTCGCTGGCCAACCGCACGAGCGGCGCCGGGCCGGCGTGCAGGCCCAGAACAACCGCCGCGACGGTTAAGAGGGGAGCGATCCACCGCGCAACCGCGGCGGCAGCTGAAGACATCACCCGAGGGAAATTAGTGCTTGGCCGTGTCCAGCGCCAACCAGGGTCATGCGGGGAGTCCGTCGGCGACCCGGGGCACCCGCTCCGCATCCGCGCCGTCGAGCACCATCGCCGCGACCCGGTCCCGATGCTCCTCGGCGCTGCCGAGCAGGATCGCGTCAGTCGCTGCGCGTTTGTAGTAGAGGTGAGCCTGGTGCTCCCACGTGAACCCGATCCCGCCGTGCACCTGGATGGTGTCGTTGGCGACGTGGGTCAATGCGGACGAGCAGACCGACTGCGCAATGCTCGTCGCCAACGCGGGGTCGTCGGATCCGTCCGTCAGGGCCCAGATCGCGTGGTAGGCCGTCGACCTCGCGTGTTCGACGTCGACGAGCAAATTGGCGAGCCGGTGCTTGACCGCCTGGAACGATCCGATCGGCCGGCCGAACTGCAGCCGCGACTTCGCGTACTCCACCGACAGGTCGAGCAGATGCTGTGCGGCGCCGACCTGCTCGACGGCCAACAATGCCGCACCCACCTGCAACGCGTGGTTGACGACGCGGACCGCCTCGGCGGGCCCGGCGATCAGGCGTGCGGGCGCGTCGGCGAACGTCACGTTGGCCTGGGACCGGGTGAGGTCGAGCGTGGCCAGCGGGGTGCGCTGCACGCCCTCGGCGGTGGTGTCGACGGCGTACAGCGCGACGCCGTCGGAGCCGCGCGCGGCGACCAGCAACACATCGGCGATGCCGCCGTCGACTACTTGAGCCACGCTGCCCGACAAGGTATCCCGGCTCACGGTCACCGCAACGGCATCCGGATCGAGCACACCGGCCCGGTCCGTCACCGCGACGGCCGCGGTGCGCCGACCCTCGACCAGGTCGCCGAGCAGTTCGTCACGAAGGGGCCCGGGCGATGCGGCCACCAATGCCGGGATCGCGAGATACACCGTGCCGAACAGCGGTCCGCACGCCAACCGCGCCCCGAGCTCCTCGATAGCGACTGCCTGATCGACAAGCGTGCCGCCGACGCCGCCGTCGGTCTCGGGCACCGAGAGGCCCAGCACGCCGAGCTCAGCACCCAGCCGGGCCCATACCTTCGGATCGAACGGCGGCTCGGACTCCATGAGCCTGCGAACCGTCTCCTCCGAGAAGTGCTCGGCGCTGAACTTGCTCACGGCGTCGCGCAATTGGCTCTGCTCGTCGGTGAACCTGAACTCTGCCTGCCCAGCTCGGCGCTCAGTCTGGTTCGCAAGCTTCTCAGCCACGGGGGATCTCCTTCCACGGCATGCCCGCATCGGCACGCAGGTCGCCAGGCAGCCCGAGGATGCGTTCGCCGAGAATGTTCCGCATCACCTCAGACGTTCCGCCTTCGATGGTGTTGGCCCTGCTCCGCAGGTATCGCTGCTGGATGGGCCCTTGCCAATCCCGTTCGCCGGTCCCTGCACCCTGCTGGTAGCCGTGGTACAGAATCCCTTCGGGCCCAAGGAAATCCATGCACCACTGGTAGATGTCCTGGTTCAGTTCCGCGCCGACCAGCTTGCCGACCGACCCCTCCGGACCGGGTCCGCCCACCGTGGCGGCGGCGCGCGACCGTTCCGAGGTGAGGCGTTGCGCCTCCGAGCGCAGCCACAACTGCGTCAGCCGGTCCCGCAATACCGGTGTGTGCCGGTCGGGCCGCGACGCCCACAACCCGGTCGCGTCGGCGATGGTGCCCGCACCACGCCGGCTCCCGCTTCCGCCGAGCGCGGTGCGCTCGTTCATCAACGTGGTCATGGCGACGGCCCAGCCGTTGTCGACCTCGCCCAGGCGGTGCTTGTCGGGGATCCGCGCGTCGTTGAAGTAGACCTCGTTGAACTCGGCTTGCCCGGTCATCTGTCGCAGCGGCCGGGTTTGAACGCCGGTGCCGTGCATGTCGATCACGAAGTAGGTCAAACCCTTGTGCTTGGGCACATCCGGGTTGGTGCGCGCCAGCAGCAGCCCCCAGCGCGCCCGGTGGGCGAGGCTGGTCCACACCTTCTGGCCGTTGACCACCCAGTCGTCACCGTCGCGAACCGCCGATGTCGCCAGCCCCGCGAGGTCAGAGCCCGCTCCCGGCTCGGAAAACAGCTGACACCACAGGTCCTCGGTGGTGGCCAGGGGCCGCAGCCACTGCCGCTTCACCTCCTCGGTTTGGGCATGCTCGCGAATCGTCGGTGCGGCCATGCCGTAGCCCATCGGATTCAAACCGAGAGGCATCGGCCCACCCGCGCCCTGCAGGATGCGGTCGGCGACCGACTGGAGCCCGCGGGACACCCCGAGCCCGCCGAGACCCTCGGGAAAGTGCACCCACGACAGACCGGCGTCGTAGCAAGCACCGAGGAACTCGGGGACGGGAACGTTCTTCGGGTCGTGGTCGGCGACGACCCCGCGCGCCAACTCGGCTAATCGATCGGCGTCACCGGCATTGCTCATGCAGTCACGATAGAAACTCGACCGGAGTCGAGGGACAGCGGGACCCGGGAAGGCTCAGCCGCGGTACCGGGCAACCTTCGCCGCGTAGTCGTCGAGAAGTCGCAGCGACTCGTCGCGCGGTTTGGTGGGCAGCAGCAGGTTCGCCTGCCGGTAGCCGAGTTCGTCGAGGGCGCGCCAGTAGTCCGGGTCGATCGGAGTCCCGAACGTCGTCAACGGGACATCGCGGCTTGCGCCGTCCCGCATCTGGCCGATCCGTCTGGCCAGCCTCTCGACCGGCAGCGGATTGGACATCCACCCGGCACCGTGGCGAATCACCCGCTTGACCGTGGCGTCGGAGTCACCGCCGACCACGATCGGCGGATGCGGTTTCTGCACGGGCTTCGGGCGCAGATACGACGAATCGAAATCGACGAAGCGGCCGTGATACTCGGCCGGTTCGTCGGTCCACAGCGCTTTGATCGCCTCGATGCGCTCGTCGAGCAGCGCACCGCGCGTCTTCGGGTCGGTGCCGTGATGGCGTAACTCCTCGATGTTCCAGCCCGCGCCCACCCCGAACACGAAACGGCCATTCGAAATGAGGTCGATGCTGGCCGCCTCCTTGGCGGTGATGATCGGGTCACGCTGGATGAGAAGCGCGATACCGGTGATCAACTCGATCTTGGAGGTCACCGCCGCCGCCGCGGCGAGTGTGACGAACGGGTCCAGGGTCCGGTAGTAGATGGAGGGCAGCTCACCGCCCATGGGGTACGGCGACTGCCTGCTCGCCGGGATGTGAGTGTGCTCGGCGACCGCAAGCGCGTGAAAACCCCGCTCCTCGATCGCGCGGGCGAGGGTCACGGTGTCGATGGTGTCGTCGTTGACGAAGGTGGAGATCCCGAATTCCATGCGCGTCCTCACTGCCGTCGATGCGCCTGCCAACGTTGGTATGCGCGCGGCTATTCCTCAGGCCAGCGGTTCGCCCCACTTGGTCAGCACGTGCCATTCACCATCGAACATGTCGAGGCCCTGCCCGTTGGCGTCCCTGTCCGTCACGTCCCCCGCATACCGGTAGAGCGGGTGGCCCCGGTAGGTCACCTGGGCACGGCCGTCGCGACGCGGAACGGTCTTGGCCGCCGCCACGTCGATACCCGGTCCCCCGGCCGGGTCGGAATCGGCGAGCAGCGGAATCCATGTGTCTGCGCATTCGCCGTAGCAGGTGGGCCCGTTCGCCGCGTCCGTCGAGAAGACATACAGCGTGCGTCCGGTGCTGTCGACGATGATCTCGCCGAGGTCGCCGCGGTCATCGATCGCCAGCGACACGTCTCCGATGGGCGGGATCCGCTCATTGGACGGCGGTGGGTTGGGCGCAGGAGTGACCGCGTCGGTTCGCAACGCGGTCGCCGAAGCCCGTGTGCCCGAGGTTTCGGAGCTGTTCTGCGCTTGATTCTCCAGCGCAGAACAGCCGGTCACCGCCACGAGGCCCGTTGTCAGCAGCGACATGCATGCGACGTTGCGACACGCTGCGGCCGCAGTTCGTGGCGTGGGCATGATCGATTCATTTCCGTCGATGCCCGCGTTCAAACGTGTCGCGAAACCGATGATGCCTTTTGCCGCGGCTCGACGTCGGGGCCGAGTCAAGAAGCCGGCGCTGCCTTCCGTGCGGCGATCTTGACGTGAACCTCGGCCATGTCGAGTGCTTTCACCCGGGTGATCAGGTCCTCGAGCGCTGCGGGATGCATCGCGCCGGCCTGCCGGTAGACGAGGACGCCGTCCCGGAACGCCATCACCGTCGGGATCGACGTGATCTCCAGCGCGGTGGCCAGGTCGAGCTCGCGTTGTGTGTCGACCTTGGCGTGCACGACATCGCGATGCGAATCCGAGGAGTGCTCGAATATCGGGGCGAAGGCACGGCACGGGCCGCACCACGATGCCCAGAAATCGACGAGCACGACCGGATTGTCCACGACGGTGGACTCGAAGTCGTCGTAGGTCAGGCTCTTCGTGGCCATGACGCTCTCCTTTCCGTATTTACTTGCGGGGCAGAAGAACCGCTACGCCAAGCCCTTCAGCATCAGATTCCAGTACATGAACGGCAACCCGTACTTCTTGAGGTACCAATAGCTGCGATGGGGCTTGGTCGGGTCGAGCAGGGGGAACGACGGGGTCACGTTCAGGTCGTAGTCGAACTCCGCCAGGAGCATCGCGTGCGAGGATGTCACGATCGGACACGACCCGTAGCCGTTGTACGAGGCGGTCAGCGGTCGGCCCGACAAATAGGACTCGATGTTGTCGACCACCACCGGGGCCTGTTTGCGGATCGCGGCACCGGTTTTCGAATTGGGTGAAGAACCGGCGTCACCGAGGCTGAACACGTTGGGATAGCGCACGTGTTGCATGGTGTGCTTGTCGATCTCGACGTATCCGTTCGCGTCGCCGGTCGACAGTGGACTCGACTTGATCCAGTCGGGCGCGGACTGGCGGGGCACCGCGTGCAGAACGTCATATGGCAGCACCGTGTCGGGTCCGCTATCTCCGACATGGGTCACGCCCGCCTTGTGCGCCGCCGCGTCGATGGACGTCACCTCCGCGTTGGTGTGCACGGTGATTCCGTAGTCGGCGGCGATCGCGTCCAGGTTGTCGGCGATCGCCGGGATGCCGAACAGTCGCGGCGTGGGCACCACCAGGTGTACGTCGATGTCCTTCAGCACGCCCTGCTTTCGCCAGTAGTCGCTGGCCAGGTAGGCGATCTTTTGGGGCGCTCCGGCACACTTGATCGGGCCGGACGGCATGGCGAACACCGCACTGCCCGAACGGAGGTTGCGAATGAATTCCCATGTGCGTGGCGCCAAGTCGAACCGGTAGTTCGACGACACTCCGTCTCTGCCGAGCGCGTGCTCCAGACCATCGGTGCGGTTCCAGTCCAACTGGATGCCGGGGCAGACCACGAGCACCTCGTACTCGTAGTCCGCTCCGTCGACACACGTGACGGTGTTGTTCTCCGGATCGACCCCAGCCGCTGCGTTCTTGATCCACTTCGCGCCCTTGGGCATCACCGACGCTTCGGGCCGTGCCGTCGTCGACGCCTTGGCCTGGCCGCCGCCTACCAGAGTCCATAGCGGTTGGTAGTAGTGCGTGTCGGACGGTTCGATGACGGCGACGTCCGAATAGCCGTTGCGCAGCAGCCGCGCGGCGACCGAGATGCCGGCGGTACCCCCACCGACGATGACGACTTGGTGTTTCGCGGTAGTCATGATCTCTCCCGCCGCTCAGGCGTTCTGGTGGGTTTCTTCCCAGGCGCCATAACCGCCCAGGATGTCACTGACATCGGTGAACCCGTTGTGCCGCAACAGGCTTGCGGCCACTGAAGACCGGTAGCCTCCGGCACAGTAGACGACGGTCGGCTTGGCCGGATCGAGCTCGCTCAGCCGGGCAGGCAGCTGGCCCACCGGGATCTCGATCGCGTTCGGGATCGTCCCCGCCGCAACCTCACCTGGGTTGCGCACGTCGACGATTTGTAGATCGGACAATTCCGAAACGCGTTGGTCGAAGGCCTTCGCCGTCAATCGGGACGCGATCTGGACGTCGTCCTGATGCTCGAGCATCGCCTCGAACGGCCGGTCCAGGTAGCCGATGACGCGGTCGAACCCGATGCGGGCGAGTCGGTTCTTGCCCTCCAACTCGTGCCCCGGCTCGGTGAACAGCACGATATCGACATCCGAGGGCACAACCGATCCGGCGAACTCGGCATAGCGGCCCTCGAGCCCGATGTTGACCGCATGGCGGAGGTGGCCCTGGGCGAACTCCTCGGGGCTGCGTCCGTCGACCAGCACGGCGCCGGCCTCGATCGCGCCCATCACCTGCTCATAGGTCATCGCCATCGGCCTCTTGGTCTCGTCCAGCAGTTCACGGTCCTTCCGATTGAGGATCGCGTCATAGACGAAGTAGCTCGGCGCCGGTGGCTGGCCCTCGGTGACCAACTCCATGAAGGTCGCCTTGTCCGCGGCGCGCAGCGCGTAGTTCGTCTCCTTCTGCTCGCCCATGGTCGACCACAGGTCGGTCGAGAGGTTCTTGCCACAGGCCGAACCCGCGCCGTGCGCCGGATACACCCGGGTCGCGTCGGGCAGGGTCATCAGCTTGGTGTGCAGCGAGTCGTAGAGCTTGTCGGCCAACTCCTCACGGGTGAACCCGATCGAGGCCAATAGGTCCGGGCGGCCGACGTCACCGATGAACAGGGCGTCACCGGTCAGCACACCGTAGGGCACGTCATCGCCGGAATGTTCGTAGACGACGATGCTCATCGACTCGGGGGTGTGGCCGGGGGTGTGCAGGAACTGCAAGGTCACGTCGCCCAGCGAATACCGCTCGCCGTCGGCGACGCCCATCGACTCGAACTCGGTCTCGGCGACCGACGAGTAGACGATCTTTGCGCCCGTGGCCTTCGCCAGCTCCAGGTGGCCGGACAGGAAGTCGGCGTGGAAGTGGGTCTCGATGACGAGTTCGATGGTGAAGCCGAACTCCCTGGCATCGAACAGGTACTCCGAAACGTCGCGCTGTGGGTCGACAACGACTGCGCGCCCAGTGGTTTCGTCGGCAATCAAATACGACGCATGGGACAGGCAGTCCAGGTAGTACTGGATGAATTTCATGGCGGCAGCCCTTTCGTTCGTTCGGCGAGCCTTGTGGCATCCACGGTGCAGATACCCCTATGGGTATGTCAAGGGACCTTTGCCCCCAAAATATTCCGTCTCTTCATTTACCCCTGGGGGTATGTGTAACATGGTGCCAACATACCCCCCGTGGTATCGGGTTCGCTACCCGAGCCCAATCTGAAAGGACAGCCATATGACCGCGCCCGCCGTCATCGACTCACAGAAACTCGTCGACCTGCTCAACTCCCCGACACCGCCTCGGGTCCTCGACGTCCGAACCCCGGGCGAGTTCGACACCGCACATATCGCCGGTGCCTATAACGTGCCGCTGGATTTGTTGCGCGAACACCGCGACGAGATCGTCCAGCACCTCGACGAAGACGTCGTGCTGGTCTGCCGCTCAGGTCAGCGTGCCGCCCAGGCGGAGGAGACGCTGCGCACGGCAGGGCTGGCCAATATGCACATCCTCGCCGGCGGCATCACCGCATGGGAGGCCAAGGGATTCTCGGTCAACCGCGGGACCACACGTTGGGACCTCGAACGACAGGTCCGCCTGGCCGCAGGCGGCATCGTGCTCGCCAGCATCCTGGGCAGCATTGCCGTTCCCAAGCTCAAGTGGGTGGCCGGCGCCATCGGTGGCGGCCTCACGTTCGCGGCACTGTCCAACACGTGCGCCATGGGCATGATGTTGTCGAAGCTGCCCTACAACCGCGGGGCCACCTGCGACGCCCAGACGGTCGTGGCCCAACTCGTCGGCTCGGCTACCGCAGACAAGACGGTGGGCTAGCAGATCATGGTTGCGCTCGCCATCGGCCTTGCCGTCTTCGTGGGTGTTGCATTGGGGTCGCTCGGGGGCGGCGGTTCCATCCTGACCGTTCCGCTGTTGGCCTACATCGCCGGCATGGATGCCAAACAGGCGATCGCAACTTCGCTTCTGGTCGTCGGCGTTACCAGTGCGATCGGCGCCGTCTCGCACGCTCGGGCCGGGCGAGTGCAGTGGCGCACTGGTCTGATCTTCGGCGGAGCCGGGATGGCCGGCGCCTACGGAGGCGGACTGCTGGCCCGCTTCATCCCGGGCACCGTTCTTCTCATCGGTTTCGCCGCCATGATGGTCGCCACCGCCGTCGCGATGCTGCGCGGCCGCAAGAACGTCGAGAACACCGGCGGCGACCACCACCTGCCGATTCCGAAGATCATCGCGGAGGGCCTGGTCGTGGGGTTGGTGACCGGCCTTGTCGGTGCCGGGGGCGGCTTCCTCGTGGTGCCCGCGCTCGCCTTGCTCGGCGGCTTGCCGATGCCTGTGGCAGTCGGCACCTCGCTCGTCGTGATCGCGATGAAGTCGTTCGCGGGCCTCGGCGGCTATCTGTCCAGCGTTGCCATCGACTGGACGGTCGCGTCGGCGGTGACCGCCGCGGCCGTGGTGGGCGCCCTCATCGGCGCTCGGCTGACCGCGATGGTCAACCCCGATGCGCTGCGGCAGGCCTTCGGCTGGTTCGTACTCGTGATGTCCTCGGTCATCCTGGCTCAGGAGATCCACCTGAGCGTCGGGATCGCGGCCGCGGCGCTCACGTCGATCGCGGGTGGCCTGACGCTCGCGTGCACGCGTTACGCCCATTGCCCTCTGCGTCGCCTCACCGGCGCGGCCGCCTCCCGCAGGGCCCTCGCATGAACGCCGCCGATGCTGCCCCGGACTGCACTGCGTCGCCCGAAAATCGTTGCGCCGCAGCCGCTGACGAGGATGCGGTCGCCGTTGTGCTCAACCGGCTGCGCCGGGCCCAGGGACAGCTCGCCGGAGTGATCTCGATGATCGAACAAGGCCGGGACTGCCGGGACGTCGTGATCCAGTTGGCTGCGGTGACACGGGCGCTCGAAAAAGCCGGGTTGAAGATCCTCGTCACCGGCTTACGGGAGTGCCTGGCCGGCCAGACCTCGGATGGCCACCGACCGATGACGGAAGCCGAGTTGGAGAGGCTGTTTCTGGTCTTGGCCTGACCCCGCATTTTTCGGGCTTACCGGGAGTCACACCGTGTACAGGAGTAGCACGACCACCACGGCTGCCGCGAAACCGGTTGTGGCGGCGCCGATGAACAACACTTCCAACTGCGGAGTGAACGTGACCATCCGGCCGTTCACCATCTGGCTGTTCCTGATCCGCCGTGACCGCCGGTAGCCCAGGGCGAGGACCAGAAGTGCGAGCAGCATCGCGGTGATTGCCAGCATGGCCCGCGCCGGACCCAGAGACCCGTGTCGCGGCAACAGCACCAGCGCTCCGACAACAAGGAAGCCGAACGAGCTTCTCTCCCAGGACAGCACTGTGCGCTCGGCCGGAAGCCCCGGTCCTTTCGTCAGACGGCCGCGCATCTCACTGCGCCGATGGCGGCCAGACGACCAGCACAACGAGGACCACCATGGTGACGACGAAGAGCGCGCCGCCGAGTAGCAGCGGAACATGGGTCGGCGGTAGGTCCTCGCCCCGGCGCATCGCGGATTGAACCTGTTGCCAGCGCCGCACGGCCAACGCTGCCAGCAGACCACCGCTGGCGGTCAAGGCCACGCTGAGGCCGTGTCGCACCCCCGGGATCCCGAAGGACGGCACGAACTGGACGACGGCGATGCCACCGGCGATCAACGCCAGCGCCGTCCGGATCCACGCCAGGAAGGTCCGCTCGTTGGCCAACGTGAAGCGGTAATCCGGTTCCTCGCGCTCGGTACTCATCGAATCGCTTTCCCCTCGACGATGCGCCCCACGCGACCGGCGGTCCTCCCGCGCCATTGCTGCGGGGCGTCGGCGATCTTCGATCGCGCGGTCAGGTGGGCGGTGACCGCGGTCCGCAATCCTGACAGTTCCTCGTCCACATCGAGATGGGTGCCCACACGATGGGCCTCACCTCGGCGGTTGATCCCAGCGTTCGTCGGTAGAGGTGAAAGGCGGGCGCCGCATGCGGACATCGTAGGACTGTGCGCTGAAATGCGGGCACACGCTTTCGAGACTCTTCATGCCCTTCGGTTGAGAGCCCTGGATGAAACTGACAGGACACCGCGAGTAGGGCCCAGGCGCCATGGTCGGGGGCGGTACGGGCTGACCACCGGTTAGTGTGCTGTGGTCGGCCTTACGGACAAACCGGCAGAAAAGTTGAGTAGATCTATGACCGCAGCACCAGAGACGCCGGCGATCGAAGCGCGGGTCGGCCACTGGTACCAGATGGACGACAGCTACCTGGTCGGCCGCGAGAAGGTCCGCGAATACGCCCGTGCGGTGCAGGACTACCAACCTACGCATTGGGACGTCGCCGCCGCGGCTGAGCTGGGATATTCGGGTCTGGTCGCGCCGCTGACGTTCACGTCGGCCCCGGCTATGTCGTGCAACCGTCACATGTTCGAGCAGATCGTGGTCGGTTACGACACCTACCTGCAGACCGAGGAGGTCTTCGAGCAGCACCGCCCGATCGTGGCCGGCGACGAACTGGTCATCGACGTCGAGTTGACCTCGGTGCGCAGGATCGCCGGCCGGGATCTGATCACCGTGACCAACACCTTCACCGACACCGCCGGCGAGCGGGTGCACACACTGCACACCACCGTCGTGGGTCTGACCAGCGAAGACCTCGATCCGACGATCAAGACCGCCGTACACGCCAAGATGATGCACGACGTGGACATCCTTGCCGTCAGCGAGGCCGACAGCAGTTACGAGAGGTCCGTGCGGCCCGAGGGCGAGTTCCGGATCGCCGACGGTGGGCTGACCCGCGCACCTGGGACGCCGTCGTTCGACGAGCTGAAGGTCGGTGACGAGCTGCCGGTGCGCCACACGCGATTGTCCCGCGGCGACCTGGTCAACTACGCAGGCGTCGCCGGTGACGCAAATCCGATCCACTGGGACGAGGACATCGCCAAGCTGGCCGGGCTCCCGGACGTGATCGCCCACGGCATGCTCACCATGGGGCTCGGCGCCGGGTTCGTCTCCGCCTGGTCGGGCGACCCGGGCGCGGTGACGCGGTACGCGGTGCGGCTCTCCGCACCCGCGATCGTCTCCGCCGAGGAGGGCGCCGACATCGAGTTCAGCGGCAGGATCAAGTCGCTGGACCCCGAGACCCGCTCGGGCGTCATCGTGGTGGCGGCGAAATCGGCCGGCAAGAAGATCTTCGGCCTGGCGACGATGCACATCCGCTTCCGCTGACGCGCACCCGGCAGTGACTACCCGCCGCCGGGCGGAACGCGCAGACCCGAGCGTGCGACAAAACATCGGTGCCGTCGATGCTGGGTCCGATCAATTCCGTTCTGGCGGACCGTGAATCGCAGTCGCTGTTCGGGTTGGCCCACCTTGGTGCGGTGATCCATCCGGATCGTCGCGTCAGCAGAGCTGGAGGTTGGCGCGGCTGACGATGTCCATCGCCGCGCCGGTCGAGATGCCGAGGTCCGCGCTGACCATCTTGACGGCGTCCGGTGCCAGCACGCCGGAGCTGATGGCCGCGCAGGCCCGTTGCCCCTCGGTGAGCAACTCCTCCGCAGTCAGGAACGCGTACCGGGGTTGCAGCTCGCGCAGGTATTCGTCCTCCGACGCTGCGGCGGGTGCCGCCAGGACAACTCCGAGAGTCGCCAGCGCGGCCGCAACACGGACGATGAGGAGCATCTCGAACCTCCATCGGATCGGCTGGTTCCGTTCGTCAGGCAGGTCAATGGTATGCCTGCGACGATGCGCCCCGGGGAGCATTCAGCAAACATGGGTTCAAGCGCACGGCCGCGTGGTGCGGCGGTTGACCAGGTCGGAGCCGACCGGCGGGTCATGAGGCGTCCGACTGCCCCGGGCCGTTACCCCAGGGGGTATCCTTCCGGCATGTTCAGGTTGGCTAGACGCTCAGTGGCCAGGCATTCCCCGGCACGAATGCTCGTCGCGGCGTCGACGGTGACCGGCGTGATCTCGCTGGGCGCGTGTACGACGGAAGACACCCACCCGACGACCGCATCGCAACCGGAGACGGCGAGTGCCGCGCGGCTGGTGGACCCAGAGGAGTTCGCCGCAGCGATCGCCGAGCCCGATCGCGTGACAGTGAACGTTCACGTGCCCTTCGAGGGAGATATCCCCGGTACAGACCTGTCAATCCCGTTCGATCAGATCGCCGCACAAGCCGAGCGCCTCCCCGCCGATCGCAGCACTGCCCTGGCCATCTACTGCCGCTCCGGGCCGATGAGTACGGTTGCGGCCCAGACACTTCGCGATCTCGGCTACACCGATGTCGTCGAACTCCGCGGGGGCATGCGCGCGTGGCAATCCGGCGGTCGTCAGGTGAACGGCATCTGACCGATCGTGCTGGGGGGCGGCGCCTCAGGGCCTGGTGGTTGAAGTGGCGACCGCCTGTGGCTGAAGTCGGCCGGCGCGGTCCAGTCGGTAGAGCGCGAAAGCCGCCATCACCCCGATGGCGCTCAATACGAGCCACGTCAGCTCTGGCGCTCCGGCGTCGGCGGTCTTCTGCATGAGCGTTCCCGTGGCGAGATTGCCGACGAGAATTCCGATTCCGACGATGGTGTTGTAGAACCCGTAGTGCGTTCCGACCAACCGGCCGCCGGCCAGGGATACCACCGTGTCCATTTCGAATGGGAACACCGCGGCCGATCCGATTGCCAGCACTGCGGCACCGACGAGAAGTGCCATCACCGCTGCGATCTCGCCGGCACGGCTGCCGTCGGGCAGCACGGCCATCGGAATGAACGACGACGCGAGAACCAGCATGCCGATCACCAGGGAGTGCCCCGCCCCCCACCGCTTGGCGAACCACCGTGTGATCTTGAGCTGGCCTGCGACCGCGACCAGTCCGGAGATGACGAAAACACCCGCGACCACGAGCGCTTCGGCATTCGGCAGCAGATCCTTGGCCTGTAGGGGTAGCGCCAGATAGACCTGGAAGGAGAGCACATACGAGCCGACCATCGCCACCGCGAAGAGCAGGAAGGACCGGTTGGCCACGACCGTTCGCCAGTCCTCCAATATCGAGGAGGCTTCCCGGGGCTGGGTGGCGTTGTGCTGCGGGAGCGCAAAGAGCTGCGCGATTGTCAGAGCCGCAAAGATCGCGGCCGCCGCGGCCGCTGCAATGCGAAAATCGAGGACCATCAACGCCAGGCCGACCACCGGACCGGCAAGGATGCCCCCCTGGTAAAAGACGTTGAACAGGGCGAAGGCTTCGACACGACGGGGACCGGCATCGGCGGCGAGGTACGCGCGCACTGCCGGATTGAACAGTGCTCCGGCGAATCCTGTTGCCGCCGAGGCGATTAGGACGGTGGGCAACGAGTCGGCGATGATCAGGAGGCCGAAGCCGACGGTGCGCAGCAGACAACCGGCGACGATGAGCGGCTTGTATCCGATGCGGTCGGCCAACGTTCCGCCGACGATGAACATGCCCTGCTGAGAGAAGTTGCGCACGCCCAGGACCAGACCGACGGCCCAGGCGGCCAGCCCGAGCGGCCCCGCAAGGTATCCGGCCAGGTAGGGCATCAGCATGTAGAAGCCCAGGTTGATGCCGAACTGGTTGATCATCAGCAGCCGGCTCGGCCACCCGAAATTGCGGAATTCGGCGACAAGGCTCCTCATCGCATCGCCTCTACCGGATCCACGATCGTGGCGCACCGTGTCCACGAGGACACCACACGTTGTCTTGGGTCATCGATGACCGCCGGTTCGGCGGGAGGTGTTTCGCCGAGGAGACCGTGCTCGCGGCAGAAATCGTCGTTGTAGATGGTGTCGAAGTAGCGTTGTGGGCCGTCGGGGAAGATCGCCGCGATCGTCATATCCGCCGGATGGCTGCGGGCCGCCCAGCCGGCGACCAGAGCCACCGCGCCGACACTCCAACCGCCACTGGCGTAGTGGGTGGCCGCCATCGTGCGACATGCCCACACGGCTTCGGCAGGGGCAACCCAGTGGACCTCGTTGAAGGCCCCGTAGTCGACGTTTCCCGGATAGATGCTCGACCCCAGGCCGCGCATCAGTCGTGTCGAGGCTGGTTGGCCGAAGATGGTGGAGCCCACCGTGTCGACCCCGATCAATTGCATGTCGGGGTTGAACTCCCGCAACACCCGCGCCACGCCGGCCGAGTGACCGCCGGTACCGACCGAGCACACCAGCACGTCGACGGTGCCGAGTTGAGCGTGCAATTCCAGAGCCAGCCCACGGTACGCGTCGACGTTGTCGGGGTTGTTGTACTGATCCGGATACCACGCACCTTCCTCGGCGGCCAGCACCTGCAGCACCCGGTCACGGCGCGCCTGCTGCCAACCGCCGTCGGGATGCGGCTCGGTCACCAGGTCGACATCGGCGCCGTACGCCCGCAGCATTCGCTGGATGATCGGCTCCATGCCGGGATCGGTCACCAGGGTGACCGGATGCCGATAGACCGTGCCGGCCAGCGCGAGGCCCAAACCCAATGTACCGCTGGTCGATTCGACTATTCGGCGGCCTGGCCGGAGCGCACCGCTGGCCCGCGCACGCTCCACCATGTACATGGCCGGACGGTCCTTCATGCCACCGGGACTGAAGCCCTCGAGCTTGGCCCAGAAGCCTCGATGAGCCGGCGCAAAGGGTTCTGCAATGCGCAACACCGGGGTGTGGCCGACCATGGTGCCCGGGCGGTCATAGCGGCCCAGGCATCTTTGACCAGGAGTATGTGGTTTCAGAGTATGAAGGGACAGAACGTGATTCATCTACGTGCATCGCTTCTGTGTCGAGCCGCGCAAATCGGTACGCGGCAGCTGAAAGGGGGCGACGGTCACCGACCGTGCCGCAACCAGGCGGCGTGGTCTGACGCCACCGGATCAGCGTCGCGCGATGCAGAGACGGGTGAGCAGCACCCGGCCGGACAGAACGGAAGGTCGCGACTTGGGCGGACCGCGGATGGCAGCCAGTGCCGGTTGATGCCAGCACACCGCGACAACCGCGAGCGCGGCAATCAGCCCCAACAGGACGAGTGAGGTGGACGCTCGCGGAAGAACCGCCTCGGCGAGCGCATCCGGGGGCAACGTGGGCGACGCATCACCGATGTGCTGATGATCGATGACGGCCGGGTGATCGCCGACGAGAGCCGACGAAAGTCCATGCGGCCCATGCGCCGTGGTGACCTCGTCGACCGGCAGCGTCCACTGGGCGGCGACGGTGACGAGCCACAACGCCATGCCCAGCGCGATCGCCGCGCCGGTCCGCGACGCCCGGACGGCCATCTGGTATCTCACAATGTTCCCGAGGGTAGCAGCGCAACGGCGATCGGCTTCCTCACCCAAAGACCTGACGCCATCTCGTTATCGGGACGCGACACCAGTGCATCCGCATACCTGCGAAGGCCTGGTCAAAGCGTGTGCAGCGCCCGCGACGTCCTCCGTGAACCACGCCGTGCGATCCGGTCCATCGCTGTTGAGCGATCGGGCTTCTTTATCAAATCTTCAGGGAACGACTACAGCACTCCTATGGCCGTTCGAGAAGACTTGGCGACAAATCGGTGCGTGATGGACGTGGAGGATGTGTGGTGAAGGTGAACAGGCCCAGCGCGATCGGAGCGGCGGTGCTGGCCGCGGTGTCTGTAGTCGCGGCGTGCGGCAACTCTGCGACCAACCAAGAGACGGCATCCGCCGCTCCCACTCAAACCGTGAGTACAGCGCCGGCAGCAGACCACAATCATGCCGACGTGATGTTTGCCCACCACATGATCCCGCATCACCAGCAAGCGGTAGAGATGAGCGACATGATCCTGCAAAAGCAGGGCATCGACCCGCGGGTAGCCGACATGGCGAGGCAGATCAAGGATGCGCAGGGCCCGGAGATCGAGCAGATGCAGGGTTGGCTCGACCAGTGGGGTATGCCCGGAATGCCCGGGCCGGGCGGAATGCCCGGGCCGAAAGGCACCGGTGGCAACATGCCCCCTGGGCATGGCGGAATGCATGGTTCGGGCACCGAAACCGTCTCTCCGCCGGCATCGCCGGGGCCGAGCGGGTCAATGATGCCGAGCATGGGAAACATGCCGGGCATGGAAGGGATGATGTCGCCGGCCGATATGCAGGCCCTGCAGAACGCTCAGGGCGTCGAGGCCAGCAAGCTCTTTCTCACCCAGATGATTCGGCACCACCAGGGCGCAATCACCATGGCGCAGAACGAGGTCGACAACGGTCAGTTCCCCGACGGCGTCGCGCTGGCCAAATCGATGGTGAGCAGCCAGCAGAAGGAGATCGACACGATGAACGAGATACTCAAGTCGCTGTAGTGGCCCGCACGGTCGCGGATACGTTGTCACCACCCGACGGCGTAGTGCGTCGAGTCAGGAGCTGACCGTCGGCGAGGCTTGATGCTTGTCGAAGGCATGGGCTCCGATCACTGGATGTAGGGGCACCGTCACGATGAAGGTGGTCCCTTCTCCGGGTCCGCGGCTGGTCGCGCTGATGTGGCCGCCATGGGCCTCGGTCAGCGCCTTGGCGATTGCCAACCCGATCCCCGCACCACCCCGGTCACGGTCTCGGGCGGTGTCTGCCCGGTAGAAGCGCTCAAAGAGGTGTGGCAGATGTTCGGCGGCGACGCCCTCGCCGTCGTCGGAAACGGTGAAGACCACATCGGTGCCGACAGTCCCGACAGCGAGGGTGACGTGGCCGCCGGCCGGAGTGTGCCGGAGAGCGTTGTCGAGCAGATTCCCGATCACCTGGGTCAGGCGCTGGCGGTCACCCCATAGTCGGGGCGCGTCATCGAGTCGAACCCTCAGCGCCACACCAGCTTCGGTGTAGCGATCGGCGAACGCGGCACGCACCGTGCCGATCAGCTGACCGGGGTCGACCCACTCGGGTGCGATGGTGGTGTGGGCCTCCTCGGCTTGCGCGAGGGCGGCGGCGTCCGCCGAGAACCGCACCAGTCGGCCGGTCTGCTCACGCAGCATTGCGACGGTCTGTGCGTCGAGGGTTCTCACACCGTCCTCGACGGCCTCCAGGTAGGCCTCGAGCACCGCCACCGGGGTACGGATCTCGTGGGCCAGGTCGCCGAACAACCGGCGGCGGGTCGATTCGACCGACTGAAGCCGTTGCGCCATCTGGTTGAACGCGGTTGCCAGCCCATCGAATTCATCGCCCAGTCGTGGTGGTGTCACCCGGATGTCGTAGCGGCCCTCGGCAACGGTCGCCGCCGCCGCAGATATCTCGGCGACCGAGCGCTGCACGCGCCGGCTCAGATATACGGTGACCACGAGCGCGGTCAAGGCCGCCACCGCGATAGCGGTCCCGACCGAAATAGCCGTGGCGTGGCGGTAGGCCTGTTCGGCGTGGAACTGCTCACTGGAGTTGTGTGGCACACCCGCCTGATGGAGGTGGTCACGGAACAGCGGCGGGCCGACCAGTGAGGCCACCACCCAGGTCGTGACGCCGACGGCGAGCAACACCAGTCCCTGCGCCAACAGCAACCGGCGGAGCATCCCGGTACCCGTCGACGCCCTCACTGCCCGGTCCCCATCCGGTACCCCACTCCGCGAACAGTGAACACGAAGCTGGGCTCGGCAGGGTCGTCACCCAGTTTGCGCCGAAGATGTCCGACGTGGACATCGACGAGGTGGCGGTTGCCGACCCATGTCTCCCCCCAAACTGCTTCGATGAGCTGCCGGCGGCTCCACACCACACCAGGGCGTGACGACAGCACGGCGAGAATGTCGAACTCAGTGCGCGTCAACGCAATCAACTGGCCACCGAGATACACCTGTCTGCCCGCGACATCGATCGACAGAGGGCCAAACACCCGCGGTGCCGGCACCTCGGCGCTCATCGACCCCGTTGCCGGGTCAGGTGCGCCGACGGTGCGAGGCCGACGCAGCATGGCGCGGATCCGCGCGACCAACTCCCGTGGACTGAACGGCTTGGTCATGTAGTCGTCGGCGCCGACCGAGAGGCCGACGATCGTATCGACCTCGGTGTCGCGGGCGGTCAGCATCACGACGTAAGCGTCGGAGAACGTCCGCAGCTGCCGACAGACCTCGACCCCGTCGATCCCCGGCAGGCCGAGATCCAACACCACCACATCCGGGTCGACCTCACGTGCCACGTCGAGCGCTTCGCCTCCCGTGTGGCGCACCGTGACGTCGAAATGCTCCCGCTCGAGATAGCTCGCCACCACTTCCGCCAGCGGCGCCTCATCATCGACGACCAGCGCGCGGTAGCCGGAATCCGCAGTGCAGGCGGACGATTGCGCGGCGGTATCCATCACCCCATCGTGCCGCTCAACCGCCCGCTTCTGGGCTGTTGACGAAATCTTCACACAACCATCATCAAACCGTTCTGGCGCTACCGGACCGCGGCCGGAGATGGTGGTCGCCGGCCGGCATCGCCCTCAGGCGAGGACCACGCGGTCCCACACCCGATGTTCGCCCAGCCCGTCGATCAGCGACTGGGCGAGGGTCGCGGAATCCGAGCCGGAGAACACTCCCGGCCCTTCGGTCGGAACCGCAGCGGCGGCGGCGAGCTCGGTGCCCTGCGGCAGCACGGCGATCGCCTTGTGGTGCCGGAATGCCTCGTCGACAATGGTTTTCGCCTTGACGTCGGCCGGTGACCCGGCGATGAGGATCGCATCGAACTCGACCGAGCGAGCGGTCGCATAGGTGCGAGAGACGGGCACGGCGCCGCCGTCGTGCTCCAGCGTGCCGCCATGGGCGGCGACGACGAAGGGCACGTTCTTGGCGTTCGCGATCGCGGTGACAGCGGCCGCCACACCGGCCAGATCCGTGTCGGGGCCGGTGAGTACGCCGATCTGTCGACCCTCGACGGGCCACTCCTCTCCGACCTGGGCCACTGCGGGGCTCAGCACGTCGGGATCCGCGGGAGGCACGGTCGGCGCGGGCGCCTCGAGACCCAACCCCGCCGCGACGGTCGCGCACAGCTCGGCGTCGATGTTCGCCAACGCCGCGAGCTGGCGCTCCTTGACTGCTTGTTCGTAGCACTTGCCCAGCTCGAACGTATAGGCCTCCGCGATGTGCTCTTGTTCGGCTCGGCTGAGGCTGCGGTAGAACAGCGTGACCTGGCTGAAATGGTCGTCATAGGTGGCCGGGGCGGCCCGCCGCTTCGTCGACTCGGGGACCACAGTCGGCACCTCGATGAATGCGCCGGTGTCCGCGCCGGCAAGGAACGGGCAGCCGCCGTCGAGGGAGTTCGGCTTGTACGGCGCGACGCCGGGATGCACGCCCTGCTGGTGGAACCCGTCGCGGAACATGTCGTTGACCGGCGCGTGCGGCCGATTGATCGGGATCTGGCCGAAATTCGGACCGGCGAGCCGGGTGATCTGCGTGTCGAGGTAGGAGAAGAGCCGCGCCTGCAGAAGCGGGTCGTCGGTGATGTCGATGCCCGGCACCAGGTGCCCCGGGTGAAACGCCACCTGCTCGGTCTCGGCGAAGAAGTTGGTGACGTTGCGGTTGAGCTGAAGCGTCCCGATGATCTGCACCGGAGCCAGTTCCTCCGGGACGATCTTCGTCGGGTCGAGCAGGTCGATGCCCTCGAACATCTGCTCGGGGGTGTCCGGCAGCACCTGCACACCGAGATCCCACTCGGGGTAGACGCCCTTCTCGATCGCGTCAGCGAGGTCGCGCCGATGGAAATCGGGATCGACCCCCGCGGTGATCTGGGCCTCCTCCCAGACCTGCGAATGCACGCCGAGTCGCGGCTTCCAGTGGAACTTCACCAGCGAAGTCGACCCGTCCGGTCCGGTCAGCCGAAACGTGTGGACGCCGAAGCCTTCCATCATCCGGTAGGACCGCGGAATCCCGCGGTCGGACATGTTCCACATGGTGTGCGCCTGGGCTTCGGTGTGCAGCGATACGAAGTCCCAGAAGGTGTCGTGAGCGCTCTGCGCCTGCGGGATCTCCCGGTCCGGATGCGGCTTGGCGGCGTGCACGACGTCGGGGAACTTGATGCCGTCCTGGATGAAGAACACCGGGATGTTGTTGCCGACGAGATCGAAGGTGCCCTGGTGTGTATAGAACTTGGTGGCGAACCCGCGGGTGTCACGCACCGTATCGGCCGATCCGCGAGAACCGAGCACCGTCGAGAAGCGAACGAAGACGTCGGTCTCTTCGCCGGACCGCAGGAATTCCGCTTTGCAGATCTTCTCGGCCGCCCCGTTGGCGCGGAACACGCCGTGCGCGGCGGCGCCGCGTGCGTGCACCACCCGCTCCGGAATGCGTTCGTGGTCGAAGTGCGTGATCTTCTCGCGGAGGTGGTGGTCCTGCAACAGCGTCGGCCCGCGCTCACCGGCTTTGAGGGAGTGGTCCGTGTCGTACAACCGCGCTCCCTGGGCGGTGGTGAGGTATGCCTCCTGCTGGCCACGGGCGGTCAACGGGCCGTCGACGGGAGCGCCCGTTGCCGTGCGCAGCTCGGGCGCAACCTGATCGGCCTTCGGCGGCAGCGGCTCGCGCGGGGCGGTCGGCTCGTCGAACGACGGCGCCTCAGGACCGGGCGCGCCGGGTATGTAGGACGGATTGTGCTGTTCGGCCCTACCATCGCGCTTCAACTCTTCGTTGCCGATCAGCGCCCCCGCCGCCTCCTTGGCCTTGCCCTTGGCCTCCTCGACGATTCCCTTGACTGCTTCCTTCGGTGCGCGGTCGTCGGCCATCAAGCTCTCCTCAATCCTGGCGGTTCGGGGTCCGAGCACGCTCGTCGCGTGACCCCCGCGGGAGGTTTCCCTTAGGACGCCACTCGAAACCTGACCCCACCATCCGCGCGTGGACGAGGTGTCCGATCAACCGTCCTCGGACCGCAGCAGGGTCCGCACCTCGGTGCGCGTTCCATACGGGCGCAGCATCCGGCTCGCCGGCCGCGGACGCACGTTCAGCGGCCACCAGAACCAGCGGCCGAGCAGGGCCGCGATGGACGGAGTCATGAAGGAGCGCACGATCAACGTGTCGAACAACAGCCCCATGCCGATCGTCGTGCCTATTTGGCCGAGCACGACGAGGTCGCTGAAGATGAACGACGACATCGTCGCGGCGAAGACGAGCCCCGCCGCGGTGACCACGCTGCCGGTCCCGGCCATCGCCCGGATGATGCCGGTGTTGAGCCCCGCGCCGATCTCCTCCTTGAACCGCGAGATCAACAGCAGGTTGTAGTCCGCCCCCACGGCCAGCAGCAGGATGACGGCCAGCGCCAACACGATCCAATAGAGCTGGATCCCGAAGATGTACTGCCACACCAGAACCGACAAGCCGAACGATGCACCCAGCGACAGCGCGACGGTCCCGACGATCACGACCGCGGCCACCAGGCTGCGGGTGATGAACATCATGATCAACAGGATGAGCGCCATCGCCGCCAGCGCGACGATCAGCAGGTCGTACTTGGCCCCGTCCTGGATGTCCTTGTAGGTCGATGCGGTCCCGGCGACGTAGATCTTCGCGTCCGACAACGGGGTGGCCTTGATCGCATCGAACGCGGAGTCCTTGATCGCGTTGATGTGCGAAATCCCCTCCGGCGTAGCGGGTTTACCCTCATGGGTGATGATCATCCGCGCGGCCTTGCCGTCCGGCGAGAGGAACAGCTTCAAGCCGCGTTTGAAGTCGGGGTTGTCGAACGCCTCCGGCGGCAGATAGAACGTGTCGTCGTTCTTGGCCAGATCGAACGCCTGGCCCATCGCCGTCGAATTCTTCAGCGCCTCGTCGCTTTGGGCGTTGATACCCGTGGTGGTGGCGTAGTTCGACAGGGTGAGGTCGCGGTTGCGCTCCTGAATGGCGATCTGCGGAGGCAGCAGCGCGACCAGTTGCGGTTGCAGAGCGTCGAGCTTGTCCAAGCTCGCCGTGATGGTGCCGAATTGGTCTGCGAGCAGGGCGATCCCGTCCAGCGAATCGAACACCGATCTCAGTGCCGAGCACATCGGAATGTCGAAACAGTGTGGCTCCCAGTAGAAATAGTTGCGTATCGGCCGGAACTGGTCGTCGAAGTTGGCCAGCTTGTCACGCAGGTCTTCCACGATCGTCACCGTGTCGTGAAACGCCTGCGTCTGCTCATGCGTCGCGGCCGCGCTGGCCTGCTGCAACGCCACCTGCTGTTTGAGGATGTCGATGGTGTTGCTGATCTCGTTGGCCTGCTTGAGCAGATCGGCCCCTCGCGCCTGCTGGTAGCTCAGGTTCATGATCTGGCTGGCGCTCTGGGCGCTGATCTGAAAAGGGATGGAGCTGTGGCTGATCGGCGTTCCCAGCGGCCTGGTGATCGACTGCACGAGGTTGACACCCTTGGTGTGCAGGACGGCCTTGGCGACGCGCTCGAGGATGAGCATGTCGGCGGGATTACGCATGTCGTGATCGGTCTCGATCATCAACAGTTCCGGGTTGAGACGCGCCTCGGAGAAGTGCCGCTCGGCGGCCGTGTAACCCTCGACCGCGGGCGCCGACGCGGGCAGGTACGGACGCGCGTCGTAGCTGGTCTTGTAGCCCGGCAGCGCGAGAAGGCCGACGAGGGCGAGCAGCGTCGCGACCGCGAGGATCGGGCCGGGCCACCGCACGATCGCGGTGCCGATGCGGCGCCAACCACGGACGCGGGTCGCATGTTTGGGCTCCATGAGCCCGAACCGGGTGGCGATCAGAAGGACTGCCGGCCCCAGCGTGATCGCGGCCGCCAGCGTCACGAGGACTCCGATGGCGGCGGGGATGCCGAGCGTCTGGAAGTACGGCAGCCGGGTGAAGGCGAGGCAGGCCACCGCACCGGCGATCGTCAGCCCCGATCCGAGGATGACGTGGATGGTCCCGCGATACATGTCGTAGTACGCGGAGACTCGGTCCATGCCCTTGTTGCGCGCCTCGTGATAGCGGCCCGCCACGAAGATCGCGTAGTCGGTGCCAGCCGCGATCGCGAGCAACGTCAACAGGTTTGTCGCATACGTCGTCAGGCCGATGAGCCCGGAATCCGCGAGTACCGCCACGACACCTCGGGCTGCGGCGAGTTCGACGAACACCGTGACGAGCATGATCAGCGTCGTCAGGATGGACCGGTAGACGATGAGCAGCATCACCGCGATGACGAGGAAGGTGATGGCGGTGACCTTGTGGGTGCCTTCGCTGCCGACTTCGAAGTTGTCGGTGATGAGCGGTGCCGCGCCGGTCACGTAGACCCGCAGGCCGGGCGGCGGCGGTGTGTTGTCGACGATATCGCGCACCGCGTCGACGGACTCGTTGGCCAGCGCCTCGCCCTGGTTACCGGAGAGGTACAGCTGCACCAGGGCGGCCTTGCCGTCCTTGCTCTGCGAACCGCCCGCCGTCAGCGGATCCCCCCAGAAGTCCTGGATGTGCTCGACGTGCTTGGTGTCGGCCGCCAGCCGACGCACCAACCCGTCGTAGTACTCGTGTGCCTCTGCACCCAAGGGCGAATCGCTCTCGAGCACGATCATCGCGGCGCTGTCGGAATCGAATTCGTCGAAGACCTGTCCGATGTGGCGCATCGCCATGATCGACGGTGAATCGGCGGCGTTCAGCGACACCGACCGCTCCGCGCCCACCACTTCGAGCTGTGGTCCCACGACGTTGGTGATCGCGGCCACCGCGACCCAGATCAACAGGATGGGAAGGGCCAGGCGGCGAATGAGACGCGCGGGCCGCGAACCCATCGGCGCAGCGTCGGATCGATGCACCCCCTCGTCGGTGTTCTGCGCGGTCACGCCGTCTTGTCCAGGCATGAGATGTATCCATTCACGTTGTCGGAGGACCTTTCGTCCTTGACCACCCCGTTGACGGTGATGCGGCATCCGATGACCGAACCGTCGCCTTGCGCACGCAGGTCGACGAAGAGGGTGGGTTCATCGGTGACCAACTCGTGCGACCACGGCAGGGGTGCATCGTCGACGCGCTGGGGTTGAGCGTCGATGTCGAGGAAGTTGATCGTGGCGACGGAGCCGGGAGTGCCGAAGATCTCCAGCAGAACGCGTTTGGGGTTGAAGCCCGTGTTCTCCAGGGCCTCGGCGCCGGTCTTGGACACGACGTTGTTGGACCCGAATATGCCGTGCAGGCGGTAGATGCTGAAGGCGACGAGCGCCACGACGACAACCGCGACCACGATCGTCCACCGCCGGCGCACGAGTCTTCCCACCGAGAAGCCGCTCACCGGCGCCCCTTTCGACGGCTACCACGATCTGGCCTCGGGAATGGCGACTCGACGAACAACGGAGGCCAACTCGGAACGGTACGGTACCGTACTGCCTGTCGCAACCGTTATCCTCGACGGGCCCGTAGTGGCGCCCGCGTAATTTGGAAGCGGGGCGGTGAGGAGTGAGCGTGAAGTCCGGATCCAGCAACGCCGAGTCGGCTACACCGTCGGGCTCGCGCTGGACCCCGCGCGAGGCCGAGCTGCTTGCCATCACGCTCCAGCTGTTACAACAGCACGGCTACGACCGGCTGTCGGTGGAAGCCGTTGCCACGCAGGCGAAAGCGAGCAAAGCGACGGTGTACCGCCGCTGGCCGTCGAAATCGGATTTGGTGCTGGCCGCATTCATCGAGGGCACGCGCATGACCAACGTCCCCCCGAACACCGGATCATTGCGCGGGGACCTGCTGGCGCTGGGTGAAGCGGTGTGCCGGCAGGCGTGCGAACACGGCAGCACGATGCGGGCCGTCCTCAACGAGATGTCGCACAATCCGCGGCTGAGTGAGGCCATGCAGAACGAGTTCGTCCATCAGCGCAAGATGGTGATCAACAAGGTCCTCGACGATGCGATCGGGCGCGGCGAGATCGACGGGTCGAAGCTCAACGACGAGATCTACGACCTGCTCCCCGGATACCTGGTGTTCCGTTCGCTGGTCTCCGGGCGGCCCCCGACCGACGAGACCGTCCGCGTCCTGGTCGACGAGGTGTTGCTGCCCAGCCTGAAGTGATGCGGTTCCGCAGAAGTCGCCGTAGCCGGGGCCGTCTCGTTTAGCCTCCCTGTGAACGCGCCGCTCGACCGTGGGACCGGAGGACTGTCGTGAGCACGTACCTGCCGGACTCCACTGTGGAGAACAGGACACTGACGAAAGTCACCCGGCGACTGATCCCGTTCCTGGTGTTGCTCTACATCGTCAACTATCTCGACCGCGTCAACATCGCGTTCGCCGGGCCGAACGGGATGAACGACGAGCTCGGCATGAGCGCGAAGATGTTCGGCTTCGCCTCGGGCATCTTCTTTCTGGGCTATCTGCTGCTCGAGGTGCCCAGCAACATCGCCCTGCACAGGTTCGGCGGCCGCCGCTGGCTCGCGCGGATCATGGTCAGCTGGGGAATCATCAGCGCCGCAATCGCTTTCGTACCCAACGCCGAGACGCTCATCGTCCTACGCTTCCTGCTCGGCGTGGCCGAGGCGGGCTTCTTCCCCGGCATCATCCTCTATCTCACGTTCTGGTTCCCCGAGAAGCAGCGGTCGCGGGCGGTCTCACTGTTCATGGTCGCCGTACCCGTCTCGACAGCGGTCGGATCGACGATCTCATCGCTGATCATCGATTGGGGCCACGGAGTGTTCGGACTCGCCGGCTGGCGATTCATGTTCCTGGTCGAGGGGCTGCCCGCTGTCATACTCGGCGTGATCTGCTGGTTCTACCTCAACGACAGGCCCGGTGCCGCGGACTGGCTACGCTCCGATGAGAAGCGCTGGCTGGAAGGGACTTTGGACCACGAGCGCGTGGCCGCCGAGAGCGCCGGCCACTGGCCGCTGAAGAAGGCGCTGACTCATCCGCGGATCCTGGCCCTGGCTTTCATCTACTTCGGGATCACCTACGGGCTCTACGCGGTCGGCTTCTTCTTGCCCACCATCGTCGCCGGGTTTCAGGAGGAGTACGGCGTCCATCTCGACGTGATCCAGCGCGGGCTGGTCACGTCGATCCCGTACGTGGTGGCCGCGATCGTCATGGTGCCCTGGGCGTGGCACTCCGACCGCACGGGCGAGCGCGTATGGCATGTCGCGATTCCCGCGATCGTCGGCGGTATCGCCATTCCCGCGGCCCTGTACATGACCGACGTCTACCTCGCGATGTTGGCCGTCACGCTGTGCACCTGCGCGGTCATGTGCGCGCTACCCGTGTTCTGGTCTCTACCATCGGCTTTTCTCACCGGGGCCGCGGCGGCCGGTGGTATCGCGCTGATCAACTCGCTCGGCAATCTGAGCGGGTTCGGCGGTCCGTACATCACCGGCTGGCTGACCGACCTGACCGGCAACAGCAGGGTGGCGTTGTGGGTGGTGGGCACGCTGTCGTTGGCGGCCGCCGCCCTGGTCGTCGCGCTGGGCAGCAGGCGCGCGGCCCGGGAGTAGCGCCGCTTCAGCAGTCGCCGTCGGCGGGAAGACCGGCGAGCACTCCGTCGATAATCTCGGCGGCCGTACGGGCGGCCTGTTCGCTGTCACCCGCGGCGATATGTTCCAGCAGCACACCGTGATCGACGACTTCGACCGCGGCGTCCTGCCCGCTGGCGACACTGGCTGTGATGGCCTCCATCAGCCCCCGGTACAGCTCGGTGAGCGTGGCGTTGTGCGAGCTGCGCACGACGGCCAGGTGGAATTCGGCGTCGGCGCGGGCGAATTCGTCGGTGTCTCCCCCGGCCAGGCATGCGTCGCGGTGATCCAGTAGCGCGCGCAGCTCGGCCAGGTCGTCTTCGGTGCGGTGCGCCGCGGCCGCCCTGGCGCCCTCGACCTCGAGCGCGCGCCGCACCGCGAGCACCTCGCGCCACTCGGCACCGCAGAGCCGACGCAGCGCACCCGACACCTCGCTGGTAGCCCGGACATAGGTGCCGTCGCCCTGCCGCACCTCGAGGATGCCTGCGTGCGCCAGAGCCCGCACCGCCTCGCGCACGGTGTTGCGGCCGACGCCGAGCGATCCGACCAGGTCCGTCTCGTTGGGTATTCGCTGCCCGACCGGCCACTCGCCGCGGGTGACCGAGGCCCGCAACTGTTCGATGACCTGCTCGACGAGGCCGGTCCGCCGCGCGGTGACCAACGGCACAGAGACATCCTTTCAACCAATCATGGGATGTATGGCAGATTAGCAGGATGCGCGTCGATCAGCGGGACGAAGACACAGAGCTGTCGACGATGCGTCCGGCGACGAGCGTCGCCGCCTCGGATCCGGCCCCGATTCCGCTGGTCGCCGGCGGTGCGCTATTGGCGGTGGCCGTCGTCCTGACCGCCCTCAACCTGCGGCCCGCCGTCACCAGCGTCGCGCCGCTGCTCGGTGAGATGCGGGCCGAACTCGGGGTCTCGGCGACATGGGCCGGACTTCTCACCACGCTGCCCGCTCTGTGCTTCGCGGTCGCGGGACTCACCGCGCCCCGCCTGGCCGCCCGCATCGGACTCGGACGCACCGTCTCCGCAGCCCTGGCGGCGATCACCGTCGGGCTGGTCGCCCGCACCCTCGACGGTCCGCACACCGTGATCGCGGCGACCCTGGTCGCCTGCGCGGGCATCGCGTTGGCCAACGTGTTGATCCCCGTCGTGATCAAGGGGTCGTTCCCCGCTCGCGTCGGCCTGATGACCGGGATCTACACCGCCGCGCTGCAAGGCGGCGGTGCGCTCGGGTCGGCGGTGACGCCCGGACTGGAGGATCCGCTCGGCGGGTGGCGCGCCGCGCTGGCCGCGTGGGCCGCGGTCTCCCTCGTCGCACTGGCCGCCTGGTTGCCGACATCGCGGCGGCATGGCGGCACGTGGGCTGCGCACACCACCCCCGTCGGCGGGCGACGCTCACTGCTGCGAAACCGGTTGGCGTGGACGGTCACGCTGTTCTTCGGCTGCCAGTCGTTGATGGCCTACATCGTGATGGGTTGGCTGCCACAGGTGTTCATCGACAACGGGGTCGACAAGACGCAGGCCGGCCTGCTCGTCGGGCTCACATCGCTGGTCGGCGTGCCCATCGCGTTGGTGATCGCACCGTTGGCCGCGCGCAGCCGCGGGCAGAGTGCATGGATCGTCGGCCTGGGCGCCGTGGGCCTGATGGGCACGCTCGGGCTGATGCTCGCCCCCGCCGCGCAACCCCTGTTGTGGAGCGTGCTGATCGGCATCGGCATGGGCGTGTTCGCGTTGGCGCTCGCGGTCATCGCGCTGCGCGCGCGCAACGCCGCAGACACCGCCCAATTATCCGGAATGGCACAGGGATTCGGCTATCTTATCGCGGGCATCGGCCCATTCCTGTTCGGCCTTCTGCACGACGTCACGCACGGCTGGACGGTGCCCTGGGTGATGTTCGGCGGGGTGTACGTGGTGCAGATCGTGCTCGGTGCGCTGGCCGGCCGCCCGCGTTACGTCTGATCGCTCAACGCGTCAGCGCCGCGTCGAAGAACGCAAGCTCCAGCTGCATCGCCCGCCGGTAGGCCGTTCGCGCCGCGGGGATGTCGCGGGCCTGCCGATCGAGCAGCCGTTCCAGTAGCGACGCCACCTCGTCGAAACCGGGATCGGCGTAGGTCTGCACCCATTGCGCGTACGGGCCGGCGGTGTCGCTGTCGAGCGTGACCCCGATGTGCGCGTACAGCCGCATGCACGGTGTCATCGCCGCGCACACCACCCCGACCTCGGCGGTGGCGGCGGTGGCCAACAGGAACTCGGTGTAGGCCAGCGTCGCGGCGGCGGGTTCGACGCCGGTCGTGTCGATACCCCACGACGCGGCGTAGGACGCGTGTAAGCCGAGTTCCTCGCGCACTCCGGCGAGAAGGTCCGCGAAGGCCAGCAGGGTGTCCGTATCCGAACTCCGTGCGAGTGCCAGACCATATGCGCGAGCGAAGGATTCGAGGAAGAACGCGTCCTGTGCGATGTAGCCGGCGAACAGGTCACGGTCCAGCGAGCCGTCTCCGATCCCCAGCACGAACGGGTTGGCCATCACCTCGGCCACCACGTCGGCGTTCTCCGCCCACAGCTGCGCTGCCAGGGACATGCCACCTCCACGCGATCGGCAAGACGCCACGGACTCTAGTCGCGGTGGGTGGTGTGATGGGGCTCAGGCGGTGAGCCGCATCTCCTCGCCGGGGTGCGAGCTGATCGTCACGACGACCGTGCCGCTGCCGGTGGCGAACGTGGCGTTGGCGTAACCGATGAAGCCGTAGTGTCCATCGATGCGCGACACCGCGGTGATGTCGTCACTTCCCGATGCACCGGTGTCGAGGTTCTTCCACGCGGCGGTCACGGTCAGCGCGCAGGAGCCGTCGTATATTCCGGCGTCGTAGTTGATGGCCACGCGCACACCGTCGTCGGAGCGGCCATCGATCTGCACCGGCACCACCTGCGCATCGGCGCGTACGCTGCCGCCGCACGTCGGGGACGCGACGACGGGCACAGGGTCCAGCTGTGCGGCGGCGTCGGCATGTGCCGTCGCCGCAGCTGACCATGGCGCGACGAGCGCGAGCGCGAGTGCGCCGAGGGCACGGAAGGAGGCCATGTCTCGCTTATCGACGGTGACCAGGCCGGCGTTAGCCGTAGCGCGCGTCAGGTCCGGTCGGACCAGCGGAACACCGCAAGGCACCCGACGAGTCCCGCGACGCTCCACGCCGCCAGCACTACGAAGATGCGCCAGTGCTCCCAGCTGCCCGCCGGTTCCAGCGCGACCATCTCCGCAGGCAGAAGCACCGAGCGGAACCCCTGGGCCATCCACTTCACCGGGAACAGCGAGCCGATCACCAGCATCCAGGCCGGCAGGATCATCAGCGGTACGTACGTCCCCGAGACGAACTGAAGTGCCACTGACGGGCCATTGGTGAGGACCGCGGCCGACACCGCGTTGCTCGCCAGGTTGCTGATGAAGATGCCCAGCAGCGAGCAGCTGACGACGCCGAGTATCGATACCCACGCGAGGGTGAACCACCCGAACGCGTCGGTCGGCAGGCGCAGGCCGAAGACGAACACGCCCACGATCAACAGCAGGACGGCCTCGGCGAAGCTGACAACGGCGACCAACGCGATCTTGCCGATGAAGTACGAGGACGCGGTCGCCGGTGTGCCCCGCAGCCGACGCAGCGCTCCGGTGTCCCGATCGGCGGCGATGCTGATGCCGAGGTTGACGAACGACGTCGACAGGATGCCGTAGGCGAGCATGCTCGCCGCGATCACCGCACCGGTGCTGGTCTGATTGTCGGGCAGCTTCGCCGAGAAGATGGAACCGAGCAGCAGGCAGATCACGGCGGGCATGGAGAACGTCAGGACCATCTGTTCGGGCCTGCGGTAGAACATCTTCAGTTCGGGGACGATCCGTGACCACCCGATACGCACCGCCGACGGAACGGTGCGCTCCGCGGCGGCGCGGTGGCGCGGCGGGGAAGCGGCTGTGATGTGTTGGGTGTCCGTCATGGGTGGCCGATCAAATGCAGGTAGGCGTCTTCGAGCGTGGGCCGGCTGATGGTCAGCTGGGCCAATTCCGCACCGTCACGGCTGTGGCGCCGCACCAGTTCGGTCGGGAAGTCCGTTGTCTCGACGCGGAATTCGTCGCCGTCGAACCACCGCACGGTGGCCGCGGAGCTGACGTGTTCGGTCAGCCGGCCCGGCGAGTCGACCGCCACGACCCGGCCGTCGGCGATCACGGCGACGCGGTCGGCCAGTGCTGCGGCCTCTTCGAGGTAGTGGGTGGTCAGTAGGACGGTGGTGCCGTCGGCGGCCAGCAGCTTGATGAGTTGCCAGAACTGCCGCCGCGCTTCGGGGTCGAAACCCGTTGTGGGCTCGTCGAGGAACAGCAGTTCGGGTCGGCCGATGATGCCGAGCGCGACGTCGAGGCGACGGCGTTGCCCACCGGAGAGCGTCCGCACCCGCGAGCCCGCGACGCCGCCGAGGCCGACGAGTTCCAACACCTCGTGTGCGCCGCGGGCGATGCTGTAGCAGCTGGTGAACATCTGCACCGTCTCGCGCACCGTGAGCATCCCGGCGTCACTGACCTCCTGCAGCACGATGCCGATCCGGGCCCGCCAGCCCCGCCCCGCGGCGCCGGGGTCCTCACCCAGCACGCGCACGGTACCGGAGTCGCGGGTTCGGTTGCCTTCCAGGATCTCTATGGTCGTGGACTTGCCGGCGCCGTTGGGGCCGAGGATGGCGAAGATCTCGCCGTGGTCGACGTCGAGGTCGAGGTCGCGAACCGCCGGGGTCTGTCCGTAGGCCTTCGAAAGTCCCCGCACGTACACCGCCGTCGAACTGGCCATCGTCAACCCTCGAGTTCGGCCAGTAGGTCTCGCAGATCGGCGTCCGACATTCCGTCGATCAGCCGGTCCACGTCGTCGGCGGCGGCGGCCGGTTCCTGCGGGGACGGTGTCGCCTGCGTTGCCCCGTGGATCGTGTGCAGTTCGTCGAGCACGCGTGCGGCCAGCGAGTCGACGCTGACACCCTTGAGGATCTCCAGCACCGGCAGATCGATCGAGAACATGGTGTTGATCCTGACCCTGAAGTCCATCGCCATCATCGAGTCCAGGCCGATGTCATCGAGCAGGTCGTCGTTGCCGAAATCGGTAACGGCACAGTCGAAGACGGCGGCGACCAGCCGTTCGACCTGGTCGACGATCACATTGAGACGCTCGGGCTCCGGCGTGTGCGCGAGCACGTCCAGGATCGACCCGTCCGCACTGCCTTCGGCGTTCGTTGCGGTCGCCGCGTCGAGTTCGGCGAACATCTTGGGCAGGTGGCCGCCCAGGAGTTGGCGGGCACGGTTCCAGTCGGCGCTGATGGCGACGACGTTGGGGACGGCCTGGTTGATCAGTCGGTCGAGGATCAGCGATCCGGTGGCGGGTGTGATCAACTCGATTCCCCGCATGGCGTAGACGTTTTCGAGGTTCAGGTCTTCGACCATGCCCACCGACCACGGGCCCCAGCCGATGGTGAGCGCCGGCAGTCCCTGCGCCTGCCGGTGATGCGCGAAGACGTCGAGAAACGCGTTGGCGGCGGCGTAGTTGCCCTGCCCGGGTGAGGCGATCACCGAGCCTGCGGACCCGAACATCACGAAGAAGTCGAGTTCCTGCTCGGCGAATGCGGTGTGCAGCACCCGGGTGCCGGTGACCTTGGGGCCAATCACCTTCAGGAAGTCGTCTTCACCGACGTTGACCAGAAGTTGGTCGTGGACGGATCCGGCCGCGTGGATGATGCCGCGCACCGGCCTGTCGCCGCCGCGGTTGTGCTCGGCCAACCAGACCGACACCTGGTCGATGTCGGTGATGTCGACGCTGGCGACACTCACCTGCGCTCCGAGGCGTTCGACCGAACGGACCGCCTCGACACCGGTGAACTGCGGATCGTCGGGGGTCATACCCGACCATCGGTCGCGGGGCGGCAGCCCACTCCTGCTGAGCAGCGTGATGTGTCGCGCACCGTGTTCGGCCAGGTAGGTGGCCACGGTGCGCCCGAGGGCCCCGGTTCCGCCGGTCACGACGTAGGTTGCGGTAGGAGAAAGCTTGGTGGGGAACGGTTTCGTAAGGTTAGCGCTCGGGCGCAGCCGCGGAACCAGCGTGACGCCGCCGCGGATCGCGACCTGGTCCTCGGATGCCGGATCGAGGATGTGCCTGCAGACACGCCCTGCGGTGTCGTCGATGTCGTGGGCGTTCCCGAAATCGACATCGATGTCGATGAGTCCGCCCCAGCGTTCGACGAACTCCTGGTGTCCGATCACCCGGCCCATGCCCCACACCGTGGACTGGTCGACGGCCAGCGGTTCGGTGCCCAGCGCCGGTTGCGCGTTCGCCGTGAGGAGATACAGGCGCGGGCTGACGGCGTCGTGCGCGGCGAGCGCCTTGGCGATACGCAGGACGGCGAGGGTGCCGAGGTGGTCGTTCGTTTTCGCGACCGACGCCTGCGGGTCCTGGTCGAGATCCATTGCCCAGCAGTCGATGACACCGGCCAGTTCACCGTCTTCGGCGAGATGCCGGTCGAACAGTTCGGTCATCTGTTCGGCGGACCGCTCGTCGATCGCATACCCGTCGTCGATCGCGGTCAGGGCGTCGACGGGGCGGTGTGCGACGGTGCATACGCGGTGGCCGCCGTGCCGCAACCGGTCGGCGAGCGCGGTGCCGAACCCACTGTCGTCGACGAACACGAGGAAGGAGGAGGGGTCGACCTGCCGGCCTCCGGCGAGTTCGGGCGCCGGGACCCAGTGGAGTTCGTAGAGCCCCTTGTCGATTCGCTCCGGCGACATCCGCGTCGAGGCGCTCAGTGAGCGCACCGTGAAACCCTCGAAGACCGCGAGCGGTTCGCCTCGGTGGTCGCAGATCGTGATGTCGCTTTCGATCTCCTCCGCGGTCGCCGACCTGACGGCCAGTCGCACCGTCATGTTCCCTTTGGGGCTGTCGTAGACGGCGCTGCGCCGGATGCGGGTGGGCAGGAACGGGCTGTCGCCGCTGTCGCCACCGGAACGTCGTGCGCCGAACAGGGTTTGAAAGGCGCCGTCGATGAGCGCGGGGTGGAAGCGGTAGTCGTCGAGGTCGTCGACGATGGGCGACGGGATGTCCATCTCCGCGACCACCCAGTCCTCGCCCGCCGTGAGCCCGGTGACGGCACGGAACGCTTCGCCGTAGTCGAACCCGATCGCCTCGGTGAGGGCGTAGAACTCGTCACCGGTGACCGCGTTGGCCGACAACACTTCTGGCGGCACCGTTCGCCCGCGCGGGGACTTCGGCAGCGTGGTGAGCTCGGCCGTCGCGGTGATCGTCCACTTCAGCTCGCCGTCGGCCGTCGCGGTGAACGCGGCGAACTCGAGGGTCCCGGTGTCCTGGTTGAGCGTGGTGCGCAGGATGGGATCGCAGGTGTCGTCGAGGATGAGGGCACGGTGCAGTACGAGATCGTCGACACCGGATTCGGCGCCGTAGGTTTTCCTGCCCGCCGCCAGGGCCATCTCGATGTACAGCGCGCCGGGTACGACGACGCTGCCCTGAACCCGGTGGTCGGCGAGGAACGGCACCAGCGCGGTGCTCAACTCGATCTCCCAGGTCGGATGCACGGCGCTGACCGGTTGGCCGAGCAGCGGGTGCACCGGGTGATAGTGCAGGGACTCGGTCGCCTCTTGGGTCTCGTTCCAGTACCGCCGCGACTGCCACGGGTAGCTCGGCAGCTTGAGTAGCCGGGCTCCCCCGCGGGGGTACATCGCGGCCCAGTCGATGTCGTGACCGTGATCGTGCAGCACACCGAGGCCGGCCATGAACGTGCGCACGTCGTCGTCATGGCGACGCTGCATGGGCTGCACGAGCGTCTTCTGCGCGCCGGCGATCTCCAGGATCGATGCCGCCAGTACGGGATGGGGGCCGAGCTCGACGAAGTGGCTGTAGCCATCGTCAATCATGCGGCGTGCGGCAGGCTCGAATAGCACCGTGACGCGGGTGTTTTGCCACCAGTAGGCGGCACCCGAGCGGTATTCGTCCAGCCGGTCGCCGGTGACCGTCGAGTAGAGCGGAAGCTCCGCCGGTTTCGACGACAGCCCGTCGAGGGCGTCGTGGAGATCGCTTCTGATCGCGTCCATGTAATGCGTGTGATAGGGCACCTTGCCGGTCAGGTACCGGTGGAACACCCCGGCGTCGTCCAACCGGTGGGCGATGGCATCGAGCACCTCGCCGTCACCGGCGATGGTGACCGCGGAGGGGCTGTTGATCGCGGCCACCGAGACCCGCCGGCCGAACTCCTCGCGAGTCGCGTCGTCCAGCGCTGCCATCAGCGATTCGGCGTCCAGGCCGACGGCGAGCATGCGGCCCCGACCGCTGGTGCGCTGTTGGAGCCTGCTGCGGTGGTAGATGACCTCGATCGCCTGCTCGAAGCTCAGCAGGCCGCCGAGGTGGTGGGCGGCAACTTCGCCCGCGCTGTGGCCGACCACCGCGTCGGGTCGGATGCCGAACGCTTCGAGTTGTGCGGCGAGCGCGATCTGGATGGCGAAGTTCGCCGGCTGGGCGAACTCGGTTTCGCCCATCCGCGAATCGCTTTCGTCGCGCCGGAGTTCCTCGATCAGCGACCAGTCGGCGTGGCGGGCCAGCTCGCGATCGCTGCGCACGATGCTGTCGGTGAAGGCGGGCAATACGCCGAGGAGCCCGCGGCACATCTTCCACCATTGCGGACCCATTCCGGAGCAGACGAAGGCCAGCTTGGGCGTCGCGGAGGATGTGCGGGCGGACGAGATCTGGCCGCCGTCGGCGAGGGCACGCAGTTGGTCGCGGGCGTCGGAGACACCGTCGGTGACCAGCGTGTGGCGATGGCTCAGATGTGAGCGTCGCTGCGACAGCGTGTATCTGAGGTCGGCCATGGTGACGGCCGGGTCGGCGTCCAGGTGGTCGGCCAACCGGCCCGCGGCTGCCACCAGGGCCTCCTCGCTGCGCGCCGAGATCGGCAGGAGGGTGAGCGGCGGCTCATCGGCCGAGGCCGGTGGCCGTGCAGCGGTCGGTGGTTCGGCGAGCACCGCGTGGGCGTTGGTGCCGCCGAATCCGAACGAGTTCACCCCGGCGATCCGCGGTCCGTCCCCGGGGAACGGCCGGCCGGTGCGTGGGACGTCGAGCTTGAGTTCGGCGAAAGGAATGTGGCCGCTGGGGTTTTCGAGATGGAGATGCGCGGGGATGTACCCGTGCTTGAGGACGAGTGAGGTTTTGATCAGCCCCGCGACCCCGGCGCCCGCTTCGAGGTGGCCGATGTTGGTCTTGACGGACCCGATCGGCAGTGGGTCGGTCCGATCGGACGTCAGCGCCGCGGCCAGGGCGCGGGTCTCCACCGGATCGCCGACGGGTGTCCCGGTCCCGTGGGCTTCGACGTAGCCGACGTCTCGGGCTCTTACGCCTGCCCGGCGTAGTGCTGACGTGATCGCCGCGGACTGTGCCTCGGCGCGGGGCACGGTGATGCCGTCCGTGCGGCCGTCCTGGGACACCGCGGTCCCGAGGATCTGCGCGTAGATGTCGTCGCCGTCGCGCAGCGCCTGGTCGAGCGGCTTGATGACGACGACGGCGCCGCCCTCGGCGCGTGCGTAACCGTCGGCGGACTCGTCGAACGCCTTGCAGCGGCCGTCGGGGCTGAGGAATCCGCTCTTGGACTCGGCGATCGCGGTGTTGGGCCCGATCATGATGTTGACGCCGCCGGCAAGGGCGAGCGAGCTCTCACCGTTCCAGATGCTCTGCGCCGCGAGGTGTACCGCGACCAGTGAACTCGAGCACGCCGTGTCGATCGTCATGCTGGGTCCGCGGAAGTCGAAGGCGAACGAGATCCGGTTCGCCAGCATCGTCATCATCATCCCGGCGGCCGAATGCGTCTTGAACTCGTAGCGGCTGCCGCGGCCCTGGTTCTGCAGCAGTTGGTAGTCGAGGGTGAAGCCGCCGATGAACACGCCGACGTCGGTTCCGGCCAGGTGGGTCGGCGCGAGGCCCCCGTCTTCCAGCGCCTCCCACGTGGTCTGCAGCATCAGGCGCTGCTGCGGGTCGATGGAATGCGCCTCGCGCGGCGAGATCCCGAAGAACTGCGGATCGAACTGGTCGATGGTGTCGAGGAAACCGCCCCGGCGGGTGACCATCTTCCCGACCTTCTTCGGGTTGGGGTCGTGGAATCGGTCTGCGTTCCAGCGTGATTCGGGAACGTCGCGGGTGGCGTCCACGCCGTCGGTCAGTAGGCGCCAGAAGTCCTCGGCGGATTCCACCCCGCCCGGTAACCGGCAGCCGATTCCGACCACCGCGAGCGGTGCAGGCCGGTGGTGGTTTTCGGTCGTCGTCATACCTGCAACTCACGGATAGCGGTGGAAATCCAGCCGGAACTGACCGGATTGTTGTGCTGCTCTTGGCGATACGCGAAGCGGAGTTCCCTCAGCAGGGAATCGCGTTGCCACTCCTGGACCTGCGCGACGGCGTCGTCGTCGTCGAACAGCGCGGATTTGTCGGCGAGAACGGTCTCGACGAGCTGACCCGCCAGTTGCCGCAACAATCGGCCGTTCGCGTCGAAGCGGTCGGCGAAGTCGGGCGCCGGTTCCATCATCGCCTCGTGCAGCGTCACCATGAAGTTCAGCGGCGAGTACAGGTCGACGAACCGCACGGACGATTCGCGTCCTTCCACCGCGGCCCACTCGCGGAAGAACCGTTGGACGCGGTTGCTCAGCGCGATCAGCCCTTCGAGGTGCGGCACGACAGCGGGATCGTCGGCGACGCTGACGAATCGGCCGTTGCGGTATAGCAGGCCAATGAACCCCCAGTAGAATGCGACGTCCCAGATGATCTTGGTCGACATCACGGTCGGCGTTCCCATTAGCGGGTACTGCCGCTCATACACCGCAAGCCACATGTCGGCCAATGACCGGAACAGCGAATCGCTGATGGCCGCCCTGGCGATCACGTCCTCGCCGTCGAGGTCGCGCACAACCATGTCGGTGATGAGACCGTTGCCGATCGCGACCAGGTCCAGTCCCGAGGAATACAACGGGTCGAGGAACACTCCGGCGTCGCCGGTGAGGCACCAGCGGGCCGCGCCGTCGAAGACCTTCGTGGCGGCGTGGCTGTAGTGCTTCATGACTCGGAAGTCCATGATCTGGTCGTTGTATCGCGCGATCTCGTCGGCGCACTGCGGCTCGTGTTCGCGGATCCACGCTTTGGCCTTGTCCAGCGTGTTGAACTCGTCGAACGCGTGATGGTCCGGGTCGGCGACGATACCGACGCTGGTGGCGCCGGAGGCGAGCCGGATGAGCCACACCCAATAGCCCTCGCCCATCAGGTGATTCGTCGACAACGCCCGGTCGCCTTCGACGAGGCGCGACTGCCAGTCGACGTCGTCGCTCCACCGTCCGACATCGAGTTCGGCCTTGACGCGAAACCAGGCCGCGTTGCAATGGTGGCCGGTGGCGCGCTTGAGCTCCAGCTGGCGTGACAACGTCCGGTTCCGTCCGGACGCGTCGACGACCCAGCGTGCCGTCGTGCGCATCGTGTCGTCGCCGTCCTGGTAGCAGATGGTGTGGCCGTCGTCGGCGAATTCCACGGCGCGCACGCGCCCGCGGACGACCGCGATGCCCTCTGCCGCACACCGGCGGGCGAGTTCGTTCTCGAGCCTGCCGCGGTCGATCTGGTAGGTCACCTGGGGTACGAACGAGGAGCTGCCGAGTTCGACGCGGCTTGCGATGTCGGTGTTGCCGTTGTGCGAGAAGAACATCCGCAACCCCATCTTGCGGATCTGCTCGGTGTTCAGGTGGTCGGCCAGGCCGAGGCGTTCGCGGAGATAGTGCGCGGACACCTCCACCGTCGACTCCCCCACCGTGTGGGTGATCTCGGGAACGGGTCGCGACGTCGGTTCGATGAGCACGATCCCGGTCCCCGGGCGTGCGGAGCGTAGCTCCAGCGCGAGTGTCAACGCGGCGGCGCCGCCACCGATGACGGCGACATCGTGGTCGGTGTTGGTGGTTGCGGTGTCTGACAACCGGTTTCGGATCTTGCGGGCGAGCGCGGCCCTGGCCTCGGGGCCGAGTTGTGACAGTTTCTCTCGCACTGGAGATCACCTTCCCTCGACGGCTACGCCCGCCAGGTCCGCCTGCTGCGGCGTGGCGTCGGCCGGAGTCCGGTGGCGCCCGTAGACGTAGTTGAAGATCGGCGTCGCCATCAGGGTGGTGATGATGGCGACCAACACCAGGATCGTGAAGAGGGTCGGGGTGATGATGCCCGCCTCGAGGCCGATGTTGAGCAGGATGAGTTCGATCAACCCGCGTGCGTTCATCAACGACCCGAGCGCGACGGACTCCCTCAGCGGGACCTTCCGCAACCGCGCGGCCAGTGTGCAGGCCAGCCCCTTACCCGCGATCGCCACAACGAGGATGCCCAACGTCACCGCCCACAGCGTCGGCGTGTTCACGAGACCGATTTCGGTGTTGAGCCCGGAGTAGACGAAGAACAACGGCAGAAGGAACGTGGTGGTGAGCGGTTCGAGGGAGCCTGTGATCTTCTCGGCGAACAAGCCGGACGGCATGGCGACACCGAGGACGAACGCACCGAAGATCGCGTAGATCCCGATGACATCGGTGAACCAGGCGCAGCCCATGAGAAGGATCAGCACGACGCTCAACATCGTCGGGGTGACGGTGTTGCGGCGTTCGGTCATGGTGCCGAACACACCGAGCGCCCTGCGCCCCGCGGTGAGGAGCAGCACGGTGTAGGCCGCGCCACCGACGATGGCGATCAACGCGATCGTCGGGTCGCCCTGGTGGATGGCGAGCACGACGGCGAGGATGCACCAGGAGATCGCGTCGTCGGTCGCGCCGCAGGCGAGCGCGAGGGTGCCCAGACCCGTTCCGGTCAGCCGAGTTTCGAAGATGATTCGGGCGAGCATCGGGAACGCCGTGATCGCGATCGAGGCGCCGAGGAACAACATCGCCATGAGCGGTGTGACGCCTTCACCGAAGAAGTCGTCTCCGGTCATCAATGGGATCGCGACGAGCGCCCCGAGGACGAGCGGGGCGAAGATGCCCGCGGCCGAGACGGTCGCCGCAGTGCCTGCGCGGTGCTTGATCAGGTCGACGTCGAAGTTGAGCCCGACGAGGAACATGTAGAGGACGAGGCCGATCTGCGCGGCGGTGTACAACACGACGTTCGCTTCACCCGAGGGAAACAGTTCCGCCTGAAGGCCCGGGGCGATTCGCCCCAGCAGCGACGGGCCGAGGATGACGCCGGCGATCATCTCGCCGACGACCTGCGGTTGGCCCAGGCGTTGGGCGATCAGGCCGACGACCCGGCATGCGACGAGGATGACGGCGAGGGCGAGAAAGAAGTCGATGGCGACGGCTGCGGGCATATCAGGTCCTAAGGTTCGCTCGGGAAACCGCAGCTGTGCTGAGTTGAACGGAGCGCAGCGCTGCGCGGGCGGGCTCCACCAGTCCGTCTATGACTCACCTCGTCGCTTCCGACCTGTTAGACGTGTGCACGTCTCGCCGGAGACGATGCATCTTCGATGCGGTGGGGTATTGACAGAATAAGCGGTCGCTAACCGTCAAATTCTTTCCGAATGATGACGCGGGCCGATCGGTCCAGGCGTGCGGTGTCAGGGATCCGGCTCGGTACCAATCGCGTCGCCCGCGGCCCGCTGATCGATCTGCTCGTTGACGTAGCGGGCGAGCACCGTCAGCATCGCCACCGTCGGGACGGCGAGGAAGGCGCCGACGATCCCGTACAACGCGCCGCCCGCGGTCACCGCGAGCAGCACCACCGCTGCGTGCAACTTCATCACGCGGCTCTGCAGCAACGGCTGCAGCACGTTCCCTTCGATCTGCTGCACGGCGATGATGACGGCGAGGACCAGCAGTGCGTTGACGAAACCGTTGGCCACCAATGCGATCAGCACCGCGAGCGCTCCGGCGACGAAGGCGCCGATGAACGGAACGAATGCACCGATGAAGGTCAGTACGGCCAAGGCGGGCGCAAGCGGGACGCCGAGGACCACTAGGCCGGCGCCGATGAAGACCGCGTCGATCAGAGCCACTGCCGTTTGCGCGCGGATAAAGCCGCCGAGGTTGTCCCACATCCTGCTCAGCACGATTTCCATGTGCCGACCGGCGCGCCGCCCGATCAGTCCGACGAGCCAGGGCAGAAATTTGCGTCCGTCTTTGAGGACGAAGAACGAGAGCACGACGGTCAGTACCAGCGTCACGAGGACGCTTCCGACCGTACTGACCCCGCTGATGACACCCGTCGCGACCGCCGAGGACCGTTCCCGCACCGCGTTGACCAGTGAGTCGGCGAAGCGCTCCAGCTGCTCCTGTCGCATGTTGAGCGGGGGCCCGGCGATCCAGTCCTGCAGTCGGTTGATGCCTTCCGTCGCCTGGTCGATCAGCGCAGGCATCTGGCTCAGCAGCGGGGGGATGATCAGCGCGATGAGACCGGACGCGACCGCCAGGAACAGCAGCAGCGTCATCAGCGCCGCGGCGGCGGGCGGTATGCCTGCGCGGTCCATCAGGATGCGTGCCGGTGGCCAGAGCACCGTGCACAGCACGACGGCGAGCAGGACGGGCAGGAGGATCACCCACAGCTGGGCTGCGAGCCAACCGAGTACCACCACGCCCGCAGCGATCGCCACGATGACTAACGACCACTTCGCCAGCCATAACGCGCCGCTGCCGATGAGGGCACCGCGATCCCGCCTGGGTGCTGCGCCGGGGCTGTGTTCGGTCACGAGCATTCTCTTCTCAGCGTCCACCCTGTCGAGAGGACCGAGGTCGTCTACCCAGGCCCGTCGTATCGAAACCGCGGCCGGTCCACTAGCGGTCTCGCCGATCTTGGTGGGTGGAGGAATTCTCGCGGGAAGTGATCGAATTCCTCTTCGCCGGCGCCCGTACTGGGATGCTGGGCCATGTGTGGCCCCGGATGGCCGGTCGCATCGTCGACAGCGGTCGGCTTGTGTGCAGCCCGGAAAGGGGATCCGCCAAAGGCACGGCGCTGCAACGTGATCGGGATGTGGACGGTGATCGTCGACGACCAGCACCCGAGTAATCGTCCGTCAAGTCCTCGTGGCGGTCGACATCACGGAGTAGCCGAGGACCGCGTACTCCGCGAAACGGTGGACTCGGCCGGCTCGAAAACGCGCCGCAGGAAGGCGATCTGATCGTTGACGACGCGCTCATGCCACCGAGCGCCGGGATACACGTCGAAGTGGTCGCAGGGGTAGTGATGGACCGTCGCCCGCATCCGCGTCGCCGCCGCGGTCGCCGGTGCGGGAGGGGCGGTGCGGTCGTCATCGGCGATCTGCACAAGGGCCGGGCACGTCACGCGTTTGGCGCTCGAGATCGGCCGGTGGCCACCCATGACCAAGACCAGCCGGGCGGCGAACTCGTTGCGCCAGCTGGGCCCGGCGATACGGAACATCCCGTCGACCGCTCCTTCGGCGTTCAAGCCGGCCACCTCACCCGGCGCGCCGACGATCGGGATGAGCACGGGCGGCTGGCGGAGCAGCTTGGCGGCGAGATCGCGCGCGCCATAGGTCATCATTCGCAGGACGTACCGGGGACCGAGCGTTCGCAGCGATTGGGCCACGACCGGTAGGCCGTCCGTTGCCGGCGTCAGCGAGATGACCCCGGCGAGGTGGGGGTCACCGGCGGCGACGCGGATGACATGCCCGCCGGACAGCGACACACCCCACGCGACGATCCGCGCCGGGTCCACGCTTTCGAGCCGCCGGGCGTGGTCGATCACGGCGTGGTAGTCATCGACCTGCCGGGACAGTGCGATCAATTGCCTTGGTTCTCCGGAGGATTCGGCGAAGTGACGGTAGTCGAACGTCACGACTTCGGTACCGGCGTCAGCCAGCGCCTCGGCGAACCCGAACAGTCCGCTGTCCTGGGTCGCACCCAGCCCGTGCGCCATGACGACGCAGGGGCGCCCTGCCAGGCCGGTCAACGCGGCCGTCGTCGCGGGAAAGTGATGCGCCGCGACGAAACCGCCGTCGACCGGTATCCGAATGCGGGTGGACGTCATTGTGTCGTTCCTCCGAATAACGCCGTATGCCAGATGTGAATGACAGCCGCGAGCAGCGGACCGGCAGCCTCCGGTCCGTCCTCGGAACGAATGTGGCGGTCGAGCACCCGTTCGTTCATGGTGATCAGCGCGTGGGCCAGCGCCCGGGCGTCGGGGATGTCGATGGTCGGCTGGGTGGCGATGAAGTCACAGACGAACTCCTCGTACCGCGCCAGCCACTGGTCCCAGATCGCCCTCGCCTCGGGGTCGGAGTCACGGGCGTCGAGCATCGCCCGGAACAGCGTGCGGTGGGTGTGCCACGATTCGAACGTCCGAGTCATGGCGTCGGCCACCGACTTTCGCGGATCGCCACCGCCTGCCAGAAAGCCCCCGATCGCGAAGACGTCGTCCTGAAATATCCCGGTGAGCAGTTCGGTGACGACTTCGTGTTTTCCGGCGAAGTAGAAGTAGAACGCCGGCCGTTTCAGACCCGCCGCCTTCGCGACCTCCGCAACGCTGATGTCGGCGAGCGAATGGCTCTGCAGCTGTTCCTCGAATGCCTCGAGGAGCCGGAGCCTGCTCTCGTCGCCGCGCGGCTGTGGCCGGCGCGCGTTGCGCCGCGACGTCTGCGTCGACTCAGGCGGCACCGGCCGCCTCGCGTGCCCGGCCCGCCAGTTGCACCGGTCCGAGTTTCTCGACACGCTTGCGCCCCGCAGGCAGCTCGCGTTTGCGCATGTCACGTTCGTAATCCCAGTAGTCCACCTGCTGGGTGTGTCGCGGTTTGTCGGCGAAGTGCCCGACGTATTTGCGTTCGTCCGCGGCGATGACGCGCCACATCTCGGATTCGGACGGGGGTCGGTAGGTGCCTGCGAGATACGCGGCGACCAAACGGGCCTGGCACTCCACGAACGGGAACAGCGTCGGCACCGCCTGAGCAAATCCCATGAAGAGCAGATCGTCGATGCCCGGTTGGAGGATCCGCTTGTACAGCGGCAGCCGGTTGTCGGGGGCCTCGATGAAGCTGCGGTCGAAGAACGGGAACGTGATGTTGTATCCCGTCGCGTAGATGATGACGTCGGCCTCCACGGATGTGCCGTCGACGAACACCACCGAACGCCCGTCCAGGCGTTCGATATTCGGCTTGGCGGTCGCGTCGCCGGACCCCAACCGCATCAGCAGTTCGGCGGATTGGGTGGGGTGCGCCTCGAGGAAGCGATGATTGGGTTTGGGTAAGCCGTAGTTCTCGGGATCGCCGAACATCAGCTTGGCGAACGGCTGCATCGCGCGCCGCTGCCACGACAGCGGGATCACCGGCAGCGAGCGCGCGACCTTGTCGGCGGTCTTGCCGAAGATGTACTTCGGAACAACCCATGCACCGGAGCGCGTCGAGAGATAAACCGTGTTGCGCCAGGACTTCTGAGAGAGCTCGGAGACAAGATCGGCCGCCGAGTTGCCGATGCCGACCACGACGATGCGCTTGCCGCGCAGATCCAGCGGTTCGGTGGGGTCGATGTAGGAGTGGGCGTGGATGCTCTCGCCCGTGAACTCGCCCGGGAATTCGGGTGTGCGCGGATCCCAGTGATGACCGTTCGCCACGACCAGGACGTCGTAGCGCCGCGTCTGTCCGTCCGCGGTGTCGAGTTCCCAACCACCGTGGGGCAGGCGCCGCGCGTGCTTGACCTCGTTCTGGAATTGAATGCGGTCCAGCAGGCCGAAGGTTTCGGCGTAGTCGTCCAGGTACTCCTTGACCTGCGAGTGATGCGGGAAGTCGGGGAGGTCGTCGCGCATCGGGAAGTCGCGAAACGACAGGCACTCGCGCGAGGTATCGATGTGCAACGACCGATAGGCGCTGGAGTGGCCGTTCGGATTGCGGAACGCCCAGTTGCCGCCGATCCGGTCGGACGACTCGAAGCAGTCGTACTCGATCCCGGCGTCCGCGAGGTTCTTGCCGGTGGTCAAGCCGCTGATGCCCGCACCGATGATTGCCGCAGTGGGTGATGAAGCCATGTTGCCCGCCGTTTCTGTTAACTCCGTCACCGCGCACGCTACCAAATTTCTGACAGCTGTCAAAGAATTTGTTCCTACGCGTGACAAGTGCACGTAGGCCCCCGATCGGCACGTCGTGCCGCGCCGAACTCAGTAACGTGCCCACCCGGGGACGACGAGAGGACGAATCCGTGGACGAACACGCTCCACTCGAGGGCAAGGTTGCGATTGTGACCGGCACCAGTCGAGGCGTGGGGGTCGGCATCGCCCATGAACTGTTGCGCGCAGGAGCCATCGTCGTCGGATGTTCACGCCGCCCACTCGATGCGATGCCCGGCGTCCAGGACAACGCCGATTGGCTCGTCCGTTCCTCGCAACGGGTATGCGACCAGGGCGACTACCGCGCCATCGACGACTTCGTCTCCGGTGTGGCGGCCGACTACGGGCGCATCGACATACTGGTGAACAACGCCGGCGGCACCGTCCCCACCCCGCACGTCGAGGATGTTCCCGAACTCGTTTCGCGCATCCAGGGCGCGCCCGCGGGTGCCGACGACTTCGAGCGCACCGTGCTGTTTCACTCGTTCGCCATTCAGATGAACTTGATCAGCCCAATGTGGTTCGCCATCAGGGTTTTTCGGCAGATGTGCAGACAGGACGGCGTCGGCTCTATCGTCAACATCTCCTCGGGCGCCGGCCATCCCGCCGGGTCGCCCACGCTGGTCTCCTACGGTGCGGCCAAATCTGGGCTCAACCACCTGACCCGGTCGCTGGCCCAGGAATGGGGGCCGAAAGCGCGGGTGAACTGCCTGGCGCTCGGGCCCACGACGACCGACAACTTCAAGGCGTTCGTGTTGCCCAAGGACGATCCGACCGGCGAGAGGTACTTCCGTGACATCCCTTTGCGCAGGGCGGGAGAGCCGGACGAAGTCGGACGCGCGGTGGTGTTCCTGTGCAGCGGCCAAGCCGACTACATCAATGGCACCACCATCGAGATCGACGGCGGGATGCTGCCCGGTGTGCTCTACGAGGCCGGTCTCAAAACGATCACGGATCTGCTGTGAAGGGAGACTGCCCCGGCGTGGCTACGTTGTTCACATCTGTCACTCTGTTAACTTGCCCGCGTGCGCGAGACGCCGTGGGTTCCGAGCGAGCGCCGCTCGCACCCGGTTTCCCGACGTGAGGCGCTGCGTTATGCCGCCGCGATGTCGGCGCTGGCCGGTCTCGGTGCCGCGGCCGCGAGCGTCGGAACACCCCTCGCGTCGGCCGCCGCTCCCACACTGATCGACTTCGCCACGCGGCAGATCCCGGCTCAAGACATCCGCGCCGCCGGCCACTCCGGGGTGATCAACTACGTATCGACCTCGCGTCCCGGTTCGAATTTCGGCGCCAAACCGATCACCCTGCCGTACGCGCGGTCACTGAACGCCGCCGGTCTGGTCATCGTCAGCAACTATCAATACGGAAAGCCCGGGGGGACAGCGCCTTCGGACTTCACTCGCGGATATGCCGGCGGCATCGCCGATGCGCGCACCGCATGGCAGTTGCATACCGCGGCCGGCGGCGGCAAAAGCGCGCCGATCTTCTTCAGCATCGACGACGACATCGACCGCAACGCGTGGACCAACCTGGCGCTGCCGTGGTTTCGGGGAATCAACTCCGTGATCGGCGTGCAGCGCACCGGGATCTACGGCGGGATCAATGCCTGTCAGTGGGCGGCGGCCGACGGCGTCATCGGGCGTTCGGGCACACCCGGCCGCGTATGGGCGTGGCAGACCAGGTCCTGGTCGAAGGGCCAGGTGTACCCGGCTGCGGTGCTCTATCAACGGGTCATCGACACCGCCTCGAACCCAGGCCCCGTGGTGGGCGGGATCCGCGTCGATGTCAACGACGTGCTGGCCCAGGACTGCGGCCAGTGGAATCTGCACCCGTGAGCGCTGGTTCCGCGGTGGCCCTTCCTAATTCGGCAAATACTCTCAGCCGGTGAAGGTTTCGCCCGATAACGACTGATCGTGATGGGTGTAGGTCAGCGGAATCTGCCGGCCCGCAGCGATCTTGCTCAGCATGGCGATCCGTTCCCGCGCGGCTGCGCCGGTCCTCTTCCGTTGTTCGCGAGTAGGATTCGACCACGGCAGACGATCGGTGATCATCGCGAGGCGCACGTTGACTTTGGTGATGTTCTCGAAGATCCGTACTCGTCGCTCGAAGTCGTATCCGAGCGGTTCGAAGAGTGAACCGGCGATCATGGCTTCGATCTGCCGGTATCCGAACACGACGCCGGCCGGCGCAAGCGCAATTGTGGCGGTGATCTGGTTGGCGTAGCGCTCCACCAGCTTCCTGGCCCAGCCGGGAAGCGTCTCCGTGAGAGTGGCGATGTGGGCCGGCCCCGCGATCGCATCAACGAGCTGGGCACGCCACGGCGACGGGTTGCCACCCCTGGCCAGGACGTAGTTCAACGACTTGATCAATTCGACACCGTTCGGCGAGCGCAGCACTTCCGGAGCGCCCCACAGCTGTCCTGAGAACGAGGAGTACTCGGCGAGATCCTCGAGCTGCTGCGCGGTCAGCTGCCGTCCGAACGCGTGGTCGACGAGCCGGCCGAGCAGCATCCCGCTGCCGAAGCCCAGCAGCGAGGTCACCGGAATGGGTTCGCCGAACTTGAGATAGACGTCGTCACCCCACTTGCGGCGTAGCCCGCGGCTGGCCTGTGCGTGCATCAACCGCACCCGCACCACGTCCTGGAACGCCTCGGAGTTGCGATCGAAGATGTCGGGCAGCGTGAATTGCGCGAACACCCGCGCGGTTTCGATGAAGCGGCGCGGACCGTCGTCCGCGAACCGACCGGTGGCACCGGTGGCCGCCGAGATGTCGCCGGTCATCGCGGTCTCGTAGAACGCCCACCCCTGGATGATCGTGGTGGCCGACTTGGTGGCCGACATCGCGAGCATCCGACCCCGTTCGGCGGAGACCAGATCGAACTGGGCGGGCAGACCGTCCAGGTGCTCGAAGAGGTCGACGAGTTCTTGCGGGGGATCCCCGATCGAGTCGATGCCCTGCGTCAGGGCCTGCTCGAACAGCGCGCGTCCTTGTTCGTGGCCGATGCGCTCGAATGCGTCGACCACGGCGCCCATGTACTCATCGCCCTGCCAGAAGTAGTCGTCGCGCCAGCGCGTGAGGTCGTTGGGTTCGACCTCCTTGTCGATGTCGATCCAGTCGCCGAACATGAACTCGCGCATGTGCCGCCACTGGGGGGCGAAGTGGTCACGTCCGGGCGGGATCGGCCGCAACGGCTTGTCCGGATGGTCGCGGCGATTGAAACCGACGTCGTCCAGCTGGATCTTGGGACGCTCCCCGGTCACCGTCATGCAGCCAACTCACTCTCCGTCATACAGGACACTGATTTCGACGTTAGCTCAGTCGGCGCGGGAAGTGAACCGCCATTCTGGTTTCGCCGGCCGGTCAGCGACGGGGTGTGGTGGTGACGTGCACGTGGTCGTAGTGGCCGTAACCCGAACCCGCCGGACCGTCCGGCGTGTAGTAGGTACCGCGCCAGATCACGTCCTGCAATCCGAAGCGGCTCGCATTGCTCAGCATGAACGCCTTGATCTCGTCTCCGAGTGCGATGCCTTCGGGGCTCTCGGGGTTGGGGATCATCACGTCGATCGCCAGGCCGCTCGGATGCCACGGCTTCGAGTCGGGCCTGACCCCGTCGATGTCGGAGATCTGGGGGAACCGGGCGCTGATGGCGCGCGCGGCGAGGACGGTGTTCGGTTGCAACCCCGCCTCGGAGGCGACGCCGGGGGGCAACGCATCGGGCACGGCGAGGGCGACCGCCGGCGGAGGCGCGACGTCGCCGGGCGGCGGGCCGGGCATCGCGAGGATCGGCGGGACGGGCGCTGCCGGCGCCGGCGGTGGCGTCGCGGCGGCATTGTCGACCACCGCCCGCTGACCCGGCGTCAGCACGGCGTACTGCGCCTCGGCGGCGGCGATCTGTTTCTGCAGTTCCCGGAACTTCGCCTGGAGGTCCGAGCGCACGGCCGCAGACTGCTCGGCAGCGCTCCGGGCGTCGGCGGCCGATTTCTCCGATGCCCGGGCGGCGCTTTCCGCGCTCTTACGCGCCGATTGGAAGGCCTTCATCTGCGCCGTGGTCTCGGTGGTGATCGCACGCTGGATGGACAGCTGGTCGATCAGCTGTTGGGGCGAGCCCGCGCTGAGCAACGCCGCCCACTGGCCGGTGCGTCCGCTGACGTACGTCATCGCGGCCACCTTGTCGGCCGCGGCTTGCCGGTCGGCCAGCTGGGCGTTCGCGGCATCGAGAGCCGCCACGTCTTTGCGATGGCGGTCTTCGGCCTGGGCTTGGGCGGCCGCTTTGTCTGCGGCATCCTGTTGAGCCTGGGTGACGGCTTCGCGGGTCTGCACCGCCTGGCGCGACAGCTCATCGAGCCTGGCCAGAGCGTCAGACGCCGGGTCCGCGGTGACGACGCCGGCCAGGGACACGGCCAACGTCAGGACCGCGGCTGCGACGCCAGCCCCCGCTCGGGGAGAGAAACGGCGCGCCCGACCCATTCGGATTGTCACGATCCTTCGCTGTAGGGACCCGTCGCGGCCCGGCTACGTATGTCTCGGACAGGGTATGAACTGGCGGCGGCGATGTCTATTCGTCCGTCGAAGGAGCTGTTGATCAGACCTTGTTGAGTAGGCCGGCGTCGACAGGCACGACGGTGCCGGTGACGTATCGGGCGTCGTCGGAGGCGAGCCACGCGACGGCGTTGGCGATGTCACGCGCTTCGACGTAGTCGACCGGGATGGCGTTTTCGAGCGATCGCGCGATGGCGGGCTCGTACTTCTTGAGCATGCTGAGATCACCGTTGTTGGCCATCGGCGTCGCCACTGTCGTCGGCGCCACGGTGTTCACCCGAATATAGTGCGGGGCAAGGTAGTTGGCGTATGCGCGCATGAGTCCGACGACTCCGTGCTTGGCGGCGGTGTAGGCGATCATGCCTCCGGATACGACGGGGGTGCCGATCAGCCCGCCGGTTGAACTGGTCAGGATGATCGAGCCGCCGCGGTCCTGCTTGAGCAGCGTGGGGACGGCGACGCGCAGCGTGTTCCACACGCCCTTGAGGTTGACGTTCATGACGTCTTCCCATTGCTCGTCGTCGGTGGTGGCGCCGCCCGGGCCGATCCCGGCGTTGGCGGCGACGATGTCGACGCCGCCGAGTTCGGCGGTCCCGTCGTCGAACGCCTTCTGCAGGGCCGCCACGTCGCTGACGTCCGCCTCGCGCGCCACGATGCGCCTGCCGAGCGATTCCACCTGCCGCACAGTCTCGTTCAGGTCCTCAGGCGTCGACATCTTGTAGGCCACCGTGCTGTACTGCGCGCATACGTCGATCGCGATGACATCGGCGCCCTCCTCCGCGAGCCGGACCGCGTGCGCGCGGCCCTGGCCTCGCGCGGCCCCGGTGATGAAGGCGACCTTGCCCTCGAGCTTGCCCATGACTACTCCTGTTCAGATGGGTGACGTCGAGGCGTCATCGGCCTCGGCCGCGGGGTTCACGGCGCTAAGTTTGAGCGACTGCCCAAATTAATGCAAGAGCCTGCGTCTTCGCTTCACGCAGGAAGCGGTCAGAAGAGCTTGTAGGCCTCATAGGACACCGAGAAGCCGTGACCGGAGTCGCCGTCGCGGCACGTCACGCGCGGTTCGGCGCTCTCGAGGGTGCCCGCCCGGCTACCCCTTGTCGCCAACATGAGCGGCCTCCTTCGAGGATCGGCGCATTTGAGCTTGTATATGCCGGAGTTAGTCATCTGTGCTCGCGCCGGTTCCACCACCGAAGGCCGCGATGGAAGAACTTGCCGCGCCGGTCCCGCGGCCGCGCGACTACGCCTGATCCAAACTCGGCCGGTAATCAGCGGCCTCGGCCTCGGCAGCAAGCAATGCAGCCAGCTCGCCCTCCTGCTGGGCAACAAACACGCCGATTACCTGCCGGCATACCTCCGGCACGCTCACCCCACGCATTCTCGCAATACGGTTCAGTCCGACCAGCATTGACGTAGACACGTGAAACTGCACAGTGAACTGGCCGCACGAACCATCCTCAGGCGGCGACCCCGGTCCCACCACCACGGGTTCGTCCACCCCGTATTCGCTAACCTCAGCAGCCCGAGCGCGCTCGATAGCTCCTCTACTAGAGCCGCCAACGCCGTCGGCCGGGTCCCGGAACTCCTCGTGACTGAACAAACCCATTCCGCCCACGCTAGACCTGCCAGAACTCCCAGGCCGCCAATGAGCGCTGCCGGTCGCGAGCAGAGGGGCGGGCAGCGGTGAGCCCAATCGAGATCACGTCGAATCACCCGCAGGCCAGGCAGTTTTCATCTGACATCAAACTTCAGAAGCCACACGACTTCGCTACTGCTTGGCCATGTTCGCGAAGCGGCTCAAATGCAGTTGGTGCGCAACGGTAATCGTCTTCGTCGGGCCGTTACGGTGCTTGCCGAGGATCAGGTCCGCCTCGCCACCGCGCGGGTCGTCACGCTCGAACGCGTCCGGCCTGTGCAGCAGGATGACCATATCCGCATCCTGTTCCAGGCTGCCCGACTCGCGAAGGTCCGACACCATCGGCTTCTTGTCCGTGCGTTGCTCCGGGCCGCGGTTCAGCTGGCTGATCGCCACCACCGGAACATCGAGTTCCTTGGCCATCAGCTTGAGGCTTCGCGAGAAGTCCGAGACCTCTTGCTGCCGAGACTCGTACTTCTTGCCCGACGTCATCAGCTGCATGTAGTCAACGACGATCAACCGCAAGCCGGCCTTCTGACTCAGCCGACGCGCCTTGGCGCGGATCTCCATCATCGTCAGGTTCGGCGAATCGTCGATAAACAAAGGCGCTTCGCTGATCTCGCTCATCCGGCGCGCCAACCGCGTCCAGTCGTCGTCGCTCATGCGACCCGACCGCATATCCGCCAATTTGATCTTCGCCTCGGCCGACAGCAGTCGCATCACGATCTCGGACTTGCTCATCTCCAGCGAGAAGATGACGCTCGGCATCTGATGCTTGATCGAGCAGCACCGCATGAAATCCAGTCCAAGCGTCGATTTGCCGACGCCAGGCCTCGCCGCGATGATGATCATCTGGCCCGGGTGCAAACCGTTGGTCACCTCGTCGAGTTCGACGAAACCCGTTGGCACACCGCGCGCGATGCCGCCCTGCGACGCGATCGCGTCGATCTCGTCCATCGTCGGCTGCAGCAGTTCTTCCAGCGGAACGAAGTCCTCGGCCGTGCGCCGCTCGGTGACGTCATAGATCTCCGACTGCGCTCGGTCGACGATCTCGTTGACGTCCGCCCCCTCGGCGCCCGCGTAGCCGTACTGCACGACGCGGGTGCCCGCCTCGACCAGCCGGCGCAGCAGCGCCTTCTCCGCGACGATGCCCGCGTAGAAACCGGCGTTCGCGGCCGTCGGCACCGTCGAGATCAGCGTGTGCAGATACGGCGCGCCGCCGATACGGCGCAGCAGCCCGCGCCGATCCAGCTCGGCGGCCACCGTCACCGCGTCGGCCGGCTCCCCGCGGCCGTAGAGGTCGAGGATCGCGTCGTAGACGTTCTGGTGGGCTGGACGATAGAAGTCGCCGGGGCGCAGCTTCTCGAGCACGTCAGCGATCGCGTCCTTGCTCAGCAGCATCCCGCCGAGCACGGCCTGCTCCGCGGCCTGGTCCTGGGGAGGTTGGCGTCCGAAGTCCTCACTCGGCGGCGGCGTATCCATCCCCGAATGGCCTAGGTCGTCTACGACGGCCACGAAGCGCCTCACCCCCTCTATTCACTATCGAACGTACATTCGATACCCGGTTGTCCGCGACTTTAAGCCAAGCCGCTGACAAACCGCTTTCGGCGCCTGACCCGTCCCGCCGACGGCTTACGCTAGACGTTGCTGGCGGGGGCGCAACCCGGTCCTGTTCATAGACCTGTGGATGGGGTGTGGATAGGTCTGGACAGCCATGTTGAGTCGTTGGGGAGAACCTGTTAATCAACCACTTCGGTCACTGTATCTGCGCAGATAGCCGCACCATAAACCGTCTGGGATGTTGTGGATGACAAATGCCTCGGCGTGTCGTGCCGGGTTGCCATCTCGGGCGTGTTGTATTGCGCCCAGGGGCCATCCAGGTTAACGGCCGGTTATCTTCGCTGTGCGGATAACGCAGCACATTGTTCGCCAGGGCGCACAGCTACGGCCGGGTGAAGATCATTGTCGACTTCACCCGGCCGTACTGACGCTGTAGTTACTTTGCGGCGACGACTTCCAGCGAAACCGTCGCGGCGATCTCCGGATGGAGCCGCACCGCGACCGGATGCGTGCCGGTCGTCTTGATGTGTGCCTTCGGCAACTGGACGGTGCGCTTGTCCAGGTTCGGGCCGCCGGCGCTCTTGATGGCTGCAACCACGTCGGCCGTTGTCACCGAGCCGAACAGCTTGCCGCTGTCGGCCGCGGCCTTCACGGCCACCTGCACCGAATCGAGGTTCTCGATCGCGGTCTTGAGCTCGACGGCATGTTCGCGGCCCTGGATGGCCTTCTGCTCGCGGGCGCGGCGAATCTCCTCGGCCTGGCGCTCCGCGCCGCGGGACGCGACGACGGCCAGGCGCCGCGGCACCAGGTAGTTACGGGCGTAGCCGTCCTTTACCTCGACGATGTCGCCCTGCTCGCCGAGATGTTCGACGTCGGCGGTGAGAATCAGTTTCATCTTCCTGTCCTCCCTATCGCGTCGACGACGTGAACGGCAGCAGCGCAACCTCACGCGCGTTCTTCACGGCGATCGCGATATCACGCTGGTGCTGAACGCAGTTGCCGGTGACGCGGCGGGCACGGATCTTGCCGCGCTCGCTGATGTACGTGCGCAGCAGCGCCGTGTCCTTGTAATCGATGGCCTGCCCCTTCTTGGAGCAGAACACGCACTTGCGGGTCTTGACCGGCTTCTCGGGAGCCGGCCGACGCTTGGTGGCCTTGGCCATGTGTCTTTCTCTTTCTTACTACTTCGTTGATCGGTTGTGGATCAGAAGGGTGGCTCGTCGTCGGCTCCGGAGAACGAGCCCGACGCCGGGGCACTGCCCCACGGGTCGTCCTTGGGCTGCTCGGCGGGGCGCGAACCTCCGCCGCCGCCACCGCCGAAGCCGCCACCGCCGCCGCCGCTGCGGCTCGCCTTGTTCACCTTGGCGGTCGCGTATCGCAGCGACGGGCCGATCTCATCGACCTCGAGCTCGACCACGGTGCGCTTCTCGCCCTCGCGGGTTTCGAACGAACGCTGTTTGAGCCTGCCCTGCACGATCACCCGCGAACCGCGAGTGAGGCTTTCGGCCACGTTCTCGGCGGCCTCACGCCAGATGTTGCAGCGCAGGAACAACGCCTCGCCGTCTTTCCACTCGCCGGTCTGGCGGTCGTAGATACGAGGTGTGGACGCCACGGTGAAGTTGGCGACGGCCGCACCCGACGGCGTGAACCGCAGTTCGGGATCGGCGGTCAGGTTTCCGACGACGGTGATGATGGTGTCACCAGCCACGATGTCCTCCTGGTTCGGTCTTCGGCTCTTCGCGCAAGCGCTCATCGCTGGCGGTGTTCAAGTCAGCGAGCGGTCGCAGGCGAGCCTACGGAAGCGCTCCGACGCGTACAGCCTGTTCTTCGGGACTAGTGCTTGTCCGTCCGCATGACCTTGGTCCGCAGCACGGACTCGTTCAGGTTGAGCTGACGGTCCAGCTCGGTCACGGTGGCGGGCTCTGCCTTCACATCGATGACGGCGTAGATGCCCTCGGCGTGCTTGGCGATCTCGTATGCCAACCGGCGCCGGCCCCAGATGTCGACCTTGTCGACACTGCCGCCGTCCTTGCGGATGACGTTGAGGAATGTTTCCAGCGACGGCGACACGGTGCGCTCGTCAAGGGTGGGGTCGAGAATGATCATGATTTCGTATGGACGCATGAAGACCTCATCACCTCCTACGGTCTGATCGGCCACGGACTATCCGTGACAGGAGGGTCGCCTGCGTCGGCAACCGGCCCAGGTTACAGGAAAGCCCGCTGATCTGCGAAATCGTGCTGTTCGCCCGTCCTACACTTCCCCCATGTTCTCCGAGACGCGCTACGCGTTGAACGGGGACTTGCGCGTCGCCTATCGAGCCTCGGCGCCGGGCGATCGCGACATAGTGTTCGTACCGAACTGGTTCACCTGCTGTGAGGTCATTCCCGAGCTCCCGTCCATGCAAGGCTGGATCGAGGCGATGACTTCACTCGGACGGCTCATCTTCTTCGACCAGCTGGGAACCGGAGCGTCCGACCCCGTCGCGTCTGGTGCACGTGCACTGCCGACGTTGGAGCAATGGGCTGACAGCATCACCGCAGTATTGGACGACCTCGGCAGTTCGGAGGCGGTGCTCGTTGCGGCCGACGGCGCGTTCGCGCCAGCGGCGCTGTTCGCCGCAACACACCCCTTCCGGACAACCGCCCTCGTCTTACTCGAGAGCTATGCGATCCCACTTTCCGAACGCGTTGGGCTAAATCCCGGGGAAGTCCTCGCTGCCATGACGGCGATGTGGGGAACCGGCGAGTTCCACCATGTACTCAATCCGGACATGCCGTGGAACGACGAGATCCGCAAGACCTGGGCGCGAGAGGAACGCCTGGCCGCGAGTCCTTGGACAGTGGCCCTGATGCTCCCTCTTGTGGCCGAAATGGATGTGCGGCCGGTACTTTCGACCGTTCGGGTACCAACTATCGTCCTGCAGCACAGCGATGACCCGATGATCACGCCCGACATGGGAAAGGGCGTGGCAGACCATATATCGGGCGCAGTGTACGTCGAGCTGCCTGGCCGCAACATGTATCACTTCGTCGAGCCGTGGCGGAATTCGTTCCGGGAGATCGCCGGGTTCCTCACCGGGCACCAACCCGACGTCCCCGACGACCGCGTGCTGGCCACGTGCTGTTCACCGACATCGTCGACTCGACGCGGCGCGCCGCCGAGATCGGCGACCGCGACTGGCGCGCGCTACTAGACGCTCACGACGCCGTCGTCCGTGCCCAACTGGCCCGCTTCCGCGGCCGTGAGGTCAATACCTCCGGCGACGGATTCCTTGCAACGTTCGACGGCCCCCAGCGAGCGATCCGCTGCGCCATGGCAATTCGCGAATCCGTCAAGGCGCTTGGCCTCGAAGTGCGCGTCGGCCTGCACACCGGCGAATGCGAGATCCGCGGCGACGATATCGGCGGCATCGCCGTGCACATCGGCGCCCGGGTCAGCGCGCTCGCCGGTGCCAACGAGGTACTCGTGTCGAGCACGTTGCGCGACCTGGTCATCGGATCCGGCCTGACGTTCGAGGATCGCGGCGCCAGCGAACTGAGGGGCGTGCCCGGGGAATGGCGGCTGTTCGCGGTCACGTCCTGACGCCCCGTTTTGTGGATCTGGCGACGCCAAAGGGCCGTTGAGCGTCGCCGGATTCACACTCGAGCGAGCGGCGTGTCGGATTCGCGCTCTGTGCGCAGTCTCGACGCGTCCGGTCGCAGCCAGTCCGGCAGCCACCGCGGCGGTGCGTCCGGCGCCCGGTCGAACACGCCGCCCGCCGGGTCGTCGACCGCGCCGCGGGCGCGCACCAGGTCCAGCTCGGGGCGGTAGATCTGGCGAATCACCAACGCGCACAGCGCGACGACGGCGATGTCGCGCAGCAGCACGGTGATGGTGAACGGTTGCTCCGGCAACCCCTTGTTCGCATCACCGTAGAGGTACAGCATCCGCGGCACCCACACCAGCGCGTCGATCGTCATCCACGCCAACAGGATTCGTCGGTGCGGCAACGCGAGCACCGCCAGCGGCACCAGCCACAGCGAGAACTGCGGGCTCCACACCTTGTTCGTCAGCAGGAACGCCGCCACCACCAGGAATGCCAACTGCGCGACCCGCGGCCGACGGCGAGCGGTCAGCGCGATGTAACCGATTGCGATGCAACAGGACACGAACAGGATCGCCGAGACGGTGTTGGTCACCGTCGGTGGCTGCCAGTACCCCAGGTCGGGATCGAAACCCCGCCACCCGGTGAACGACTTGACGACGTTGTAGATCGAATCCATGTCGTCGCCGCGACGGGTGTTGAGCCGGAAGAACTCCGACCAACCCCGCGGGAACAGCAGCATGATCGGCAGGTTCACCACCAGCCACGCCACGACCGCGGCGATCGCCGTCTTGCCAATCTCCCGCAACTTGCCGGTGCGCAACGCCAGCACCGCCAGCGGCGCCAGCAGCAGCAACGGATACAGCTTGGCCGACACGCCGAGCCCGATCAGCACTCCGGCCAACACCGGTCTGCGTCGCGCCCAGGCCAGCAGCGCACCCGTCGCGAAAGCCGTTGCCAGCGCGTCGAAATTCGTGAAGATCTGAAAGATCACCAGAGGCGACGCCGCCACCAACGCCGCGTCCCAGACCCGCCGCGGCCCCGCCAGCAGCGACGTCGCCCACACCGTCGCCAACCACGCCAGCGCCAATCCCAGTGCCGCGATGTTGAAGAACATCACCACCTCGGCGATCACCGGAACGGAGACGAGTTTCGTCAACGCGGTGTACGTCTTGGCCAACGACATCGCCACGTACTGGTAGATGCCGGTCAGCACCGGATACTCCATGTAGCGCACCGCGATGTTGCCGTCGTACTGGATATGCGGTTGGCCGGTGGCGTCCTTCTCCACCCAGCTCGACTTGTACGGGAACTTGCCGAGGTTGAGCAGTTCGGCGGTGTACAGCGGGACGGTGTCGGAATAGCAGAGCTGAAAGTACGCGCGCTGATTGCTCCAATCGGCCACCCGCTGATCGGCGGTTCCGGTGCCCGTGGTCTGGAGGCACGCGGCCTTCGTCGAGTAGCCGAGCGCGAGGAACACCAGCGCGATGATCAGCATGACCCGCAGCGGCGTCAGGAACCGCTGCCTACCGATCAGCGCGTGCCTGCCGACGGGACCGCCGATGACGTCGGACAACGCGGCGCCGATGGTGTCCGTGCGGCTCGGCAGGTCGCGCTGGTCGAAACTCCGGCGGTCTTCAGCCAGCGGAGCCGGCGATGCCGTCGATGGCTCGCTTGTCTCTTCGCCCCCCACGTCGGTCACGGAGGCGGTAGCGGCGCACCGGGCGCCGGGGGTGCTCCGACAGGTGCGGGCGGTGCTCCGACCGGCGCCGGTCCTGGCGCGGGTCCCGGCGCGATGCCACCAGGCGGCGGCGGTGCGACGGGAACGGTGGTCGGCGGGCCCCACGGGATCGTGATGCCCGGCGCCACCTCGACGGTCGGCTGAATGACGGTCTCCGACGGCTGGGTGGGCGGCGGGGCCTCCGTCGACGACGGTGGCGGCGGCGCCTGCGGCACACCCGCGTACCCGCCGATCTCCTCGGGCTTGGGGAACGACTCGTTGTCGGTGTCGTCCAGCGCGCCGTCCATGGTCGCCTTCCAGATGTCGGACGGCAGACCCGAACCGTAAACCGGCGAACCCCACTTGTTTTCGAGCGGTTTGGTGCCCTCGGTGGTGCCGACCCACACCGCGGTCGACAGCGACGGCGTGTAACCGACCATCCAGGCGTCGCGGTTGGCGTCGGTGTCGCCGAGCTGGTTGGTGCCCGTCTTCGCCGCCGACGGCCGGCCGCCGGCCAGCGCATGGCCGTTGGAGTACGCGGCGATCGGCTGCATCGCCGAGGTCACGTTGTCGGCGACCTTCTTCTCGATCCGCTGCTCACCCGAGTTGTCCTGCTGCGACGCGTCGAACAGCACCTCGCCCTCGGAGTTGACGACCTTCTGCACGAAGTGCGGCTTGTGGTAGACACCCGAGGCCGCCAGCGTGGCATACGCCGACGCCATGTCGATCACCCGAGTCTGGTACTGGCCCAGAACGACACCGTTGTTCGGCGGCCCACCCTGGCCGTCCTCGGACAGCGTGTGGTCGACGCCGGGGAAGCTCTCGGCGATACCGGCCTGGTGTGCGGCCTCGGCGACGTCCTGCGGGCCGTTCTTCAGCTTGAGCATCAGGCGGTAGTAGCTGGTGTTCAGCGAACGCTTGAGCGCCTCGGCGATGTTGCACGTGCCGCAGCCGGCACCCTCGACGTTGGTGATCTTGATGCCGTCGACCTCCAGCGGCGAACTGTCGACCTGGGTGCCCAGGCCCATCCCCTGCTGCAGGGCGGCGACCAACGCGAACACTTTGAACGACGACCCTGTCGGCAGACCGGCCTGGGCGAAGTCGAATCCGTTGGCGTCGCTGCCGCCGTAGTAGGCCTTCACCCCGCCGGTGCGCGGGTCGATCGACACGATCGCGGTGCGCATGTCGGGGTCTTGGCCCTCGAGGTATTCCTGCGCGGCCTCCTCGGCGGCCTTCTGCGCCTTCGGGTCGATGGTCGTGGTGATCTGCAGGCCCTCGGTGTTCAGCGTCTGCTCGGTGATGTCGAACAGCTCGAGCAGTTCCTTCTGCACCTGCCGTTCGATGAGCCCGTTCGGTCCGGTCGTCTGGTTCTGCGAGCGCGCCAGGTCGGGCGGGACGGTCGCCGGGAACACCTGCGCCGCCCGCTCCTGCGGGGACAGCGCGCCGATCTCGACCATGCCGTCGAGCACCCAGTTCCACCGCGCGGTTGCGCCTTCGAGGTTGACCGCCGGGTCCAGCCCGGACGGCCGCTGGATCAGGGCGGCCAGCAAGGCACCCTCGGCAACGGTGAGGTCTTCGACCGGCTTGTTGAAGTAGGCCTTCGACGCCGCGGCGACGCCGTAGGACCCGCGACCGAAATAGATGATGTTCAGATACGACTGCATCACTTGGTCTTTGGACCATTCGCCGGACATCTTCGTCGAGATGACCAGCTCCTTGGCTTTTCGGATCAGGCCGCCGACGCCTGAGCGCTCCGAGCCGACGAGCGCGTTCTTGACGTACTGCTGGGTGATCGTCGAACCGCCCTGGAGGTCGCCGCCGAACAGATTGTTCTTGATGGCGCGGGCGAAACCGGTGAACGAGAAGCCCGGGTTCGAGTAAAAGTCGCGATCTTCTGCGGCCATCACCGCGTTGCGCACCTGCACCGGGATCTGGTCGATGTTGACGTCGACGCGGTTGCCCTCGGGCGGAACGATTTTCGCCAGCTCGCTGCCGTCGCTTGCCAGGATCGTCGACACCTGGTTGGTGCGGATGTCTCCGGGTTTGGGGACGTCGACGATCATGTACGCCATCGCGAACGTGATGATCGGCAGCACGATGAAGACCGCGGCCGCGATGAGGCCGCCGCGTCGTACCCACTTCCAGTTGATCTGGTCGGGCAGCCCGCGCCGCGGTCCCGACGGACCGCTCGGCGATCCGCCGCCGCCGGGTCGCCGGGGCGGCGGCGGGGGGGGCGACGGCGGTTTGCGTGCCGGCGTGCCGTCCAACGCCGCCTTGACCACGTCGACGGGGTCGCGCAGATGTGGCGGTCGCGCCTCGCGCACCGGCGGCAGGATCGAGGTGTGCCGATCGTCGGGCGGAAGCGGGCGGGTCCGCGAATCGGGCTGCGGGCGGCGCTGCGGCGCGTCGGGAGCCGGGCGGTGCGCGTCCCCGCCCTCGGCGTGCTTGGGTTTCGGCGCGCTCACGCCATCAGCCCCGTGTCCGGATCGGACATCGTTGACTGACCGGTCGTGGCGCCCTTCGCTATTCACTGGCCGTGCGCGCACGAGAGCGCGCGGTCCGAGTGCCAGGTGATCCCTTGGGGGGTGGGACCGCGCCGAGCACGTATGACTTGACCAGATGATTCCAGCTGCAGGTGCGGCATACCTCCACCACGTGTACTGAGAACTCGTCGTATCGGGACGCCAGCAGAACCAACTCCTCGGCCGTTCGCGCGGAACCCGATACCGGGCCAAGATGGTCACCGAATACCCACGACACCAAGGTGAGCTGTTCCTTGCGGCAGATCGGACACGTCACCGAACTGGGTTTGCCATGGAATTTGGCGGCGCGCAGCAGGTACGGATTGGCGTCGCAGACCTCCGAGACACCGGTGCGTCCCGAATAGACCTCGGCCAGCAGGGACCGCCGCCGAAGTGCGTAGTCCACCACCTGTCGCTGCAATCGCACGAAGACCAGAGTACGTCGGCGATGCGACTACCGGAGCGCGACGGCACGGTCACGCCCCTCTCTAAGGTGTTTGATCTGGACCGACGGCAGTGGCGATCGGCCCTACGCAAACCTCAGGAGACTCCGATGCTGGACGGGCGCGACTTCGCCCTCGACGGAGGGCCCGCCGGTGAAGGCTCGAGCCGATTCACCCGCGAGCTTCCCGAACAATGGTGCTTCGATGGCCGGGCCTTCGGCGGGTACACCTCTGCGCTCGCGCTCGCGGCGATGTTCGCGCACAGCGGCCGGCCGGCGGCGGCGTCGCTGTCGGTGACATTCGTCGACGCCGGTGCACCCGGGCCGCTCGAGCTCGAGGTCCGCAGCATCCGCGGCGGCCGCACCGCCGCGGCCGTCGAGGCAACCATCCGCCAGCGCGAACGCACGATCCTCAGTGCGAGCAGCTGGTTCGCGGACGGCTGGTTGGGACCGCCGTCGGTCGATGCACCCGTCCCGTTCGAGCGTTACACGAACCCACTGCCGACGCCCGACGAGGCGCCCGCGCTGGACTGGATCGGCGAGGAGTACCCGTCGCTGCGGTTCGCCCACCGCCGTGGCGTGGACTATCCGGCCGGCCTCACCCGTTTCGCCGACCGCCGCCCGGAGGTCGCGTTGTGGGTGAGCGCCGACGACGGCGACACCGCCGCGGAGCCACTGCCCCACCCGCAGATCGCCGACGTCCTGCACGCCGACGCCCACCTCTTCGACGCACCGGGCAAGGTCAGCGGATTCGTCGACGCATGGCTGCTGAGCCTCGACCTCAGCCTGGTCTGGCAGCCCGGCGCGCACCTGGTGCCGTCCACTTCGTGGCGGCTGCTCGAGGCCCGCGGCTCGGTCGCCAGCGGAGGCGTATCGGCGTACGGCTCGCTGCGCGGCCGTGATGGATCGCTGCTGGCCGTGATGACTTCGCAGGGTCTCATCCGCTGAGTGCTCGCTGATCATTACTTCTACGATCATCGACGTGGCGACACGGCAAACATCGGGGACGCGGGCGAAGGACAGCGACCGCAACGACACCTGCCAGATCCTCGACAGCGCGCTGAACGAAGGCCAGCTGTCGATGACCGAGCACGGTGAACGGGTCAAGGCGGCGACCACCGCCACCACGCTCGGGGAGTTGCAGGCGCTGGTGGCCGACCTCCAGACCAACAACGCCCCGGTCCAGTTGCCCACGCTGAAGAAGCCGCGATCGCTGCCGATGGCGGGCAACGGCTGGGGGCTGCGCCTCGCGGTGGCCGGAGTCCTGGTGGTGTTCGGCATCGCGATCGGCTGGGGCCTGTACGGCAACACCCCGTCGCCGCTGAACTTCACCTCCGATCCGGGCGCCAAATCCGACGGCATCACGCCCGTGGTGCTCACGCCGCCCAAGCAGTTGCACTCACTCGGCGGGCTGACAGGCCTCATCGAGCAGATGAAGCAGCGGTTCGGCGACACCAACGGCTACCGCCTCACCGTTTATCCGGACTACGCGTCGCTGACCCGGCCCGATCCCACCGAGGAGCGCCGCGAGCTGAACTACACCTACCGCGGCGGCTGGGACGATCCCTCGTCGAGCTCCAAGACCAGCGACGCCGTCGAGGTCGACCTGAGCAAGTTCGACGCCAAGGCCGTTGTGGGCGTGCTTCGCGGGGCGCCCGAGACGTTGGGCATCAAACCCGACGATGTCACCAGCACCTACCTGACCATCGATCCGAGCACCGACCCGACGACGCCCGGGGCCGTGGCGGTCGACATCTACGTCTCCAGCGACTACGGCAGCGGCTACATCGAGCTGGCGGGCGACGGCCGGGTCAAGCAGATCCACTACCCCGGCTGACGCCCGGGCGTTCGCCCGACGGTCACCCGAAGTTCGCGCCGAATATATCGGCGCGATACTATGGTGCGAGGTGTCGGACCGCCGTAACGGACGATCTGCGATTTTTGGAGGGGGTGCCCACGGTGCTGGAACTGGCCATCCTGGGACTCCTGCTGGAATCGCCGATGCACGGCTACGAACTTCGCAAGCGATTGACGGGGTTGCTCGGCGCCTTCCGCGCATTTTCGTACGGATCGCTGTATCCGGCCTTACGGCGCATGCAGAACGACGGACTGATCGTCGAGGACGCGGCGCCCGACGGCACCCCGAAGATGCGTCGGGCCAGGCGCGTCTACCAGCTCACCGAGAAGGGCAAGCAGCGCTTCTCCGAGCTGGTGGCCGACACGGGCCCACAGAACTTCTCCGACGACGGATTCGGTGTCCATCTCGCCTTCTTCAACCGCACCCCGGCCGAGGCCCGGATGCGGATCTTGGAGGGGCGTCGTCGTCAGGTGGAGGAACGCCGCGAGGGTCTGCGTGAAGCCGTCGCGCGGGCTAGCAGCTCGATCGACCGCTACACCCGGCAGCTCCATCAGCTCGGGTTGGAGTCGAGCGAGCGCGAAGTGAAATGGCTCAACGAGTTGATAGCGGCGGAGCGTCTGAGCCAAGGGCGCTCAGACAACACAGTGCAGCCCTAGGCAGAACCGAACCAAGTACGACAGGGATTACGAAGGGAAGAGTCGTCATGTCATCCAACGGAGAGGTGCGGGTCGCGATTGTCGGCGTGGGCAACTGCGCATCGTCGCTCGTACAGGGCGTGCAGTACTACCACGATGCCGACGAGACGGCGACCGTGCCCGGCCTGATGCATGTGCGCCTCGGCCCGTACCACGTGCGCGACGTCAAGTTCGTCGCCGCCTTCGACGTCGACGCCAAGAAGGTCGGCTTCGACCTGTCCGAGGCGATCTTCGCGTCGGAGAACAACACCATCAAGATCGCCGATGTGCCGCCGCTGAACGTCACCGTGCAGCGCGGCCCGACGCTCGACGGGATCGGCAAGTACTACGCCGACACCATCGAGGTCTCCGACTCCGATCCGGTCGACGTCGTCAAGGCCCTCAAGGAGGCCGAGGTCGACGTCCTGGTGTCCTACCTCCCGGTGGGCTCGGAGGAGGCCGACAAGTTCTACGCCCAGTGCGCGATCGACGCCGGGGTGGCGTTCGTCAACGCGCTGCCGGTGTTCATCGCATCCGATCCGGAGTGGGCGAAGAAGTTCACCGACGCCGGGGTTCCGATCGTCGGCGACGACATCAAGAGCCAGATCGGCGCGACGATCACGCACCGCGTGATGGCCAAGCTGTTCGAGGACCGCGGCGTGCAACTCGATCGCACCATGCAGCTCAACGTCGGCGGCAACATGGACTTCCTCAACATGCTCGAGCGTGAGCGGCTGGAGTCGAAGAAGATCTCCAAGACCCAGGCCGTGACGAGCAACCTGCAGCGCGAGTTCAAGACCAAGGACGTCCACATCGGCCCGTCCGATCACGTCGGCTGGCTCGACGACCGCAAGTGGGCCTACGTCCGGCTCGAGGGCCGTGCGTTCGGCGACGTGCCGTTGAACCTGGAGTACAAGCTCGAGGTGTGGGATTCGCCGAACTCGGCCGGCGTCATCATCGACGCCGTGCGCGCGGCGAAGATCGCCAAGGACCGCGGCATCGGCGGCCCGGTCGAGGCGGCCTCGGCGTATCTGATGAAGAGCCCGCCCAAGCAGCTTCCGGACGACATCGCCCGGGCGCAGCTCGAGACCTTCATCGAGGGCTAACTCTCTTACCGCGAATTGTGGAGTCCCGCCGCTGGGGCTCCACAATTCGCGTTTTGTAGGGTTTTTCCCGTGAGCGAGATATCCGCGGACGACGAACTGGCAGCGCTCGACGAGTTCATCTTCCTCGAGGAGAACGCGCGGCAGGCCGGTGTCGAGACGGTGCCGCGCGCCCAACGCATCGACTCCGGATCCATCAGCGCGCTCAAGTTCGGCGAGGCGTCGCCGCGGGTGGTGTTCCTGCACGGCGGCGGTCAGAACGCACACACCTGGGACACCGTGATCGTCGGCCTCGGTGAGCCGGCGCTCGCCGTCGATCTGCCCGGACACGGCCGTTCGGCCTGGCGGGAGGACGGCGACTACGGGCCGAAGAGCAACGCCGTCGCGATCGAACCCGTCGTGCGTTCACTGGCTCCGCAGGCCGATCTCGTCGTCGGAATGTCGTTGGGCGGGCTGACCGCGTTGCGCCTGGCCGTGGAGTCGCCGGATCTGGTGCGACGGCTGGTGCTCGTCGACGTGACGCCGTCGGCGCCCGAGCGGCACACCGAGATGACCGACGCCCAGAAGGGCACGGTCGCCCTGGTGCAGGGTGACCGCATCTTCCCCTCGTTCGACGCGATGCTGCAGAAGACGGTCGCCGCGGCGCCGCACCGCGATCGGGAGTCGTTGCGGCGCGGGGTGTTCCACAATGCCCGCCGGCTCGAGGACGGCACGTGGACCTGGCGCTATGACGAGATGCGCAAGGGTGAGGGGTTCGAGGGGCTGTGGGACGACGTCCCCCGTTTGGAGGTGACGACGACGTTGGTGCGCGGCGCCAACTCGTTCTTCGTCAACGACGACGACGCGGCCGAGTTCGCCCGTCGCGCACCGGGATTCAAGGATGTGCAGGTCGTCGAGGACTCCGGACACTCGGTGCAGAGCGATCAGCCGCGCAAGTTGATCGAGATCCTGCGGTCGGTGCTCGCCGAGTAGGCGAATCCGCCCGACGTTTTGGCGAACGGGAATATCCCGGCGTGATCTGGGTTACAGATACGTCGTGAGCTACCCAATCCGCATCGGCGTGCAGCTGCAGCCGCAACATTCCCCGAAGTACAGCCATATCCGCGACGCGGTCCGGCGGTGTGAGGACCTCGGCGTCGACGTCGCCTTCAACTGGGACCACTTCTTTCCCCTCTACGGCGACCCCGACGGCGCCCACTACGAATGCTGGACCATGCTCGGCGCCTGGGCCGAGCAGACGTCGCGCATTGAGATCGGCGCGCTGGTGACCTGCAACTCGTACCGCAATCCGGAACTGCTGGCCGACATGGCGCGCACCGTCGACCACATCAGCGACGGCCGCCTGATCCTGGGCATCGGTTCGGGTTGGAAGCAGAAGGATTACGACGAGTACGGTTACGAGTTCGGCACCGCCGGTAGCCGGCTCGATGACCTGGCCGCGGCCATGCCCCGCATCACGTCGCGGTTTGCCAAGCTCAACCCGCAACCCACCCGCGACATCCCCGTCCTGATCGGCGGCGGCGGTGAGAAGAAGACCCTGCGCCTGGTCGCGGAGTACGGCGACATCTGGCACAGCTTTTCCGACAGCAGCGAATATCCGCGCAAGGCCGAGGTTTTGGCCGGACACTGCGCCGACGTGGGTCGCGACCCGCAGGCCATCGAACGCTCGGCCGGCGTGTCGGGCAAGACGGCCGAGGAACTGATCGGCGAGGCCGAGGCGCTGGCCTCACTCGGGGTCACCATGCTGACCGTCGGTGTCAACGGACCCGACTACGACCTGTCCGAGGCCGAGGCGTTGGTGCGGTGGCGCGACCGCCGCCGAAATGAAGGCGGCTGAAGCGGCGTAACCCCTCCCGGTGGGGCGTGGTTAGTGAGAGACTGTCGCCGCCATGCCCAAGAAGTATGGGGTCAAGGAAAAAGACCTTGTGGTCGCGCACGTCGTGAACCTGGTCCTGACCGGCAAACTGCGGTCGGGCGATCGGATCGACCGTAACGAGATCGCGCAGGAACTCGGGTTGTCGCGCGTGCCGATTCAAGAGGCCGTCGTGCAGATGGAACACGACGGCATCTTGTCCACCCGGTACCACCGCGGCGCCTTCGTCGAACGCTTCGACGAAGCGTTCGTGCGCGAACACCACGAACTGCACGGCTTCCTGACCGGCATGGCGTCCGCGCGCGCCGCCGCCGATCCGGAGCACCGCGCCGTGGGCCGACTGGGCGCGTTGACCGACACCTTGCGCAGCACCCGTGACTCACGCGCCTTCTATGACGCGGCCTGGCAGTACCGCACCGTGATCACCGACGAGTACGCGGGCCCGCGGTTGACGGCGCTGATCCGGTCGGTGCAGGCGTTCACACCTCGGGCGTTCTGGGTTCAGTACCTCAGCGACCACGACGAGATGCTGCCGTACTACGAGGACGAGACCGCCGCGATCGGCCGCGGTGACGAGGAGGCCGCACGCACCGCGTGTGTGGCCCGCAGCGAGACGATGGGCCGCATCATGGTCAACGAGCTGGTGCGCCGGGGAGTGCTGCGCGGCGCGGGCGCCTCATCGGTGGTGTTCTGATCGAGCCCAAGTCGGCGTGACCGCGCCGTTGCCGGTTACGTTGCACAGATGACCCCGTTCGTGCGGCTCTGCAGAACTTCCGCCGTCGCGCTCGCGGCGGTGCTGATGACCGGCGTCGGCCTGGCCGGGCCCGCGCAGGCCAACGTCGACCAGTGCGCACCACCCGGTGTCGAGAGCGCCAGCGCGCTGCCGACCAACCTTGCCGCGGCGGCGACCGGCCCCGAACAAGACCGCTACACCACCCCCGGCGTCGAACCTCTGTCTGCGATCAACGTCGACGCACTGGGGTTGATCCAGCCCGGCACCCTGACCGTCGGCACCCTGTCGGATGCGCCGCCGAGCATCTGCATCAACTCCGCCGGGCAGTTCACCGGATTCGACAACGAGGTGCTACGCGCCGTCGCCGAGAAACTGGGCCTGCGGATCAACTTCGTCGGCACCGAATTCTCCGGCCTGCTGGCCCAGGTCGCGGCGCGACGCTTCGACGTGGGGTCTTCGTCGATCACCACCACCGAGCCTCGTCGCCGCACGGTCGGTTTCACCAACGGCTATGACTTCGGCTACTTTTCGCTCGTCGTGCCCACCGGATCTCCGATCACCGGCTTCGACAAGCTGGGCCCGGGACAGCGCATCGGCGTGGTGCAGGGCACCGTGCAGGAGTCCTACGTCATCGACACCTTGGGTCTGCAGCCGGTCAAGTACCCCGATTACAACACCGTCTACGCGAGCCTGAAAACGCGACAGATCGACGCGTGGGTGGCACCGTCGCAACAGGCGTCGGGCACCGTGCAGCCCGGCGATCCGGCCGAGATCATCGAAAACACGTTCAGCTTGGACAATTTCGTCGCATGGGCGGTGGCCAAGCAGAACCGGCCGCTGATCGACGCGTTGAACTCCGGGCTGGACGCGGTGATCGCCGACGGCACCTGGGCGCGGCTGTACTCGGAGTGGGTACCCCGCGCGCTGCCGCCGGGATGGAAGCCGGGCTCGAAGGCCGCTCCCCCGCCGCAGCTGCCGGACTTCAACGCGATCGCCGCCGAGAACCAACAGGCACCGTCCGGACCCCCAGCACCGAAATCGGCGCTGTCGCAACTGAAGGATGCGTTCCTCAACTGGGACCTGTACCGCCAGGCCATTCCGGATCTGCTCAAGACCGGCCTGCCGAACACCCTGATCCTGACCGTCAGCGCCGCCGTCATCGGACTGGTGCTGGGAATGCTGCTGGCGGTCGCGGGGATCTCCCGGCACCGCTGGCTGCGCTGGCCCGCGCGTGTGTACACCGACATCTTCCGCGGCCTCCCCGAGGTGGTCATCATCCTGTTGATCGGCCTTGGGGTGGGCCCGGTCGTGGGTGGGCTGACCGGAAACAACCCCTACCCGCTGGGCATTGCGGCGCTCGGGTTGATGGCCGCGGCGTACGTCGGTGAGATCTTCCGGTCCGGCATCCAGAGCGTCGAACCGGGTCAGCTCGAAGCCTCACGCGCACTGGGCTTCTCGTACACCTCGTCGATGCGGCTAGTGGTGGTGCCGCAGGGTGTGCGGCGGGTGCTGCCGGCGCTGATGAACCAGTTCATCTCGCTGCTGAAGGCCTCGTCGCTGGTGTACTTCCTGGGTCTGGTGGCCAACCAGCGTGAGCTGTTCCAGGTGGGCCGCGACCTCAACGCCCAGACCGGCAACCTGTCACCGCTGGTGGCCGCGGGCTTGTTCTACCTGCTGTTGACGGTGCCGCTGACGCATCTGGTCAACTACATCGACAACCGGTTGCGCCGCGGGCGAAAGCCCTCCGAGGAGGACCCGCTTCCCGTGGCCGCGTCCCAGGAGATGATCTGATGAGCGCGACGAGTTTCGATCCGGTGTCGCTGAGCGCCAACGATATTCATCTCGCGTTCGGCCCGAACCCCGTGTTGCAGGGAGTGGACATCGACGTGCCCGCGGGCACCACGACGGCGGTGATCGGGCCGTCGGGGTCGGGGAAGTCCACGCTGTTGCGCACGCTGAACCGGCTCTACGAACCCGATCGCGGCGACATCCTGCTCGACGGTCGTTCGGTGCTCGGCGACAATCCCGACCAATTGCGCCAGCGCATCGGGATGGTCTTCCAGAGTTTCAACCTGTTCCCGCACCGCAGCGTGCTGGACAACGTGACGCTCGCGCCACGCAAGCTCAAGCGGCTCAGCGCCGACGAGGCCCGCGAGCTGGGGCTGGCGCAACTGGACCGCGTCGGCCTGCGCAACAAGGCCGACGTGCGGCCGACGACGCTGTCCGGGGGTCAGCAGCAGCGGGTGGCGATCGCGCGAGCGTTGGCGATGGCACCGCAGGTGATGTTCTTCGATGAGGCGACGTCGGCGCTGGACCCCGAGTTGGTCAAGGGCATCCTCGCTCTGATCGCCGACCTCGGGGCCGACGGGATGACGATGGTCGTGGTCACCCACGAGATGGGCTTCGCCCGGTCGACGTCGGACGCGGTGGTGTTCATGGACTACGGCAAGGTGGTCGAGGCCGGTCCGCCGGAGAAGGTCTTCGAGGCGGCCGAGACCGAACGCCTGCAGCGCTTCCTGTCGCAGGTGCTCTGATCCGGCGGTTTTCAACTAACGCGTCCGTCACGCATCCTGGCACCGCATGACAGGTTAGACTGCCGAAATTATGGCGGAAGTCGTCGAACCGCAGGTCGCGGAGCTGTCAGGAGAGCTGCAGCGGGTTCTCTCGCGGGTTTTCTCCGTCCTGCGGCGCAGCGACACCAGCCGCAATGACGCCGGTGACCTCACGCTGGCCCAGCTGTCGATCCTGCTGACCCTGCTCGAGCGGGGCCCGATGCGGATGACGGATCTGGCCGCCCACGAACGCGTGCGCACGCCCACGACGACCGTCGCGATCCGTCGGCTGGAGAAGCTGGGCCTGGTCAAACGCTCCCGCGACCCCTCTGACCTGCGTGCGGTGCTCGTCGATATCACTCCGGAGGGGCGCGCCCAACATCAGGAGGCGCTCGAGGTGCGGCGCGCGCATCTGGCCAGCCTGTTGGCCAAGTTGAGCCCGGAAGATCTCGAGACGCTGACCAGGGCCATCGACCCGCTCGAGCGGTTGGCCGAGTAGCGGCTTCACCCCAGCCAGTCCAGAACCGCGGCAGCGGTCCACGACTGCTGCATGCTGCCCAGCGGCTCGCCGGTGAACGGTTCGTAGTACTCGGCGAAGGTGCCGTCGCTGACCTGGCGCAGACCTTCCTGGCGCAGCAGCCGGGCGCGTTCGGCCCAGCCGCGGCGCGCGAAGCACCAAGAGAACAGCCACGTCATCACCGGCCAGACCGGTCCGCGCCAGTACTCGCGCGGCCGGAAGTCCCGCGACACCGGTGACGTCGACGGGATGCTGGCGTACTTCAGGTCCGGGTGCGCGCAGAACCGCGGGCCCTCGAGGAGTTTTACCAGGGCGCGTTCCCTGTCGTGCGGCAGCCCGCCGCACAGCAGCGGGGCGAACTGCGCGACCGTCTCGGTGGCCACCCACTTGCCGGTCCTGAGATCGAAATCTCTTGCGGCGCCTGATCTCCCGTCGGTGGCGTCGATGACTCCCTCGCGGAACCGCTTACCCCATGCGTAGAGGTCGCGGACGTCGGCACGCGGTCGGCCGTAGTCTTCGCCGATCTCGGCCAGCACGTCGCAGGCCACCGCGAGGATCGCCGATACGAATACGTCCTCGACCGCGAAACTCATGACCTTGGGCAGCAATTCGTCGTCGTATCGCGCCGACTTCATTTCCTCGAGCAACCACAGGTAACGGTCGTACTCGAGGTCGGAGGGGCGTTGGGTGGCGTCAGTGACGATCGTGTTGTCCTCGCGCTGGTATTCGGGGACATTGCCCGGAACCACGTTGGCGTAGGCGCTGTCCCAACGCGGCGAGTTGTCCATGCCGGACTCCCAGCCGTGATACAGCGTGACCCGGCCGCGCTCCTTGGGGTCGCGGGCCTCGGCCAGCCAGCGGTGCCAGCGGACCAGGTCGGACCAGCGCCGGTCGAGGAACGCCTCGGCGACCGCGCGGGCGGACCGGCCGCGGGTGCGGGCGTGATCGAGGATGCGCTGCACGGCGATCGCGTGCACCGGCGGCTGGGTGATGCCGGAGGTGTGCCGGTTGCGCGGTGCGTGCGCGGCGAGCGCGGACGTCGCCCAGCGCGCCGGGCCGGGGAAGTAGCCGTCGACGCCGTTGGCGAACACGATGTGCGGGATCATCCCGTTGGTCCACTGCGCCGAGAGCAGCGTGTCGAGTTCGACGACAGAGCGCTCGACGCTCAGCGGGGCCAACCCGATCGCCACGAACGCCGCGTCCCAGCTCCACATGTGCGGGTACAGCAGCGGAGCGGCGGTGGTCATGGTGCCCAGGTCATTGCCCCGCAGCAGGTATGCGGCGCGGGCCGCGAGCTGGGTCGGGGCGAAGCTGTGGTCGATGGGCATCGAGTCCATGATGCGACGGTTCGCCGCGATACGCAGGTCGGTAGGGTTTCGACATGCCGACCGCGATGATCACGGGCGCCTCGCGAGGGCTCGGTACGGCGATTGCGCGTGCGCTCGCCGACAGTCACACGTTGTTCCTGGCGGGGCGACCGTCGGCCGCGCTCGACGAGGTGGCCGCGGAGTTCGGCGCGACGACGTGGCCGATCGACCTGTCCGATGTCTCGGGCATCGAGGCCGCGGTCGAGCCGATCGTCGAGCTGGATGTGCTGATACACAACGCGGGTATGGCGTTCCCGGGGCGGGTCGCCGAGTCGACCGTCGACGAATGGCGCACCACCATGGAGGTCAATGTCATTGGGGCGGTGGCGCTTACGCTCGCGCTGCTGCCTGCGTTGCGGGCTGCGCGCGGACACGTGCTGTTCGTCAACTCGGGGTCGGGTATCAACGCCTCGCCCGGGCTGGCGTCGTATTCGGCAAGCAAGTTCGCGCTGCGGTCGTTCGCCGACTCGCTGCGCAACGACGAAGCGTCGCTGCGGGTGACGTCGGTGCATCCGGGGCGGATCGCCACCGAGATGCAGGAGGGGCTGGTCGCCTACGAAGGCGGCGAGTACGACCCGTCGCGGTTCCTGAGCCCGGAAAGCGTGGCGAAGGTCATCGCCGACGCGGTGCACACACCGCAGGACGCTCACGTGCACGAGGTCGTCGTCCGCCCCCGCAAGTAGCGATTTCGGTGCACTACCGATCGCTCAGCGACTCGTAGCGCACCGAAGTGCCTCGCAGATCGTGGTGCTTACTCGCTCGGGATAGACGGTCAGGTCCAGCCAGGTGAAGCGCAGCACCTGCCAGCCGAGCAGCGCTATCGCATTCTGCCGCTTTCGGTCGATCTGGAAGGCGTCGGCGTCTGAGTGAAAGGCCCAGCCGTCGGTCTCCAGCGCGATCTTGGCGCCCGGGAAAGCCACGTCGACCTTATAGCCGCCGAGGGGAAAGTTCGCCTTCCATCCAGTAATCCCCGCCTCCCGCAATAGTTTGATGAGCAGCCGTTCGGCGGCGGAGCGCGCGTCATCGGCGGCTGCTTGCAACAGGATTCGCGCGGCAGGTGATCCGTAGCGACCCTTGTTCCGAAGTTGAGTACGCCACAGAGCGCGCAGGTCAACGTGTCGCTGCAGAGCACTGTCCATCAGCTTGGCCCCGTCCCGGCGCTGCGTCGCCGCTTCGAGCACCGTCAACGGCTTCGCAGTGGCGCGCAGGCGACGCACTTCGACGACATCTCTCGGGTCGAGGTTGCGCCGCCGTAGCCGAGTACCGCTGTGGCAGCGTCCGGTGGCGGTCCGCCCCACTGTGACGTCGACGATGTCCGGCGCGAAGTGCGTCAGCCCGTGCCACCACGCCGCGGTAAGGCCACTGGCGACCGCAATCTCGCCGTAGCCCCAGACTCCCGCGCGCACCCGCGCAGCATCGGTGAACTCGCGGTCGTCCACGAAGTACACACCTTTCGCGCACCGCCTCCATTGGCCGGCCCGCACCCGGCGCTGTACCGACTGATCGCTGAGACCCGCCTGTCTAGCCTGAGCGGACGTCACGACACCGTCCTGGACGCGCAAATACTCCGGAAGCACGCATGGTTGGACGCACGCGAGACTCGTACCGGTTCCCCGCCGAGCGATTTGGGTGCGCAATCGATCGCTCAGCGACGGGTAGCGCACCGAAATCACAAGTCACACGACGATGTTGACCAGGCGGCCCGCCACCACGATCACCTTCTTCGGTGTTGCGCCGTTGATGAACGCCTGCACCTTCTCGTCGGCCAACGCGGCCGCTTCGAGCGTGTCCGCGTCCGCGTCCGCTGCGACCGTCACCCGTCCGCGCACCTTCCCGTTCACCTGCACGGGGTATTCGACGGTGTCCTCGACGAGGTACTGCGGGTCGGCCACCGGGAACGGACCGTGCGCCAGCGTCTGGTCGTGGCCCAGTCGTCGCCACAGTTCCTCCGCCAGATGCGGGGCGAGCGGCGCGACCATCAACACCAGCGGCTCCAACGCCGCACGGGCCGTCACGCCCTGCTTGGTCAGATGATTCGTGTACTCGATGAGTTTGGCCGCCGCGGTGTTGTTGCGCAGGTTCGTGTAGTCGTCGGACACGCCGGCGATGGTGCGGTGCAACAACTTCAGCGTCTGGTCATCGATGGCTTCGTGTTCGACGACGCGGATGTCGCCGGTCTCCTCGTCGACCACCAGGCGCCACACCCGCTGCAGGAACCGGTGTGCGCCGACGACATCCTTGGTGGCCCACGGCCGCGACGCCTCCAGCGGGCCCATCGACATCTCGTACACCCGCAGGGTGTCGGCGCCGTAGTTGTCGCAGATCTCGTCGGGCGACACCGAGTTCTTCAGGCTCTTGCCGATCTTTCCGAACTCCTGGAACACCTCGATCTCACCGTCGGGACCCGGAGCCGACCCGTCGGCGACATTGGACGGGCGCCAGTAGAACTTGCCTTCCCGCTCAACGACTTCCGCCGCGGGGACGTACGCACCGCGCGAGTCGGTGTACGCGAACGCCTGGATGTAGCCCTGGTTCACCAGCCTGCGGTACGGCTCGCGGGAACTGACGTGCCCGAGGTCGTGGAGCACCTTGTGCCAGAACCGGCAGTACAGCAGGTGCAACACCGCGTGCTCGACACCGCCGACGTACAGGTCGACACCGCCGGGATCCTGCGCGCCGTGTTCGTCCGGACGCGGCCCCATCCAGTAGGCCTCGTTCTCCTTGGCGCACATCTCGTCCGGATTGTGCGGGTCGGTGTAGCGCAGCTCGTACCATGAGCTCGCGGCCCACTGCGGCATGACGTTGGTGTCGCGGGTGTAGGACTTGAGCCCGTCGCCGAGGTCCAGCTCCACGTTCACCCACGACGTGGCCTTGCCCAGCGGCGGTGACGGTTCGCTGTCGGCGTCGTCGGGGTCGAACAGCACCGGCGAGTAGTCGGGAACGTCGGGCAGCTCGACCGGCAGTGCCGACTCCGGCAGCGGATGCGCGCGGCCGTCGGCGTCGTAGACGATGGGGAACGGTTCGCCCCAATACCGTTGCCGCGCGAAAAGCCAGTCGCGCAGCTTGTATTCGACGCGCGGCTGGGCACGGCCCTCTTCCGCCAGGCGAGTCGTGATCGCCTCCTTGGCCGACGCGATGCTCAGCCCGTTGAGGTAGTCGGAGTTCACGATCTCGCCGTCGCCGGTGTATGCAGCTTCCGAGATATCGCCTCCGGAAACGACTTCCACAATGGGTAGGCCGAACTCGTTGGCGAACTCCCAGTCGCGCTGATCGTGTCCGGGCACGGCCATGATGGCCCCGGTGCCGTATCCCAGCAGCACATAGTCGGCGATGAACACCGGGACACGTTGTCCGTTCGCCGGATTCGTCGCGTACGCGCCGACGAACACGCCGGTCTTGGTTTTGCTCTCCTGACGCTCCAGGTCAGACTTTGCCGCGATCGCCGAACGGTAGGCGGCCACGGCCTCGGCCGGCGTCGCCGCGCCGTAGGTCCAGCGCTCGTCGACATCGGCGGGCCACACATCGGCAATCAGGCTGTCGACGAGTTCGTGCTCGGGCGCCAGCACCATGTATGTCGCGCCGAACAGCGTGTCCGGCCGGGTGGTGAACACCTCGATGTCGCCGGCGTCGGTATTGAACAGGACTGCCGCGCCGGTCGAGCGTCCGATCCAGTTGCGCTGCATGGTCTTGACCTTCTCCGGCCAGTCCAGCAGTTCGAGATCGTCGAGCAGGCGGTCGGAGTATTCGGTGATGCGCATCATCCACTGCCGCAACCGTTTCCGGAACACCGGGAAGTTGCCGCGTTCGCTGCGGCCATCGGAGGTCACCTCCTCGTTGGCCAGCACCGTCCCCAACCCCGGACACCAGTTCACCAGCGAGTCGGCCCGGTAGACCAACCGGTAGGAGTCGATGACGTCGGCCCGCTCGGACTTCGAGAGCTCCGACCAGGCCCGGCCGTCGTCGAGTGCGCGGGCCCCGGATTCGAGCTGCTCGATCAACTCCGCGATTGGCCTGGCCTTCTGCGCGTCCCGATCGAACCACGCGTTGTAGATCTGCAGGAAGATCCACTGCGTCCACTTGTAGTAGTCGACGTCGGTGGTGGCGAAGCTGCGTCGAGGGTCGTGCCCGAAGCCCAGCCGCCCCAGCTGACGCTTGAAGTTGACGATGTTGGCCTCGGTCCGGATACGCGGATGCGTCCCGGTCTGGATGGCGTACTGCTCCGCGGGCAGCCCGAACGCGTCAAACCCCAAGGCGTGCAACACGTTGCGACCGGTCATGCGGAAATACCTGGCGTAGACGTCGGTCGCGATGTAACCCAGCGGGTGCCCGACGTGCAAGCCCTCGCCCGAGGGATACGGGAACATGTCCTGGACGAACATCTTGTCGGCGGGCACCGGGGAACCGTCGGTCGGCGCCAGCGACCCCACGGGGTTCGGCACGTTGAAGGTCCCCGCGTCGGCCCACCGCTGCTGCCAGGTGCGCTCGATCTGCCCGGCCAGCTCCGCGGTGTAGCGGTGCTGCGGGGTGTCTGTGGTCGGCGCTTCTGTCACGTGAACAGGGTATAAGCACGCCTATCCGCGGTTCTTCGGCCACGGGTCGGTCTCGGTTCCATTGCGGGGAAGTCAGAACACGGTTGCAGGTCGATTCCGACGGTGGTGGCCGTGGTTCGCCGGTCGATACAGTCAGCGCCTGACCCTCCCCGTGTTGTTCGGAAGGACCGACGCAGATGATCGAGATCGCCCCTCGCTGGCGGATTCTGGCCGCAGGTGTGGCCGCCGCCACCGCCGGCGTCCTCGGCTTCGCGGGCACGACCGCATCGGCCGAACCTCTCGCTCCGCAACCGCCGCAACCCGCGCCCGCCACGGTCACGCAGACCGTCACCGTCGCTCCGAACGCACAGCGCCTCACCCAGCAGGGTGTGAGTTCGGCCACCGCTCCGGCCGGTATTGCGGCGCCGGCGCAGGCGGGGGTCGCAGCGCCCGCACCCGCCGGCACCGTGGCGGGGGCGCCCGCAGCCGCATCGCCTGGTCTGGTCGCCCAACCCGTCCCCGCGCCGCCGGTCGCGACGATCGTGCCCGCCACCTCGGGCACCCTCACCGAGTTCTTCGCCGACAAGGGCGTGCAGCTCGAGCCGCAGAACAGCCGCGACTTCAAGGCCCTCAACATCGTGCTGCCGATGCCGCGCGGCTGGGCGCACGTCCCCGACCCGAACGTGCCCGACGCGTTCGCCGTCATCGCGGACCGGGTCGGCGGTAACGGGCTGTACACCTCCAACGCCCAGGTCGTGGTGTACAAGCTCGTCGGGGACTTCGACCCCAAAGAGGCGATCAGCCACGGCTTCATCGACAGCCAGAAGCTGCCCGCCTGGCGCAGTACCGACGCATCGTTCGCCGACTTCGGTGGTATGCCGTCGGCGCTGATCGAGGGCACCTACCGCGAGAACAACATGACGCTGAACACCTCGCGGCGCCACGTCATCGCCACCGCAGGGCCGGACAAATACCTGGTGTCGCTGGCCGTCACCACCAGCATCGACCAGGTGGTCCCCGCCGCCGAGGCCACCGACGCGATAGTCAACGGTTTCCGGGTCACCGTGCCCGGGGCGCCCCGATCACGCACACCGCCAGTGCGACGACGGCGGTGCCGGGGTCGGCGACCAGCGCCACCGCACCGCCTGCCGCGAGCATCGCGGCCGCCGCCAGTTGGGTGGGCGCCACCGACCGCAACACGGTCCGCACGGGATCGCCCGAATGCGGGCGGCGCAGCAGCCAGGCGCCGATCGCGGCGGTGGCGCCGGCTGCGCACAGACAGAGAACCGCGGCGATGAGCATGGGGCTCAGGATAACGAGACCCGTGCCGCGGCCAGAGTTTGGGACGTCCCCCGGGCGCCAGGCTTCGCCCGGGGGACGGGCCTAACCCGGCAGGCCCGGCTGGGTTCCCAGCGCGGTCGCGCTCGGGAACTGCGGGGCGGCCGGAGCCGTCACTGCGGACGGCGGGTTGGACACCGGCGATGCCGCGCCGGGGGCGGCCGGGGGAGTGGCACCGGGGGGCCCAGTGCGGTCCCTCCCGC
>NZ_LZMD01000075.1 GCF_001668575.1 Mycobacterium sp. 1164985.4
CCGCGGGCCAGTCGAGCCGGTACGCGCGCGAGTCCAGCCCCGACGCCAGGATGACGATCTGCCGGATGCCCGCGCCGACGGCGTCGGTGAAGTAGGCGTCGAAGAAGTGCGTCCGCACCGCCTGGTAGTTCCCCATGTGCTCGAAGATCGCGGCGACGTCGGGATCCGCCTCGTCGACCTTCGCGCGGGTGCCAGGGTCCGTCATCACGTCCCAGGCACCGCCGCCGGTGCCCGCCACCAGCACCTTCGCGAAGGGATCGCGGATCAGCGCGTCGTCCCGATCGGTTTCGGCGGCGCGGGCGGCCGCCACCATGACCGCGGTCGTCCCAACGCTGGTCGCGATGTCCCAGGTGTCGTCTTCAGTGCGCAGCGAACTCATCGAACGCCATGGTAGCCGGAAGAACTTAGGCAGACTATCGAGCTGTGGGGCAGGTCACCCGTCAGGACTGAAGGCGCCAGAGATTGTTCGACATCAGCAGCTCGAACTGCCGCACCACGGCCTTGAGCTCGTCGTGGCTGCCGACGAAGCCGGCGTAGAAGCCCATGCCCCACATCACCGCGACGAGCATCTCGACCAGCGATTCGACCTCGGTATCGGTGGTGAGCTCGCCGCGCTGGATGGCCTCGCTGACCGCCCAGGCCACGAATTCGCGGGAATGCCGCAGCGAGTCGTGCTCCTCGTCGGCAAGCTCCGGGTGGCGCTGGGCCTCGAGCACCGACGTCACCAAAAAGGCTGCGGCCGAACGATCTTCGGACTCGGCCTGCATCGCCGCGGTGAAGTACGCCGACAGCCTGGCGAGCAGGTTCGTCTCGTCCTCCGCGCGTGCCCGGCCCGCGCTAACTATCGCGGCGTTGGTCTGCTGCACGACCTCGCGCCACAACACCTGCTTGTTGGAGAAGTAGTGGTTGATCGCCGGCCGCGTCAGATCCGCCCGAATCGCGATCGCCTGGAAGGTCGCGGCGTCATATCCGAGTTCGCTGAAAACCTCGCGCGCAGCCCCTATGATGCGCTCACGTGTCTCCGCAGCCTTCGCTGCGGGTGGACGACCCGGACCCCTACTCGCCGTATGCGGCACGGTCAAATTGTGCCACACGTCACCTGGTGCTTCAGACATCAGCTCCTGGCGCCGCCCCGACCAGCCGTTTGTCAGCAAATCACGAGATTTGATCGCCGAGAAATCCGACGTAGAGAATCAGCACCTCTTGGAACTAATGTCCAGGTAATGGGGAGCGTCGTGTCGCGGGACGGTTACTTCGATGTGGGTATCGAGATTCTGTCCGACATGGGGTACGGCGGCCTGAAACTGGCGGAGGTCTGTCAACGCCTCGGCGTGACGACCGGCTCGTTCTACCACTACTTCCCGAATTGGCCCGCCTACACCAGGGAGCTGCTCTCGCACTGGACGCAAGAGCGCACGGTGCGGGTGATCGAGGCCGTCCGCAGTGAGCCGGACCCGCGCCGCCGCATCGACGCCCTGTTCCAGACCGGGCTGGATCTGCCCCACAGCGCGGAAGCCGCGATCCGCGTGTGGAGCGCGCTGGACCCGCACGTGCACGAGGTGCAGGTGGCAGTCGACCAGCAGCGCTTCGACATCCTCTACGAATCGGCGTTCGAGATCCTGGAGAACAAACGCCAGGCACAGCTTTTCGCTGAATCCGCCGTGTACGTCTTCATCGGGTACGAGCAGACGAAGTTGACGCCCGACCCAGACGGATTGCAGTGGATCTCCGCACAGCTACGCCAGGCCCTCGACGACGGCCGGTTCGCGTCGGTTCCCGACGCCGAGTAGCGCGGGCGGCGGGGTTGTCGCTCTCTGAAGTCGTCGCTCCGCTGCTGCGCCGCGCCGAAAACCGGCTGCGGCGGCGCGATCCCGAACTGGACGCGCTGCGGCGCGCGATCCGGGCCGCGATCGTGGTGCCGATCGCCGCCGCAGTGAGCTTCGCGGTCGGCGGCGGAACCCAGACACCGATGATCACGATCTTCGGCTCGGTCTCGCTGCTGATCATGGTCGACTTTCCGGGCAACCGGCCGGCTCGCGCGCTGGCGTATCTGGGGCTGGCGATCAACGGCGCCATCCTGATCACGCTCGGCACCCTGGTCGCTCCGCATCCGTGGCTGAGCGTCGCGGCGATGTTCGTACTCGGGGTGGTGGTGACGTTCTCGGGAGTGCTCAGCGAGATCATCGCCTCCGGCCAACGTGCGACGCTGCTGACGTTCGTGCTGCCCGCCTGTACCCCGGTGGGCCCCATCCCCGATCGGCTTCTCGGCTGGCTCATCGCGCTCGTGTTCTGCGTGCCCGCCGCGCTGTTCCTGCTGCCGCCTCGCCACCACGACGAGTTGCGCAGTGGCGCCGCGCGGGTATGCGACCGCCTCGCCGACTGTCTGCAGGGCACCACGCCCGCCAAGAACGTGACCCGGGCGATGAACAACCTGTGGGAGACGTTTCTGGGCGCCGACTACCGCCCAGTCGCCTTGACCGCTGGCAGCCGCGCGCTGGTCCGGGTGGTCGACGATCTCGGGTGGCTGTCCGACCGAATCTCGGACGACACCGGGCGGTTCCTCGCCGACATGAAGGACCCGCTGATCCGGGTGCTGCGCGATTCGGCCGCCGTACTGCAGATCTCCGACGTCGCGGCCCGTCGAGCCCGCTCGGCCGATCTCGACGAGGCGCTGACCGAACTGCGCGCGATCGCCCAGGGTCGCTATCGCGAAGACATTGTCGAGATCCTCGCATCGCCCGATGACGCGGACGCCATCGAAGTGGGCCGGAAGTTGTTGGGACGACGCACGTTTTCGGCCACGGTCGGGGTGACCGGCCGCGTCATTCGCAACGCCGCGGCGGCCGACGCCCGCCCGGTGTTGGCGCGCGTGCTGGGCCGCGGGCTGCCCAAGACCGGCACCGCGGATTGGGTGATGCCGGAGACCACGGCCGTCGCCGCCATCACCAGCGGGTTCTTCGCCACCCGGGCGGTGGTGCTGCGCAACAGCATTCGCACGGGTCTGGGTTTGGCGCTGGCCATCGCCGTCACCCATCTGTTCCCGCTCGAGCACGGCTTCTGGGTCGTACTCGGCGCGATGTCGGTGCTGCGCAGCAGCGCGCTGACCACCGGCACGCGGGTGTTGCGCGCCGTCGCGGGCACCGCGATCGGATTTCTGTTGGGCGTCGGGCTGATCGAACTGGTCGGCGTCGATCCGGTCGTGATGTGGATGCTGCTGCCGGTGGTGGCATTCGGTTCGGCGTTCGTGCCGGAGGTGGCGTCGTTCATCGCCGGACAGGCCGCGTTCACGATGATGGTGTTGATCATCTTCAACCTGATCGCGCCGACCGGTTGGAGCGTCGGGCTGATCCGCGTCGAGGACGTGGCCGTCGGAGCGCTCGTGGGCATCATGGTTTCGCTGCTGTTGTGGCCGCGCGGTTCGCGTAATCGGTTGGGGCGGGCCATCGACGACGCGTTCGCCGTCGGTGCGACGTTCCTGAGGGAGGCGGTGCTGCGGGTGACCCGCGGTGCGTCGGAACAGGCCACGAACCGGGTGATCGCGCTGAGCCAGGAGGCGTTGCGAGCGACGCGGACCGTGGACGACGCGGTGCGACAGTTCCTTTCGGAGAGCAGTGGTCCCACCGATATCCGCGGACCTGCGGTGCGGTCGGCGAACCGGGCGGTCAGGCTGCGCGCCGCCGCGGAGTTGATCGCCGACGTCGTCCCCCCGCCGCACGGGGTCTACTCGAAGACCAGGGAGGTGCTCGAAACGCACGCGGAGGCCATCTGCGCAAGAGCCACTGGCGGAGCGCCGCGCTCGCTACCGCGGCTCAGTGACGACTTCGTGACGGCCCTGCGCGACGAAACCACCGACGACGAGCTCGCGGTCTCGGCGGCCCTGCCGCTGGTGACGGTCGCGGCGCATCTCGGCGCGCTGAACCTGCTGTACCCGAAGCCCGAGGCGCGGCGGACAGCGGCTAAGGACGGTGCGGCATAAGCGCATTCGGCGGGATAGTGCCGAACTTGCCGGCCTGGTAGTCCTCGAGCGCCTGGACCAGTTCGGACTTGCTGTTCATCACGAACGGGCCGTACTGAAACACGGGTTCGCGGATCGGCCGGCCGCCGAGGATCAGCACTTCGAGTGCGGGTCGGTGCGCGTCCTGATTCCGCTGAGCGTCGACGCGGATCCGGTCGCCGGGTCCAAGCACCGCGAGCTGTCCCTGCTGGATCGGATGGGCGGCGGGCCCGACCGTCCCGCGGCCGGACAGCACGTAGACAAGTGCGTTGAAGTCGCGCCGCCAGGGCAGGTCGAGTCGAGCGCCTGGCTGAATCGTCGCATGCGCCAACGTGATCGGGGTGTGCGTCGCGCCGGGGCCGGTGTGCCCGTCGACGTCGCCGGCGATGATCCGCACGAGGGTGCCGCCGTCGTCGGAAGACAACAGTTTCACCTCGTTCCCCTCGATCGCTTGGTATCGGGGTGAGGCGAACTTGTCCTTGCGGGGCAGGTTGACCCACAACTGGACGCCGTGGAACACGCCGCCGCTCTCGACCAACTCGGTCGGCGGGGTCTCGATGTGCAGGATGCCCGAGCCCGCAGTCATCCACTGGGTGGCGCCGTCGGTGATCAGGCCGCCGCCGCCGTGGGAGTCCTGGTGGGCGAAGCGTCCGTCGATCATGTATGTGACGGTTTCGAAGCCGCGGTGCGGATGCCAGTCGGTGCCGCGCGGTTCGCCGGGTTCGTACTCGACTTCGCCCATCTGATCCATGTGGACGAACGGATCGAGATCGGCGGCGGAGACGCCGGCGAACGCGCGGACGACGGGGAAGCCCTCGCCCTCGAATCCGCGGGGTCCAGTGGTGATCGACCGGACGGGCCGATCGGTGTCGGACGGTCCGGCCGCGGCGATGCGGGGCAGGGTGAGCGTGTCGGCGGTGATGGCAGGCATGCCATCGGTAACCGGACTGTGGTCCGATTAATTCCTTCGGGTTTAGTTCGGCGCTTCTGCCGCCTGCCGAACTTCCCCTGGCTTGTCGGACCCCAGCGCTAGGCTTCGTACATGCGTTCGAATCACATCTCCGACGTGCTCACAGAGTTGGACTCGCTCTCCCGGGAGCTCGCGACGTGCCGGCTCGGCGGGTTGACGCGCACCGAGCTGTACGCGCTGATCGAGCAGCTCGACAAGCTCGACAACCAGATGGCGGCGCTCGAACAACGGTTGTTCGGCCGACTGCTTCTCGACCGCGGGGCGACGCCGCGGGATGTGGCCAGACGCCTGCGCATCTCACAAGGAGAGGCGCAGCGTCGTCTCGGTCAGGCGGCTTCCTAGCCATGAGCGCGGGCGGGGTGTGCGGTCGGGAGCGGGTGGTGAAGGCTCTTGATGCGTTGGATTCCGCCCTGGATGAGCTTGTCGACGCCTCGCCGGACGGGTTGGGGTCCGGTGAGTTGGTGGAGGTGTTGTTTCGGTGTGAGCGGGTGCGCCGGCGCCTTCCGGTGGTCGATCATGCCGTGATCGCCGGCCTGCAAACCTCGGCCGACCCGCGGGTGGTGGGGGCGTGTTCGTGGCCAGAGGCGATCGCCACGGCGTTGCAGACCTCGTATAAGGAGGCCAAGCGGCGCATTGCGTCGGCGGCGGTGCTGGGCCCGCGCCGCGCGTTGACCGGTGAACCGTTGGCCCCGGTGTTGGAGAACACGGCGGCGGCCCAGGCGCGGGGGGCGTTGGGGGTCGAGCAGGTGGCGTTGATCGAGCGGTTTTTCGACCAGCTGCCGATGTCGGTGAACTATCAGGCCCGTGAGTTGGCCGAGGCCGATCTGGCCCGCACCGGGGCCGGGCTGCGCCCCGAGGAATTACGCAAGGTCGCCGATCGGTTGATGGCGCTACTCGACGAGGACGGCGCACCACCCGAGGAGGCCGAGCGTGAGCGGATCCGCAAACGCTACATCGAGATCGGCCCGCAAGGTGCCGACGGGATGAGCGCGGTGCGCGGACGGTTGACCCCCGAGGCGCGCGCCACCCTGGATGCGGTGCTGGCCAAACTGGCCGCCCCGGGCATGTGCAACCCCGACGACCCGGACCCGTGCATCGACGGACCACCCACAGATGAGCATTTCGTCAACGACGCCCGCTGCACCGGACAACGCAACCACGACGCCCTGACCGCCATGGGCCGCGCCCTGCTCGCGTCGGGACAACTGGGCCAGCACCATGGGCTGCCCACCACGATCGTCGTTTCCACCACGCTCAAAGAGTTGCGGTCGTTGGCGGGGTTCGCCGTCACCGGCGGCGGCACCCTGCTGCCGATGGCCGACCTGATCGCCATGGCCGCCACCAGCGAGCACTACCTCGTCGTGTACGAGGACCATCGGGAGGTGCCGATGTATGTCGGGCGGGCCAAACGCTTGGCCACACCGGGGCAGCGCATCGTGTTGCACGCCCGCGACCGGGGCTGCACCAAACCCGGCTGCACCGCACCGGCGTCCTGGGCGCAGGTCCACCACGCCGCCCAAGACTGGGCCGCCGGCGGGGGCACCGACATCGACGGGCTCACATTGGCCTGCGGCCCACACAACCGACTGGTCACCGACGGCGGCTGGCGCACCCGCATCCGACCCGACGGCCGCGTCGAATGGCTACCCCCACCCGAGCTCGACACGGGCCAGACCCGGGTCAACAACTACCACCACCCCGAGAAATACCTCCTGCCCGACGAACCCGACGACCCACCCGACCCTGAAGACTCCGACGAGGCCGCACCACACCCCCAACCACCAGAGTCACCAACAGAGCCCGACAACCCCCCAAGAACAGCGAAGGACCGTGAGTCCTGTCGGCTGTCGTCGACGCGACCACCCGCGACCAGTCGCCGGCGTTCGCTATTCCGTCTTGGGCTTGAGCGTCCACGCGGGGATCCAGTGCGTGACCGCCTTCCGGCGAGCGCCGTAGGTGATCTCGTAGGTCACCCATCCCCACCAGTAGCCCTGCTCGCACAGCCCCCAGCACGATAGCCGGCCCTCGACCACCGCGTGCATCTGCAGACCTGCCGGGTTGTAACCGCCGACGGCGTGTGGCTCGCGCGGGAAGACCGCGGCCAGGTCGACCATCACTGTAATCGCCGGGTCGACACGTCGGAAGGCTTGCTGAACGGGCTGACCGTTGTACCCAATGCCCTTCAACTCGCCCATTGTTCGATCATACGTTCGAACGTGGTACGACGAACGCGAACGGTCGCGGATACCCCAGCCCGACCAACCGACCCCGTCGTACGCTGTCCACACCGACGGATCGCACCGCCCCGGACGTCGGCTCATAACACTCGAGCCGACCGCCCCCGCTCCCGACGATCAGCACCCAATGCCGCGGGACAAACCGACCGACGAGCATCGGGATCGGCCACCCGTCGGCCGCCGCCCGCGGCACATCGGCAAGCGACTCCCGCGACCCGCAGAACAACCGCCACCGATACCGGACGCCGAGCTTCCGACTCCAGCCGTTGACCGCCCGGGCCATCCCGCACGGCGTGGTGCCCAGCCGCCTCGGCCAGAGCCGGTTGATGTCGCGATGCACCCGCGCCTGCTCCGCCGCGAACCACGCCGGCTCGACAAGCCGCGCATTCGCGTCCGGGTTCACCAGCGCACCAGCCACCACCGCAACCGTCGGACCGCACGTAACGCCGTCGCGCTGTCGCAGCCGAAGGCCCGCCAGGTCCATCCCCTCAGTGTCCTCGGCGGGCCAATTCGGACGTCCGAACATGGCCAATCGGCTGTCCCGCAGCAGAATTCCTGCCATCAGGCAATCAATTTCTGCCAACGGAATTAAAACCTTTGACCACGAGGTTTCCAAGATCAGCTGCAGCTACGAACCGCGACACATGCCACGGCTCGGACACCGAACGGAACAAAAGAAGAAGGCTCGAAAATGAAGCAGTTTGGTATCGCTACCGTCGCCGCTAGCGCCTTTGCCGCCGCACTGATCGGACTGGCCGCACCCACCCAGGCAGCGCCGTCTGGACCGGGGAGCGCGCAGGACACCATCAGCCAGCTGGAATCGCAGGGTTACCACGTGATCGTGAACCGCATCGGTAACGCCCCGCTGGACAAGGCGTCCGTAGTTGCGGTGCGCCCCGGTCAGACCTACACCCAGACCGACAGCCTGGGCGTCGGCGGTGACCGCAATACGCGGGTGATCAACAAGACGGTCTATGTAGACGTCAAGTAGCTCACCCACCGACGAGCCCCCGGATGAACCCCTAGCCATCCGGGGGCTTGTCAACATTTCAGCGAACAAGTGTTTCGGATTGCCGAAGCGCGGCTAACTCACTTTCGTGGCTTTCGACCTCACGCCCACCGAGGCGCAGCACGACCTAGCGCGACGGACCCACGAATTCGCCGAGCAGTGCGTCCGTCCCGTAGCTCTTGAGTACGACCAGCGCCAGGAATTCCCCTGGCCGGTTCTCGAGGAAGCCGCCGCCCGCGGCTTCTACAGTCCGCTGTTCTATCGCGACCTCATCGGCGACCCGACCGGGCTCTCCCTGCCGATGTTCATGGAGGAGCTGTTCTGGGGGTGCGCGGGCATCGGTCTCGCCATCGTCATGCCTGCACTCGCGCTCTCGGCGATCGGCCAGGCCGCCTCACCCGAGCAGATGTTGCAGTGGGCACCCGAATGCTTCGGCACTCCAGGCGATCTCAAGTTGGCGGCACTGGCGATCTCCGAGCCGGAGGGTGGCAGTGACGTCCGCAATCTGCGCACCCGCGCCCACCGCGACGGTGACGACTGGATCATCGACGGCCACAAGATGTGGATCGGCAACGGCGGCATCGCCAACGTGCACGTGGTCAACGCCGTCGTCGACGAGGAGCTCGGCCACAAGGGCCAGGCGCTGTTCATCGTCCCCGGCGGCACCCCGGGACTGGAGATGGTCCGCAAGCTCGACAAGCTCGGGTGCCGCGCATCGCACACCGCGGAACTGAAGTTCAACAGCGTCCGCGTTCCCGCCGAGAACCTGCTCGGCGGCCAGGAGAAACTCGACTACAAGCTGGCCAAGGCCCGCGAGGCCATCGAAGGCGGTAGACATTCCGGCTCGGCGACGCTCGGCACCTTCGAACAGACCCGCCCGATGGTCGCAGCTCAGGCGCTCGGCATCGCAAGGGCCGCCCTGGAATACGCCACCGAGTACGCCAACCGCAGGGAGGCGTTCGGCGCCCCGATCATCGACAACCAGGGCATCGCGTTCCCGCTCGCCGAACTCGCGACCTCGCTCGACGGCGCCCGCCTGCTCACTTGGCGTGCGTCCTGGATGGCCGCGAGTGGCATCCCGTTCGAACGCGGCGAGGGCTCGATGTCGAAGTTCGCCGCCAGCGAGGTCGCCGTCCGCGCCACCGAACGCGCCATCCAGACGATGGGGGGCTGGGGTTACATCAAGGATCATCCCGTCGAGAAGTGGTATCGGGATGCCAAGCTGTACACCATTTTCGAGGGCACCAGCGAGATCCAGCGGGTCGTCATCGCGAACGCGCTCGGCGCCGCCGACGGCAAGCCCCCGCTGCACTTCGACCTCGAACCCACCGGCGGCCCGTTCAACAAGATGTTCGGCCGAGGCACACCGCTGCGGGGTCGAGCAGCCGATGCCGCGCTTTCCGCCAAGGATCGAGTGCCCGCGCCGATAATGCGGTTGGCGATGAACGTCTTGCGCCCGCCGCGCAAGTAACAGACAAGGGGTGCCCGATGGCCATCCGGATGGCCGACCTGTTGCGCGGGAACCTCGATGCCCTCCGATACGAACCGACACCGAAGCGGATCCGCGTGGCCCTGGCCGGTGAACCGGTCGTCGACACCTGCGAGGCCCTCCTCGTCTGGGAACCGCGCCGAATACTGCCGACGTACGCGGTGCCTATCTCTGCACTGGCCGGCCAGTTGGTGCCCGCGGGCGCGGAGTCCGGCGACGACGACGCCGACCGTCCCGGCGACGACCGCGCGGTGCTCGACCCGACGGTCCCGTTCGGCGCCCATTCTTGCCCCGGTGCTGAATTCGACGTCATCGCCGGCGAAGAGACGGCACCCGCAGCGGCCTTCCAACCCGAGGATCCCGAGCTTGCCGACTACGCAGTCCTGGACTTCGGCGCGTTCGAGTGGCGGGAAGAGGACGAGCCGATCGTCAGCCATCCGCACGATCCGTATCACCGCATCGACATCCTGACCGGCAACCGACACGTCCGCATCGAATCCGATGGCCGTCTGCTCGCGGAGTCGACGCGCCCGTTGCTGCTGTTCGAGACCAACCTGCCGGTGCGGTACTACCTGCCGCGCGAAGACGTCGTCGCCGACCTCGACGACAGCGACACCGTCAGCTACTGCGCCTACAAGGGGCGGGCATCGTACTTCTCGGTGCCGGGCGGACCGGACGACGTCGCATGGACGTACCGCGATCCGCTGCCCGACGGCGAACGTGTCCGCGACCGCATCTGCTTTTTCGGCGAGCGGGTGGACGTCACCGTCGACGGTGTCCGCCAGGACCGCCCGGCGACGCAGTGGAGTTAGAAGCGCAGATTGCGCAGCAGGTCGTAAACGCCCGCGATCCACAGCAGCATCGGGATCACCGCGGCGATCGTCGCGCCGTCGAGCAACTCGAGGATCCGCTTGGTCACCGGTGAGATCCGGCGGACGCTCGCGGTGGCCCCGACGACGATCAGCGCCACGAGACCGAGGAGAAGGTAGAGCGCCAGCACCAGCCACGACCGGTCCGGATACCACAGGCACAGTCGCACCATCACGCCGGTCGGAACGGCCACAGCACCGGCCAACAGAGCCCAGGCACACCATCTTTCGGCGTATAGCCGCGACCGGAAGCCACAGATCGCGGTGATCAATCCGGCGACGATCATGCTGTGCATGAAGAAGTGGCCCTGCGTGATCACGGTGATCGCGCCCACTGCCAGCACGAGCGCTCCGGCCGTCACGAATCCGATCAGCAAGCGCCTGGCCAATTGGCTGCGCTCGTGCAACCGCGCCGCCGATTCCGGCACGGACGCGATGATCGCCTGCCAGGTCGGCGACTCCTCGTCGCTGCCGGCTGTCGCGACGGGGTCGAGCAGTTCGTCGTTGGCGACCGTCTCACCCGGTGCGGGTATCGGGGGCAGCGCGATACGCGCTACGGCGACAGTCAGTTTCGCCGCATTGGTGACCACGATCAATCCAAACGCGATCGCCCCCGCGGGCACCCAGTGTTGCCAGCCGTATCCGTACGCGATCGCCGCGGCCGTCGCCGCGATGGACGTCACCGCCAGAGACGATGCCAACTCGGCTCGGCGGCGAGGCCCGCCGCGCGTCGCCAGGGTCAGCAACAGAACCAGCGCGGCGGCGCCCGCGATCTGCGGTGCGCCCAACGAATCCACGCCTCGCGGCAGTGGCACGGCAAGGCCGACCGCGCCCGCGAGCATCGGTACCGCCCCGGTCAGGAGGCTCTCCGCCAGGTCGATGTTGCGGTAGCGGCTGTTCGCCACCGCGCTGCCACCAAGCAGACCCAAGCCGGGGACACCGAGCGCCACCGCCCACCACCAGTCGTGACCCGCCCGCGACCACGCCAGCAGCGCCATCACCGTCACGATGACGGACACCAGCGGAATCGCGACTCCGACAAAGCGGTTCAACGCCTTGCGGTCGAACTCCGGCGACTCGTCCAGCACGGCGATCGCGTCGATGACGTCTTCCACGAGCGGGCGATACCGCTCGGTGCGGCTGACCGAAACCAACGTCAGCAGCGACCCGTCGACGACCCCCGCGTCGTCCAACGACTCGTTGAACTTCAGCGGCGGCGCACCGGGCCGAGCGAACGCCCAGACCCCCTGCGCCTTGAAGTCGAACCCCGCGAGCACATCCTTGGGAGTGTCCTCGAGCAGATCGGCCAACACCGAGACGGTCTCGTCGATGTAGGTCTCGATCGGCGCCGTCGCGGGCAGCACCAGGTCGGTCATGCGCCGCCCGGTCAGGATCGTCACCCGGGTCGTCGACGGCCGCCCTGGCGTGACGCTCGAGGCGGATGTTGCTGCGGCGGTTGAGGTCACCGACGTTCGAGCCTGTCGAAGTCGTCGGAGAGGGCGGCTGCCAGCTCGACAATGCGCCGACGGAATGCCTTGCCGAGCAGATCCAACTGGATCTCGGTGCCGGCCGCTATGTGCTTGTCGTACGGCAGCACGACGACACGGCCGGGCGGGACGTGGCGCTCGAACTGCGCGACCAGATCGTCGACGTCGATGTTCGGCTTGCCGGGTACGACGTGGTTGATCACCACGCACGAACGGCTGAGCAGATCCTGATATCCGTTCTGGCGCAACCAGTCCATGGTCATCGCGGCCTGTCGGGCACCGTCGATCGAGGCGCTTGCCACGATGACCAGGCCGGAGACCGTCGACAGCACGCCGCGGGCCGCGGGCTGGAACAGTCCGGCGCCGCAGTCGGCGAGCACGAGGTTGTAGTAGCGCGACACGATATTGGTCACGCCCTTCCAGTCCTCGTCGTTGAACTCGCGGCGGGCACCGCTGTAGTCCTCACTGGAGAGCACCTCGAGGTTCGCGCCGTTCATACTCGTGTACGCGCGAATGTCGTTGTAGCGCTGCAGTTCCTTGTCGGACAGAAGATCGGCGACGGTGGCCGCGGACTGGCGTCCCGCGCGGTCGGCGAGGTTGCCGCCGTCGGGGTCTGCATCGACGGCCAGGATCCGGTCGCCGCGCACCTTGCTCAATGCGGAACCGAGCGCGACGGTGACGGCGGTCTTACCGACACCGCCCTTGAGGCCGAACACGCCGATCTGGTACGAGTCCCGGGCATTTCGGCGAATCCGGGTGTGCAGGTCCATCTCGTAGAGCTCGTCGGGCGACAACCCGAGGTTGATGCGCGTCAGCAAGTAGAGGATGTGGCGCCAGCCGCGCTGCGACGGCATCTTCACCGCCGACTTCACGCCGACATGTGACAGGGCATCGATCGCACGGTGGTTGCCGATGGTGGCTGCCGATGTCTGCGCGGGCGTTCCGCTGGCGAAGGCCCCGTTCGGCTCTACCTCGCGCTCGGCGAAGTGCTGGCTCGGGGCAGGAGCCGGAGCGTGCCGCGGGGCCGGTGCGGGCACCGACCGGGGCTGCTCGAATCGGGCGCCGGCCGGCGTACCCGACATCGGCATCCGCATCATCGAATTCGGTTGCCGCGGCGGCGTGCTCGACCGTGCGGCCGGCATCTGGGTGGTGATCTCGTTCTGCTGCGGTGGCGGCGCCTGACCCGCCTTGGTCTGCCCGACGGACACCGTGGGTCCGGTCATCTCGACGGGGGCGTGACCGGTGGGCATCGGTGCGGGCGGGGGCGTGGCCGAACCGGTGGCCACGGCGTCACGATCCACTGCGTCGTCGTCGGCTGTTTGGACAGCGTCTCCCGCGGAGTGGAAAAGCCGGTCATAGTCTGCCGACATGGGAACCTCTCTGATCAATAACTAGTGCGGATGCACGCGGTGGTGGGCAAGACCCCCCGTAGGGTTGCGCTTGCCCACCCGCGTGCGGCTTCTATCCGCCGAACGAGCCCTCGATGAGCTTGTCGGCCTGAAACATCGTTCCTCCGGTGCCGCCGGACTCCTGGATGGTGGAGGCGAGCTGCCGGAGCGCGGTGTTGAGCTCCGCCGACGCGGTGTCCCAACGCATTTGAACGGCCTGGTAGGCCTCGGAGCTGGTGCCTCCCCAGACACCGGCGAGGGCCGCCAGCGAGCCCTTGCCCTCCTCGAGCAGACCCTCGGTCTGACCCACAGCGGTGTTGATCTCGGCCGACGACGCATCGATCGCGGCGTAGTTGTAAACCTTCTCGCTCATTACGTGTTCTCCGTTCGTCTCAGTGGGTCAGAACTGCATCGCCGAGGACAACGCCGCGGACCCGTCGCTGTCCATCGCCGCGTACTGCGAGCCCGCAGAGTGGATGTTGGCCGAGATGTCGTCGAGGGCCTGAACCTGACGGACCGCCGCCTCATGGAAGCGCATCAGCGCCGCCTGAGCGGCCGACCCGGCCTCACCGACCAGCTGTGCCGACAGCGCGCCGGCCGTCGACTCGACGTGACCGATGACGGCCCGCAGCTCTCCACCGATGCGTTCGAAGTTGGCTGCCTCCTTGGCGAGGACAGCAACGTCGGTATTCATTGCCATGCTGGATACTCTTTCTCTCTTCCTCTGTCCTCACCATCGATGGCGAGTCTTTCCGGTCGGCTGACCGGGAAGTCTTGGTGTGCGATCACCAGTCGTCGTCCTCGTCTTCTCCGAGGTCCTGCGGCAGCAGGCGCGGCGCCGTCAGTCCCTGCTTGCTTCCGCCGCTGCTCCCCCGCTGCCCCATGTGACCCATCGGCGCTCCGCCGCCACCAGTCGCGCCCACCGGCGCGAGACCGCCTCCGCTGCCGCCGGCAGCGGCACCCGGCGCACCCGCGCCCGTCGACGGTTGACCGATCAGCTCGGCCATCAACGGGGTGCGCGCCATCGTGCCGCCGGCACCCGGCAGCGACGCCGCGCGCACCAGTCCCGCCCCGGACGTCGCCCCCGAACCACCGGCCAGCGGATGGTTCGACAGCGGGCTGGCACCGACGAGACCGACCTGCATCTTGTCGCTGCCCAAACTGCTCCCGAGCTGGGTGAACAGCGAGGGGACCTGTTGCAGCGGCTGGGTCATCTGCTGCACGGGTTGCGTCACCATCTGCATGCCCTGCTGCGGTACCTGCGCCAGGGTCGAGCCGAGCTGCGACGCCATCTGCATGCCCATCTGCATGCCTTGCTGCATCGGCTGATTCGGGCGTGCCTGCTGCGTGAGGTTCTCGGCTTTCTGCACCTGGCCCTCGGCGTGCTGACCCGCCATGCCCATCTGGGAGGTCGCCCGCCCGCCTTGGAGCACCGCCGACTCCATCGACGCCTGCGTGCTCACCTGGGTGATGACCGCGTTGCGCAGCGCGGTGGCCGGCGCGGCGGCCGCCGCGAAGCCGGTTGCCATCGCCGTACCGCCGGCGGCCACACCCGGTATCACGATCGGTTTCGGCGGCATGATCGGTTCGAAGAGGAGGTTGACGGCCGTCTCGGCTTGGTAGAGGTCCATCGCCCCGGCGGCCTGATTCCACATGCGGACGAAGTAGTCGAACTCGTTGACGCCGATGGGAACCGTGTTGATGCCGAGAAAGTTGGTGGCTTCGAGCACCCCGTGAGTGATGTGGTTCTGCTCGATCTCCGGGAGCGGCGGTGTGGTGGCCATCGCCTGGCTGTAGGAGTTCGCCTGAGCGGTCGCCTGCAAGGCCCGCTTCATCGCCTGAGCGCTTACGGTCCGTAGCCAGGCGATCATCGGCATGGTTGCCGCGACGACCCGTTCGCTTGCCGCCCCGCTCCACACCGACGTCAGGGCGGCCAGGCTCGCGGCCAGTTCGTCGGCTTGCGTCTCCAACGAGATCGCCAACGCCTCCCAGCCCGCGGCGGCTTGCAGCATCGGCGCCGCGCCCGCGCCGGCCATGAGCCGGGCGGTATTGAATTCTGGCGGCAAGGCATGCCAGAACATCGTCTAGGTCTTCCCTGGTTCGTCGAATCGCGATCAGAACGTCGCGGCGTTCGAGCCGTCCACGGCGTTGTAGATTCCGGCGCTCTCGACGACGGCCGCGCCCATGCGAGCCAACTCTTCCTGGGCAAACGTGTTCATCGCGAGCGTCTCCACGCCCTCGGCTGCGAAGACGGCCGCGGCCTGTGCGGAAACCTCGTCGGCACCGGCCGGAACCAGGGCGGTGACCGCCGCACCGGCCGTCGTGCCCGCTGCGAGCCCGCGGGTGCCGTTAGCCACCACCTGCGACCCGATTCCCACGGCGCCCGGGTTGTGCATCAACGGTTCCATTCGAAAAATCTCCTCATTGGCTACGAAATCAATGCGTATGAACTTGTGAACGTTCGGATACGGTTGTCGGTCAGCCAGGAACCGCGCTCCCCGACCTCTTTGCTGCGACGCCACCATCGTGTTTGCTAGCATGCGCCTCGAACCATAGTAACCACGGTTCGCGGGTGGTGCTTACACAACTTCTTCCGGCGGATCCACATACGCCGCCTGGATGACCTCCTTTCCGTCGGGTGAGACCAGGAGCCCCTGGCCGGGTGGCCGGCGCTTCAGCCTGACCTCGCTGGACGGAAACTCCTGTTTCTCGCCCGAGAGGAACAGCGTCGGCGATCCAGCGCCGTACGCGGCTCCGACGAATTTGTCCATGGTCGCGCGGTGCGCCTGGCTCATCTGGCAGGTCACGATGATGTGCAGTCCGATGTCAGCGGCCGCAGGCAACAGCGGGAACAGCGGAGCCATGGGCGGCACCACACCGCTTGCGGCGACGATCATGTGCCAGTCGTCGACCAGCAGCACGACATCGGGTCCGCTCCACCACGAGCGCGAACGCAACTGCGCCGTGGTGAGATCCGCGGGCGGGAGCCGCCTCTGCAGGTTGATGGCGAACGCCTTGATCGCCTCTTCGAGGCTCGCATTGTTGCGGTTGATGGCGCCCGCGGCGAGCAGGTGCGACTCCGGCACCGCGTCGAGCAGTCCGGACCGGTAGTCGGCGAGCATGAACCGCACCTGATCCGGACTGTTGCGAGCGCAGATCGCTTGCGCCACGGCGTGAGCGATGCGGGTCTTACCCGACTTGGGCCCGCCGAAGATCAGCAGGTGCGGCGTGGTGTGCATGTGGTTGTAGGCAACGCCCATATCGGACTCGCGCAGGCCGAGCGGCACCGTCCACCTGTTGCGGTAATCGGTATCGGGGCCGGGCGGGTTCGGATCGAGCTGATGCAGGTAGATGCGCTCGGGGAGCACGCGCACCTTCGGCGCCTGGTCGGTGTGCCGTGCCGAAATGATTTGCACCGCTTCGGACATCGCGCCTACGAGGTTGTCCGCGCTGTGCACACCGTCGAGCCGCGGCACCCCCATCATCAGGTGGTGCTTCTCCGTCGACACCGCGCGACCCGGCCGGTTCGCCGGTATCTCGCGGGTGATTCGGTCGATCTGGGTCTCGTTGACGTCACCGAGCCGGAACTCGACCTTGGTGCCGAGGTAGTCGCGCACGCGCGCCTTCAGCTCGGTCCAGCGCGGCGTCGAAATCACCGTGTGCACACCGAATTGCAGACCCTGACCGGCTAGGTCCTGCACGACGGGCTCAAGGTCGGGGAATTCCGCGACGAAGGCGGGCCAGCCGTCGATGACCAGGAACACGTCGCCGAACGGATCGGCGGCCAGCGGATGGTTCGCGTCGTCGCGCATCTGGCGGTACGCGGCCATGGAGCCGACGCGGTACTGCTTGAACATCGCTTCGCGCTGCCGCAGAACCCCTTTCATCTCCGCGATGACGCGGTTGACCCGGTCCGGCTCCGAACGTGTCGCCACGCCACCGACGTGCGGCAGGTCCTCGAGATACATCAGACCGCCGCCGCCGAGGTCCACGCAGTAGAACTGGACCTGCCGCGGCGAGTGTGATGCGGCGGCGGACAGGATCAGGGTCTGAAGAAACGTCGACTTGCCGGTCTGCGGCGCGCCACCGACGGCGATGTTGCCGCCCGCCGACGAGGTGTCGATACCCCATACCTCCTGGCGGTGCCTGCGAGGCTCATCCATGATGCCGAGACCGAAGCGCAGCGGTTGACGCTGGCGGTCGTTGGCGATCAGCTCGTTGACCGGCGTCGGATCGGCCAACGGCGGCAACCACATTCGATAGGCGCGGGTCTCGCCGGTGGTCAGCTGGTCGAGCACCACCTCGCGGAGCACGCGCTGCTCGGATTCGATGCTCATGACCTCACCACCGGTTCGGGGATCGGCGCAGCGGTGAAGGGTCGGATTCGCACCCGGCTCTGCCCGTTGGTCTGCGGCCGAGCTTCCCCGTCGTCCTGCCGTGCGGCGGTCGGGACATAGTTGACACCGGTGTACACGCTGTGGAACTTGACCGGATCCTCCATGCCGACGCGAAGGAAGCCGACACCGCTCTCCTTGTTGGTGATGTACTGCGCCTCCGGTGTTCCGATCACGGCCTTGGATTCCGCGGAGCTGGTGGTGCGCAGCGCGATCCGGTAGGTCAGGTTCGGTTCGAGCTTGTCGATCCGCACACCGCCGGTGTTCAGCGACTGCGTCGCCAGCAGCAGGTGCACCCGCAGTGACCGGCCCACGCGGCAGATTCGGTCGAACAGCCCGATGAAGTCGGGATGGTTCTGCAGCAACTCGGCGAACTCGTCGACCACGACGAAAAGGGTTGGCAGCGGCGGGAGGTCGGCTCCGCGTTCGCGGTGCTTCTCGTACTCGGCCACACCGGACAGCGCGCCCGCCGCGCCGACCTGGATGCCGGCCTTGCGCAGGATGGACTGCCTGCGGTCCAGCTCGCCGCTGAGCACCTCGCCCATGCGGCTGACCAGTTCGGCTTCTTCTTCCATGTTGGTGACGACGGCGGCGGTGTGGGGCAACTTCTCCATGCCCAGGAACGTCGAACCGCCCTTGAAGTCGGTGAGCAGCAGGTTGACCTGGTCCGGGTGGTGGGTGGCCGCCAGCGACAGGATCAAGGTGCGCAGGAACTCCGACTTGCCCGAACCCGTTGTCCCGATCAGCATCCCGTGTGGTCCGGCGCCGAACTCGGCGCCTTCCTTGATGTCGAGGTGCATGATGTCGCCGGTCTTGAGCTCGTGGCCGAACGGGATGCGCAACCGGTCGCGGTCGGTGTCGCTGAACATGCGCCACCGCGCCGGCGTCACCTCCTCGATCGTCTGCGCCCCGACCAGTTGGTGCCACTCGGTGGCGACCTTCTTGTGCACGCGGACGCTCTTGTCGATGATCGTGCCGGTGATCGACCAGCCCGCCAGCTTCCGCGCGATGCGCGCGGCCTGATCGGAGGTCATGCGGTCGACGGTCGACGTGATGAGCCGGAAGGTCTGGTTGGGCAGCCGATCGTCGGCGGTGCCGTCGGCCGCCACCCGAATCCGGTACGCCGAGCCGCGGTGGTTGCCGAGCGTGATGACCGTGACGCCAGCCCGCCCGTCGACCGGGAACCCGGCCTTTCCGCCGGTCAGGTCGAATACCACGACGTAGGGTCCGCTCGGCGCCGCGTCGGCGGTGTGCGGGCCGCGTGCGGTGAGGTCGCTGAAGCCGTCGGGGCGGGTGAAGATCATGCGGGTGGGGCCGGCGGCGTCGGTGTCCGTCTGGTGTTGCACATGCGGTAACCACTTGAGCCAGGCCCAGTTCGGGTCTTCGGGATCGTCGATGAGCACCCGCATCTGCAGGAGGTCCGGCGGGTGGAAGACGGCGAGGTGACAGATCATGGCCGTCAGCAGCCCCGCGGCGCCGTCCGGGTCGCCGCCGATCGCGATGGTCGGAAACGTGCGCAGCTGCAATAGCTTCGGGCAGTCGTGAATCAGCCCGTGGGTGCGGAGGAACTTCGTCACCCACATGTGGCTGACCGGTTCCAGGTGCGGTTGGGGCGCGCCCTGTGGACCCGCCAGCTCTCCCCCGACGGCGGGTTTCAGCAGGCGGTCGACCGCAGGCTCGGTGCCCAACCCGATCCGGGTGGCGGCGTAGAAGTCGGCATTGGTCTGCCGCGACCACTGGCGGTTGGTCCCGATGATCGACAACAGGTCTTCGGGGTGCGGCGCGTGATAGTTGAAGAACGTGACCTGCGCGGCGGCCGACGATGTGACGCGGGTGCGGAGGCCGGCCAGATAGCGCAGGTATTCCTTGCGGTCGGCGTTGATCTCGGGAACGCGCTTACCGCCGGGTCCGCCGCCCGCCATGAACCCGACGGTCGCCATGATCATCATCAGCGGCATCATCAGCATGTACGGCGAGAGTTGCCGGATGCCGGTGAAGATCATGATCGCGACCATGCCGAGCATGCCGCCGCCCATCACCCACGGCAGCGCCTTCTGGATACCCGACGGCGGAACCTCGACACCGAGGTCTTCCGGTGGGGCGACGTTGATCTCACCCGGTGTCAGGCGCGGGCCACGCTTGATGATCGGCGTGAACTTCTTGGTGGTCATCCGCCACCTCCTGCCGGTGCGGCGGCCGGCTCGGCGGCGCCGTTCACCTTGCGCGGATTGGGATCCGGGGGCAGGGTGTCGTGTTCGACGAGCGCCGCCTCCTTCGACAGCACCGGGCCGTCCATCAGCAACCCGACCACCTGCCACGGCGCGGTGGTGGGTCCGGTCAGCCCGAGGGTCTTGCCGGTGTCCTCGTTGGGCAGGCCGTACCGGACACCCTGCGGGTCGATGTAGTAGAGACTCTCGCCGTAGCGCGGATCGGGCGACTGCAACTGGATGTACTGTCCGCCGTCGATGTAAACGGTTGCCGCGCCACCGATCTGCTTGATCCCGGTGCTCATGGCCGACGACGGGATGGGCAGGTGGCGCCCGGCGATCACCGTGGTCTTCGGCGCCTGGTCGCCTGGCTCGCGCTGCCACGCCCAGCACAGGGTCGGCGCGTCGTCACGCTGCAGGATCTCCAAGGGCTTGTCGGGTAGTGGAGAAGCGAACACCTGCTCGGGAATCCGCGCCACCACACTGGCTTCCACCGACGGCGGCGTCACGAGTCCGAACGAATTGGTCGCGCGCAGCGCTGCGGCGGTGGCGTCGTTGATCCGCGCGACACCGTCGGGCAGCACCACGAAGTGCTGTTCACCGTCTTCGGTCAGCGCCTTGAACACCGAACCGATCACCAGGTTCGGCGGCAGCCCGACCGTGTTCGGCGTGCCGAACAGGGGGATGTCGGGCAGACGCCACGGTCCGGCGTTGGGAAGCGCGTTGAACAGTCCCTGCGAGATCGGCGTCGCCCTCGCCGTCACCGGGATCCCTACCGCCGAGGTGACCGCGCGGTCCGCGAGATCGACGTCGTGCCTTCCGCCCTCGGTAACCAGCCAGACGTCGTTCTCGTAGGACACCAACATGCCCTGGTCGGGGCGCATCGGCGCGACCGCGGAGTCGGTGACCAACGGCCGCACGATGATCGATGACTCGAGGTTCGGCACCACGCTCTCCGGCTTGGTGACCGTGTCGCACAGCGTCCACATCGAATTCGCGCCGCCCACCGGCGTCGCGTACGGCGCGCCGGGGATGCCGATCGGCTGGCCCTTCGGCATCCGGTTCAACTCCTCGGATTTGACGGCCGACGGCGTTCCCGCGTTACCGAGCACCAAGCGCGCCGAGGTGAGGTTGTACACGGGCCGCAGCTGTCCACTGCCCGGAAGCACGACGTAGAGCTGGTTGGTGCCGCGGTCGACGAGAAGTGTGTCGTTCCCGCGCTTTCCGAGCGGTTTGAAGTACGCCAGCAGCGCGGCGCCCAGGCAGACCGCGACCGCGATGATCACGCCGACGGAGACCGCGCGGCTGTAGAACTGCAACGGGTCGTCGAACATCCTGGTGTCCCGGCGCACGATCGCGTGCTCCACACGGCGCAAGAGAAAACGCCAGCCGCTGACCTGCACCTTGGTGGTGAGCCGGAAACCCGCCATGCCTACTCGCCGATACTCAGACGTGCGTGGACCGCGCTGATCGCGGCGGCCATGTCCTCACCGTTGATCTCGGACAGTTGCTCGTCGCCGAGGCTTTCGATGTCCAGCGACCGGGCCAACCGCATGTCGCGGTTCTGTTCGGAGGCCTCGACCAGCTGGCGGGCGTAGCGGCCGTTGCCCGCGATGTCGAGCGCGGGCTTGCTGTTGAGAGACCGGCTGCTCAGCAGCGTGGCCGCCTCTCGCACCTGCTTGGCTGCCTGATCGTTGAGCGACGAGTCATTCGCCCGCGCAATGACTTCGGCGATCTCGACGATCTCGTCGGGGGTGTACGAGTCGAACTCGATGCGGGTGGCGAAGCGCGACCGGAGGCCGTCGTTGGATTCGAGCAGGCGGTCGATGTCCGCGCTGTAGCCGGCGATGATCACCACCAGCCTGTCGCGGTCATTCTCCATCCGGGCCAGCAGTGTCTCCAGCGCCTCGGTGCCGAACGGGTCGGCGCGCCCGTCGCGTTCCTGCACCAGGGTGTAGGCCTCGTCGATGAACAACACGCCGCCGAGGGCGCGGTCGATGGTGCGGCTGGTCTTGACCGCCGACTGGCCCTCGTACTCGGCGACGAAGTCCCTTCGGGACGACTCGACGAGCTTCGGCTCGGCGATGACGCCAAGGCCGGCAAGGATATTCGCCACGACGCGGGCGATCGTCGTCTTCCCGGTTCCGGGCGGCCCGGCGAAGATCATGTGCTTGGACGTCTGCGCGACCTTCATCCCGCGCGCCGCGCGGATCTTCGCCATCTGCGTGGCGGCGCGGTAGGCCTCGATCTGTTCCTTGACCCTCGTCAACCCGATCTGACGGTCGAGTTCGGCCTGCGCCTCGGCGAGTAACCGCTCCCGGCCGGTGGTGTCGGCCTCGACGCTGTTCGGGTCCCACGGATCCTTGCGGGCCGCGATCTGCTCCGCGGTGGTCGTGGTGAGCCGGTACGACGGGTCGCGCAACGCCTCAATGACTTTCGGGTCCGGGTGCGTGGCCTGCATCCACTCGAGTAGCGCGAGCGCGGACTCTTCGTTGCCTTGGCTACGGCGGGTCATCGCCAGGAACCACGCGATCGCGGGTGCGCACGCCTCCCCGGCGGGCGAGGAGTTGGACTCGGTGAGTCGCCGCTCGGCCTCGGTGAACAGTCCGAGGTTGGCCGCCGCGACACCGTGCGCCACACCCGCTGCCGCCGCAAGGAACTTGTCGGGCCAGGCGCCGGCACCGCGAACCTGGTCGATCACATCGGTCCAGCGTTCCGCGGCACCGTAGATCACGGCCTTGATCCAGGACACTAGATGCTCGGCGCCGGCGGCGGGGGCGTCCTCGAGCGCCTCCATCGCGTCGGCGTAATTGCCGATCGACGCTTCGTTGGCCGCAAATCCCATGGTGATGGCCAACGGCGAGTTGACCGGGTAGGTGATGTCGCCGAACCGTCCGCCGATCGGCACCCGCGCGTTGAGGCTGTTCATCGAGATCTCCGCCGCGCCGGCGAGTTGGCCGAAGTTGGCCCGCGAGTACCACGCCCGGAACAGCGTGACCCTGTCCGTGTCGCCGCAGCGGATGCGTCCCACCCACGCATCGCAGGCGGATTCGTCGAAATTGGTGATCTCCGTGAAGATTTCGAATGATCGCGCCGGTGTGCTGGCCAGCATTCCGACCGCACTTCCGAACAGGCTCGCGAGATGCTCAGTCATGGTCACCGGCATATCGTGTCGAGAACACCCGTGCGCGTTCGGCGCGGGCCTGTTCGGGGCTGGGCAATCCGAGGTCGCGGGTGAGGAAGTCGCGGGTCGCCGCGTCGTCGTGACCCTGTTCGCGCATGCCCTCGAGCATGCTGGCGTACTGCGCCGACTGGGCGTCCCGGGCGGCGAGACCCGCCACGACGACGACCTCGTCGGCGAGCACGGACTCGGTCAGGCCGCCGGCCTTTTCGGATAGGCCGATGCGGCTGATGCGACCGTCGAGGAAGGCGCTCACCGAAACCGTACCGGGCGGGTTCGTCACGGTCACAACGGAATCCGGCGATTGCGCGGCGTCGTCCTCGGCGTGTCCGTAGACATCCAACACATCGAGAACTGATTCCTCGGGCGCGCCGGGAGGGCCGAAATCCAGCGCGGCCATATCGTCACGCTCGTCATCGAAGTCGCGCGGCGACGTCTCATCCGCCATTCGCGGCCTCCGCTGACTCGAGCGTGGCATGGTCGAACCACTTGCCCGACGGCAGGAATTCGATCAACCCGTCCAGTGCCCGCGCCAGGTTGTCGGCGCTGCCCGGCAGGAAGCTCCCGTACAGCTCACCGCTGACGCGGCGCGGGATCGACACGATCCGGCCGTACTTCGAGTCGAGCACGCCTGCCGCGACGTCGGCCTGTGTGAACGTGCCGCCGGGATGCCGCTCGATCGCGGTGATCTCCGCCCAACTGTCCGGGCCGGCGATGATGTCGGCGTATGCGCGCGCCGAAGACGGGCCGATGCCGTAAGCGGCGATCTGGTTTGCGTCGCGGCACTCGGCGAGTTTGCTCGCCACACCGGTGAGCGGTTCGACGTCCGCAGGCGTGGCGGTACCGAGGACGGTCATCACCATGCCCGCCAGACCAACCTGCGGGGCCACCCGCTGCAGCACCAGCATGTCGCCGTCACGAGCGGCGACGACATGGCGGTCGCCCTTTCGGCAGACCACGAAACGAATGAGCTTGCCGCCGACGTCGCGCCGCCACCAGCGCGCCTCCAGCGTGCGGTCCGCTCGGCTCAAGGTGTCGACCATGGCAGCCACCTCGGGATGGGGCTGGCCGAAGACGTCGAGCACGCCCTGCGCGGTCAGGTCGCGAGCGACCTGCTCCCAGACACGGTCGCGCAGTTCGGGCTGCGGGATGTTCTGCCGGATGCCCAACGCCGTCGGAAACTCCATGAGGCCGAGCCGGTCGGCGATCACCAGGATGCCGTCGATGGTGACTTCGACACCGACGACGTCGTCGATGTGCGTGGCGTCGGGGCTCACGTCCGATCCGCCTGCATCTGCGCGTTCAACACCGAGGCCGCCGCCTCATCGGTCCGGTCGTAGTGCGCGAGCGCGTCAGCGAGCGTGTCGGACAGCGCCGCGGATGCGTCGACCAGCTTGGCGCCCGCGCGCCCCCGCGAGTCCAGCACGGTCCCGAGCGCGCCGGCGGTAGAGGCCGCGATGTCGCCGTGGGTGTTCCTGACCGCTTCACCGATCTCCTCGGCGGCGCGTGCCGTCGCCATGGCGTCCGAAGCGGTGCGCGCATGGCGGGCCGCCAGGTCCGCGAGGTGAGTGGCGGAGACGCGCACATCGTCACCCGACATGACGTTTGCCCCTCTCCTTCGTCGTGCGGTGGCGGGCGGTGCTCGCTACCGCCACCGTTTGCGCACAGACCCCGAGTCTTTTGCCGCGGATCAGCTACACGCGGCCGGAGCCGAACGCGCAGGCCCCGTCGCCGCGAGCCAGCGTACCAGCGGTTCAGCGGTGCTCATGACACGGAATTTCGTTGCATTGATCAGCACCCTCGGCACGTGCGGGGAACTCCTAGTTAATCCCCACAGTGGGATTTCGGCGGCATAAGACGGCCTATGGCGAGATCAGCAAATGCTGAGTCTCAGGTCTGGCCCGCTCCGTACGTGGTGAGACCTGCATCGAGCGTCAACACTGGCAAGTTACGCAGACGATAATTTTGGCGCCGCCCAATCGGACCTCGCAGCAGCCCTCGCCACCGCCACCGAGCCGCCTTTGGTGTTTGCTGGAAGCGCGGTCGACGGGCGCCTGGAACAGTGGTCGATACTGGGGCGGGGACCCGCGACACGAGCTGGAGGAGATCGCATTGACGGACCGCGATGACGCGCTGCGACGAGAACTCGGCTGGGCGAGCTCGGAGGAAGCCGCCGATGAGCCGTCGCCCTCCGAACCGGAGGCCACGCCGGCGCCCCCTCCGGGATTCCCAGATCCGGAACCGCAACGCACCACGTTCCGTGAGCAGCCTGCGCGGTTCGGTCCGCCACCCGACTCGCTCGGCGACACCGGGCCCGTGCCCGTCGCAACCCGTCCCGATCCACGGATGTGGGGCCACCCCACTCGTCAGCAGCCGGCTCCCAGGGCACCGCAGCAGCCCGGGCACCCGGCGCCGGGTCCGTGGGTGGGCCACGGCCTCCAGGCGCCGGGCCCGCAGGTCCCCCCGCAACCGGGTTCCTACGCCGAACGCATCAGGCCCGACGAGTTGGTTCCGCCCCGCAAGCCGGCGCCGAAGCGGGGTTGGCGGTTCGTTCTCTACCGGGCCACGTTCGGATCGGTGAACCTCGGCCCGGGTCCGGACGAGGTGCGCCAGGCCGAGTTGGAGGCCAAGATCCGCGGAGCGCTGCGGGGTCACTACAAGATCGGCGTGATGGGCAAGGGCGGGGTCGGCAAGACGACCGTCTCGGCGAGCCTCGGCTCGGTGTTCGCCGAACTGCGGCAGGACGACCGGGTGGTGGCGATCGACGCGGACACCGCGTTCGGCAAGCTCGGCAGCCGCGTCGACCCCAGGGCCCAGGGTTCGTACTGGGAGCTGGCGTCGGATCAGCACCTGGAGACCTTCGCCGATGTGCGCAGCCGTGTCGGCAACAACGCCGCCGGGTTGTTCGTGCTCGCCGGTGAAGGCGCCCCCGCGCGCCGCCGTGTACTCGACCCGGCGATCTATCGCGAGGCGGCCTCACGTCTGGACCGCTACTTCACGATCTCGATCATCGACTGCAGTTCGACCATGGACTCACCCGTCACGCAGGAGGTGTTGCGGGACCTGGACGCGATGGTCGTGGTGTCCTCACCGTGGGTCGACGGCGCGGCCGCGGCGGGCCAGACGTTGGACTGGTTGGCCGCTCGCGGGTTGACCCGGCTGCTGCAGAGCACTGTCATCGTCCTCAACGACTCCGACGGACACGCCGACAAGCGCACGCGTTCGATTCTGGCGCAACAGTTTTCGGGCCAGGGGCAGAGGGTTATCGAGGTTCCGTTCGACGGGCACCTGCGGCCCGGCGGCGTCATCGACGGAACCTCGCAGATGTCGACGAAGACCCGTCGCCGGTTCTTGGAGATCGCCGCCGCGTTGGCCGATCACTTCCCCAGCAGCGACGACCGTAGCCGCGAGCGGTACTGACGCGCTCAGCCGAGCTCGTCGATCAGCGCCGCGATTGCCTGCGCGGCTGCGGCTGACACCGGCTCCCCCGCCTCGACGTGCACGATCTCGTCGTCGGAAACGCCTGCCGCTTGGGCGGTTTCGGAGATGGTGAGGTTCGCCCGGCGGCGCGCGGCGTAGAGGCGTTGGCCCAGGGTCGCGCCGGGAGAGTGTGCGGCGCGCAACGTCAGGTCGTCGTAGCGTGACCGCACCGCGCTCAACGCCTTGATCAGCGGCGGCGTCACCCGGCTGATCCGTGCCGCGCGCGCCGCCACGGCTTCCAACTGCCGAAGGTCGGCGAGGATCTGCGCCGCTTTCGGCGCGAACTCGGGATCCTCCGCTTCGGGCAACGCAGAGATCGCCGAATCGAACGTCCTCGCAGCGGTGATCACCGCTTCGGCGATCAACGGCACCTCGTCGCTCGCGTGCGTCGACACGGGACGGTGGTCGCCGGCGACCGGTTCTCCCCGCCGGAGCTTGGCGATCGTGCCCGGGGGCCAACGCAGGACCTCCTCGAGCTTTGCTCGGGTGCGCTCTCGCGGCCAGCTTCTGCCTTTCTCGAAGGCGATCAGGGCGCCGGCGTTGATGATGCCGTCGGCCGCCAGGCTGCGTTGGCTGATGTTGAGTTCCCGGCGCCGCGCGGCGGCCGCCGCCCCGGCCCGCGCCATCCCCGGATCGGGTGCCTCGGCCGATCCGTCGGTCGACTCCGGATTGGTCATGGGGGCGGCGGTCCTCGAAGCGGGCGGATGAGACGGCGCCGTAATCGTATCCGTCGTTACGTAGCGCGCTACGGCTTGGAGCGGCGTGGCGTGGATCCAGTCGTGGCGATGCTCCGGTTCTGCTGCGGTTCGCACGTCCGCTGCTACGTTTATGCCTGGGTCTGAGCCCGTAAAACTCCATGTCAGAGCCCTCTTCTTGCAACGATCCAAGGGGAAGCACTCCATAACTGTTGTGTCGCTACGGTTTATGCGCTACGTTTTCGACCAATGCAGCCGACGCGCTGCACTCAGCACGAAGGAGTTCGCAGATGCACACGACTGAATCGGATGAGATGCCCGTCGGCGCATGCACCAGGGATCCGGAGAGATGGACCACGTCGGCCGACGAACAGGCCAAGGCGATCTGCCGGGCGTGCCCCCGCCGGTGGCTGTGCGCACGGGAAGCCTGCGAGCTACCGCGCGCCGAAGGCCTTTGGGCGGGCATCTACGTGCCCGAGGGAGGACGCGGTCGCACGTTTGCTCTGAGGCAGCTGAAATCGCTGGCCGAACGGCACGGGCAACCGGTCCGCGAACGTCGGTTCTACGCGGAATCCGCGTGACCATCGCTTCGCTCGCCGCCGCTCGGGGGGTCGGCGGCGGGCGACCACCCTCGGAATAACTCGCGGCCTGCCCCGGTTGATCGATGCGACGGTGTCGGGCATGCCCCGGGCCCCAACCACAATCGTCGCTTCGAGCGACCACTCGCCGAGAGGCGCAGGCGGCACCGTCCCCTTCTTCTCCCCCCGGCTACCAGGTGTCGACGAACCGTCGGCCTTGGCGCTCGGGGGCGTGCGCGGAGGCGGCGGTCAAGGTGTTGATGATGATCTCGCGGGTCTCCGCGGGGTCGATCACGTCGTCGATCTCGAACAGTGCAGCGGCGTTGAGCGCCTTGGCGTTTTCCTGCGCGGCCGCCGTCGCCTGCCGGACCCGCTCCTCGCGCTCGTCGTCGTCGGCGATCGCCTCGAGCTCCTTGCGCATCCCCAACCGAACCGCGCCCTCCAGGCCCATCGGTCCCAGGTGCGCCCCCGACCACGCCACCGTCAGCGCCGGCTCGCGCAGGCTGCCGCCGGTCATCGCCTGGGCGCCCAATCCGTAGCCGCGACGCAGGATCACCGCGATCAGCGGCACCTCGAGCGACGCTCCGGCGACCAGCATCCGCGATGCGCGGCGCACCAGCGCCTCGGACTCGGCCGCCGGGCCCACCATGTAGCCGGGGCAGTCGACCAGCGACAGCACCGGCAGCCCGAACGCGTCGCACAGCTGCAGGAATCGCGCCGCCTTGTCGGCGGCGGCGGCCGTGATCGCGCCGGCCATCACCATCGTGTTGTTCGCGATGACGCCGACCGGTCTGCCGTGAATGCGCGCCAGCGCCGTCACCATCTCCGGCGCGAACTTCGTCCGCAGGAACGTCGCCGAACCCTCGTCGGCGATCGTCTCGATGATCGGCGCGACCTGATAGGCCCGGCGGGCACGCTCCGGAACGATTGTGCGCAAACGGGTCTGGTCGGTGACCCGACCCGGTTCGGTGCTGCCCTGGAAATAGCCGAGCAGCCGTTTGGTCACCGCGACCGCCTCGGCCTCGTCGGCTACGACCACGTCGACAACGCCGTTGGGGGCCTGCATGCTGATCGGTCCAACCTCGTCGGGTGGCACGTCGCCGAGCCCGCCGCCGGCGATCATCGCGGGTCCACCCATACCGATGGACGTGTTCTCGGTCGCGACCATCAGGTCCGCGCATCCGGCGATGACGGCGTTGCCCGCGAAGCAGCGGCCGTGCACGACCGCGATCCGCGGCACCACGCCCGACAGCGCCGCCCACAGCTTGAACGCACGGGCGTCGAGCGCCGAGACGGACGGGATGTCGGTGTCGCCCGGGCGCCCGCCGCCGCCCTCGGCGAAGAACACCGTCGGCAGCCGCAGCCGCTCGATCAGCTCGAACAGCCGGTCCTTCTTGCGGTGGCCCAGCGCCCCCTGCGTCCCCGCGAGCACCGTGTAGTCGTAGGACAGCACCGCGCACGCGCTGCGCTCGTCGCCGAAGAGGTCGCCGTTGACGCGTGCCGTGCCGGCCACCAGACCGTCGGCGGGGGTGCGGGCGATCAGGTCGTCGAGGTCGCGACGGTGCCGCTGCGCCGCGATCGCGAAGCGCCCGTATTCGACGAACGAACCGTCGTCGACGAGGTCGGCGATGTTCTCCCGCGCCGTCCTGGCGTTCGCCGCATGTCGCCTGGCCACAGCGTCCGGTCGGGCCGCGTCCTCGGTAAGTTCGCGGCGCCTCAGGAGCTCGGCGTGGTCGTCGCGCAGCGACTCGTCCCTCACGGCGTCCGATGCTAATCAGGCGACAACGGCGCGAGTTATCCACAGGCACTTCTCGCGGGATCCCAAACTGTCGGCCGTCGCGCTTAGCGTGCGGACATGACGAACTGGATCAACACAGTCAGCCGCGATCACGTCGAACTCGGCGTGCGCGGCCGCTTCACTCAGGCCAATCACGGCAAACCGCACATGCTGCGCAGGATGGCGCGCGGCGATTGGATCGTCTTCTACTCACCGCGCACCGTCTATCCCGACGGGCCGCCGTTGCAGGCGTTCACCGCGATCGGGCAGGTCGCCGACGACGAGCCCTACCTCGATCCCGCCTCTCCGGACGAGGAGCGGTGGCGGCGCAATGTCGACTTCCTCGACGCGAAGGAGACGCCGATCCGCCCACTCCTCGACCATCTGGACTTCATCGAGGACAAGACGCGGTGGGGTTACAAGTTCCGCTTCGGGGTTTTCAAGATCGGCGACGACGATTTGGAGGTGATCCGTTCGGCGATGACGGGCACGGGATAGACCTACTGTGGGTTGGTGAGCAACACCGACCCAGCTCCCACCGAAGTCGCCTGCGCGGCAGTCCCGTTCGCGGGTGTCCTACATCCGCGTGAGGTGCCGCTGGGCGGGCCGAGGGCGATCCGGGTGCGGCGCACGCTGCCGCAGCGTGATCGATCGCTGATCGGGGCGTGGTGCTTCGCCGACCACTACGGCCCACACGACGTCCGCGGCGGCACCGGTATGGATGTGCCACCGCACCCGCACACGGGATTGCAGACCGTCAGCTGGCTGTTCAGCGGCGAAGTCGAGCATCGCGACAGCGGCGGGGTGCACGCGATGGTGCGGCCCGGCGAGCTCAACCTGATGACGGCCGGCGCGGGCATCTGCCACTCGGAGGTGTCCACCGACGCGACCGCGATCCTGCACGGCGTGCAGTTGTGGGTGGCTCTGCCCGACGGCGCGCGCGACACCGAGCGCGGCTTCGAGCACTTCGTCCCGGCGCCGCGGGCGCACGACGGCGCAACGCTGCGGGTGTTCATCGGCGAACTCGGGGGCGAGCGGTCACCGGTGCACACGTTCACACCGCTGCTCGGCGCGCAGGTCGACCTCGAACCGAGCGCGGAGCTGACGCTGGAGGTCGATCGGGACTTCGAGCACGGCGTGCTGCTCGATCACGGCGACGTCGCGGTCGGTGACTCGGTGTTGGAGGTCGCCGATCTGGCGTTCCAGGCCGCAGGCACCGACCGGTTACACCTGACAAACCGCGGCGCAGAGCCCGCCCGGCTGGTGCTGCTCGGCGGGCCGCCCTTTCCCGAGGAACTGGTCATGTGGTGGAACTTCGTCGGCCGCAGCCATGAGGACATCGCGACGTACCGCGGGCAGTGGGAGGACGGCGACGACCGCTTCGGCGCCGTGCAGGGATACCGCGGAGCGGTGACGCGGCTGCCCGCTCCTCCGCTGCCCAATGCGACCTTGCGTCCGCGACGCAACCCGCGGGTATAGAGGAACCATGACGACCGACAAAACCGGGGCGCCCACCGAGGTGACCGCCGGAGCCGACCGCTACACCATCGCCGTCGAGGGGAAGAACGTCGGGCTTGCCGAGTTCGCCGACCGCGACGGTCAGCGCATCTTCACCCACACCGAGGTCGACAGCGACTTCGAGGGGCGCGGCCTGGCGACGATCCTGATCGGCGAGGCGCTGCAGAACACCCGCGACGCCGGGCTGCGCATCGTGCCCGTCTGCGAGATGGTGGCGTCCTACGTCAAAAAGCACGACGAGTACAGCGACGTCGTCGATCCGGTGTCGGACGACGTCGAGCAGTGGCTGGCTAATCGTTAGTCCGGCTAGCCCGCTATCGTCTTCGCGATGGTGGCCGCGTTCTTCACCCCCGATGGCGATGCCTTCGTGCCCTCGCCGATGGCGCGGGGCCCGTGGGGTCAGACGATCAGCGGCAACTACGCCGGCGGTCTGCTCGGACACGTCATCGAACGTGACGCCGGCGACCCGGACTTTCAGCCCACCCGCCTGACCGTCGACCTGTTCCGCCCCGCCGCGCTGGCCGCGGTCCGCGTCGAGACGTCCGTCGTCCGCGAGGGTCGGCGCCTGAAGCTCGTCGACGCGCTGATGACGCAGGGCGACACGACCGTCGCGCGTGCGACCGCCCTGTTCCTGCGACGCAGCGAACAACCCACCGACGAGATCTGGACGTCGCCGGTCACCATGCCGCCGCTGCCGCCGACACCCGATCCCATCCCCCGCGAACTCTCGACGCTGGTGTGGACCTACGGCAGGGACGGCCGCGAACCCGGGCCCGGCGAGGGCCTGATGAACTGGCAGCACTCGGGTCCGAAACACCTGTGGGTCCGCGACTTTCGACCGCTCGTCGACGGGGTTGAGCTCACCCCGTTCACCCGCGCCGCGATGGCCGGCGACATGGTGAGCTCGTTGACGCACTTCGGACCCAGCGGTCTGCAGTGGATCAACGCCGACTACACGCTGTCGCTGTCGCGGCTGCCGGAGGGTGCCTACCTCGGGCTCGCCGCGCTGACCCACTTCAGCGACGCGGGAGTGGCGACCGGCACCGCGACGATCGTCGACGAGTACGGGCCGATCGGCGGCGGCGTCGCCAACGCGCTGGCGAACCCGGGCTTCACTCCGCCTCGCATGTAGCTTGAAACCGCCCCTCTCGCACCGAGCTCAAAAACCCCTGCAACACAAGAAACACCCCGCGGTTTCCCGCGGGGTGCTTCGTGCCATCCATGTGGTCCGGGTCAGCTGATGCCGACAACCTCCTGGGCGATATCGGCCAGGCGCGTCTGCGCTGCCGACACCAACCGCTGGCGGTTCTTGTGCATCTCCTCGTAGGCGATGATCGTGCGGATGTCCGACGGATCGTCGAGATCCTTCACCGCCGCGACCGCGTCGCTGAGGTTGAGATCCTCGTATCCGGCGATCGGCAGCTCGTCGGCGTCGACGACACCACCCTCGGCACGGGCCTTGTGCAGCGCGTCGGCCGCATCGCCGGCACCCTCGCGGCGGACGACCTTCTCGGCGCTGCGCAGCGCACCGTCACGCGACGCACCGAGCGCCTTGAACGTGATCTCGCTGGCGCGCTGGGCCCGCTCACGCAGGTCGTCGACGGCCGGTCCGGCCGAGCGCAACAGCTCCGCGAGCCGCTCGACCGACTGAGCCGACCACTGACCCGGCAGGTTGACCAGCTTCACCGCGGTGCCCGCGGCGGCCTGCAGCGGGGTGCGCTGCAGCGCGGCCGGGCCGCCGAGCGCGTCCTCGGCCAGAACCGTGGTCAGCCAGCTCACCGTCGCGGAGTGCGCGGTGATCAGGCGATCTGCGAGCTCCTGTACGTCGGGCTTCTTCGCGGCCACCGCGAGCGCCTTGATGTAGCGGGCGCGGTCGAGCAGCTGATCCTCGAGCGCCAGGTCGCCCAGCAGCGCCTCGTCGAAGGGCTGGGCTTGCTCGGTCAGCGCCTTCACCGCTGCGGCGGCGCGGCCCAGGAACGGGCCGATGGTGTCGGGGAATCCGCCCAGGTCGCGGATCGCCTTCTCGATCGCCTCGGCGCGGATGCGGCCGTTCTCGGCGTTCTGAGTCAGCTCGCGACGGACAGCCTCAGTGCGCGCCTGCGTGATCCGGGTTTCGGCGACCTGAATCTCGGTGTGCGTGAGGTCAAGAATCGTGCGCAACTGGTTCAGCAAGGTGGTGGTACTCATATGTAGAAATCGCCCCTTAAGCGTTGACGGTTTGGGTCGGCGCTGGGGTGCACCTGTCCAGTTGGCTACCCGGTCCGCGGGGGCGGCCGAACGCTTCAGGAGTGTGAGATGGATCGCACTCGGCGTGTCGTCAGCGCGGTTGCAGGATGACCACCGGGATCTCCCGGTCGGCCCACGCCTGATAGGTGTCGAAGTCGGCGTACGCCTCGACCAGCTTCGGCCACAGCCGGGCCTTTTGCTCGGGCGTCGCGGTCACCGCGCGCACGGCGCGGCGGTCCGAACCGATCTCGATGTAGGCGTCCGGATTCGCGACCAGATTGCGGTACCACTGCGGATCGGTGTCGCTGCCGCCCTTCGAGGCCACCACGATGACGTCATCGCCGTCGTTGATGAACACCAGCGGCGACACCAGCCGTCGGCCGGACTTGCGCCCGATGTGCTCGAGCAGCAGCGTCGGCACCGGCTTCTTGAACCCCGCGCCCACCCGCCAGTTCGCGCCGATCTTGCCGCCGGTGCGGCGGTACACCCACACGTGCGCCTTGCCCGCATACTTCATGACCCGCTCGACGACGGGCGAGTTCAGCTGCTTTGGCTTGTTGTTCGGATCCATGCGATCAACCTAGGTATTGGGCCGTGCTGCCGCCCAGCGGCATCGCCGGCATGCCGAGCTTGCGGTGGTCCCAACTTCGTGTGCGCAGCGGCACCACCCGCACGCAGATGCGGTTGTTCATCATCTGATCGACGAACGGCCGCATCTCGTCGGAGTACGGTCCTGTGTAGCGCTCCCAAACGCTGATGCCCACGCGCAGAACTGTTTCGGGGTCGTCGACGATCTCGGCCCTGCCGTCGATCGAGACGCCCCGCAGCGTGTCGTAGGTGTCGCCGTCCTCGATCATCACGGTGACCGTCGGATTGCGGCGCAGGTTGACCGCCTTCTGGGACTTGGCTTTCGTCTCGAACCAGATCTCGCCGTCGAGAACGGCGTACCACATCGCGACCAGGTGCGGCCGCCCGTCGGGCAGCACGGTCGCCATTGTGGCGGTGCGGCTGCGTTCGATGAATTCAGTGATCTCGTCGTCGGACATGACGATCTTCGCGCGTTCGTTCTTGCCCACGGTCCGATCTTGTCAGGTCACCGCAGCGACGACGGTCACCGGGATGCCGTTGAGTGCCCCGTTGCCGGACGGTTCGTCGACGAACGTCGGCGGCGACAGGATGTTGGTGTTCACGCCGGGCGCCTGATTGGCGACGGACATCCGCGTGCCGGGCTTGCCGTGGCCCCAGCCGTGCGGCATCGAGACGACGCCGGGCTTGATCGCGTCCGTCACCTCGACCGGCACCTCGATCTGCCCGCCGTCCGAGCTCACGCGCACGAGGTCGCCGGTCGCGACGCCGCGTTTGACCGCGTCGTCGGTGTGCATCAGCAGCGTGCACCGGTCGCGGCCCTTCATCAGCGGCACGACGTTATGCAGCCAGGAATTGTTGGAGCGCAGGTGCCGTCGGCTCACCAACACCAATTCGTCCGGCGCACGGTCCAGGCGCGCAGCCAACCGGGGCAGGTCGTCGAGCAGGTACTGCGGAGCCAGCCGGATCTTCTGGTCGGCGGTGCCGAGCACCTCGGGGACCCGCGCCACCATCGGCCCGAGGTTGACGCCGTTGGGCTGCGCCTTGAGCTTCTCGAGCGTCAGACCGTCCGGGTTCTCCCCGTAGCGGTCACCGAACGGCCCGGTGCGCAACGTGAGGTCGAGGATGCGCTCGGGGCCGCCGTGGGTGTAATGCTTGCGGATCTCGGCACCGTCGAGGCCCTGGGTGAAGGCCATGTAATCGAAGAAGCCGTCGTCGATCGCGGTGACGTCGACATCCTCGGCCGGCGTGCCTGCGCACAGGCCGGTGAGCCGGATCAGGATCTCCCACTCCTGCGGCCGGTTGGGGTCCTCGGGCTCGAATACCGGCGGCGAGTAGTTCGCGATGCTGTTGATCGCGAAGTTGAGGATCAGGTCGTCGTGGTGGGGCTGCTCGAGAGGCGATGGCGCGGGCAGGATCACGTCGGCGTGCCGAGTGGTCTCGTTGATCCACATGTCGACCGCGATCATCGCGTCGAGCATCGGCAGCGCCTCGTCGAGCGTGTGACCGGCGGGCGTCGACAGCACCGGGTTGCCGGCCACGGTGATCAACGCCTTGATCTGCCCCTCCCCCGGCGTCGCGATCTCCTCGGCCAGGCACGACACCGGCACCTGCCCGAGCACCTCCTTGGCGCCGCGCACGCGGGTGCGGAAGCGGCCGAACTCCGGGGCGCCGTCCTCGAGCCCGGGGATCGGCTGCACGGTCACCGACCATGCGGCGGGCCGCGGGAACATCGCACCGCCGGGAGTGTCGAAGTGTCCGGTGAGGATGTTCACGACGTCCACGAGCCAGCTGGCCAGGCTGCCGAACTCCTGGTTGCACAACCCGATTCGGCCGTACACGACCGAGCGTTCGGTGCCGGCAAGCTCGCGAGCCAACCCCCTGATGCGCTCGGGGTCGATTCCGGTCACCGCGGCGACGCGCTCCGGCGGCCAGTCCGCGGCCACCTCGCGCATCCGCTCCAGCCCGTCGACGTGCGGGGCCAAGCGCCCGAGCGACACCAGGCCCTCGGCGAACAGCGTGTGCGCGACCGCCAACAGCAGCGCGGCGTCCGTGCCCGGGGTGATGGGCAGCCACTCGTCGGCCCTGCCCGCGGTTGCGGTGCGGACGGGGTCTATCACGATCACCCTGCCGCGCTTGCGGATCGAGTCGATGATGCCCATCACGTCGGGCGCGGCCAGCAGCGAGCCCTGCGAGGCGGCGGGGTTGGCACCCATGATCACCAGCAGGTCGGTGCGTGCGATGTCGGGTACGGGAAACGACCACCACCCGCCGTACATCAGGTGCGACGACAGGTTCTTCGGCCACTGGTCGACCGTGCCGGGCGAGTAGCTCAGCGGGATACCGGACATTCCCAACAGCACACCGGTGTAGCGGCCCAGCGAAAACGAGTGTGCGAGTGGGTTTCCCGTATAACAGGTGACCGCGCCGATGCCGTACTTCTCGATCACCGGCGCGAGCAGCTCGGTGCATCGCCGGAACGCGGCGTCCCAGCTCACCTCCCGCCACTGCCCGTCGACCTTGATCAGCGGGCGGCGGATCCGGTCGGGATCCTCGTGCACCGCGCCCAGCGTCGCGCCCTTCGGGCAGATGTGTCCGCGGCTCCAGGTGTCGTCGGGGTTGCCGCGGATGCCGGCGACGCGGCCGCCGTCGACGTGAATCTCCAACCCGCACATGGCCTCACACAGCGGGCAGGTGTACAGGTGCCGGCCGTCGTCTCCCGGCGCGGCGAGTGGCGTGGTGAGATCTGCGGTCACGCTGCCCTCCTCATCCGCGTTCGGCATCGCCTTTTGTTGTGACACACTGTAACGACAACACGTGGTGAAGGGACGCAAATGGCCGACACCGTTGCGCCGCGGCGCCGGCGCCAGGGCTCCCGTCGTGATCCGTCCATCGACGCCGACGTGCTGGCCGCGACGCGGCGGCTGCTCACCGAACGCGGCTACGTGAACACCACCATCGACCTGATCGCGACGACGGCTAACGTCAGCAGGCCGGCCGTCTACCGCCGCTGGCGGTCCAAAGCGCACCTTGTCCACGAGGCGGTGTTCCCAGACCTCGGCCCGGAACGGCCCGCCGACGACTTCGCCGAGGAGATCACCCGGCTGTGTCGCGGGGCGCTGGCCATGTATGCCGATCCCGCGGTGCGCGAGGCGATTCCGGGTCTACTCAGCGATTTGCGCTCCGACCGCGGAATGCGCCGCGTGCTCAGCGATCGCCTGGAGGCGACGGCGCGCAGCCAGCTCGGTGAGCGGGTGGCCGCCGCGGTCGCCGACGGTGTCGCCCGATCCGGCATCGGCGCCGACACGATCATGGATGTCATCGCCGGAGGCAGCTGGTACGCCGTCTGCGTGCGCCGCATCAAGGACGTCGACGCAGCCGCCGAGGAACTGGCGGCGCTGGTGCTCGGCGGGGTGCTGGCTAGCTCATCAGCATGATGTACTGCGCGGCCGTCATCTGTTGCGCCGCAAGCAAAGTCGGGGCGCTGGTCTCGATGGTGTAGCGGTCGGCGGTGGCCAGGCAGTAGAAGCCTCCGTCGTCCGTGCGCAGGCATCGACTGCCCGGCATGTCTGGGACCGGGTTGGCCGGTTTGGCGGTCGCCGACACCTCGTCGGCGAACTCCTCGACAACATCCTCGGCCCCCGCACCGTCCTCGGACTCGTAAACCGTCGTGCCGCCCATCGCGACGAGATCGACGCCGGTGTCGGCGAAGAGCTTGTCGGATCGGACGGGATCGGACTGGAAGTGCAGCGCGCCGCGCCGTTCGTACGTGCCCCCCTTGGTGAAGGTCGGGTCGCGACCGTCGAGCGGCAGGGTGCGGGCGAGCAGGCCGGTTGGATCGATCGAGATGTCGGCCAGTTCGTCGGGGGCGGTGGCGCGGAACTTGTCGATCTCCGAGGCCTGCATGTCGATGCTCTTGGTGACCAGCCGGGCGGCGGCGTCCACGCCCGCGGTCGCCTGCGCCAGCTGCATCAGCACGTAGGGTCCATGCGCGGTGAACGACCGCACCGCGCCGAACTTTCCGATGTTGCGATCGGATCCGGTGTGGCTGCTGGCGCGCGCCTCGGGATGGCCGGGGATGTCCATCTTCGGCGACGGCCCGTCGGGGCCCTGAGGCTGCGACACCGCGTCGCCCATGTCATCGGCTGCGGCCTTGGCGGCTCGATCGTCGGCGAAGCGCAGCACCGCGTTGAGCAGGATCTGCTTGTTCTTCTCGGTGCGCGTGGTGGCGAAACCGGTGACGAAGTCATGCCGGGCCGCCGCGGCGGCGACGTTCATCGGGCCGATCGCGGCCATCGCCTCGGCACGGGGCAGCACCATGGCTCCGAGTCCGAACCAGTCCTTGATCGCCGGGTCGACCTCCCACGGCCCGATGACGTGGTTGGCCAGTCGCTGCCCTTCGAGCACCACGCCGAGCATGGGGTCGCCGGCGACGCCCAGCGGATCGCGCGGTGCCGTGGGGAACCGGCCCGGGTCCAGCTGGTCGAAGTCGAGCGCGGGACCCGACGCTCGCACGGCGGATCCCTCGACGGTCGATGTGCACGCCGTCGCGAGCAGCGCGACGACAGAGATGAGCGCAAGGATCGCGTTCCGCATGCCGGCAAAATTACCCGCGCCGACAGAGCGTGAGTTCCAGGCGTGCCGACGCCGCGGGCGGACTTCATAGAAATGAGACGAGCCACCGAAACCGGTGGCTCGTCTCCATTGCTTGTGGGCGAAGGGGGACTTGAACCCCCACGTCCCGAAGGACACTGGCACCTGAAGCCAGCGCGTCTGCCATTCCGCCACTCGCCCCAACAACCGGGGGAGCCTATCACGCACGGCGCCCCGCTCCCCAACCGTACCGGCCGCCCCGTGCGGCTCCCACCACTGCGTTCGGCTGATCGTGATCCGCCGCGCTGAGCTGCGGCGATCTGATTCTCAGAGTTCTGTTGGTCCCGCAACGCGGCGCTTGGCCGATACCATGCACATGAGCATTGTGGCCAGATGACACGCAGGCACAGCGGCTATGAGCAGGGCCGACGGACGACGACGAGTGAGGCGGGCGGTGACATGGGTCTAGTCGACCGCATCGAGCGCAAGCTCGAGTCGACGGTCGGTGACGCCTTCGCCCGCGTGTTCGGCGGATCGATCGTCCCGCAGGAGGTCGAGGCGATGCTCCGCCGGGAGGCCGACACCGGCGCGCGCGAAGTACTCGGCGGTCAGGTTTTGGCACCAAACGACTACGTCATTACCCTCAGTGTGCCTGACTATCAGAAGGTGAGCGCCGACCCAGACCTCACGTCAGCGACTTTTGCCAAGCACTTGGAGGGATACATCCGTGAGCAGGGGTGGCAAACGTATGGTGATGTGGTCGTCAGATTCGAACAATCACCCACCCTGCACACCGGACAGTTTCGCGCGCGTGGAGCGGTCAATCCCGACTCGACCAATGGCGAACCCGCCCCACCACCTCATGTACGTGCGTCCAGCGCAGAATCAGGAGTACCACCGATGAGCGACAACCCGACCTACCGCGGCGGCCAGGGGCCGGGGAGGCCCGCCGACGAGTACTACGACCGTCCCCAAGACCGTCCCCAAGACCGTCCCCAAGACCGTCCGCAGGACGACCGGTACGGCCGCCCGGACGACCGCGGCCAGTACCCTCCGCACGAGCAGGGCGGCTATCCCCCGCAGGGCGATCCGTACGCCCCGCGTCAGGGCGGCTACCCCGACCAGGGCGGCTACCCCGACCAGGGCGGCTACCCGGATCAGGGCGGTTACCCCGACCAGGGTTATCCGCCGCCGTCCTACGAGCAGCGCCCCCCGGCCGGATACGGCCCCCCGCCGCAGCAGGGTGGCTACCCCGACCAGGGTTACCGTCAGGCCCCGGGTGGCTACGGTCCGCCGCCGGGCGGTCAGCCCGGTTACGGCGGCGCGCCCGCGGGTGATTACGACTACGGCCGTCCCCCGGCCCCCGGCCGGCATGAGGAGGGCGGCTACGGCCGTCCCGAGCCCCGGCCCTCCTATCCGGATCAGGGCGGCTACCCCGACCAGGGCGGCTACGGCGGCCAGCCCTACGGGCGACAGGATCAGGGTTACGGCGCCCCGCCGGACTACGGCCGGTACGGCGATGCGCCCGGCGGATACGCCGAGCCGGGCTACGCCGAGCCCGCAGGCGGCGGCTACGACTACGGTCAGCCCGCCGGATACGGCGGTTACGGCCAGGGCGACTATGCGGCCGGCGGTGCGACCGTCACGCTGCAGCTCGACGATGGCAGCGGCCGGACCTACCAGTTGCGTGAGGGCACCAACGTCATCGGCCGCGGTCAGGACGCGCAGTTCCGGCTGCCCGACACGGGAGTCTCGCGCCGCCACCTGGAGATCCGCTGGGACGGTCAGGTCGCGCTGCTGTCCGACCTGAACTCCACCAACGGGACCACGGTGAACAACGCGCCGGTCCAGGAGTGGCAGCTCGCGGACGGCGACGTGATCCGGTTGGGCCACTCCGAGATCATCGTCCGAGTGCACTGAGCGTCGGCCGGGGGCGGAGAAGCTGGTCGCTTCCCCCTCATGTCGGTAACCGCCCAAGTATCGTGACGGTGCCGAGGCTGGCTGCGTTGCCTAGGCGACTGAACGGGATGGAGACGGAGAGGACGTCAGATGCAGGGGTTGGTACTGCAACTGACGCGCGTCGGATTCCTGTTGCTGCTATGGCTGTTCATCTGGTCGGTCTTGCGGATCCTACGCACGGATCTCTACGCCCCGACCGGTTCGGTCATGGTCCGTCGCGGGTTGCCGCTGCGCGCCTCGCTGCTCCCCAACCGGGCTCGCCGTAATGTGCCACGACATCTGGTGGTCACCGAGGGCGCGCTCGCGGGCACCCGCATCACGCTGGGTACTGCGCCGGTGTTGATCGGCCGGGCCGACGACTCGACCTTGGTGCTCACCGACGACTACGCCTCGACGCGCCACGCGCGGCTGTCGCCGCGAGGCTCGGAGTGGTACGTCGAAGACCTAGGATCGACCAACGGCACATACCTCGACAGGGCGAAGGTGACGACGGCGGTACGCGTTCCGATGGGCACGCCGGTTCGGATCGGCAAGACGGTAATCGAGCTGCGCCCGTGACACTGGTGCTTCGATACGCCGCGCGCAGCGACCGCGGCCTGGTCCGGGCGAACAACGAGGACTCGGTGTACGCCGGTGCCCGGCTGCTCGCGCTCGCCGACGGCATGGGCGGTCACGCCGCGGGCGAGGTCGCCTCGCAGTTGGTGATCGCCGCGCTGGCGCATCTCGATGACGACGAGCCCGGCGGTGATCTGCTCAGCAAGCTCGACGCGGCGGTTCGCGAGGGCAACTCCGCGATCGCCGCCCATGTGGAAGCCGACCCCGAGCTCGAGGGCATGGGCACCACGCTGACCGCAATCCTGTTCGCGGGCAACCGACTTGGCCTGGTGCACATCGGTGACTCGCGGGGTTATCTGCTGCGCGACGGCGAGCTGACCCAGATCACCAAGGACGACACCTTCGTCCAGACGCTCGTCGACGAGGGCCGCATCACCGCCGAGGAGGCCCACAGTCACCCGCAGCGCTCGCTGATCATGCGCGCGCTGACCGGCCACGAGGTCGAGCCCACGCTGATCATGCGCGAGGCCCGCGCCGGCGATCGGTACCTGCTGTGCTCCGACGGCCTGTCCGATCCGGTCAGCCACGACACCATCCTCGAAGCGCTGCAGATCCCCGATGTCGCCGAAAGTGCCGACCGGCTCATCGAATTGGCCCTGCGCGGCGGCGGCCCCGACAACGTCACCGTCGTGGTGGCCGATGTCGTCGACAACAGCACCTACGACTACGGACAGACCCAGCCGATCATCGCTGGAGCGGTATCGGGTGATGACGATCAGCCGCCGCCCAACACCGCGGCCGGTCGCGCGTCGGCGTTCAACCCGCGTCGCAACGAAACCAAGCGCGCGCTACCGGAACCGGAGGAACCGCCGCGACCGCCCAAGTCGCGGCGGCGAATGTTCATCGCCGCCGCGCTTGTGGTCCTGGTCATCCTGGCCGGGCTGGCCGTCGGCCGCGAGATCATCCGAAGCAACTTCTACGTCGCCGCCCACGACGGCGTCGTCTCGATCATGCGGGGTGTGCCGGGATCGGTGCTTGGATACCCGCTGCAGGAGCCGTACCGACAGGGCTGCCTGACCGAGCGCAACGGCCTGACCCTCATCAACCCCGGCCAGGAGCCTCGCGACTGCCAACTGCTCAAGGTCGGCGACCTCAAGCCCTCCGAGCAGCGTCAGGTCATCGCGGGGCTGCCGACGGGGTCGGAGGATCAGGCGATCACCCAGATCAACCAGCTGGCGCGCGACTCGCTGTTGCCGATCTGCGCACCGCCGCCTCCGCCGCCGCGTACCAACGCGGTGCCGCACAGCCCGGCGCCGTCGAATTCGCCTGGCGTACCTAATAATCCGCCGCCCCGCGGCGAGGACGAGACCCCGGCGCCGGAGACCCCGCGGACCGTGACACCGCCTCCCCCGTCGCCCGCGCCCAAGCCGCCGTCACCCGCACCGGAATCTCCGCGGGCCGAACCGGGCACGCCGCCACCGCCCGAGGGCCCCGAGTCGCCGACGCCCAAACCACCGCCGTCGCCGACCGTCACCGCGCTGCCTCCGCCGCCGCCCGAGCCGGGGACCACGTGCCGGGAAGTGTCATGACGACACAGCCGCAGTCCGCCGTCTCCGTCGCGCCGCCACTTCCGAACCGGCGCAACGCCGAACTGCTGCTGCTCGGCTTCGCCGCCCTGATCACCACGCTGGCGCTGCTGCTCGTGGAGGCCAACCAGGAGCAGGGCGTGCACTGGGACCTCGCGCAGTACACCGTCGCGTACATGGCGTTGTTCAGCGGCGCGCACCTCGCCATCCGGCGCTTCGCGCCCTACGCCGATCCCCTGCTGCTCCCGGTCGTCGCGCTGCTGAACGGCTTGGGGCTGGTGATGATTCACCGTCTCGACCTCGCCGACGGCGAGCTGTCCCAGGGCGGGCTGGGCGGCACCGCCAATCAACAGATGCTGTGGACGCTGCTCGGCGTCGTCGGCTTCTCGCTCATCGTGATCTTCCTGCGTGATCACCGACTCCTGGCCCGCTACGGCTACATCTGCGGCCTGTCGGGTCTGGTCCTGCTCGTCATCCCCGCCGTGCTGCCGCGCGCGATGTCTGAACAGAACGGCGCGAAGATCTGGATTCGCTTGCCGGGCTTCTCGATTCAGCCCGCCGAGTTCTCCAAGATACTGCTGCTGATCTTCTTCGCCGCCGTGTTGGTGTCCAAGCGCAACGTCTTCACCAGCGCGGGCAAGCACGTCCTCGGCATGGATCTGCCCCGCCCGCGCGACCTCGCGCCGCTGCTGGCTGCGTGGATCGCGTCCGTCGGCGTGATGATCTTCGAGAAGGACCTCGGCACCTCGCTGCTGCTGTATGCGTCGTTCCTGGTGTTGGTCTACGCGGCCACCGACCGGTTCAGCTGGGTCGTCATCGGGCTGACGTTGTTCGCCGCGGGAAGCGTTGCGGCATACCATCTTTTCGGTCACGTCCAGGTGCGCGTGAAGACCTGGCTCGACCCGTTCGCCGATCCCGACGGCGCCGGCTACCAGATGGTGCAGTCGCTGTTCAGCTTCGCCACCGGCGGGATATTCGGCACCGGCCTCGGCAACGGTCAGCCGGGCACGGTGCCCGCTGCGTCGACCGACTTCATCATCGCTGCCGTCGGCGAGGAGCTCGGCCTGGTCGGCCTGGCCGCGGTGCTCATGCTGTACACCATCGTGATCATCCGCGGCCTGCGCACCGCGATCGCCGTTCGCGACAGCTTCGGGAAACTCCTGGCCGCCGGCCTCGCCTCCACGCTGGCGCTGCAGCTGTTCATCGTCGTCGGCGGGGTCACCAAGCTCATACCGCTGACGGGGCTGACCACTCCGTGGCTGTCCTACGGCGGCTCGTCGCTGCTGGCGAACTACGCGCTGCTGGCGATCCTGGTGCGGATCTCGCACGCGGCCCGCCGCCCGATCATCGCCGGACCGCAGACCCCCACTCCGATCGCGGCGGCCAGCACCGAGGTGATCGAGAAGGTATGAACACCTCGCTGCGCCGCGTCGCCGTCACGATCATGGCCCTGATCGTGCTGTTGTTGGGCAACGCCACGCTGACGCAGGTTCTGACCGCCGACGGGTTGCGCTCGGACCCGCGCAACCAGCGTGTGCTGCTCGACGAGTACTCCCGCCAGCGTGGGCAGATCTCCGCGGGCGGCCAGCTGCTGGCGTATTCGGTGTCCACGAACGGCCGGTTCCGCTTCCTGCGGGTTTATCCCAACCCGATGACGTATGCGCCGGTCACCGGCTTCTACTCGCTGCAGTACTCGAGCAGCGGGCTGGAGCGCGCGGAGGACTCGATACTCAACGGCTCCGACGAGCGGTTGTTCGGCCGTCGACTCGCAGACTTCTTCACCGGGCGCGACCCACGCGGCGGCAACGTCGACACCACTATCAAGCCGCAGGTGCAGCAGGCGGCGTGGGATGCGATGGAGGACGGCTGCGATGGCCCGTGCACGGGCTCGGTGGTGGCCATCGAGCCGTCGACGGGCAAGATCCTGGCGATGGTGTCGTCGCCGTCCTACGACCCGAACCTGTTGGCCACCCACAACCTGGAGGCGCAGAGCCAGGCTTGGCAGCGGCTGCGCGACGATCCGAACTCGCCGCTGCTCAACCGCGCGATCTCCGAGACCTATCCCCCGGGGTCGACGTTCAAGGTGGTCACCACCGCTGCGGCGCTGCAGCGCGGCGCGACGGTCAACACGCAGCTCACCGCCCAACCGCGAATTCCGTTGCCGGACAGCACCGCAACACTGGAGAACTTCGGCGGCGCGTCCTGTGGTGGCTCCCCCACCACGTCACTGCGGGAGGCGTTCGCCCGATCCTGCAATACCGCCTTCGTCGAACTGGGCATCGACACCGGTGCCGACGCGCTGCGCTCGACGGCGCGCTCCTTCGGTCTGGACGCCCCCGCGCCGCCCATCCCGCTTCAGGTGGTCGAATCGCGGGTCGGGCCCATCCCGGACGCCGCCGCCCTGGGCATGTCGAGCATTGGGCAGAAGGATGTCGCGCTGACCCCGCTGCAGAACGCACAGATCGCCGCGGCCATCGCCAACAAAGGGGTGGCGATGCAGCCCTATCTGGTCGATAACCTGAAGGGACCTGACCTCTCGAACATCGCCACCACGGCGCCGCAGGAAGAGCGCCGGGCGGTGTCGCAGCAGGTCGCGGATACACTTACGGACTTGATGGTCGCCGCCGAGCAGGTGACTCAGCAGAAGGGAGCCATCGCCGGCGTGCAGATCGCATCCAAGACCGGCACAGCGGAGCACGGTACCGATCCTCGTAACACCCCTCCGCATGCCTGGTACATCGCCTTCGCCCCGGCCCAGGCCCCCAAGGTGGCGGTCGCGGTGCTGGTCGAGAACGGCGGTAACAGGCTGTCGGCAACCGGAGGCGAACTCGCCGCTCCGATCGGCCGGGCCACGATCGCCGCGGCCCTGCGGGAGGGCTCATGACCGGCGCACGGCGGACGCTCCGCAGGACTCACGCCCGGGGGGCCGTATGACGGCTCGCGTGGGAGTGACGCTGTCGGGGCGCTACCGGCTGCAGCGGTTGATCGCCACCGGCGGCATGGGACAGGTCTGGGAGGCCGTGGACTCCCGGCTGGGTCGCCGGGTCGCGGTGAAGGTGCTCAAGGCGGAGTACTCGACCGACCCCGAGTTCGTCGAGCGGTTCCGCGCCGAGGCCCGCACCGTCGCCATGCTCAACCATCCCGGCATCGCCAGCGTGTACGACTACGGCGAGACCGATATGGACGGCGAAGGGCGCACCGCCTACCTGGTGATGGAACTCGTCAACGGCGAACCACTGAACTCCGTCCTCAAACGGACGGGCCGGTTGTCGCTGCGGCATGCGCTCGACATGCTCGAGCAGACCGGCCGCGCCCTGCAGGTCGCCCACAGCGCGGGCCTGGTGCACCGCGACGTGAAGCCCGGCAACATCCTGATCACGCCGACGGGCCAGGTGAAGCTCACCGACTTCGGCATCGCCAAGGCCGTCGACGCCGCCCCGGTGACCCAGACCGGCATGGTGATGGGCACCGCTCAGTACATCGCCCCCGAGCAGGCGCTCGGTCACGACGCCACCGCCGCCAGCGATGTGTATGCGCTGGGAGTCGTTGGCTACGAATCGGTTTCGGGTAAGCGGCCGTTCACCGGCGACGGCGCGCTGACGGTCGCGATGAAGCACATCAAGGAGACTCCCCCGCCACTTCCCGCCGATCTGCCGCCCAACGTGCGCGAGCTGATCGAGATCACCCTCGTCAAGAACCCCGGTATGCGGTACCGCTCCGGCGGGGCGTTCGCCGACGCGGTGGCTGCGGTGCGCTCCGGGCGCCGCCCACCACGACCGAACGCCGCCCCCTCGATCGGCCGGGCGGCCCCCACCGCCGTGCCGTCGGCCACCCAGGCCCGCGCCGCCGCCGAGATGACCGGACGTGCCCCGGCCACGACTGCGCGCCCGCGCTCGGTGAGCGGAAGCCACCGGCCGCCTCCGCCGCGGCGTACGTTCTCGTCGGGCCAGCGCGCGCTGTTGTGGGCCGCGGGCGTGCTGGGCGCGCTGGCGATCATCATCGCGATCCTGATCGTGCTCAACGCCCAGGACCGTCAGGACAAGCAGACACCCCCGCCGACGATCACCAACACGATCACCGAGACGACGCCGTTCGAGACCCCCGAGGCGCTTCCCGACCGGACCATCCGCGAAGGGAGCGACGGTGGTAGGGAACAATCAGGGGTAACCACACCGCAGGCGATGACGTCACCGGCAATGCCGCTGGTACCGGCGTCGCCCCCGGCACAGGAGCCGTACCAGCGGCTTTCGGCTCCAGAACAGACATTGCAATGACGACCCCGCAACATTTGTCCGACCGCTACGAGCTGGGCGAGATCCTGGGCTTCGGCGGTATGTCCGAGGTCCACCTCGCACGCGACGTCCGGCTGCACCGCGACGTCGCGATCAAGGTGCTGCGCGCCGACCTCGCCCGCGACCCGAGCTTCTATCTGAGGTTCCGCCGCGAGGCCCAGAACGCCGCCGCCCTCAACCACCCGGCGATCGTCGCGGTCTACGACACCGGCGAGGCCGAGACCCCACAGGGCCCGCTGCCCTACATCGTCATGGAGTACGTCGACGGTGTGACGCTGCGCGACATCGTCCACAACGACGGACCGATGGAGCCGCGCCGGGCGATCGAGGTGATCGCCGACGCCTGCCAGGCGCTGAACTTCAGCCACCAGCACGGCATCATCCACCGCGACGTCAAGCCGGCCAACATCATGATCAGCAAGACCGGCGCGGTGAAGGTGATGGACTTCGGCATCGCCCGCGCGCTGGCCGACGCGAACAGCGTCACCCAGACCGCCGCCGTGATCGGCACCGCACAGTATCTGTCGCCGGAACAGGCCCGTGGCGAAAAGGTCGACGCCCGCTCCGACGTCTACTCGCTGGGCTGCGTGCTGTATGAAATCCTCACGGGGGAGCCACCTTTCATCGGCGACTCGCCGGTGGCGGTGGCGTATCAGCACGTCCGCGAAGATCCCGTCGCGCCGTCGCAGCGCAACCCCGCGATCAGCCCCGAACTGGACGCGGTGGTGCTCAAGTCGTTGGCAAAGAATCCCGACAACCGGTACCAGACCGCCGCCGAGATGCGCGCCGACCTGGTCCGCGTGCACAGCGGCGAGCAGCCCGAGGCGCCGAAGGTGTTCACCGACGCCGAGCGCAGCTCACTGCTGTCGTCGCCAGCGCCGCACGAGCGCACCGAACCGATCGACCCGATGCCGCCGGTTCCCGCCGCCGACTACGCCGAGCGCCACCGGCGCGGCTCGGTCGGACGCTGGCTGGCCGCGGTCGCGGTGCTGGCCATCCTGACCGTCGTGGTCACGGTCGCGATCAACATGTTCGGCGGAAGCACCCGCAGCGTGGAGGTGCCCGACGTCAGCGGCCAAGCGTCGGCCGACGCCATCGCTGAACTGCAGAACCGCGGTTTCAAGACCAGGACGGATCAGCGGCCCGACTCGACGGTGCCTCCCGACCATGTCATCAGCACCGATCCCAGCGCCGACAGTTCGGTCGACGCGGGGGAGGAGATCACCCTCAACGTCTCGACCGGTCCGGAGCAGCGGGAGATCCCCGACGTGAAGAACCTGAGCTACTCCGAGGCCACCGAGAAGCTGAAAGAGGCCGGCTTCGAGAAGTTCAAGTCCTCGTCGTCGCCGTCGACGCCGGAGCTGAAGGACAAGGTGCTCGGCACCAACCCGCCGGCCAACCAGACGTCGGCTATCACCAACGAGATCACCATCATCCTGGGCTCGGGCCCGCAGACCCGCGCCGTGCCGAACGTCGAGAACCAGACGGAGGAACCGGCGCGGCAGATCCTGACCGCCGCCGGCTTCACCAACGTGGTGCCGGTTCAGGTCGACAGCCCCAAGCCGTGCGGACAGGTCATCGGCACGCTGCCGCCGGCCGGTCAGGAGTCGGCGGTCGACTCGCCAATCCAGCTGCAGCTCTCGGCGTGCAACCAGTTCGTGATGCCCGACCTGCGCGGCATGTTCTGGACCGACGCCGAACCGCGGCTACGGGCGCTGGGCTGGACCGGCTTCCTGGACAAGGGCGCCGACGTGCAAAACAGCGGTCAGCGAACCAACGCGGTGGTGACTCAGAACCCGTCACCGGGCACCGGCGTGAATTTCGGCGCGACGATTACGCTGAGCTTCGCGTCGTAGCGGCGTGGCGGCCGGCCGCGATGGCCCCCGCGACCTCATCCTCGAGCTGGCGGACCAGCGCCTCGGCCGGTGCCGCGCCGCAGTACCCCAGCCAGTTGGCAAGCATGCGGTGACCGCCCTCGGTCAGGATCGACTCGGGATGGAACTGCACGCCATGGATCGGCACCTCGACGTGCCGCACCCCCATGATCACGCCACCCTCGGTCCGCGCGGTCACCTCGAGCACATCCGGAACCGTGTCCGGCAGAATCGTGAGCGAGTGATACCTCGTCGCGGTGAAGGGGTTCGGAAGACCCAGCAGCACACCGGAATTGGTGTGGTGGACGACGCTGGTCTTACCGTGCAGCAGTTCGGGTGCGCGGTCGACGGTGCCGCCGAACGCGACACCAATGGCCTGGTGACCGAGGCAGACGCCCAGCAACGGGGTGCCCGCAGTCGCGCATGCCTTCACCAGGGGGATCGACGCGCCCGCACGCTCGGGCGTGCCCGGGCCGGGCGACAGCAGCACACCGTCGAAATCAGTGGCGGCCTTCGCGACGTCGGCATCGGTGGCCAGGCGGTCGTCGTCGTTGCGCCACACCTGGGCCTGCACCCCGAGCTGACCGAGGTACTGGACCAGGTTGAACACGAAGCTGTCGTAGTTGTCGACGACCAAGACCTGCATCCGCCCAGGTTACTGGTTGCGGGCGCGCACGTACCCGGTCGCACCCAGTCCGCTCACCACAGAGAGGTCAGTAGCCGATCGGGCCTGCCGGCTTGGCGAACCGCATCCGCACGGGCTCCTTGTGGCCGACCAGTTCGACCGATGCCTGGGGTTCTTCGGCATAGCCGAGACCGAACCGCACCACGTACTGGCGGTACAGGTTGACCAGGGGAGCGTCCGCCAGGGCCGCCTGCATGGCGGACGCGTCGCCGATCGCGGTGATGACGTAGGGCGGGCTGTACGTGCGCCCGTTGAGCAGCAGGGTGTTGCCGACGCATCGTGGCGCCGAGGTACCGATGATCCGCTGATCCTGCATCTGGATGCCCTCTGCGCCCGCGCTCCACAGCGCGTTGAGAACGGCGTCGATGTCCTGCTGGTGCACCACCAGGTCGTCGGGGGAGGCGTCGCGCGGGAACCGGCCCTCGGCGTCGCGCTGCGCGTCGTTGAGCCGCACGATGAGCCCGGCCCCCCGGATCGGGTCCAGCCCAGCCTCGGCCGACAGGCGTGCTGCGCGACTGGTGATGGCCGCCAAGGCCGCGTCGGCGCCCGGGCTGCCCCCGTGATGGCTGTCGATGGTCGATACGAGGGCATCGCGTTCGGCGCCGAGCCGGTCCACCGACTGCTGGGTCTCGCGGACCAGGTCGACCAGGCGGGGGGAGTCGCTGCGGCGGATCTCGCCGCCCCGGGAGACACCGTGCGTGGCGGCCAGTAGGAGGCCGGCCAGCAGACACACCACCGGCACGCCGTATCGCCACACCGTCGAGCGTCGGCTCTGCTCGTGTGTCGCCTGCTTCGGGCGATGCGACCCCTGCAACTGCCTTACCTGGCTTCCTTGACTCTGCGGTGCCGGTCCTACGTTAGGCTCGTCAGTACATCGTCGCACTCAGTTGTCCCGAAGGTACCCATGCCCAAGTCGAAGGTCCGCAAGAAGAACGACTTCACCGCCAACCAGGTGAGCCGCACGCCCGTCAAGGTCAAAGCCGGGCCGTCGAGCACCTGGTTCGTCGTGCTGTTCGTCAGCCTGATGCTGATCGGCTTGGTGTGGCTGCTGGTGTTCCAGCTCGCGTCGTCGGCCATCCCCTTCCTCGCGGAACTGGGGCCGTGGAACTACGCGATCGCGTTTGCCTTCATGATCACCGGTCTGTTGCTCACCATGCGGTGGCGCTGAGATCCCCGTCGCTGGAATGAATTCAACCCCGTTGCTCCGCGTTACCCTGCTAGCAACCTCCGGGAAATCAACTCACACGGTTGTGATTCATCCCCATTGGGGATAGCACTTGTGGATAACCGCATACCCCGCGGTGAAAGGGTGTGGAAGAGCCGTGCAGCAAACTCAATGGAGCCCTCCCGCCGTCGGCATCGCAGCGTGCGGCATAGGCGGAATTATCTTGGCTACCATCGCTGTGAGCCTGATCACAGACCCTCCGGGCCGCCTCCTTGGGGGAGTTGCCGGGGTGGGTTTGATCTTGTTTGCAATCTTCTCGTGGCGCGCGCGGCCGAAGCTGGCAATCAAACCTGACGCCCTCGTCAACCGCGGTTGGTTCGGCACGAAGATTTTGCCGCGCAGCGAGATCAAAGTGATCCGGATCACTGAGTTCCGCCGCTTGGCCCGCAAAGTCCGGCTACTCGAGATCGACACCGAAAGCGGCGACCTGATCGTGTTCACGCGTTGGGATCTGGGCACCGATCCGCTGCACGTACTCGACGCGCTGACCGAGGCCGGCTACGCCGGCCCGCGTTCCTGACCGCTTCGGTCAGGCGATGGTGATCGAGTCGACGACTACGGGGTCGGTCGGTCGGTCACTGCGATCGGTCGCCGTCGTCGCGATGGCGTCGACCACCTTCTGCGACTCGGCGTCGACGACTTCACCGAAGATGGTGTGCTTGCGGTTCAGGTGCGGGGTCTTGGTGACCGTGATGAAGAACTGCGAGCCGTTGGTGCCCGGCCCGGCGTTGGCCATCGCCAGCAGGTAGGGCCGGTCGAACTGCAACTCGGGATGGAATTCGTCTTCGAACTTGTACCCCGGGCCGCCGCGGCCAGTGCCGGTCGGGTCGCCGCCCTGGATCATGAAGCCGTCGATCACACGGTGGAAGACCACACCGTCGTAGAAGGGTCCGGACGTGCCGCCCGATGCGTTCTCGCCGCTGTAGTCCTTGGTGCCCTGGGCCAGGCCGACGAAGTTGGCCACGGTCTTGGGCGCGTGGTTACCGAAGAGTGCGATCTTGATGTCGCCGCGGTTGGTGTGCAGGGTCGCGGTCGCTGTCTGAATGGGGCTCGTCACGGGATGTCAGTGTGCCACGCCGCGTTCGGCGCCCATCCGGCACCGGTGTGTTCGGCTAGATGGCAGGCTGTTGTGGTCGCACCCCGGCCGCGAGAAAGGTACGCCCATGAGCGCTAAGACGGAGATCCGGATGAGCCCCGCCCAGCGGTTGAGCCGCGGCCTGAAGTTCACGGCGGTCGGGCCCGTCGACGTCACCCGGGGCGCTCTGGCGCTGGGGCTCAACGGTGCTCAATCGTCGGCGTCCTGGGTGGGCGACCGATATCGGCGCGGCCGCATCAAGGCTCAGCTGAGCGAGGACCTGGCCACTGCGCAACAGACCATCACGCAGGAGCTCGCCGCGGCCCAGGAGGCCGTCTCGCAGGTGTTGCTGGGCGCCGTACCGGCCCGCGCATCGAAGGCCAAGCAGCGCAGGCGTCGGCTGGTGATCGCCGCAGCCGGCGTCGTCGTGTTGGCCGGGGGAGCGGTGGCGTTCTCGATCGTGCGGCGGTCAACGCAGCCGGACCCCTCGCCGCTGCCGCCGAGTGTGGAAGTGTCGCCGAAACCCTGAGATTCAGGGCGGGGGAGTGGGAGTGGAGCCTAGGAGAATCGAACTCCTGACATCTACCTTGCAAAGGTAGCGCTCTACCAACTGAGCTAAGGCCCCTGGTCCGCAGGCGGCGCATCGGGCGCCACATGCCACACCTCGATGCCGTGGCGCGAGCGCCAGACGGCGACGGTGACTACGACGCCGATCGCCGTGGCGATCAACAGCACCCGCCTCATGGTGTGAACCTTTCCGTGGGGCTAGGAGGACTCGAACCTCCGACCTCTTCGTTATCAGCGAAGCGCTCTAACCGCCTGAGCTATAGCCCCGTACCGCCGTGATGGCCGAGCGACGAGATTACCGCAATCGTGGGCTCCCGCCCAAACCGCGGTTCGCGACGATCAGTCGCGATCGGCGAGCGTGACTTCCACGCCGCCAACCAGGTCCGTGGTCAGGTTGTAGATGAACGCGCCGATCGTCGCCATCGCCGTCAGCAACACGATGTTGACCAAGCCGATCAACGTCGCGCCGCCGAAGATCGTCCCGCTCGACACCAGCTCACCGCCGGAACCGCCGCCCGCGCTGGTGAGCAGGTCTCCGACGTTGCTGTTGAGCTTGCTCCACACACCCATCCCGCCGAGCACGAGGTACAGGAACGCGACGGCGATCATCCACACGAAGAACAGGGCGACCGACAGCACGGCCGACACCTTCAAGGTGCTCCACGGGTCGATGCGACGGATCTGCATGCTGGCGCGCACCGGACCCTTGTGCCGGGTGCCGACCTGGATGCGGCCGCCCGGCGACGGCCGGCTGCCCGGCTCGGACGGCGCGCGGTCCGCGGGTTTGCGCTGCTGCGGCCCGCGAGGCATCGGCCCGGACAGGTCCGGCAACTCGCTGGCGTAGGTCTCCTGGCGCGGTGCCTCCGGCGGCCCGCTGCGGGTCGGGACCTCCTCGGTGGGCGTGGAACCGCCGGGGACGAACCGGTTGGCCCGCGCGCCGACGTTGGGGGGGTTGTTGGCATTTCCCCGCTGGTCGTCGGCGGGCCGCTCGGGCGCGTGACCCTCGTCGGCCGGTCCCTCGCCACGCGGGCCCGGTACGGGCGCGCGCCTCGGCGGTTCCGGCGGCCGTTGACCCGGATGCGCCGTGCGCGCAGCGGGGCCCCGCTGCCAGGGCGGCACCTCGGCGCGGTCCGGAACCTCGGGTCGCGTTCCGAGCGCGTCGTGGTTGCCCGCGGAGCCGTTGGCGCCGCCTGGTCCATCGCCCGCGCGGGGGCGTCCCGGCTCGTTCGGTGAACTCACCTACGGCTCCTCACTGGTCCCGTCGCTCGGTCAGGCACCGGGGTCGGTGTTGACTTCGTCGGTGCTGTCGCCTTCCTCCGCGTTGCGCGCGATGGCTATCAGTGTTGTGCCCTCACCGAGGTTCATCAACCGGACACCCTTCGTCTGCCGCCCGGCCTTGCGAACCTGGCGAGCCGCGGTCCGGATGACGCCCCCACCCGAGGTGATGGCGTACAACTCCGTGTCGTCGTCGACGACCAACGCTCCCACAAGATTGCCACGGCGTTTGTCGAATTGGATCGTCAGGACCCCTTTGCCGCCGCGGCCCTGCACCGGGTACTCGTCGATCGCGGTGCGCTTGGCGTAGCCACCGGAGGTCGCCACCAGCAGGTACGTATCGGGCCGTACCACGTTCAGCGACAGCAGCGCGTCGTCGGCGTTGAACCGCATGCCCTGTACGCCCGAGGTCGCGCGCCCCATCGGGCGCAACGCCTCGTCGGTTGCCGAGAACCGGATCGACTGCCCCTTGGCCGAGACAAGCAGCAGATCGTCGTCGGACGAACACAGCACGGCTCCGACAAGCTCGTCGCCGTCGCGCAGATTGACCGCGACGATGCCACCGGAGCGGTTGGAGTCGAAGTCGACCAGCCGGGACTTCTTGACCAGCCCATTGCGGGTGGCCAGCACCAGGTACGGCGCGTCCTCGTAACTCTTGATCTGGATCACCTGCGCGATGCGCTCCTCGGGCTGGAACGCCAACAGGTTCGCCACGTGCTGGCCGCGCGCGGTGCGCGACGCCTCAGGCAGGTCGTATGCCTTGGCGCGATAGACCCGGCCCTGGGTGGTGAAGAACAGGATCCAGTCGTGCGTCGAGCAGACGAAGAAGTGGTTGACGATGTCGTCCTGTTTGAGGCCGGCGCCCTGCACGCCCTTACCGCCGCGCTTCTGGCTGCGGTACAGGTCGGTCTTGGTGCGCTTGGCGTAGCCGGTCTCGGTGATCGTGACGACGACGTCCTCGCGGGCGATCAGATCCTCGTCGGCAACATCTCCGTCGGACGCCACGATCCGGGTGCGACGGTCGTCGCCGTACTTGTCGGCGATCTCCTTGAGTTCGTCACGCACGATCGCGCGCTGCCGTTCGGGCTTGGCCAGGATGTCCTCGAGGTCGGCGATCTCGGCCTCGATCTTGGCCAGGTCGTCGACGATGCGCTGCCGTTCCAGGGCGGCCAGGCGGCGCAGCTGCATGTCCAGGATCGCCTGCGCCTGGATGTCATCGATGTCGAGCAGCTCGATCAAGCCCTGCCGCGCCACGTCGACGGTCTCCGACGCCCGGATCAACGCGATCACCTCGTCGAGTGCGTCGAGGGCCTTGACCAGACCGCGCAGGATGTGGGCCCGTTCGTTGGCTTTGCGCAACCGGTACCGAGTGCGCCGAACGATGACGTCGAGTTGGTGGTTGACGTAGTGGCGGATCAGCTGGTCGAGGCGCAACGTGCGCGGAACGCCGTCGACGATGGCCAGCATGTTGGCCCCGAAGCTGGTCTGCAGCTGGGTGTGCTTGTAGAGGTTGTTGAGCACCACCTTGGCCACGGCATCGCGCTTGAGCTCCACCACGATTCGTAGCCCGACGCGGTCGCTGGACTGGTCCTCGATGTTGGCGATGCCGTTGAGCTTGCCGTCGCGGACCTGCTCGGCAATCGAGGTGATGAAATTGTCGTGGTTGACCTGATACGGCAACTCGGTGATGACGATGCCGGTGCGGCCGCGGTTGTCCTCTTCGATCTCCACCACGCCGCGCATCCGGATGGACCCGCGGCCTGTGGTGTAAGTGTCGCTGATCCCTTGTGACCCAACGATCAAACCGTGCGTCGGGAAGTCCGGACCCTTGACGCGCTCGGTGACCGCGGCGAGCGTGGCCTCCTCGTCGGCGTCGTGGTTCTCCAGGCACCAGTACACAGCCTCGGCCAGCTCGCGGAGATTGTGCGGCGGGATGTTCGTGGCCATCCCGACCGCGATGCCGCCCGAGCCGTTGGCCAGCAGGTTCGGGAACCGGCTGGGCAGAACGGTCGGCTCCTGCACGCGCCCGTCATAATTTGGGATGAAATCGACTGTCTCCTCGTCGATTTCGCGCAGCATCTCCATGGCAAGCGGAGTCAACCGGGCCTCGGTGTACCGCATCGCCGCTGGCGGATCGTTGCCCGGGGAGCCGAAGTTGCCCTGCCCGTCTACCAGCGGGTAGCGCAGCGACCACGGCTGGGCCATCCGGACCAGGGTGTCGTAGATCGACGCGTCGCCGTGCGGGTGGTAGTTGCCCATCGTCTCGGCAACGGAGCGTGCGGATTTCGCGTGGCTGCGGTCGGGACGGAAGCCGGAGTCGAACATCGCGTACAGCACGCGACGGTGTACGGGTTTGAGGCCGTCGCGTACCTCCGGCAGCGCGCGCCCGACGATGACGCTCATCGCGTAATCGATGTAGCTGCGCTGCATCTCCTGCTGGATGTCGACCGGCTCGATGCGGTCGCCTGCTTCGTCGCCCGGCGGCAACGTGGTGTCAGTCATTATCTGCCTTCGGCTCTAGAGGAACTTCGCCTTAAACATCAAGGAAACGAACGTCTTTGGCATTACGGGTGATGAAGCTGCGACGTGCCTCGACGTCCTCGCCCATCAGGATCGAGAACAGCTCATCGGCCGCAGCGGCGTCGTCGAGGGTGACTTGACGCAACACCCGCACCGACGGGTCCATCGTGGTCTCCCACAACTCCTTGGCGTCCATCTCGCCCAGACCCTTGTAGCGCTGGATGCCGTCGTCGGTGTTGATCTTCTTGCCCGCCTTGCGTCCGGCCTCGAGCAACCCGTCGCGCTCGCGGTCCGAGTAGGCGAACTCGGGCTCGCTGCGCTGCCACTTGAGTTTGTACAGCGGCGGCTGGGCCAAGAAGATGTGCCCGTTCTCCACAAGCGGTTTCATGAACCGGAACAGCAGCGTCAGCAGCAGCGTGGAGATGTGCTGGCCATCGACGTCGGCGTCGGCCATCAACACGATCTTGTGATAACGCAGCTTGGAGATGTCGAACTCGTCGTGGATGCCGGTGCCCAACGCGGTGATGATCGCCTGGACTTCGGTGTTCTTGAGCACGCGGTCGATGCGGGCCTTCTCGACGTTGATGATCTTGCCGCGCAACGGCAGAATCGCCTGGAACATCGAATCGCGTCCGCTCTTGGCCGAACCACCGGCCGAATCGCCCTCCACCACATACAGTTCCGACTTGCGCGGATCGGTGGAGCGGCAATCGGCGAGCTTGCCCGGGAGCCCGCCGATGTCGGTGGCACTCTTGCGCCGCACCAATTCACGCGCCTTGCGCGCGGCGATGCGGGCCTGTGCCGACGAAACCGCTTTGTTGACAACGGTCTTGGCCTCGGCCGGGTTGGCGTCGAACCAGTGGGTGAGTTCTTCGTTGCAGATCTTCTGCACGAACGACTTCACCTCGGTGTTGCCGAGTTTGGTCTTGGTCTGACCCTCGAACTGCGGCTCGGACACCTTCACGGAGATGACCGCGGCCAGACCCTCGCGGATGTCGTCGCCGGTGAGATTGGGGTCCTTGTCCTTGAGCAGCTTCTTGTCTTTGGCGTACTTGTTGACCACCGAGGTCAGCGCCGCACGGAAGCCCTCCTCGTGGGTGCCGCCCTCGTGGGTGTTGATCGTGTTGGCGAAGGTGTGCACCGACTCCGAATAGCCGGCGTTCCACTGCATCGCGATCTCGACCTCATGACCGGCGGCCTTGCCGTCGAAGTCGATGATGCTCTGCTGGATCGGCGTCTTCGTGCGGTTGATGTGCTTGACGAAGTCCACCAGCCCGCCGGGGTAGTGGAAGACGCGGTGCTTGACCTTGTGGCCGGTCGAGGATTCGGCGGCCTTCTCATCGGCGGTCTTGGGCGCCTCGGCGGTGTCGCTGACCACCTCGTCGACGACCTCTTCGGCGGTCACCCGCTCGTCGGTCAACTCGATGGTCAGGCCCTTGTTGAGGAACGCCTGTTCCTGCAGGCGGCGCGCGACGGTCTCGAAGTCGTATTCCGTCGTCTCGAAGATGTCCGGATCCGCCCAGAACCGGACCGTCGTCCCCGTCTTCTTGGTCTTACCGCCCTGCTTGAGCTCACCGGGCACCGAGCGGTCGTAGTACTGGAACCACTCGTACCCGTCACGCAGAATCGTGACCTCGACCCGCGTGGACAGCGCGTTGACCACCGACACCCCGACGCCGTGCAGACCACCGCTGACCGCGTAACCGCTGTTCTCACCGCCGAACTTGCCGCCGGCGTGCAGCTGGGTCATGACGACGTCGACCGTCGGGATGCCCGCCTGCTTGTGCTTTTCGACCGGGATGCCGCGGCCGTCGTCGGTGACCTCGACGCTGCCGTCGCCCAGGATGCGCACGTCGACGCAGGTGGCGTAACCGGCCATCGCCTCGTCGATCGCGTTGTCGACGACTTCCCAGATCAGGTGGTGCAGACCCCGCTCACCGGTGGACCCGATGTACATACCCGGGCGCTTACGGACCGCCTCGAGACCTTCCAGGATGGTGATGGCATCCGCGCCGTACTCTTTAGGAGCATTCTTCTTCTGGGCAGCCACGTTGGACGGGTCTCCTTGGTCTCTTGCCGGGGAAGGCTGGCTGGGCGGTCGGACTACCGCCTGCGATCTGTCTCCATCCTACCGGCAGAGTCAGACAGGACCGACTCTGAGGCGGCGTTTCTGCACACCTATTTGCGCCGTCTGGGGAATTTCTCGATCCAGGGTGCCTCAAGACGCTTGAGAGCTAAGATCGCGGCGTCCTCGCGGCTTTCAGCCGACTGCTATCCATACGTGTCCCGCGGCCCCCGACCGGAGACGTGATAGCGGCCCTTGCGCCACGACGGGGCGACCGGTCCGACGATCTTCAGCGACTTCACGACACCGTCGCCCACCGCATCGGCGATTTTGGCCAACACCTGCGCCTGCACCATCCGCAACTGCGTGGCCCAGGCGGTGGACTCCGCCGAAATGGTCAGGATGCCGTCGTTGAGCGAGGTCGGTGTCGCGTGCGCGGCGATCCCTTCGCCGACAACGGCGGCCCATCGGCCGAACACCGCGCCCTCGGCAACGCGCCCCGACCATCCGCGGCTGCGGGCCAGGTCGCCGGCCGCCGACCCCAGCGGTTGGGGATCGCGGGCGTCCGGGCCGGGGCCCGACCACCGCCGGCGAGTGTTGCCCGCGATCTTTCGGGGTGCGGCTCCGCGCCGGCCGCGGCCGACGTCCTTGCCCTGGCTGCGCGCCGCACCGCGTGCCTCTTCGAGCGTGCGCCGCACCAGATCCATCCCGCGCAGGTGGGCGAGGTGCTCGGGTGGGCCGGTCTGGTCGTCCGACGATGTCACGGCTCCACCACCGAAATACGCCCGAAGTCGTCGTCGCGCATCGTGACCCCGATCCTGCGCGCGTCCCAGTCGGTCGGAATGTCCTCGGCCACCGCCGCCGTCACGAGCACCTGTTCGGCCGACGCCGCCACGGCGGCCAGCGCCTGCCTGCGCGCCGTGTCCAACTCCGCGAACACGTCGTCGAGCAGTAACACCGGATCGCCTCCTTCGGCGCGTAGCAGTTCGTAGGCGGCCAGCCGCAGCGACAGCGCCATCGACCACGATTCCCCATGGCTGGCAAAACCTTTCGCGATCTGGTCCCCGAGCCGCAGCTCGAGGTCGTCGCGGTGCGGCCCGACCAGGCAGACGCCCCGTTCGAGTTCGGCATCGCGGCGCCGCGCCAGGGCGTTGAGCAGACCCGCCTCGAACATCTCCGCGTCGGCGGTGCCCGCGGCCGCCTCGGCTTCCACCACATCCACACCGCTGCGGTATCGAATCGCAGCGGGCCGCGACGACGGCGCCAGCAGCTGGTATGCCTTCTCCACCTCCGGCGCGAGCTCGTTGACGAGCTCGACGCGGGCGGCGATCAGCTTGGCGCCCTTCTCGGCGAGGTGCCCGTCCCACACATCGAGGGTGTCGAAAGCACTTCTGTCACCGCGAAATCGAGCTCCGGACGCGGTCTTCAGCAGCGCGGTCCGTTGCCGCAGCACCTTGTCGTAATCGGCGCGGATCGCGGCCACCTGCGGACGCCGCGTGGTTGCGAGTTCGTCGAGATAGCGGCGTCGCTCACCCGGGTCGCCGCGCACCAGCGCAAGATCCTCGGGGGCGAACAGCACCGCCCGCAGCACGCCGAGAATCTCGCGCACGGAGCGGACAGGGGAGCGATTGATGCGCGCCTTGTTCGCGCGCCCGGCGGTGATCTCCAGGTCGACGGCGAGTTCGCGGCCCTCGTTGACGACGATCGTCGACACCACAGCGCGTTCGGCACCGGTGCGAATCAGGGGCGCGTCGGCCGCGACTCGGTGCGATCCGAGGGTGGACGAATACCACAGCGCCTCAACAATATTCGTCTTACCGAAGCCGTTCGGACCGACGAATACCGTCCGTCCCGGCTCCAGCTCCAGCTCGACGCGCGGCCAGGATCGGAAGTCGGTCAACGCCAAGCGGCGGACATACACTGCGCAGCCGCCTACCCGGACTCGCTGATCCGCTTGACCGCGTGCCCGCCGAACTGGTTCCGCAACGCCGACACCGCCTTCATCGACGGTGAGTCCTCCTGCCGCGAGGCGAACCGCGCGAACAGCGACGCCGCGATCACCGGCATCGGCACCCGGTGGCTGATCGCCTCCTCGACGGTCCACCGACCCTCACCGGAATCCTCGGTGTAGCCGCTGATTTCGCCGAACTCCGGATCTTCCTTGAGCGCCTTGGCCAGCAACTGCTGCAGCCACGACCGCACGACGGTGCCGTTGGTCCAAGCCTGAATGACCGCCTGGGTGTCAGTGATGAGTTCTTCGGCCGCCAGCAGCTCGTAACCTTCGGCGTAGGCCATCATCAAGCCGTATTCGATGCCGTTGTGCACCATCTTCGCGTAATGCCCCGCGCCTACCGGGCCGGCGTGTACGAATCCGTCCTCCCGCGGCCCCGGTGGCCGCAAGGTGTCGAAGATCGGCATCGCGCGTTCGACGTCGGCGTCGCTGCCACCGACCATCAGGCCGTAGCCTTCCTTCAGGCCCCAGACCCCGCCGGAGACCCCGGCGTCGATGAACGCGATTCCTTTGTCACCCAACAGTTTTGCGTGCGGCGCATCTTCGGTGTAGCGGGAGTTGCCCCCGTCGATGACAAGATCACCCTGGCTGAGGACGTCCGCGAGCGAAGTGATGGTGTCGTGGGTGATATGCCCCGACGGGACCATGACCCACACCACCCGCGGCGCATCGAGGGCCTCGGCCAGGGCCGCCAGCGTCGGAACGTCGGTGACTTCGGGCCTGGGGTCGTAACCGACCACCTTGTGGCCCCCCTCGCGCAGGCGTTCGCGCATGTTGAAGCCCATTTTTCCGAGACCGACCAGACCGAGTTGCATCTGCGCCCCTTCCGTGGCGTCGGCCGGTCAGCCTGGGAGCCGCACCGGCATCAACAGGTAGACGTAGTCGGTCTGCTGGGCGGGGAACGGGCCCGCGGCACCGACGGTTGTGTCGTCGTCGCTGGCCGGGCGCAACACTGCGGGCCGGCTCGGTGTCGTGAAACCGAACGTCACCCGCTCGGAGTGCAGCGAGCTCAAACCGTCGGTCAGATACGTGGGATTGAACGCGATGGTCAGCGGGTCCCCGGCGAAGCTGACCGGAAGATCTTCCTCCGCGCGGCCCACGTCGTCGGCGCCGGCGGAAAGATGCAGCGAATCCTCCGAGAACTCCATGCGCACCTGCGCGCCGCGGTCGGCCACCAGCGCCACGCGCTTGATGGCCTCGGTGAGCTCCCCGACACCGATGGTCGCCATCGCGGTGTGCTCGGTGGGCAGCAGCTGGCGGAACTTCGGGAACTCCGCGTCCAGTAGACGCGTGGTGCTTCGCTTGCCGCCGCTGCTGATCCCGAGCAGTCCCTCTTTTCCGACCGCTGCCCCGGCACCCAGCGCCAGGTGCACATCGCCGCTGTCGGCGCCGGCCTTGGCCGCTTCCGACAAGGTCTTGGCCGGCACCAGCACGGCGGCCTCCAGATCGGCGCCCGTCGTCGACCAAGTGAGTTCGCGCACCGCCAGACGGAACCGGTCGGTCGCCGCCAAAACCACCTTCTCCCCGGCGATTTCGACACGGATACCGGTCAACATCGGCAACGTGTCATCGCGGCCGGCCGCGATCGCCACCTGGCCGATGGCCTCAGCGAACAACTCGGCGGAGACGACACCGGTCTCCTCGGGCAGCGCGGGCAGGGTCGGGTAGTCCTCGACGGCCATGGTCGGCAGCGAGAACCGCGAACTTCCGCAAGTCAGTGAGACGCGGGTGCCGTCGACACTCACGTCGATCGGCTTGGCGGGGAGCGCCCTGGTGATGTCGGACAGCAGCCGACCGGATACCAAAACGCTGCCGGGTGAGGCGATCTCGGCCGGTACCCGCACCTCGGCGGACACCTCGTAGTCGAATCCCGAGATCGTCAGGCCGTGCTCGGAGCCGGTCAGCAAGACGCCCGCGAGCACCGGAACCGTCGGGCGAGTGGGCAGGTTGCGGGCCACCCATGCCACGGCTTCGGCGAAGTCCTCTCGTACCAGGCGGAACTTCAGATCGGTGACACCAACCGTTGTCGTCGCCACGTCCATAGGGTCCCTTCGGTCACAATCACGACAAGCCTCAAGCAGCGGTTTCTCGGTGTCTCACCACGCGTCTGACCGATGCGTCCCCGACGACCGTAACGGCTGTGATGAATCACCGTAGAGCTTTCCGCCCCAACTTGAAAGCTAATCGATCGGGGCGACATCGACGGCGTTCGGTGGGTCGAACGTCCGCCGGATCCGCGCTTCCCCAACCGCCTTCTTCGAAGAAGATTCTTGGGAGATATTCAAGCAACAGTATTAGGTCCTGTGGATGTTGGGGATGAATACATGTCGGCGCTGCTTACGGCCGTATAGGGCTGTGAGAGAGCTGTGGATGAATGCCGGGCGGCGAGGGATGAACTGTGGACTCGCTGTCGGTTGTGCAGGGATCGGCTGGTAGTTCATCGGTTGATCCCAAGTTCTCCACACCGGTGTGCACAACCGTGCGCTGTGACTGGTGTTGCCGGCGGTGCAGAAGATTTTTCGAAAAAAGTTTGTCGCCATACCCGCACGAGGGCGCGATCGAGCTCGACGAGAGGGGGGTAGAGGCGATGTGAGTCAGCGCTTGGAGCGCTGACGGATCCGTGTCGTCAGTTCCTTGACGTGATCGAAGACCTCACGGCGCTCGGCCATTTCGCCGCGAATCTTCTTCTCCGCGTACATCACGGTGGTGTGGTCACGGCCGAACGCCTGGCCGATCTTGGGCAGCGACAGGTCGGTGAGTTCCCGGCACAGATACATGGCGATCTGCCGCGACTGCGCCAGGGCGCGGGTCTTACCGGGTCCGCGTAACTCCTCGACCGTGGTCTCGAAGTACTCGGCGGTGGCCGCCATGATCGTCGCGGTGCTGATCTGCATGGTGCTGGCGTCGGAGATCAGATCCCGCAGCACGATCTCGGCAAGCGACTTGTCGATCGCGGTCTTGTTCAGGGAGGCGAACGCCGTTACGCGGATGAGAGCGCCCTCGAGTTCGCGAATGTTGCGCTCGATGCTGCTGGCGATGAGTTCGAGGACGTCGTCGGGAACATCGAGCCGGTCCATCTGCGCCTTCTTACGCAGAATGGCGATCCGGGTTTCCAGTTCCGGCGGCTGTACGTCGGTGATCAGTCCCCACTCGAAGCGGGTGCGCAGCCGGTCCTCGAGGGTGGCCAGCTGTTTGGGCGGCCGGTCCGAGGAGATGACGATCTGCTTGTTCGCATTGTGCAGGGTGTTGAAGGTATGGAAGAACTCCTCCTGGATACCTTCCTTGCCCTCGATGAACTGGATGTCATCGACCAGCAACACGTCGATGTCGCGGTAGCTGCGTTTGAACGACGCCTTCCGGTCGTCGCGCAGCGAGTTGATGAAGTCGTTGGTGAATTCCTCGGTGGAGACGTACTTGACGCGCATGCCGGGGAAGAGTCGCTGTGCGTAGTTTCCGGCGGCGTGCAGAAGATGCGTCTTGCCCAAACCGGACTCGCCCCAGATGAACAGCGGGTTGTATGCCCGCGCCGGTGCTTCGGCAATGGCCAGCGTCGCGGCGTGGGCAAACCTGTTGGAGGCGCCGATGACGAACGTGTCGAAGGTATAGCGGCGGTTGAGGTTGACCGCGGTGGTGTCGTCGGCGAGCGTACTCGGCGGCCGGCTGGTGAAGTAGGTCGGCCAACTCTCCTCGGCGCTGACACGCGCCTCGAGATCCTCGTCGACTTCGTCGGCCTCAGCGATCGTCGACAACCCGTTGAGGGGGGTGTCGGTGTCATCGGGGCCCGGGTCGGCGATGCGCACCCCGAGTTCCACGCGCTGGCCGAGCTGCCGGCTCAAGGCGGTGATGATGGGCTCGCGCAGGTGGCGTTCGATCTCGTTCTGCACGAACGGGGTGGGCACGGACAGCAGGGCAAAGCCTTCGGTGATGACAAGGGGTTTGACCAGCTTCAACCACGCTCTTTGCTGTGGCGTGAGGATCGGTCCGGCGAAGTCGTCGCCGCCGGTGCCCAGGTTGCCGTTGAGTTCGGCGACCACCGTGTTCCACACGGCTACGAAGGGCGGATCGGGGTCAGCTGTCAACGACGACTACCCCCTTGCGGTCTGTCCAGGGACGACCAAAAGGAACGATGACGTTCTGTCCACAAAGTTATCCACAGGCTGTGGAGACCGGACAGTCGTCGTCGTTCTGTTTTACACCGGCGGGGACGCCGCGGGCCGGGGCTCATCACAGATGCGAGACATCCTGTGGGCTCACGACTGGTCGGGCATCCTCGCTTCGTTGTCCGTCGCCGTTTCGTTATCGAATCGGCATTGGCAGAAGCTAACAGTTTTCTTCGCGGGTGCCAACCGTTCTGCAACATTGTGTGGACGGATATTTCGGGCCGTTGGTCGGCGGTGACAGGTGTTGCAAATGTGGCTGTCCCCACTGTCATTCGGCCAGGTTTGACCCAGCGAAATCTGCTCAGTACCCTCGAACAGTCGCCCGTACGAGGCGATACGGCTGCGACCCGGGCATCGACCGGGGACCGCGCCGGCTAGCAAGATGGACGAGCTTAACAACGGCAATTGCGTCCAAACCGATTCGTACGTCGTCGGTGGGGGATGCGGGTGCCAGACGCAACAAGGAGACAGCCGTGGCCAAGGGCAAGCGGACCTTCCAGCCGAACAACCGGCGCCGGGCGCGTGTGCATGGCTTCCGGCTGCGGATGCGCACCCGGGCAGGCCGGGCGATCGTCGCGAACCGGCGCAGCAAGGGTCGGCGCAAGCTGACCGCGTGACTCCCCGTGATCTCTAGCGGGAGTTGACGCTGTGCTTCCGGCGCGCCACCGAATGACGCGCTCGAGCGAGTTCGGAACCACTGTCAGTCGAGGGGTGCGCGCTGTGCAGCCCGACCTCGTCGTGCATGCGTTGCGCTCCGGTGCGCCATCCGATCCCGGTCCGAGGATCGGACTGGTCGTCTCCAAAGCCGTCGGCACCGCTGTGCAGCGCCACCGGGTGGCGCGCCGACTCCGGCATGTCGCACGCAATCTTCTCGACGAACTCGATCCCGCGGATCGCGTGGTGATCCGTGCCCTGCCCAGCAGCCGTCACGCCATCTCGGCACGCCTCGAACAGGAACTGCGGACCGCGCTGCGCCGAGCCAAACCCAAAGTCGAGGCGTCGCGGTGAGAGTGTCGATGCGTGCGGTCGGGGCGTGGACGGCCCGCGCCGTGATCTATGTGATCCAGCTGTACCGGCACACGATTTCGCCGCTGCGGCTGCCGACTTGCCGATTCACCCCGACCTGCAGCCAGTACGCGGTCGATGCGCTGACCGAGTACGGGTTGGTGCACGGTGGCTGGCTCGCGACGGTACGGCTGCTGAAATGTGGGCCGTGGCATAAGGGAGGATGGGACCCGATACCGGATCGTCCCGCACCCGACGGGCAAGACGACGCGCATGCGTCGGGTGCTCCCGCGGGCGAGTCCTCGGAGGATCGGGGCACCGCTGCCGACGTCAGTGGTGGCCACCGAGCATTGCGAGCAGGAAGCGAGACGCGTGTTTAACTGGTTCAGCCTGGACATCATCTACTACCCGGTGTCGGCGATCATGTGGGTCTGGTACAAGCTGTTCGCCTTCCTGTTGGGGCCCTCGAACTTCTTCGCGTGGGCGCTTTCGGTGATGTTCCTGGTGTTCACCCTGCGCGCGATCCTCTACAAGCCGTTCGTCAAGCAGATCCGGACGACGCGCCAGATGCAGGAGCTGCAGCCGCAGATCAAGGCGCTGCAGAAGAAGTACGGCAAGGACCGCCAGCGGATGGCGCTGGAGATGCAGAAGCTGCAGCGCGAGCACGGGTTCAACCCGATCCTCGGCTGTTTGCCGATGCTGGCCCAGGTGCCGGTGTTCCTCGGGCTGTTCCACGTGCTGCGGTCGTTCAACCGAACACAGGGCGGGTTCGGCCAGATCCATCTGTCGGTCGAGCAGAACCGGGCCACCGGCAACTACGTGTTCAGCCCGTCGGATGTGGCCAATTTCCTCGACGCCCATCTGTTCGGAGCGCCGCTGGGCGCGACCATGATTCAGAAGACCGGTCTGGACGCTTTCACCGAGTTCAACCGGGCGTCGGTGATCGCGGTCGGTGTGCCGATCATGATCCTGGCCGGCATCGCGACGTACTTCAACAGCCGCGCTTCGGTGGCCCGGCAGAGTCCAGAGGCCGCCGCCAATCCGCAGACGGCGATGATGAACAAGCTGGCGCTCTACGTCTTCCCGCTCGGCGTCGTCGTCGGCGGACCGTTCCTGCCGCTGGCGATCATCATGTACTGGCTGGCGAACAACATCTGGACCTTCGGCCAGCAGCACTACGTATTCGGCAAGATCGAGAAGGAAGAAGAGGCCAAGAAGCTCGAGGCTCAGGAGCGGCAGTCCAAGAACGCACCGCCGCCGGGAGCCAAGCCGAAACGTGACCGCAAGGCCCAGGCGGCGAAGACCGCCGAGGCAACGCAGAGTGACGACAGCGATGACGGCGACGCGGCGTCGGACAACGGCGCGGCAGGAAAGAAGCCGACGGGCAGCAGCCCGGGCAAGGCCGCCAGCGGAGCGGCCAATCGCACGCCGCGGCCCGGCGCAAGCCCGCGCCCCGGGGCGCGGCCCAAGAAACGTAAACGGTGACCGGGCGACCCCCGGCGGGATGAGGAGACAACGACATGACTGACGCCGACACGACCGAACGCGACGAACTGCGCGATGCCTCCGCGCCGGCAGCGGAGGACGACCTCGAGGAGAAGTTGGTCGCCGAGGGTGAGATCGCGGGCGACTATCTCGAGGAGCTTCTGGATTTGCTCGACTTCGACGGCGACATCGATCTCGACGTCGAGGGTGACCGCGCGGTGGTGAGCATCGACGGCGGCGCCGATCTGAACAAGTTGGTCGGGCGCAAGGGCGAGGTGCTCGACGCGCTGCAGGAGCTGACGCGGCTCGCCGTGCACCAGAAGACCGGTGAGCGCAGCCGCCTGATGCTCGACATCGCGCGGTGGCGCCGCCGGCGTCGCGATGAGTTGGCCGCCCTCGGTGAGAAGGTGGCCCGGCGGGTGCTCGAGACGGGCGAGCGCGAAGAGCTGTCGCCGATGACTCCGTTTGAGCGCAAGATCGTGCACGACGCGGTGGCCGCCATCGACGGTGTGCACAGCGAGAGCGAGGGTGTCGAGCCGTCGCGCCGCGTGGTCGTTCTCGCCGACTGACCCAGAGTTACAACCGTGTAGTTCATAGGCGTCGTCGGTCCGACGCGACGATCCGGAGGATGTTTCACGTGAAACATGGGGAGGTGTCGGCGCCGCCGGAAGCGGCCGCCTCCTTGTTCGGGGAGCGGCTCGAGCTGACGGAGCGATACGCCGGGGTGCTCGCCGGCGCGGGCGTCGAGCGAGGCTTGATCGGACCCCGTGAGGTCGATCGGCTGTGGGACCGCCACATTCTCAACAGTGTCGCTTTGGCCGAGCTGATCGAGCCGCGGTGTCGCATCGCCGACATCGGCAGCGGCGCGGGCCTGCCCGGGATACCGTTGGCGTTGGCCCGACCGGATATCCGTGTGACGCTCGTCGAACCGCTTCTGCGCCGCAGCGAGTTTCTGCGCGAAGTGGTCCGAGAACTCGGCATCGACGTGATGGTCGTTCGGGGGCGGGCCGAGGAGCCAGGGGTGAGGAAGCAAGTGGGGGAGACGGACGTAGTCGTGTCCAGGGCGGTGGCTTCCCTGGACAAGCTGACTCGATGGAGCATGCCGCTCCTTCGCGTGGATGGCCACATGCTCGCCTTGAAGGGGGAGCGTGCCGAAGAGGAGATCCGTGACCACCGGCGTGTGATGGCGTCGCTCGGTGCGGCCGATGTAAAGGTGATGAGGTGTGGCGCGAACTACTTGGATCCACCCGCGACCGTCGTCGTGGCACGGCGGGAGAAGACGGTAGCGCACCGGTCGACGGGCAGGAGACGAGGATGACGTCACCGCGGAACGGCGCCGAACCGGTGACGCACGCGCCGGGCGGGGAGCTCCCCGATGTTTCACGTGAAACCCAAGCACCGGATGTTTCACGTGAAACGAAGCCCGAAACGGGCGGCGCCCCGGCAGAGGCCTGGTCGCAGAAGAACGATCCGGGTGCGTGGGACGACCCCGCTGGGATCGACACCCCGATCGGGGCCGAGGCCGAACGCGCGGTGCGCTTGCTCCACGCCGCATCGAAGGGCAGCCTGCCACGGCCAGACCGCCAGCGGGTGTTCACGATCGCCAATCAAAAGGGCGGCGTCGGCAAGACGACGACAGCCGTCAACGTCGCGGCGGCCCTCGCGCTGCAGGGGTTGCAGACGCTCGTCATCGACCTCGACCCCCAGGGCAACGCGAGCACGGCATTGGGCATCGAACACCGGCCGGGCACGCCGTCGTCGTATGAAGTGTTGATCGGCGAGATACCACTCCGCGACGCCCTACAGCGCAGCCCGCACAACGACCGCCTCTACTGCGTGCCCGCGACTATTGACCTGGCCGGCGCCGAGATCGAGTTGGTCAGCATGGTCGCGCGCGAGGGACGGCTGCGCACCGCGCTGGCGTCGCTCACCGACTTCAACTTCGACTATGTGTTCATCGACTGCCCGCCGTCGCTGGGGCTGCTGACCATCAACGCGTTCGTCGCGGCACCCGAGGTGCTGATCCCCATTCAGTGCGAGTACTACGCGCTCGAGGGTGTCGGCCAGTTGATGCGGACAATCGAGATGGTCAAGGCACATCTCAACCCTCAACTCAATGTCACGACGGTCATCCTGACGATGTACGACGGGCGGACGAAGCTCGCCGATCAAGTGGCCTCCGATGTGCGGGCGCATTTCGGCAACAAGGTTCTTCGCACCGTCATCCCGCGCAGCGTGAAGGTGTCCGAGGCCCCCGGTTATGGGATGACGATCCTCGGATACGACCCGGGGTCACGGGGGGCGATGAGCTATCTGGATGCGAGCCGTGAGATCGCGGAGCGCCGATGAGCGCTTGCGCGAAGAGCGTCGAACCCTGTCCGAACCGAAACAACCGATAAGCGCTTGCGCTAAGGAGAAGAACATGAGTCAACCCACCCGCAAGCGCAGCGGCCTCGGCCGGGGCCTGGCCTCGCTGATCCCCACCGGACCCGCCGACGGGGACAACACCGGGTTCGGTCCCCGGATGGGCGACGCTGCGGCCGACGTCGTGATCGGCGGCCCCTCCAACGGCAGCACGACAAACGAGGTCGGCGCGGTGTACCGCGAGATCGACCCGTCGGCGATCGAACCGAATCCCCGCCAGCCGCGCCAGGTCTTCGACGAAGAGGCGCTCGGCGAGCTCGTCCACTCGATACGTGAGTTCGGCCTCATGCAGCCGATCGTCGTGCGCGAACTGCCGGCGGCCGAAGCGGGAGCCGCGCGCTTCCAACTGGTGATGGGGGAGCGGCGGTGGCGAGCCGCCCAGGAGGCCGGGCTCGCCACCATCCCTGCGATCGTCCGCGAGACCACCGACGACAGCATGCTGCGCGACGCGCTGTTGGAGAACATTCACCGTGTGCAGCTGAACCCGTTGGAAGAGGCCGCCGCCTACCAACAACTGCTCGACGAGTTCGGGGTCACCCACGATGAACTCGCGTCCCGAATCGGGCGGTCCCGGCCGGTGATCACCAACATGATCCGGCTGCTGCGCTTGCCGATCGCGGTGCAGCGCCGCGTCGCCGCCGGCGTGCTGTCGGCCGGCCATGCGCGCGCGCTTCTCTCCCTCGAAGCGGGACCGGAGAAACAGGAGGAGCTCGCCGCGCGGATCGTGGCCGAGGGCCTGTCGGTGCGAGCCACCGAGGAAGCGGTCACGCTCGCCAACAGCGCCGGCGCACCACCGCCGTCCGCGCCGAAGCGCAAGCCGATCAACATGCCGGGGCTCCAGGACGTTGCTGAACGGCTGTCGACGGCGTTCGATACGCGGGTGACGGTCAGCTTGGGCAAACGCAAGGGCAAGATCGTGGTCGAATTCGGCTCGGTGGACGACCTGCAACGCATAGTCGAACTGATGAGCGCATCTGAGCGGTGACCCACCATACCGGGTAATTACGTCACTGTGACACAACCCGGGCCGACTCGGCGTGAATGCCGCCCCCTGAAGGAAACCACCTGTGACACAACACGTTTCGTCTCCCGCCCCAAGAGGCCCGCAAAACGGAGCGTCGACCAGGCCGCGTCCTTCTATCCTGGACTGGAAGCTGCACATCGCGGCATCGCGTAGGACTCGGGAAGTTTAGTGTCGGCACGCATCACGCCTCTTCGGCTCGAAGCCTTCGAGCAGTTGCCGAAGCATGCCCGCCGCTGTGTGTACTGGGAGGTCGATCCCCTCACCCTCGGGCGCGACGCCGCGGGGGCCGCGGTGCCGGGGGTCGACGATCACCTGTCGGATCCCGAGTTCGAGAAGGAAGCGTGGCTGTCAATGGTCATGCTCGAGTGGGGGTCGTGCGGTCAGGTCGCGGTGCAGTCCACGAACGAACAGTCCGACGACGGCCTTCCCCCGTTGCGCGGAGATGAGGCCTGCCTCGGTTACGCCTTCTACGCGCCGCCCGGATCCGTGCCGCGGGCACGACGCTTTCCGACCGCACCCGTGAGCGCCGACGCGGTTCTGCTCACGTCGCTCGGCATCGAATCGGGGGAAGACACCGAGGGAATCTCGCGGGCGCTGATCTCCGCGGTCGTCGGCGACCTGGTCCGCCGCGGTGCCCGCGCGCTCGAGGCCTTCGCGCACACCGCCGCGGTCAGCGAGCTCGCCGAACCGGGCGCGGTGACGCCGGAGCTGCGCCCGGTCCTCGAGGTTCTCGGTGACTGCTCGGTCGAACAGTGTGTGCTCGACTCCGACGTCCTCCTCGATGCGGGTTTCGTCGTCGTCTCCCAACACCGGTACTTCCCGCGGCTGCGGCTCGAGCTGGAGCAGGGGCTGGGCTGGAAGGCCGATGTCGAGGCGGCGCTGGAGCGATTGTTCGAGTTCGCTCAGATTCGACAACCGGTCGGGGCGGGCGCGGGCCCGGTCGGATTGACCGCGGCCGACGGCTAAGAGGGGCTGACGCGGCCGGCGGCCTGCTCGACCGAGAGCTCGTGGGCCAGCAGTTCGGCGAATGTGAAAGTGCCTGTGGGACGGTCGTTTTTGCCCAGCAGGTAAAGCCGCTTGACGGCGGCGAGCATACCCTCGGCGATCGCGTCGCGGGCCTGCGTGGACACCAGCGTGGCCCGGTCGTGCGGGTTGGTGATGTAACCGACGTCGACCTGCACCGTGGGCATGCGCGTCAGGCGCAACAGGTCCCACGTCCGCCCATGGGTACGGCAGTCGCGTAATCCAGTGCGGGCCACCACTTCTCGCTGAATGAAATCGGCGAGGTTGCGCCCAATGGTCGACACTGAGCCGTGCGAGTTACCGAAGTGGAACGATGCGACGCCGTTGGCGGACGGAGTGGGCTGCGTGGCGCAGCGCAGGCTGATCATCAGGTCGGCGCCGACGGCGTTGGCGGTCGCGGCGCGTTCGGCATCCGACGGGGCGCGGTTGGCCGGCCGCGACAGGAAGGTCTCCATGCCGATGGCGGTCATCCGGCCCTCGAGACGACTTGCCAAGTCCCACAGGATGTCCGACTCGCTGATCGGGCCGTTCGGGCCCTGCATGATCTGACCATGGTCGTCGCCGCCGCGGCCCGGGTCGATGATGATCCGCTTGCCCGACAGGCGCGGACCGGAGCTGCGGACCAACTCCTCCTCGCGGATCGCGTGCGGAGAGCCGCCGGTGACGCGGGATCCCAGAAAGTACAAGGAGCGCAACGTTTCCGGGCCGCAGATGCCGTCGGGGTACAGCCCGTACTCGCGTTGATAAGACATCAGCGCGTTGTGTGTTGCCAGCCCGAAATGACCGTCGACCAGTCCGGTGTAGAAGCCGAGATCCTGTAGGCGCGCTTGGAGTGTCGCGACGTCGTCGCCGAACATCGGTGCGCCGAACTGGTGACTGAGCGTGCGCGCACCGAGCCGGTACGACGCCTCCTTCAGCGCGCGGTACGTCGCCTCGCCGACGATCCCGTCAACCAGAAGCCCGCGATGCTGCTGGAAGGCGCGCACGGCCTGGTCGAGTTCCGCGTCGAAAACGTCGAGTGCGACATGCCTGCCAGTGGTGATCTCCTCGTCGGAGTTCTCGAGCATGCCCAGCGCCGTCAACGCAGCCCGGATCTCGGTGACCGCGGACCCGCGGTCACCGCGACGCAGACTGGACATATGCGGCCTTTCAGTCACGGTTGTCAGCTGCGCAAAGGCGCCGACCAAGTTGACGGGCTAGGCACGATTGTCGCAGACACACCGCCGATTCAAGAAAACCCCAGGCCGGTGTCCGCGTCCCGGATTACCTATGGAGGCGGGTATCAGAGCACGTCAGCGAGCTCGCGCAGCAGCGCAGCCTTACCTTTTGCGCCGACGATCCGCTTCACGGGGGAGCCGTCCTTGAAAACGATGAGCGTCGGTATCGACACCACCTGAAAATCGCGGGCGGTGGCCGGGTTCGCGTCGACATCGAGTTTCACAACCGTCAGCGCGCCGGCCTTCTCGGTGGCGATCTCTTCCAGCACCGGGGCGATCATCTTGCACGGACCGCACCAGGTCGCCCAGAAGTCCACCAGCACCGGTGTCCTGCTGGACAACACGTCCGCAGAGAACGTGTCGTCGGTCACCGCAACGGTGGTTCCAGTGGTCTCGGTCATCAGTGGTGCTCCTATCAAACGGGGGTTTCGGTGGTCTCATCGATTGGGCCGGAACCGATTTCGGCGAGCCAGCGTTCGGCGTCGATGGACGCCGAGCAGCCGGTGCCCGCGGCGGTGATGGCCTGGCGGTAAGTGCGGTCGACGAGATCGCCTGCGGCGAAGACGCCTTCAATCGAAGTGCTGGTCGAACCCCGCAGCGTCACGACGTAACCGTCCTCGTCGAGGTCGACCTGGCCGCGGACCAGATCCGATCGAGGATCGTGGCCGATTGCGACGAACACGCCGGTGACGGCGAGCTTGGACTCCTCGCCGGTCGCGGTGTTACGCAACCGGACTCCGCTGACCTTCGGGCTGCCCCCGATCTCGACGACCTCGGTGTTGGTCAGGAACGTGATCTTCTCGTTCGCGCGGGCCCGGTCCAGCATGATCCGGGAGGCGCGGAACTCGTCGCGGCGGTGCACCAGCGTGACGTTGCGGGCGAACTTGGTCAGGAAGATGGCCTCCTCCATCGCCGAGTCGCCGCCGCCGACCACGATGATGTCCTCGTCGCGGAAGAAGAAGCCGTCACACGTCGCGCACGTGCTCACGCCCATGCCGAGCAGGGCCTCTTCACCGGGCACGCCGAGGTGCCGCGCGGCAGCGCCCATCGCGAGGATGACCGCTCGTGCCTGGTACGTGTCGTCACCGACGGTCACGGTCTTGATCGGGCCGTCGAGCGAAACCTCGTCGACGTCCTCCATGCGCAGGTCCGCACCGAAGCGCAGCGCCTGTTCGCGCATCTCGTCCATCAGTTCGGGACCGGTGATTCCGTTGCGGAAACCGGGATAATTCTCCACCTCGGTGGTGGTCATCAGCGCGCCGCCGAATTGGACACCTTCGAACACCAGGGGCTTGAGCTGCGCGCGCGCCGCGTAGATGGCGGCGGTGTAACCGGCCGGGCCGGATCCGATGATGATCAGCTCGTGGACCGTGGATGTGGTGGTCATTTGCGCCTTTCTGCCGCATTCGTGCGACACCGGTGTAAACACCAGCGTAGGCGGTGGTGTTCCCCGGACTTTCCGAACAACCTCGGGGGACAGACTACGGTCGTTTGACCACGGTTTCGGCCAGCAGCCCACTGTGAGCCGCGTGGCACCCCGCGTCGACGACCACCGCGACCACGTCGCTCGCGGTGCGCGCGGGCAGGAGCAACACGACCGCCGGCCGCCCACCCATGGCGACGGTACGGGCGCCGAGGATGGGCGTGCTCGCCGGGTGGCCGAGTCCCTCGAGGCAGCCCGCGCGGCGACCGGGGTCCGCCAGCGGACCGTATTCGGGAGGTGCCGACAGCAGACCGGCGAGCTCGGGACCGGTCAGCGGCACGGTCGGCGGCGGGCGCGACACCGTGATGCGCTCGGCCGTCGGTGCGGGCCGGGAGAACCGGGGCGCAGGGTCGCGGACCAGCATCGACGTCCCGATGACGACGCCGGTCACTACGGCGGCAAGCCCGATGACGAGCCCGAGAACGTGGACACGACGCAGTCGGGGCCGCTCGACGGCGTGCGTGGGCTCGCGCGCGGCACGCAGCGCCGCGCCAACGCGTTCGGCGACACCGGGAGGGACATCGGGCGCGGAGGCCTCGTCGTGCGCCAACCGGGCCAGGCCGCGGCGCACCCGTTCGACCGCCGGATCCGAGCCGTCGTCCTGCATCTCAGCCAGTCTCCACCACGACAGGTGAGACGCGGCGGATATGCCGGCGGCTCCGATCAGTCGGTGCGTGCGGTGGCCTGCGCGTCGAAGCAGTCGAGCGCCTCGGCCAGCTTGGACCGGGCGCGGGAACACCTGCTCTTCACGGTGCCTTCGGGGACCCCGAGCATGCGAGCGGTCTCGGCCACCGAATACCCCTGCATGTCGACGGCGACCACGGCCGCACGCTGTTCGACGGGCAACCGCATGAGCGCCCGTTCGACGACGATCGCGGTGTCGACGTGCGAGGCCGGGTCGCCGACCTGTGCGATGTCGTCGGACAGTGTTTCGGCCGCTCGGATCTTGTTGCGCCGCAATCGATCCAGGCAGGCGTTGACCACGATGCGGTGCAACCAGCTGTTGACCGCGGAGTCGTACCGGAAGGCGGGGGCCCGCCGGTGCGCCTTGAGCATGGCGTCCTGCAGAGCGTCGGCGGCGTCGTCGGGGTTGCGGCTGGTGATGCGTGCGATCCGGTACAGCTGGCGGTGGTGACGGTAGAACAACTCCTCGAACGCGTACCGGTCGCCTGCGACGTGCGCGGCGAGCAGTTCCGCGTCACTGCGCTGCCGACCGGACTGCCCCCCGAACGTCCCCACAGCCGAACACTAAACGGGCCGGCGGGGGCCTCCCGACACATCTTTGCCGGGCTGGGGATGAACGGGTCAGGAGGCGGACTTGACCGTGATCTCGGCGATGTTGGAACGGCTCTGGCCGTTGACCTGACCGAGGGTCGACACCCAGACCAGCAGGTTCGACGTCGGCGAGGCGTTCTCCACCTTGATGGTGTTGGACCCGGGCTTGAGCTGAGTGGCCGGCGTCAGCACCGTGGTGTCGGACAGCGACGACGGATTCGGCGATGCCGCGGAGCGGATCTCCACGGACGTGCCGGTGCTGTCGAGGTCGATGTCGACCTCGCCGACCTTGGTGGCCTGCGGCAGTTGCAGCATCAGCCCGACGCCGTTCTTGAAGTTGGGGAAGGGCACCGGGTCGGTGTAGGTGTCGATCGGCCACGCCGTCGACTTGTCGCCGTCGATCGCCTTACCCGCCTCGGACGGCGCGTCGGCTTCGCCTTCCGGCGAAAAGACAGTCACTGCAGTGGGTTTGACGACATTGCCGCTACCGCCACCGCCTCCATCAGCCGATTCCGAGGTGGTCGGGTCGTTGAGGCCGAGCCGGTCGCCGCCGAGGCCGTCACCGACGTCACCGAAGATCCGGCTCAGCACCGTCGCCAGAACCACCAGCGCAACCACGACGATCGCGCCGCCCACGCCCAGCCCGATCATCAGGGCCTTGCGTCGCCGCGCCTCGGTCTCCGGGTCGGTGGCGGCCCCGAGTCCCGGTGCGCCGGAGCGGTCGGGTTCGTCGACGGGGGAGATCAGCTCGGTGCGATCGGCGATCGCCGTCGCCTGCTGCAGCAGGTTCAACAAGGTGGGCGCGCTGCGGATCCCGCCACCCTCCTGGACGGCACGCGCAGCCGCCGCGGAGATCTGGAACGGGATCTGGCGGTCAATGGCGCGCGGTTCGATCGGCTGCCCGGCCGAGTCGAGGTCGGCGGGGGCCAGGCCACTGCGGACACCGTGTTCGGGCAGCGGCCACCGGTTGACCAGCAGCGCGTACAGCGCCGCCCCGATTCCGCGGATGTCGTCCTCGGGTGCCGCGTCGGGCAGGGTCGCGGGGAAGGCCAGCGCAACGTCGCCCTCGATGCTGACGCGGACGCGGCCCGGGTGGTCGATCGACAGCGCGACCCCCGCGCGGTGCGCGGCCTCGGCGGCCGCGGCGAGCGACTGCATGGCCCTGGCCCCGCCGATGGGGGAGGGAGAGGTGTTGGCCACCTCCACCAGTGAGCCGCCCCGGATCCATTCCGCGACCACCAGACCACCGGACCCGGTGTTGACGACGTCGAGCACCCGGGCCACGCCGGGCATGTCGATGCTGCTCAGCTTGCGGGTGCGGGTCAGGATCTCACGCAGCGTCTCATCGGACAACGTGTTGTCCGGGTCGACGAACGTCAGCGCCACCTGGCGGTCGAGCGCGGTGTCGAGCGCCTGCCAGAACTGCAGCGTGGGCGGGCCTCCGTGAAACACCAGCAGCCGGTATCTGCCGCCGCCGACTACCGCGCCGGGGATGAGATGGACGTCCTCGTCCGAGGTCGCGGCCTCGATGGCGGGTTCACGGGGCGCGTCGAAGGCGAGGGGCTCCCGAGAGGGATCACCGCCGTAATCGGACGGCGGCCGACCCGACACAGGAAGCCGCGTCGTGCCGTTCTCGGCGGCCAGTTCGGTGGTCTCTCCGGGGTCGGGCACGTCGGGCCGCAGGTCGTCGGCGACGACGTCGGGCTGACCGCTGGGGAGCTTGGCGGTGGCGGTGCTGTCGGGTGCGGGCGCGGAGCCGCTTGCGGATTCGTCGCTCACCGCTGGTCCTTTCCGCGTCCGGTCCCTGGCAACTAGGTCGGGTGGTCCGCGCCGGACCGCCGGCGAGCTGTGCCGACGTCCCGACAGGGACGAATTCCTCTGATCAGGGTACGTGAGTGAGGTGCGCGTCCGTGGCCGGTCGGCGGCCGCGGTGGCCGACGCGGCTACTGACCCGTCGGCCGGGTCGGGGCGGGACCGGGCGCCGAGGCGGCGGCGGACGGCCTCGAGTGCCGCCTGGGCTTCCGGCACGCGTGCGCCCAGCAGAACCCCGACGATGACCGGCACCATGATCAAACCGAGCGCGAGCAGCCGCAGCAGCGAGCCGCCGCCGCCCCAGTTCCGCGTCAGGGCCTCCAGCCCGAACAACTGATCGGCGACCTGGCCGACCATTGCGGCCAGCAGTGAGGCGGCGATGGTGACCAGCACGGTGCGCACCACCTGCAGGTCGAGCAGGCGGCCACCGGGCGGGTCGAGGTTGGCCCGCAGCAGGAAGTAGCCGACCACCGCGCCGGCCAGGAAGCCCAGCCCGTTGGCCGTGCCGAGATAGCCGGCCACCAGATCGGGGTCGTCGGTGAGGTGCGGCGCGATCAGCGAAGCGATGATCTTCACGGTCGTGATGACGATGATCAGCAGGATCGGCGTCCACGGCTGCTGGCGGGCGTAGAACACCCGAAGTTGAAGCAGCACAAGCGCGTAGGGGATCAGCGTGAATGCCGACAGGGTGATCGCCATGCCGAGGTAGTTGGCGTCGACCTCGCCGAAGTTGCCGTAGGCGAACAGCGCACTGCCGATCGCGGGGCCGCCGACCGTCATCAGCGCCACGATCGGGATGAGCGTCACCATCGTCAGCCGCGTCGCCAGCGAGAGGTCGTTGAGCACCGCGCGCTGGTCGTTGGAGGCGGCGTTACGGCTCAGCCGCGGCATGACGACCGTCAGCACCGTCACGCCGATCATGCCGAACGGCAGCTGCAGCACCAGCCAGGTGTAGTTGTATATCGCGGGTCCGGAAGCCGCGGCGCCGCTAGCGATTCGGTTCCCGACGATCAGGCCGATCTGGCTGATCAGGACGTACAGCACCATCGCCGACGCCATGGCGCCGAACTGCTTCATCCGGTCGTCGACACCCCACAGCGGGCGCAGGCTGATGCGTTCGCGGCGGATCGCCACCAGCAGCACCAGGACCTGCGTGACCGTGCCGAGCGTCATGCCGATGCCCAGCACGAGCAGTTTGGCGTTGCCCATCTTCACCGGGTCGACCGAGAGTTCGCCGGGGACAATCAGATACACGCCGAGCGTCACGATGGCGACGACGTTGTTGCACACCGGTGCCCACGCGGGAGGCCCGAACACGTTGCGGGTGTTGAGGATTGCCATGAACACCGACGACAAGCCGTAGAACAGCACCTGGGGCAGCAGCAGGTAGGCGAACGCGGTGGTGAGATCGCGGTTGACCTCTGGATCGCCGCCGAGCATGAGGTTGACGAGCATGGGCGCAGATGCGATCGACAACGCGGTGATGATCAACAGCAGGGTCGTCGCAAGCGTCACGAGGCGGCGGATGAAGGCCGTGCCGTTGTCGGGGTCGTCGCGTTCGGCGCGAGCCAGCACGGGCACGAAGATCGCGGTGAAGGTCGCCTCGAGGACGAGCGCCGCGATCAGGTTCGGCAACTGGTAGGCGACCGAGAAGGCGCTGGTGAGCGCGGCGCCCAGGATGGTCGCGAGCAGGACGATGCGGGCGAACCCGGTGAGGCGGCTGACCAGCGTCGCCACCGCCATGCCCCACGATCGCGACACCACCGCCGCGTCGGACAGCTCTTCGCGGCCGGCGCGGCGCCGGAGGGCCGGGCCGCGGCTGAGGCGGGGCGGAGGCTCGCGCCGTGGCCTGCCCGGCCGGCGAGCGACATGCCCGGGCGGTGGTGGCCGCCGCGGTGGCGGCGCCGGCGGGTGTGGCGGCCCGGGGGCGTTCATCCGCCACCGTCCCGGTTGCCGGTGCTCCTGCGTCCGGCTCGGCTCAGGGGTGCGTCGGCGGGGTCGTCGTCGTAGCGCAGCGCGACTTCGAGCGGGTCGGGCCGGTCGAGGTCGGCGGGGTCGGGTTGACCGCGGAATCGGTGCCACAGCCGACGGCCGGCGAGCAGAACCAGGACCGCACCCGCCGAGAGCGTGATGAAGAAGAGCACCTTGCCGTACGCGTTGGAGTGCACGGACAACCGCACGGGTTCGCCGAGCGGCAGACCGTCGGCGGTGCGCAGCGCGACGTCGACGGCGAACCGCTGGGTGAAATGCACCTCGATCGGCACCCGCAACGGGAGGTAGCCCGGCGGAAGGACGATCTCGCCCATGTCGGTGACCGTCATCCCCGGAGGCGCGTCGACGTCGAGGCGGACCCGGATCGGCACCGGCAGGTCGTTGCGCAGGGCGAGCGGCAGGGGGCTGCGCTCGGTCGCCAGCGTGTAGGCGCCCCCGGGGTTGACGATCGTGACCGCCCCGAAGATGTCGTCGACGGTGTGGCCGACCGTCGTGAGCCGTTGTTGGGCGAGGCCGTTGCGGGTATCGGGGGGCACCGACTGGCTCAGCGCGCGCAGCATGTCCTCGCGCAGCGGCGCGGTGTAGCCGTATCCGGTCAGTCCGGTGCGTTCGTCGGTGGTCAGCGCCGCGGTCAGTCCCCACAGCCGTCCCGTGACCCCGGCGATACCGGAGACGACGGCGTCGTCGAACCGGGCGTCCGGATCACCGAGCTCGTCATCGGGCATCGGGGCCATGTCGTCGGGCGGCACCGCGCTGGCCTCGCCGATCACCACGGGCAGCGGACGCGGCTGCGCCAGACCGGCGTTGATCGCGGTGGACACGGCGCGGAACACGGCGCCGGCGTCGTCGGGTCCGAGGCTCCACGCCAGCGGTGGCATCAGGATCTGGGTGCGCGGCGCGACATCGGGGTTGAGGCCGCGCCACAGCACGGCACCGAGCGCGTCCTGGCGGCGGGCCACCGCCGAATCGTGCTGTAGCGGGATGCCGAGCGACGGGTCCAGGTAACCAGGGGTCACGGGCTCGGCGCCCGCGCCGGCGAGCGCTGCGCCGACGGACGGATCGAAGGGCGCCGCGACGACCTGCGGCGTGAACCGCACCGGCGCGGTGTCCGGGCCTTCGGTGCCGGTGCCGTCGTCCGACCCGGACTCGGCGGGTGCGATGGCGATGGTCTGCCCGCCTTGATCGGACAGCAGGCTCACCGCGGGACCGGTCAGCGGGCCGTCCCCGACAAGGCCGGCGCCCCGGACCGAGGTGACCCCGAGTATCTGGTCGACGATGTCGCCCGCGGAGGTGGTCGCGATCCGGCTGAGCCCGGCGTCGCCGACGCGGCGCAGCGCGTCGAGGTCGGCCTGCGCATACGTGGTGGAGGCGACGCACATGCCCTTCGCCAGCTCCCTGAGCCGGTTCAGCCACGCCACTGCGGCGTCCTGCCCGGCGCCGGGCCGGGTGGGGGTGCCGGGTCCTGCGTCGGGACCGTTGTTGACGACGTATCCGCCCGTCATCGCGTTGACGGTGACCAGGAGGTCCGGGTCGATCGCGAGGCAGGTCGCCGCGCGGACCCGACCGTCGGGGTCGACCTGCGGGCTGGTAGCGAACTCGACGGCCGACAACAGCGTGTCCAGGCGACCGCCTGCGGTCAGAGAGGTGGCCAGATCGTCGTCGATCAGGCGGACCGGGGTGGTCCCGCCCGGTGCGCCGGCGGCCAGACGGGGCCGGTCGGCAATCGGCCACAGCAGCGTCATCTGGACTGGTTTGGACGTGTCGGGTGCGGCGACCGCCGTCGCATCGTCCGCGGACTCGGCGCCCGGATCGGGTGGCACGCCGATCACCGGCAGCAGGAAGCGGGCGTCGTCGAGGCGGGCGGGCGCGCCGTAGTCGGGTGTGCCGTTGACATTGACCATCACCGGATAGACGCCCGGTTGGTCGATGCTCAGCGACGGTCGGTCGACCGACCGCAACGGATAGGACAGGGTGAACGGAAGCTCTTGTCCGCGAGGGAGTTCCGGGGAGAGCTGGACGAAATCGCCCACCGGCTCGAACTGGTCGACGTCACCGGTGAGGTTGGTCCGCAGGCCGGTGGAGGTGGTCACCGCGGCGGCATCCTCCAGCCGCACGACCACATCCCGCACCGGCCGGTCGCCGACGTTTTGGACGACACCGGTCACGGTGACCACGGGTTCGCTGGTGGTGGTCACCACGTCGGGGCTGACGCGGTCGACGCGTACCCGCAGGAACGGTGTCGACTCGGGCTGGCTCGCCGCGGGTCCGGCCACGATGACCGGCAGGGCGCTCAGCGCAAGCACGATGAGCGCGGCCAGCGCGCGCGGCAGCGCTGCGGCGGTCACGAGCCCTGTCCGCAACCGTTCGTCCGTCGGCCGGGCTGCGTTTTGCCCCACTCGTCCCCCTGCCCTTCGGGCGGGTGGTGCCCCCAGCGCTCGGCCCCTGGGGACGGTTGTGCGCGTTCGTCGGAACGGCGGTTACGGGTATGCGAATGCGTCTGAGGGCGACGCCGCGGCGACGACCGCGGGATCGGCGGCAGCGCGGAGGGGCCGTGGGCGTGCAGCTTGTCGATCAGCTCGCCGGCGACCTCGGCGAGGCGGCGTTCGTCGGCGTAGGCCAGCCGCGACGGCAGCTCCTTGAGCGGCACCCACGCGACCTCGGTGACCTCGACGTCCTCGTCGGAGAGTTCGCCGCCGAGGAAACGCATCAGGTAGTGGTGCACGGTCTTGTGCACACGGCGGCCCTCGGTGACGAACCAGTAGTCGATGCTGCCCAGCGCGGCGAGCACGCTGCCCTGCACGCCGGTCTCCTCGGCGACCTCACGGACCGCGGTCTGCTCGGCCGTCTCGCCCATCTCGATATGGCCCTTGGGCAGTGACCACAGCATGCGGCCGCGCCGGTCGATACGGCCGATCAACGCCGCGACCTGGCTCTCCTTGGGGCCGTCGATACCATCGATGACCAGGCCGCCCGCCGACGTCTCGTGCACGGTGCGCAGCCGATCCGGCGGCCGGCGCGGGCGCGACTTCTTGGACTGGGCGCCGCCCTTGTTTCCGTTGACCGCGGCGGCGTCGTTCTTGGCGGTGGGTTTGTTGGCGTGTCCGCCCGGACGGGGCTGTGGAACGGGGCGGTTGAGCGGTTGCGCCGATTGCTCGGGAGCGGTCTCTGGAGGACCTGCCGCGCGTCGGCCGCGACGTCGCCCCCGGCGCCGTCGTGGTTTGGCCTGTTCGCCGTCCGACACCCAAGCGATAGTAGCTGCCACGCATTTTCGCCCCCGCCGCACTCACCGGTCGTGATAGAGCCGTTGCACATTTGTGTGAGTCCGCGGCCCGGGGGCCGCTTGATCGTCGCCTGACTAGGTTCGACTGTCAGCCTCTCCCCCTACGCCCTCCGGGCGGGGGCGGTACCCCCACAACGCGGCCCAGGGGCCGCTTGATCGTCGCCTGACTAGGCTGTCCGAACGTGCCGCCCTCCACCGACGCCGAACTGCTTGCCACCGCGCAAGTGGAACTGAACCGCCACGGCGAGGTGCTGCGCGAACTCGGCCGGCTGTTCGCTGACGCCGGCCACGAGTTGTATCTCGTCGGCGGCAGCGTCCGAAACGCGCTCCTGGGTCGTGAGCTGACCGATCTCGACTTCACGACCGACGCCCGTCCCGAGCAGATGCAGCAGTTGCTGCGGCCGTGGGCCGACGCGTTGTGGGACACCGGCATCGAGTTCGGCACCCTCGGCGTCGGCAAGGGCGACGAGCGCCTCGAGATCACCACCTACCGCGCCGATACCTATGACCAGGTGTCCCGCAATCCCGAGGTGCGCTTCGGCGACAACCTCGACGACGACCTGGTGCGACGCGACTTCACCGCCAACGCGATGGCCGTGCGCATCACCGCCGACGGCCCCGCCGAGTTCCACGACCCCCTCGACGGGCTCGCGGCGCTGCGCGCGAAGGTGCTCGACACCCCCGCTGAACCCGAGGTGTCCTTCGGCGATGACCCATTGCGCATGCTGCGCGCCGCGCGCTTCGTCTCGCAGCTGGAGTTCACCGTGGCGCCGCGTGTGGTCACCGCGCTGGTGGCGATGGCCCCGCAGTTGGGCCGCATCACCGCCGAGCGGGTCGCCGCCGAACTCGACAAACTGCTGCTCGGCGCCGATCCGGTCGCAGGCGTCGACCTGATGGTGCAGTCCGGCATGGGCGACGTGGTGCTGCCCGAGGTCGGCGCGATGCGCATGGCGATCGACGAACACCACCAGCACAAGGACGTCTACTGGCATTCGCTGACCGTGCTGCGCCAGGCGATCGCGCTCGAGGACGACGGACCCGATCTGGTGCTGCGCTGGGCGGCACTGCTGCACGACATCGGCAAGCCCGCCACCCGCAAGCACGAACCCGACGGCGGCGTCAGCTTCCACCACCACGAGGTCGTCGGCGCGAAGATGGCGCGCAAGCGGCTGCGCGCGCTCAAGTACTCCAAGCAGATGATCGACGACGTGTCGCAGCTGGTCTACCTGCACCTGCGATTCCACGGGTACGGCGGCGGCAAGTGGACCGATTCGGCGGTGCGTCGCTACGTGACCGACGCCGGGCCGCTGCTGTCGCGGTTGCACAAGCTCGTGCGCGCCGACTGCACCACCCGCAACAAGCGCCGCGCTGCCCGGCTCCAGGCCAACTACGACGACCTCGAGAACCGGATCGCCGAACTCGCCGAGAAAGAGGATCTCGCGCGGGTGCGGCCCGACCTCAACGGCAACGAGATCATGGAGATCCTCGGCATCCCCGCCGGCCCCCAGGTCGGCCAGGCATGGCAGTACCTCAAGGAGCTGCGCCTCGACCGCGGCCCGCTGTCGCGCGAGGAGGCGGTCGAAGAACTGCTGGCGTGGTGGAACGCCAAGGGTGGCCAGTAACCCGCACGGAACCGACCGGCGGGCTGGTGCGTCCGATCAGGCATGGACTACTGCCTGGGTGACGGCGACGGCTCCGCGACGATCTGGTCCGCGACGCCCGATCTGGACGTCGACGGTAACGGCGCGTTCGACGCGGTCGGGATCGACTTCGACGGTGACGGTCTGCTCGACGACGCGATGGCCGATCTCGACGCCGACGGTGTGGCCGACCATCTGGTGCGCGACCATGCCGACGCCGCAACCTATTTCACCGACGACGGCACCGGAACGTGGGCGGTCAGCGTGGAGCGGGGGCTGCGCTGGTTCGGGCTCGACGGTGTCGAGCAGTTCGGGGGGCCGCTGGTCGACCTCGACGCCGACGGCCAGACCGACGACCGCCTGACCGACAGTGACGGCGACGGGCTGGCCGACCGCGCGCTTGCAGGCGAGGACGCCTATGTCGACGCCGACGCCGACGGTGCATGGGACATCAAGCTGACCGATAGCGACGGCGACGGGCTGGCCGACTCGGCCGCAGAACTCTCATCCCATGCCTTCGAGTAGCTGCTTGGCGTCGCGCAGGTCGGCCGTGTCGAAGCCTTCGGTGAACCAGCTGTAGATCGGCTCGAGGAGTTTGCGCGCTTCGTCGCGCCGTCCGTCCGCCTCCCACATACGGCTCATACTGGTCGCCGCGCGCAGCTCCCACGACTTGGCTTGCTGATCGCGTGCTACGGCCAGCGCCGCCTCGAAGCACCGCTCGGCCTGCGGTGGATCGGGCCGGCCTTGCTTCAGCAGGAGTTCACCGCGAATGCGATGTACTTCTGCGGCGTAAAGGCGCTCGTCGTTGCGTCGGACCCATTCCTCGGCTTCGTCAAGGGCGGCCATGCCATTCTCGATTTCGCCTGCAGCGCCGTAGGCTTCCGCCAACAGCGCCAGATACCAGGGCCACACCGCACCCATCCGCATCGCCCGACGACGGTCCATCGCCTCGCGGATGTCGGCGATTCCCGCGGCCACCTCCCCCTGCTGCACGCGCGCCCAACCGCGCGGAAGCAGACACCAAAGCATCATCGCCTGCGACTGTTGCTCGGTGGAGACGCGCAGCGCCTCCTGGGCCAACGCATGCGCTTTCTCGGGCTCACGGCGAAGCTGTGCCAGCTTGGCGGCGAACAGGAGTGCGATGGCGATGCTGTATGGGTGCTGGAGTTCCTCGCCATGAGCCACCGTCCGAGCGATGGCTTCGCTCGCTTCGGCCGGATAGCCAAGAACCCAGCTGGACAGCGAATCGAGGTAACCGCACACGATGCCGGGATTCTGGTTATAAGCGGCGATACCCGCCAGGTGCTGATCGGGGTTGTAGTACGCCAGGCCCCTACGGCTGTGGACGCGAACATCCACGACGTCGCCCTGCCACCATGCGGAGTAAGCCACCATCCAATGGGCCGCTGCCAAGGCAAGCGCATCACCATGTGGCTCGGCCAGTTTCAGGAACTCGTCGGATAACTCGCGCGCTTCCGGGAGCTGCCCGCGAAGAATCCTGGCGTAAGCCAAGCCCGAGAGCGCGGGGAACGACGCTGAGGTATTACCCAGCTGGCGCGCCAACTCGTAGGCACGGGCGTGCACGTGCTCCACCGAATGGGGGCCCGTCAGGATGCTCTGTGCGGGACCCAGTACCTGCTGCAGGGACAGTTCGACGGAGGCTCGGCGTGGCGTGTCGGAAAGCGTCGCGACCAACTGCAGTCCGCGGCTGGCGTGGTTCACCGCTTCTTGGCTGGCATGGCGGCCGAGTGCGCGTTTGGCTGCTGCCAGCCAGTAGGGAACGGCTTGTTCGGTCAGACCGGCCTCGGTGTAGTGCCGGGCGAGCAACTCGGGCTGCGTCTCGACAATCTCTGGGAAGGCGGATTCGATTGCAGCGGCGATCCGTTGGTGATGCTGCTGCCGGGTGCCTTTCAGTAGCGACTGGTAGGCCGCGTCCTGAACGAGCGCGTGCTTGAACCGGTACGTCGCTTGCGGGGGAGCGCCCTGTTGATAAAGGAACTCGGCAGCGACCAATTGTGCGAGACCCGCTTGGAGAACGTGTTCGGGCCACGGGGACACGGCCGCCAACAAGGTGTAGCTGAACTCACGGCCGATCACCGCGCCGAACTGCGCCAACGACTTGGTGGCCGAGAGACGATCCAGGCGCGCCATCAGCGAGTCGTGCAAGGTGTTGGGGACAGCCAACGGTGCGACCGGGCCGGCCAACTCGAACCGGTCCGCGCGCTCGGTGAGCAGGCCCGATTCGAGCACCGTCTTGGTGAGCTCTTCGACGAACAGGGGAACCCCATCGGTCTTCGCCGCCACATCGGCGACGATCTCGCGGGGCAGGGGCTTCCCGCGGGCCACCCGACCGATCATCTCGACGGCTTCGTCGGTACCCAAGCGAGCCAAATCGATCCGGGTCATGTCCGGGCGATCGGTCCAGGGATCGCGGAACTCGGGACGACACGTGAACACCGCGAGCACCCGGACGTCGGGGATCTGGTCGGTGAACATCGTCAAGAACTCGACGGTCGTCGGGTCAACCCAGTGCAGATCCTCGACGATGAAGAGCACCGGTTGCGTGGCGGCGCGGCGACGAAGAATCGACTGAAGCGCCAGCATCGTCTGCTGCTTCTGCAGGTCGGGCGGGAGATCGGGGAATGTCGCATCCTCGGGCGGCGGAATGGAGAGCATCGCGCAGAGGTGGGGGAGGGCATCGTCGAGCGGTAAGCCGCTGGCATTGAAGAACGCTTCGAGCTTGTGGCGTTTGTCGTCGACCGTCTCGGGCCGCTCGAAGCGAAGCACCACCCGTTCGAAGAGATCGATGAAGGGATAGAACGCGGTGTCCCGGTGATACGGCGATGCCTGGCACGCGGTCACCCAGGCGTCTTGGTCGGCTACCCGTTGGGTAAGGGCATGGACCAACCGCGATTTGCCGATACCCGGCTCTCCTGTGATCAGCACGACACGGCCACTGCCGGCACGCGTTGCGGCCCAAAGTCTTTCGAGCAGGCTCACTTCGGCGGTCCGTCCGACCATCGGTGTCAGTTCGGTCGCGCTGACCGCCTCGAGCCTTGTGCGGGCGCTCGTTTCGTGAAGGACGTGGTAGGTCTCCAGTGGCGTCGCTACGCCCTTGAGAGCGGGCGTCCCGAGGGGTCGGCAGGCGAAGTAGCCGCCGACGAGATCGTGGGTCAACGGACCGATCACCAGTGTGTTCGGCTCGGCTACGCTCTGCAGCCTGGCAGCGATGTTAGGGGTATCGCCGAGTGCCATCAGTTCGTGTCGGTTCTTTCCGACGACTTCGCCGACCACGACGAGCCCGGTGTGGCAGCCGAGACGGATCGCCAACTCGACGTTGTGCCGGCTCCGGAGGCGGGTGTTGAGCGAGGCGACCGCCTCGACCATGCCCAGCCCGGCCCGCACCGCCCGCTGCGCGTCGTCCTCGTGCGCCTGCGGGTAGCCGAAGAAGACCAACAGACCGTCACCGAGGTACTGGGCGATGTAACCGTCGAACCCTTCGATCACGGCCCCGCACGTCGCGTAGTACTCGCGCATCACGTCGCGCAGGTCCTCGGGATCCAACTGCCGCGACAACGGGGTTGAGTCCACAAGGTCGCAGAACAGGACCGTCAGTTGCCGCCGCTCCGCATCTGTCGACGCGCTGTCGCCATCGCGCCAGACGAGACCTTGGCCGTCCTCCTCGACTCGGTCGGCGTAGGCATAGCGGAGTTCGGCGAGCAACGTGTCCAGACGGTCGTCCGCCAGGCCGTACTGCTCCCGCAGGGCGCGGTATGAAACCCGTCCCCGCTCTCGAAGATGCTCGAGCACGTCGTCGAGCAGTTCATAGAAATCCATGACCGTCCCCGGACCGGGCACCTCAATCGTGCGGCGATCGATCGGCGAATGGAGAGACTTCGACAAAAACGGGGCATTAGCCGCGGCCGATCCCCGGCGGGCCCGCGAACGCTTGCGCGATGCCCAACCACTCGTCGGCGTCTCCACCGTCGGCGTGCACATCGAGTCGCGATCGCGGTCGCCGCTGAGTCACCAGCATGCAGAAGTCCTCCGCCGAACCGGTGACGCGCTGGGTCGCGTCCTCGGGACCCCACGACCACGTCGAGCCGTCGGGTGCGCGCAACTCGACGCGGAACGGTTCGGCGGGCGGCTGTCGACCGTTGATCACGAACGAGAAGTCGCGGGTGCGCACGCCGATGTGAGCGATCGAGCGCAAACGCGCGGTGGGCGGCCGGTGCACACCGAGCGCGTCGGCGACGTCGAGGCCGTGCGCCCAGGTCTCCATCAGCCGGGCCGTCGCCATCGACGCGGCGCTCATCGGCGGGCCGAACCACGGCAGCTTGCGTCCGTCGGCGACGGTCAGCAGTTCGTCGTGCAGCCGGGTCCGGGTGGTGCGCCAATCGGCGAGCAGTTCGGGTGGCGGCGTGGCCGCCAACTCCTCGGCGGCCGCGTCGACGAAGCCGGTCGGGTTCCTGCCCGCCTCCTCGAGGAGGTCGCCGAACGCGGCCTCGTCGGTGACCGCTGTGAGCGCGACGCGGTCGGTCCACAGCAGGTGCGCGATCTGATGGGCGATCGTCCAACCCTCCGCGGGTGTGGACTCTGCCCACCGCGCAGCCGGAAGCTCGGCGACGATGGCGTCGAGGTCGTCGCTCTCGGCGCGCAGTTCGGCCACCACCGGCGCGGCACCTGCCATGCCGGTCACCTTAACCCGGAGTCGGCGTCCGTCTGGCGATTGTCGCGTGCGCGGCCAAACCCCCGAGATACACGGCGACACCGGCCAGGGCGAGCGCCGGTTGGTGTCCGTCCGGCGGAATCACGCTCGCCGCCAACGCGATTGCGGCGATGAACGTCATCCAGAACAGCGAGTCCTGCACGGTGAACACGTGCCCGCGCAACGCGTCGTCGACGTCGACCTGCATGGCGTTGTCCGCGCACAGCTTGACCACCTGACCGGCCATGCCGAGGAAGAAGCCGCACGCCACCATCATCGCCAGCTGCAGCCCGGAACCGATGAGCTGAATTAGAGCCGCAAAGGCCAACGAGCCGTTGGCCGTGGCGTAGCGCCCCCAGCGCCGCACGGCGACCGGCATGACGGCGGCGGCGATGAAAGATCCCGCTCCTGTCGCCGCGACGAACAACACCGCGGTGCCCAACCCGGCGACCTCGTGAGCGTCGGTGTGCCGCACCATCACCAGCACCAGCAGGGTGTTGAGGCCGAACACGACCCGGTGGGCCGCTAGCCCCGTCAGCGTCGCCGCGACGGCCGGCACGGCCAACACGGTCCGGATGCCGTGCACCCAACCGAGGGCGACGGCGTAGACCACGGAGCCGTGCACCGCACGTGCGCTGTCGTCGGGACCGAGCAGGTGCGGCGGGAAGCGCCACGCCAGCCACAGCGCCAGCGCCACCGGAACGGCCGCGATCAGGATGATCGCCGCGGCGCCGGCGTCGTCGGCGCCGAACAGCCACCGCGGCAGCAGCATGAAATTCGCACCGAGGAACGCCGCCGCCGCGCCGGTCGCGATCGCGACGGAGTTCATCGCCACCACTTGATCTCTCGGCACGACGTGCGGCAGCGCCGCCGACAACCCGGACGAGACGAAGCGGGTGAACCCGTTGACGATCAGGGCGCAGCACAGGATCGCCAGATCGCCCGAGCCGGATTCGAGCAGTTGCGCGACGGCGAGCACCAGCACCAGCCGGCCCGCATTCGCCGCGACGAGCACCAGCCGGCGGTCCCACCGGTCAAGCAGCGCACCGGCAAACGGGCCGAGCAGCGAGTAGGGAAGAAACAGCACCGCGAACGCGCCGGCGATCGCCCAGGGCTCAGCGGCGCGCTGCGGATTGAACAGGATCGCGCCGGCCAGCCCCGCCGAGAACAGCCCGTCACCGAACTGGCTCACCAGCCGTAGTTCCAGCAGTCGCCGAAACTCGGGCAGGCCGCGCACCGACCGCCAGACGGCGACGGGCGCGCGGAAATCGGGCATGGGGGATCACGTTCCTCGAAAAGCGGGGGATCGGACCGCATCCACAGTACAAATATCGCGGCGGCGTCGCGCTTGTCCGCCATGACGGGGGCGCCCGGTGCCATGATGGACGCGTGGCGCAGTCAGAAGACCCGGAGGATTTCATCGCTCCTGCCGCGCCGCGCGTGCGGGCGGGAACGCTGCTGCTGGCCAACACCGACCTGTTGGAGCCGACGTTTCGGCGCAGCGTCATCTACATCGTCGAGCACAACGACGGCGGCACGCTCGGCGTGGTGCTGAACCGGGCGAGCGAGACGGCGGTCTACAACGTGTTGCCGCAGTGGGCGAAGCTGGCTGCCAAACCGAAGACGATGTTCATCGGCGGACCCGTCAAACGGGATGCGGCGCTGTGTCTGGCGACTCTGCGGGTGGGTATGGAGGCCGCCGACGCCCCCGGCCTGCGCCACGTCCAGGGCCGGATGGTGATGGTCGATCTGGACGCCGATCCCGACTCGATCGCGCCCGTGGTCGAAGGCATCCGGATCTTCGCCGGCTATTCGGGGTGGACGATCGGCCAGCTCGAGGGCGAGATTGAACGCGACGACTGGATCGTGCTGTCGGCGTTACCGTCCGACGTCCTGGTCGAACCGCGGGTCGATCTCTGGTCGCGGGTGCTGCGCAGGCAACCGCTGCCGCTGTCGCTGCTCGCAACGCATCCGATCGACGTCAGCCGCAACTAGTCGTCAGCTGCACGACAGCGTGCAGGTGGCGCATGCGCCGCCGCATCCGCCCGAGGTGGTGGTGGCCGCCTCTTGAGTAGCGACCAGCTTGGCGCTCTGCCAGCATCCGGCTCCGACGGTCCCCAGCGCCCCGATCACGCACACCGCCAGTGCGACGACGGCGGTGCCGGGGTCGGCGACCAGCGCCACCGCACCGCCTGCCGCGAGCATCGCGGCCGCCGCCAGTTGGGTGGGCGCCACCGACCGCAACACGGTCCGCACGGGATCGCCCGAATGCGGGCGGCGCAGCAGCCAGGCGCCGATCGCGGCGGTGGCGCCGGCTGCGCACAGACAGAGAACCGCGGCGATGAGCATGGGGCTCAGGATAACGAGACCCGTGCCGCGGCCAGAGTTTGGGACGTCCCCCGGGCGCCAGGCTTCGCCCGGGGGACGGGCCTAACCCGGCAGGCCCGGCTGGGTTCCCAGCGCGGTCGCGCTCGGGAACTGCGGGGCGGCCGGAGCCGTCACTGCGGACGGCGGGTTGGACACCGGCGATGCCGCGCCGGGAGCGGCCGGGGGAGTGGCACCGGGGGGCCCAGTGCGGTCCCTCCCGC
>NZ_LZMD01000076.1 GCF_001668575.1 Mycobacterium sp. 1164985.4
AAGTCGAACGCCAACGAATGACACTGCGACCACACCCCCGCCGTCGGCACATCGGCCTCCAGCGTCTCCAGCAGCTGCACCACGTTGCGATGCGCCACCGCCACCCCCTTCGGGGTCCCCGTGGTCCCCGAGGTATAGATCAGATACGCGATATCGTCGGCCGACGGCACCGCCAACCCGGTGGCGGGCTGCAAACCGACAGCGGGATCGTCGATATCGACGACCTGTAGGTCGTGCCCGTCCAAGCGCGCGCGCAGCTCGGCGGTGGTGACCGCCGCGATCGGTGCGGCGTCATCGAGCACGAACCCGATCCGCGCATCCGGATGCGCCGGGTCGATCGGCACATACGCCGCCCCGGTCTTCAGCACTCCCAGGATCGCTATGACCGCCTCAGCGGAACGCTCTACGAGTAGCGCCACCCGCTCACCGGGACCCACCCCGTGGCCGATCAGTAGGTGCGCCAACCGATTCGACGCCTCATCCAACTCGCCATAAGACACCGACCGGCCGCTGGCGCTGATCGCTACCGCCTCTGGACTACGGACAACCTGGGCGGCGAACACCGCCGGAATCGATACCGCCGGCGCAGCCGCCGGCGCCGTCAACACCGCGCGATTACCCCAGCCCTCCAGCCAATCGCGCTCATCCTCGTCGAGCACATCGATCGTCGACAACCGCCGCGACGTGTCGGCGGTCATGGCCACCAACACCCGTCCCAGCCGTTGAATAAGCGCCTCGATGCTGGCCGCGTCGAAGACATCGGTGCGGAACTCCACCGCACCGCCGATTCCGGCGGGCTCACCCGCGTCACTGAAACGTTCACCCAGCCAGAAAGTCAGATCCGCCCGAGCCGTGTGAGTCTCCATCGGCAACGCCGCGACCTCGACGTCACTTAGCCTCACTCCAGCGGCGCGCTCAGTATCGTGTCCAGCGAAGTTCTGCCAGGCCAACAACACCTGCACGAGCGGGTGATGGGCCAATGACCGGGTCGGGTTGAGCCGCTCGACCAGCACCTCAAAGGGCACATCCTGATGCTCGAAGGCGGCCAGACTGCGCTGGCGCACCTGCCCCAGCACCTCGACAATGGTCGGATCCCCCGCGAGATCCACCCGCAACACAAGCGTGTTAACGAAAAATCCCACCAACTCGTCTAAGGCATGATCACGCCGCCCGGCTATCGGAAAACCAACTGCCACATCGGGATTCGCGCTGAGCTTGGCCAATAAGGCCGCCAGCGCGGCCTGCACCACCATAAAGCTGGTTGCGCCATGGTTACTGGCGACCCGCGCCACCTGCTGCTGTAACTCGACAGGCCAATCGACAACGACCTCGGCACCGCGGAAATCGGCCACCGCCGGATAGGGCCGATCGGTGGGCAACTGCACCCGATCGGGCATCCCGGCCAACGCGTCCTGCCAATAGGCCAGCTGCGCAGCGATCGGGCTGTCAGGATCGTCTAGCTCACCGAGCTGTTCGCGTTGCCACAACGTGTAATCGATGTACTGCACCGGCAACGGTGTCCACCCGGGGGCCTGTCCGCCGCACCGGCTTGCGTAAGCCACCCCGAGATCGGCCACCAGCGGGGTGATCGACCACCCATCGGCAGCGATGTGGTGCACCACCGCCACCAACAC
>NZ_LZMD01000077.1 GCF_001668575.1 Mycobacterium sp. 1164985.4
GGGTCGGCCGCCGACGATGACGATCCGCGCACCCTCCTCGACGCCCTTCTTGATGTAGGACTCGACGCGGTCGCGCTGCTTCTCCGAGATCAGCGGGCCGATCGCGGCGTTCGGGTCGTCCGGCAGGCCGACGGGCATCGCGCCGACGAAGTTGGCGACCTTCTCCACGACCTCCTCGTAGCGCGACCGCGGGGCGAGGATGCGGGTCTGCGCGACGCAGGCCTGCCCGCTGTTCATCACGCCCGAGAATCCGAGCATCGGCAGGGTGGAGTCCAGGTCGGCGTCCTCGAGGATGATCGCGGCGGACTTACCGCCGAGCTCCAGTGTGCACGGCTTGAGCTTTTCGGCGGCGATCTTCGCGATCTCCTTGCCCACCGCGCTGCTTCCGGTGAACGTGTATTTGTCGATCAGGTCGTTGGCCGTCAGCGCGCGACCGGTCTCCGGGCCGCCGGGCACGATCGACAGCACCCCTTCGGGCAGGCCGGCCTCGGCGAACATCTCGGCCATGGCGAACACCGACAGCGGCGTCTCGGCGGCCGGCTTGAGCACGACGGTGCACCCCGCCAGCAGCGCGGGCCCGAGCTTGTTGGCGGCCAGGAAGAACGGCACGTTCCACGCGGTGACGGCGCCGACCACGCCGATCGGCTCGCGCAGCACCAGTGTCTGGCCGTAGATGCCGTCGCGGATCTCCTTCCACGGGAACTTGTCCGCGGCGCCCGCGAAGTACTGGAACGCCGACATCGCGGCGCCGTACTGCATCATGTCGACGATCGTCTGTGGCTGTCCGGTCTCGGCGGCCAGCAGGAACTTCAGCTCTTCGCCGCGCTCCTCCATCAGCTTCACCGCCGCCGACAGGACCTCGGCGCGCTCCTGCGGCGACTTGTGCGGCCACGGGCCCTCGTCGAACGCCTTGCGCGCGGCAGCGCAGGCCGCGTCGACGTCGGCCGCCGAGGCCAGCGGCACCTTGCCCACCAGCTCGCCGGTCGCGGGCGAGTGCACCTCGATCACATCCGAAGTGGCCGGCTCGACCCACTTCCCGCCGATGAACAGCTTGTCCCATTCGGTTTTGAACGCGGTGCTCTGTGTCATGACCGTCACACTACCTATCCCGACGCAAAACGAGAACCTGTTGCAGTCGGCCGGTCACGGCGCCCGCAGGACCAGCACCAGGTTGCTCACCAGGAACTCCCGCAGCACCGGCACCTTGGTCAGCGACCACGCCCATCGTGGGTGGTAGCGAGGGAATGCGGCGATCAGCGCCCCGGTGCTCGCCGCCCACTGCAGGCCGTCGGCCGCCGACACCGCGAACAGTGACGAGCCGTAGTTGTTCTTCGGTCGGCGACCGTGCCTGCGGGTGTACCGCCGCGCGGCGCGGGCACCGCCGAGGTAGTGCCACAGCCCGGTCTCGTGGCCGCCGAACGGGCCCAGCCACACGGTGTACGACAGCACCACCAACCCGCCGGGCCTGGTCACCCGCAGCATCTCCGCACCCATGCGCCACGGGTATCGCACATGTTCGGCGACGTTCGAGGACAGGCAGATGTCGACGCTGCCGTCGGCGAACGGCAACGCCATCCCCGACGCGCGCACGTAGGTGGTCGGTGTGACCGTCCCCGGAATGGCGTGCATCTCGGCCGGATCGGGCTCGACCCCGACGTAGCGAAAACCCCTGCCCGCGAACGCCTCCGAGAAGTATCCCGGCCCGCCGCCGACGTCGAGCACGGTGAGCCCGGCCGGCGGGGAATCACAAACGCCGAGCCACAGGTCGGCGACCATGTCGGCGGTGTCGCGGCCGAGCGCGCCGTAGAAGCGGGCAGGGTCGGGTTGCTCGAAGCGGAACTCGGTGAGCAGGCGCAGCGATCGCGACAGCGTCGCCCGGTCGGCGAACCTGTCCGTGACTGACATGGAACCGAACCCTACGCAGCGCCTCGGCCCGACTACGCTGTTGCCGATGTCTTCCCGTCCGCTCCGCTCGGTGCTGCTGCTGTGCTGGCGCGACACCGGCCATCCTCAAGGGGGCGGCAGCGAGGCCTACCTGCAGCGCATCGGCGCGCAGTTGGCTGCCTCGGGTGTCGAGGTCACGCTGCGCACGGCGCGCTACCCGGGCGCCCGGCGCCGCGAGGTCGTCGACGGCGTCCGGGTCAGCCGCGGCGGCGGTCGGCACACGGTCTACATCTGGGCGGGGCTGGCCATGGTGCTGGCCCGCATCGGGCTCGGGCCGTTGCGGCACGCGCGACCCGACGTCGTGCTCGACACCCAGAACGGCATCCCGTTCATGGCGCGGCTCGCCTTCGGCCGGCGCGTGGCCGTGCTGGTGCACCACTGCCACCGCGAGCAGTGGCCGGTCGCCGGCCCCGTAGAGGGTCGTGTGGGCTGGTTCGTCGAGTCGAAACTCTCGCCGCGGGCGCACCGGCGCAACCAATACGTCACGGTGTCGCTGCCGTCGGCTCGTGATCTCGCGGCGCTGGGCGTGCGCCCGAGCCAGATCGCGGTGGTGCGCAACGGTCTCGACGAGGCGCCCGCGTCGACGTTGACCGGCCAGCGCGCGGCGATGCCGAAGGTCGTGGTGCTGTCAAGGCTGGTGCCGCACAAGCAGATCGAGGACGCTCTCGAGGCGGTCGCGGCGCTGCGACCGCGGATCCCGGACCTGACGGCCGACATCGTCGGCGGCGGCTGGTGGGAACAGCGGCTCGTCGAACACGCCGCGCTGCTCGGCATATCCGACGCCGTCACGTTCCACGGGCACGTCGACGACGAGGCGAAACACCATGTGCTGCAGCGGGCGTGGGTGCACGTGTTGCCGTCACGCAAGGAGGGTTGGGCGCTGGCGGTCATCGAAGCCGGTCAGCATTCGGTGCCCACCATCGGCTACCGGTCCTCGGGTGGGCTGACCGACTCCGTCGTCGACGGCGTGACCGGCGTGCTGGTCGACGACTTCGACGGTCTGGTCGACGGTTTGGGCGAGCTGCTCTCCGACCATGTTCTGCGCGAACAACTCGGAACAAAGGCGCACGCCCGCTGCGGCGAATTCTCCTGGCAGCAGAGCGCCGACGCGATGCGCACCGTGCTCGAGTCCGTGCACTCCGGGCAATACGTCAGCGGCGTCGTCTAGCCTTCGCGACGCTCCGCGCCATCGAACCGTCCCCCGACCTTCGCGGTGCTAGAACGGCGGCGGATCGTCCATCAGAACTCTCGGGTCGGTTGGGGGGCCGGTACCCAGAGGGTAGAAGCTGCCGAAACTCGGAGTGGTCGGCGTGGTGTTCTCCGCTCGGATCGTGGCATTGAGGGCGCGCTCGCGTTGAATGCGCCGCTCGCGGTTCTGGCGGCGGGTGCGTCGGCGGGTGGGCATGCAGATCCCGCGTCCCGGTGTCGGTGCCGGCACCTCGTGCATGTGAAGCGTGCCGGTGGAGGCGCCGAGTTGCGGAAACAACACCGCTCCGAACGGAGTCGTAGTGTGGATACGCCCGGTCGGACTGGTGAATATGACCGTGCCGTCGGGTTGCTGTTGCACGATCCAGCCGCCGGGTCCGCAGTAGAACGTCTTCATCAGGTGGTGCAGCCGGCAGAAGCAGGCGTTGTTGGAGGGATGGGTGGGCCCATAGGGCCAGGGCGCGGCGTGGTCGATGTCGGATCGCCAGGCGGGACGGTCGCAATTCATCCACCGGCAGGTGAGGTCGCGGGAGCGTACGAAGTTGGCCAGCGCGATCGAGGGACGGTACTGCGGTTCGGGTTCGGCGTCGTCGGGAGCCTCGACGGGGCGCCGCTCGGCGTGGCGCGCCACCTCGGCAACGGTCGGTGCCGGAACCGGGCCCAGCCCAGACACATACCCGGGTGTCGTGCCCGTGCCTTCGACGGTGTCCCGCTCGGCGAGCACATGGACCACTACGGTGGTTGCCGTTCTGCCGGCGGCAGGGCAGTCCGGTCGTTCGCATAGGCACGCCATCGCGTCTTCGTGGGCGAGGATCGCCCCGATCGCGTCCGCCCGACGCTGGCGATGCGTACGTGGATCCTCCCGGCAGACCGTGGCGGCCAGCGCGTCGAGTCGCTGAGTCAAAGCCACCCCGTCGACGCCGCGTAGGCAGGCGACGATGTCGGCCATTCCGTACCGGCCCGGTATGACATCGAAATGGCGGTCGTCGTCACGGGATTTGGCTCGGCGCACCGCGTCCGGGTCGATTTGAAGGACAAGCCAGTCGACGACCTCGGCAAGCTTGTTGTACGACAGGTGGTTCCACTGGGCGGCGCGGTCGGCGAAGATCGCGTCGATCAGTGCGCAGGCGTCCTCGCTGACCATGAGCTCGGTGCGGTAGATCAGCATGTTGACCACCAGCCAGTCGATCTCACCGGCGGCGAACAGCTTCGCCACCTTGGGAAGCCGTTTGATCAGGGCCTGGCCCGAGCTCATCATGGACGAGGCCCGTCCGCGGCTGATGCCGAGTTCGGCACCGATCTCGGCAGCCACGACCTCCCAGTCATCGACCACCTTGTCGTCGTTCACGCCATCGCATTCGGGGACGCGGCGCAGGCTGAAGTGCCCGATGGCCAACAGCTGGCGCGCGAACTCGGCCCGGCTCGCGCGCTGCGCCTGGCCCATCAGGTCGACCAGCCCCGTGTCGCTCGTCGTGTCGAACATACGTGCGATTGTAAATGTCGGGTATGACATCCGGTTCCCGCCAGCCGACGGCGGGGTCATCGACGGTGAGGTGCCTTGGCTCGCGGCGGCGCCTTGCTCAACCTTCGCGCCATCCCGACACCCGCGCCCGCAACCAGCATCGCCAGCCACGCCAGGTGCGCGGCCACCACCACTGCCCGTCCGTCGGCCGGAGGCGACGAGCCGCCCACGCGATACAGCGTGAGGTCGTCGTCGGTATAGGCCACGGGTAGCGGCAAAGGGGTTGTCGCACCGCTCGATTCGACGCCGCTGGATTCAACAACGACCCAACCGACGCCCGCGTCGGCGAGGAGTCGACGGTCGGCACTCTCGACGAGAATCTCCTGCACGTCGCGGGCGCGTTGCCCTTCGCCGTACACAATGCGGTCACCGATTTGGAGATCGCCGGTGGTCAACACGTCGGCCCGCACCCAGCGCGGCAGCGGGTCGAGCACCGGCGCGTCGCCCGCCCACTCGAACCGGCGCATGCTGCCCATCGGCATCACGGCGACTGTGCGGGGGTCCTCGTCGATCAGAGCGGCTACCTTCGCCCATCCCGGCGGATACTGCACAGCCGCGAGTTGCCCGCCCACCCCCCACGCCAGGTCCGGCAACGTCGCGATCAACGCCGCGCAGCAGAGTGTCGCGGCGGCCGCAGCCGGCACCCGTCGCCGCGCGACGACGACCGCGGCCGCACCGGCCAGCGCGTAGCCGGGCATCGCCAGCGCCACCCACTTCTGCCCGTCGCGGACCACGCCGAGGCCGGGAAAGGCGCGGATGACCGCCTCGAGCAGGCTGAGCCCAGGTCCCGTGGCCATCAGTGCGGGAAGGACGACGGCCGCCCCGGCGAGCACCATGAGCGGCACGGCCGTGCGCCGCCGCAATACGACCGGCAGGCCAAGTGCCACCACGCCCAGCAGCACCACGGTGGCGACGATCGCGAAAAGCGTTGTACGAGAAGGCGGTACCGCATCGGCATTCCAGATCCCGCCCAGCCCGGCCAGGCTGAACAACGTTCCGAGGCCCGGTTCCGCCCGGGCCGCGAACGCGACGACACCGTCGGCCTGCGACGACTCCAACGACCGCGCCACCGCCGCCGCCACCAACCACGGCAGAGCCGCGACGACCGTCAGGCCCAGCGCCACACCCGCACACCGCCCCCGCCGCCAGCCCTCCCCGGGTGCGACGACGCATACGAGCGCGACGGTCGCCGCCAGCAGCAGCCCGGTCGGCGTCAGCCCCGACAGCGCCATCCAAAACACCAGCGCCGCTGCCGAACTCCACCCCGCCGACTCCCGCAGCCGCAGCATCGTCGCAGCGACCCACGGCAGGCACCCGTAGCCGACGAGAAGGCTCCAGTGGCCCTGCAACAGACGCTCGGCGACATACGGATTCCACACCGCGACCGTCGCCGCCACGCACTGGCCGGCGACCCCGGACTCGGGCACCACCGCCGCGGCCAGCCGCGCGGCACCCCAACCCGCCAGCCAGAGCCCCGCCACCAGCAGCGTCTTGGCGACCACGCCGCCGTCGACCACCGAAGACACGACGGCCATGAAGAAGTCTTGCGGCAGCGCCCGCGGCGCGGCCTCGGACAGGCCGAGCGCAGCGTCGGACAGATAGGAGCGCGGCGTGGACACCGCGTCGCGCACCAGCAGGTATCCGGGCGCCAGCAGCGGCGCCGTCACCGCAAGGGCGAGCACCAGCGCATAGGCCGATGCCGCAACCGACCGCCGAATCAGACCGGTCTGTCCGGGGGCAGGTCGGTCGGTCGAGATGTCGGGATCTTCTCGGTCTTGGCCTCGGCGCCCGGAACCTTGATGCCCTGGGTGTCAAAGAACCCGTGGTCGGCCTCGTCGAGCCCGGGGTCGATCAGCGCGGACTCCGCGCGCAGGCTGAACGATCCGAGGAGGGCGCCGCCGACCAGCAGCACCAGCCCCATCGCGGTGAACGTGATCGGCAGGATGCGGCCCCACAGCGCCACCCGGTCGCGCTCGTCGCCGGCGCTGGCAACCTGGGACTCGACGGTCTCGTCGTTGAACGCGACCTTGTAGTCGACGAACGTCACCTCGGGCTTGAGCGGCTCGCGGGCGTAGTAGTGGTAGCCGTGCTCATCCTTCTTGACGATCGTCCCGGACACCGGGTCGACCCAGAAGGTGCGCTGCGCGGCGTAATACCGCGCCATCGTGATCGGTTCGTCGGGCTCACCGGGTACACCCCACATCGCGGCGCGGGCGGTGACCTCGCTGTCGGCGTCGTCCTCGTAGAGCGAGGCATACTTCACCGGCTCGACGAGCTTGCCGTCCGAGTCGTACCCGACGTTCTGCACGAACCGGTAAGTGGTCAAGCCGTTGACGTCTTCTTCGCCGTCGTAGTTGGCGTCGAACGCCTTTTGCGCGATCGGGTCGAAGACGGAGTAGGTCTTCTTCTCGGTGTCGAACGGGAACCGGTAGGCCAGGCCCTCGTGCGGCAGCGCGATGTTCGTCGGGGGCTTGTCGTCCTCCATGGCGCGCGGCTTCTGCACCGCGCCGCCCGGATTGCTCTCGCTGGACACCGCCTCGGCGGTGCTGCGGTTGACGGTCACGGTGTCGACCAGGGCCAGCAGCAGGCCGGCATCCTGCTGCCTGTCGGTGCGGCGCAGCGTGGAGCCCACCTGCATCGTCACTACGTCGGCGTTCGACGGCGACTCCACCGTGAGCTGCTCCTGCTGGACCATCGGCACATCCCGGTCCACGACGAAGCGTTCCCCGTTCAGCGACGCCGGGTCGAAGGCCGTGCCGCTGCCGTCGCTGATCAGCGTGGCATCGAGGTCCAGCGGGATCTTGGCGATCTTGCTGTGGGTGTACGTGGACAGCAACAATGCGGCGATCAGCAGGGCGGCACCGAGCCCCAAGATTCCGCATGCCGCAATCCGCAGCGCCACTGCGCGGTTCAAACCGTGCCTCCTTCACCTGCGGTATGCCCGCAGAAATCCGTTCGACCCTAACAGCACAATTTAAGGTCGTTGTTTAGTCGGGCCGCATCCGTGCACCCGTGGTCAGGGTGTTTGGATCTACCCGGCACACTGATTGCCGTGACCGCTGAGACGCGCGACGAGAAGGTGGGCGGGACCCGCGGGTTCCTGCCTGCCGTCGAGGGCATGCGAGCCTGCGCCGCGGTCGGCGTCGTCGTCACCCACGTGGCCTTCCAAACCGGCCACACCGGCGGCGTCACCGGACGACTGTTCGGCCGGTTCGACCTCGCGGTCGCGGTGTTCTTCGCGCTTTCGGGCTTTCTGCTGTGGCGCGGACATGCCGCCGCCGCGCGCGGGCTGCGGCCGATCCCGCCGACCGGCCACTACCTGCGCTCGCGGCTGGTCCGCATCATGCCCGGCTACCTTGTCGCGGTCGTGGTGATCCTGTCGCTGCTGCCCGAGGCCCGCGCAGACCTGACCGTGTGGTTGGCCAACCTCACGCTGACTCAGATTTATGTGCCGTTGACGCTGACCGCGGGGCTGACGCAGATGTGGAGCCTGTCGGTCGAGGTCGCCTTCTATATCGCCCTGCCGGTGCTCGCGCTGCTGGTGCGACGAGTGCCGGTGCGCGCCCGCCTCCCTGTCATCGCCGTCGCGGGGATCGCCAGCCTGGCGTGGGCGGTGCTGCCGATCGCGACGCCCGACGGCGTCAACCACTTGAACTGGCCGCCTGCGTTCTTCTCCTGGTTCGCGGCGGGCATGCTGCTCGCCGAGCTGACGGTCACGCCCGTCGGGTGGCCGCACCGGCTGGCCCGGCGGCGGGTACTGATGGCCTCGCTTGCGATCGTCGCGTTCCTGATCGCGGCCTCACCGATCGCGGGTCCCGAGGGACTGACCCCGGGCACCGTGAGCCAGTTCGTCGTCAAGACCGCGATGGGCGCGGTGGTCGCAGGCGCGCTGCTGGCGCCGCTCGTGCTCGACCGGCCCGACACCCCGCACCGGCTGCTGGGCAACACGACGATGGTCACGCTGGGGCGCTGGTCGTACGGGCTGTTCATCTGGCACCTTGCCGCGCTGGCGATGGTGTTCCCGGTCATCGGCGAGTTCGCGTTCAACGGACACATGCCCGTGGTCCTGGCGCTCACAATCGTGTTCGGATTCGCGATCGCTGCGGTCAGCTACGCGCTGGTGGAGTCACCGTGCCGAACAGCATTGCGGCGCTGGGAGTATCGGCACGCCCGGCCCGTCCCGCCGCTGGACTCGTCGGTCAGCAGCGTGCCTGAGCCCGTCGCGCGATAACGGCGTCGCGCACCGCCGACCGCCTGGCCTTCCCCGCATCGTCGCGCAGCGGCTCGTCGGTGAATTCGACCGTGCGCGGCACCTTGTGGCGTTCGACGCGCTCGGACAGGAACGCGATGACATCCACTTCCTCGAGATCGCCGTCGGCGTGCACCAGCGCGTGCGGCACCTGCCCAAGGTCGTCGTGTGGGACACCGACCACCAGACACGACAACACCGCCGGGTGTTCGGCGAGCGCCGACTCGACCTCGGCGGGATAGACGTTCTTGCCCCCGACGGTGAACATGTCCACGCGGCGGTCGCTGAGGTAGAGGAACCCGTCCTCGTCGAAGTAGCCGAGGTCGCCGAGCGAGTCCCAACCGTCGCGGGATTTCGCCGTCGCGCCGATGTAGCGGTAGGTGGGTGCGCTGCCCGGCGACGGCCGCATGTAGATCTCGCCGACCACCCCGGGTGGGCACTCGTTGCCGTCGTCGTCGAGGACCTTCATCTCCCCGGCGACGACGACACCGACCGAGCCCGGATGGTCCAACCACTGGCTGCCCGATATGAATGTCAGCGCCTGTAATTCGGTGCCGCCGTACAGTTCCCAGAGCGCATCCGGTTGCAGTATCTCGATCCACGCGCGCTTGACCGCGGGCGGACACGGCGCGCCGACATGCCAGAACCGTCGGATCGACGACAGGTCGTAGGCAGCGGGATCGGCCCGGTAGACCGGAATCAGACGCTGCATGATTGTCGGCACCGTCGTCAGGAACGTCACGCGATACTCGGTCACCAGTCGGAGAAACTCGTGCGGTTCGAACTTCGGCATGAGTACCAGGTGATGGCCCTGCACGAGCCCGATCGCGAACGTCGTGAACCCGGTGTTGTGGCTCATCGGCACCGAGATCAGGTTGACATCACGTTCCTGTGCCCCAAGGGGGTAACCGACCAGCGGCGGGAAGCGGCTGTCGCCGCCCGCCTCGATCAGCTTGGGCCGCCCGGTGCTGCCGCCCGACGCCATCGCCTTGAGCACCGGCGACACCTTCTCCTGCAGCGGCTCATCCGACAAACCCTGGCCCGGGGCGAAACCCGTTGGCACGCTGGGTATCAGGCCGGCCGGGTCCTCGCGGCCGACGATCAGAGCGCGGGGCCGCAGCTCGAGCAGGCCGCTCAGTTCGGCGTCCGGCAGCCGCGGTGACAGCGGCTGCGGTATCGCACCGAGCTTCCACGTCGCCAGCACCGCCTGCGCCCACTCGATCGAGTTCGACAACACCACGGTGACGTAATCGCCCTCTCCCACACCGAGTTCGGCATAGGCGCGAGCCAGTCGATTGGCCGACGCGTCCAGCTCACCGCGGGTGAGGGTGACGCCCTCGCAGGTGACCGCGGGCGCATCCGGTTCGGCGGCGGCAAGCCGTGACACCTGCGTGCTTATGGGTGGGGTCGGCTCGGTCACGTCAGTACCCGCCCTGCGCCTCGAAGATTCTGCGCGGATTATCGACGAGCATCGTCGTGAGCTGTTCGTCGGTGACGCCGCGCTCCTTGAGGGCCGGTATCACGTCGTTGTGAATGTGCAGGTAGTGCCAGTTGGGCATGGTCTGCGGGATCATCCCCTCCGGCAGCCAGTCGATGAAGCAGGACGCATCGTGCGACAGCACCATCTTGTCGGCGTGCCCGCGCTCGCACATCCGCGCGACGGTGTTCACTCGCTCCTCGAAGCCGAGGAAGACGTCGACGCCGAACCGGTCCATCCCGATGTAGGAGCCCGCGTCGATCAACTGTTCCAGGTAGTCGGTGTCGGTGCTGTCGCCGGAGTGCCCGATGACGACGCGCGAGAGGTCGACCCCGTCCTCTCTGAACACGCGCTGCTGATCCAGGCCGCGCTTGGTCGCGGCGTGAGTGTGGGTCGAGATCGGGACGCCGGTCTCGCGGTGCGCCTGCGCGACGGCGCGTAGCACCCGCTCGACGCCCGGGGTGAGGCCTGGTTCGTCGGTCGCGCACTTGAGGATCGCCGCTTTGACGCTGGTGTCGGCGATGCCCGTGGTGATGTCGCGGACGAACATGTCGACCATCGGCTCGCCGAGCGGCGTCTCCGGCCCGCTGAAGTGGAAGAACATCGGGACGTCGTTGTAGGTGTAGACACCGGTCGCGACGATGATGTTGATGTCGGTCTGCGCGGCGAGGCGTTCGATGCGCGGGATGTAGCGCCCCATGCCGATCACGGTGAGATCGACGATGCTGTCGACACCGCGCGACTTCAGCTCGTTGAGGCGGACGATCGCGTCTGCCTCGCGCTGGGCCTCGTCGCCCCACACCTCCGGATAGTTGGTGGTGATGTCGAGGGATTGAATGAAGACGTGTTCGTGCATGAGCGTGACGCCGAGATCCGCACTGTCGATCGGGCCGCGGGCGGTGTTCAATTCCGGCACGCGGCCGATGCTACGAGATGGCGGACGATCAATCGGGTACTTGAAACGTGATCCAGAGGAAAGGCCAGAACAATATGGCGGCATCGTCGAGTGTCCGCGCCGCACCGTCGGCGTGGGCGCCGCTGTCCTCGCCGACCTACCGTGCGTTGTGGATCGCGCAGCTCGTCTCGAACCTCGGCACCTGGATGCAGACCGTCGGCGCACAGTGGATGCTGGTCGGCGATCCCAATGCCGCGGTGCTCGTGCCCCTGGTGCAAACTGCGACGACGTTGCCGGTGATGTTGTTGGCGCTGCCGTCCGGCGTGGTCGCCGACCTGACCGACCGGCGACGGCTGCTGATCGCCACGCAGTCGGCGATGGCGGCGGGCGTCTCGCTGCTGGCGATCCTGACCGGAGTGGGGCTGACGACGCCCACCGTCTAGCTGATTCTGCTGTTCCTGGTCGGTTGCGGACAGGCGCTGACCGCCCCGGCATGGCAGGCCATCCAGCCTGAACTCGTTCCGCGCGAACAGATTCCGGCTGCGGCAGCGCTGACCAGCCTGGCCATGAACAGTGCGAGGGCGATCGGGCCGGCGATCGCAGGTGCGCTGGTGTCCTTGTCGGGGCCCACGATGGTGTTCGCCCTGAATGCGCTGTCGTTCGTCGGCATCGTCGTGGTGCTCTTCGCGTGGCGCCGGCCGGCCACGGACCGGTTGCTGCCGACCGAGCGTCCGTTGTCGGCGTTGACTGCGGGCGGGCGCTACATCCGCAGTTCGCCGGTGACCCGCCGCATCCTGCTGCGGGCGCTGCTATTCATCGCTCCGGGTAGCGCGCTGTGGGGGTTGCTGGCGGTCATCGCCGATCGGCAGTTACATCTGTCGTCCGCGGGCTACGGCGTGCTGCTGGGCGCCCTGGGCGTCGGCGCGGTCTGCGGGGCGATGGTGCTGTCGCGGCTGCAGGTGCGGTTCGGGCGCAATGCGCTGTTGACCGTCGGCGCGGTCGGTTTCGCGCTCGCAACGGTGGTGCTGGCACTCGTTCCGGTGGTGACCGTGGTCATCGTCGCGATGGTCGTCGGCGGCCTGTCCTGGTTGCTCACCTTGTCGACGCTGAACGCGTCCATGCAGCTGAGCCTTCCGGCCTGGGTGCGGGCGCGCGGGCTGTCGGTCTATCAGCTGGTGTTCATGGGCGGACAAGCCATCGGCTCGCTGGTCTGGGGTCTGGTGGCCGGCGCCACCACCAGCGTGACGGCCTTGTTGATCGCGGCCGTGATGCTCGCCGTGTGCGCGGTGTCGCTGGTGTGGTGGCCGCTGCATCCGGGCACCGGCAACATCGACGTCGAACCGTCGGCGCATTGGCCGGAGCCGGCGTTGGTGTTCGAACCAGCCCCGCCGGACGGGCCGGTCCTGGTGCTCAAGACCTACAAGGTCGCAGCCGAGAACGAGGCGTTGTTCATCGCCGCGATGGACCGGGTGAGGCGGTCACGCCAGCGGACCGGGGCCGCGCAATGGCGGTTGTTCCGCAGCGGCGAATTTCCCCACACATTCGTCGAGGCGTTCATCGTGCGGTCGTGGTACGAGCATCTGCACCAGCACGTCGTGCGGCAGACCGGTCAGGACCTGATCGTCGAGCAGGAGGTCGAGAAGTACATCGTCGGCGAACCGAAGCTCGAACACCTGATCGCGGTCAACTGAGCCGGCTCGGCCGCATGGGCACGGTCGACGCGGCCACGGCAGCCACCGAGATCAGCGCCAGTAGCTGCACACCCCAGGAATGTCCGATGTAACCGTCGACCGATCGCCACGGGTTCTGACTCAGCACCGCCCCGGCGAGGATCAGCCCGCCGGCCGCGGCAGTGACCGTGGTTGCCTCGCAGAGTTTTTCGCGGTTGCGCAGCAGATAGCGGATTCCCAGCGCGACACCGACGATCACGAAGCCCGTCACCCCGGAGATCGCGGCGCCCGCGAGCAGTGCGGCGGCGCCCACCGCGTACGGGTGGGGGCGCCAGACCGGCACCGGGTCCGCACGGTCGGCGCGCCTGCGCATCGGGAGGAACGCCAGCAGAGCCAGCACCGGCAGCAGCGCCAGCCCCCCGATGAGCCCGGCGCGGTAGAGCCCGTTCGCCGGGAAGCTCAGCGTGACCGGGCCTGCCGTGCCCGGCGGCAGTACCCATCCCTGCTGCCAGCCGTTCACCGTGATCGGCGTCAGTGCGGTTCCACCGCTGTCGCGAGCGACCCAGCCGGGATTGATGCTTTCGGGGACGACGAGGACGCGGGACGCCGACGACGGGGCGACGGTTACCTCGCGGCGGTCTGCGCTCCAATGTCCGACTTCTGCGGGAGTGGTTGGCGCCGGGCGTATTTCGTCGGCCTGCGGCCCGGCGAGTTGTGCACCGTCGACGATGAACGCGCCGCCGGGGCTGATGACCAGTTCTTGCTGTCCCTCGGGCAGCAGAATCGGTGCGGTCCGGCACGGGTGTGCGGCGACGGGCTCACCGTCGAGCAGCGCGCCGACGGTCGTGGTGAGCGAGGTCTGCACGAACTCGCCCGCGATACCGATGACCGGCCCTTTGCCGCAGGGCATTTCGATCCTGCGCTCGCGGTTGGCCTCGGCGTCGGCGGTGGCGATCGGTGCACCTCGTGCGTCGAGCGCGGTGACCTCGGCAAGGCCGGGCGGCTTGAGCTGGTCGAAGCCGAGCGCGGTGCGGTCTATGACGTCGTCCCAGTCGAGGATGGAGACCGTCACGGTGTCGGTGACGCGCGGCTTGAGGTGCAGCGTCTGCGCGCCCGCGTCGCCGGCCACCGGACGGATCTGCGGACCGTCGCCGAGGTCGACGGCCACCAGCGTCGGATGTGCGGGCAGCTCCGAGGAGCTCGGTGCCACCTCCAACCCGGCGACCTCGCTTCGGCGGGGCAGCTTCAGCGTCAGTGTGGGCGGCGTCCCCTGTTGGACCACACGTTGCGGGGCTGTCCACGCGGTGCCCGCATCACCGTCTGCCGCGGCGTAGGCCGAACCGAGCACGTCGATCGGATCGGCGTCGCCCATCGCGCGTGCGGCGCCCGGCGCGCTGATCAGGTCGGCCAGCTTCGGCCCCTGGCGGGCGCGCACCCACACCGTCGGCGTGACCGCGATCGGCGCCGGCACGGTCAGCGTGCGGCTCAGGTTGACCGGCTCCTCCGCCGAGAGCGCCATCAACGCGGCGCACCGGTAACCGGTCGGGCTCTCGGCGCAGCCCGACCGGCCCAGCAATTCCGAACCCAGATCCCATTGCGCCACAGTTGAATTCGGTGGCGGACCGGGAACCGCGACGGTGTGGCGCAGGCTGACGGGGTGGGCGAAGCCGTTCGCGTCGTACTGCGTGACGGCGAGGTCGGTGATGCCGAACTGCACGCCGGCCGAACCGTCGTCGGTGGCGACGGCGGTGAGCCGCACCCACGGTGACTCGCCGTAGGGCAGGGCGGCGGTCAACGGCTTGCCCGCTTCGTCGAAGCGAAGGGTGCTGGTGCCGTTGACCGTCGAGATCTCGATGCGCCGGATCTGCGCACCGACCGCGGTGGCGCTGGGCGTGACGGTGATGGTCGCGTTGGTGACGGGGTGGTCGAAGTCCACCTGCATCCACTGGCCAACCGCGGACTGCAGTGAGTTCGACACCCAACTCGTCGACGGGTCGGCGTCCACCGCCGCGGCCGGACCGGTCGCGGGTGCGACGTTGGGAAGTGCGGTGGAATCGGCGGCCGAACTCGACACCGACACCCGGCCACCGTTCCACTGGCCGTAGACGAGATCGGCGCCGGGAGAGGGATAGTCGATGACCCGGTTGCGCGTGTGCCGCGGATCATCGGGGGCGCGGATCGCCGAGGAATGGTCGTCGACGCGGCCGTAGTCGGTCTCCCGGGCGAGTGGGGTGTCGGTGACGGTGACGACGGGGGTCGGCACACCCGCGCGTTCGGCGTCGGCGGTCAACAGCATCGGGCCCAGCGGCGGCCGGTCCTGTAGCCGGCGGCGCTCGTCGATCCGCAGCAGCGACTCGGGGGCACCGTCGACCCGGGCCACGCGATCGGCGTCGACGAGGTAAGGCGTCACAGGGGTTTCGGCGTGCACCCGGTAGATCTCGACGGCGGGAAAGCGGGGCCGCAGACCGCTGTCGGAGACGAATCCGGCCAGGGTGCCTGCGCCGACCGGATCGCCGAACTCGGCGACCTTCTCCAGGCCGGCGGATCCGTCGACGGCGCGGTGCACCAGCAGCGGTCGCGCGGAGCGAGACGACTCCGGGTCCAAATCGTTGCGCACGACGACATATGAAATGCCTTGGCGGGCAAGGGTGTCTGCCAAGCCTGCGGACGGTCTGCCCGCGGCGAACAGTCGCTGTACGGAGTCCAGCGCGCGGATGGTCTCCGGCGGGGTCAGGGGAATGGAGTCGCGCACACCCCACGGGCTGTCGCCGAGGACCTGCAGCGGTTCGTCGTGGCTGTTGCCCCACACCTGGGTGGCGAACGGAGCGCCCGGAGCGACCAGGACGCGGCCGTCGGTGTTGTGTTCGTCGAGCCAGGCGGCGGTGTCATGCCAGTACTGCGGGATTGCTTCGAAAGCGCCTGGGGGAGTGAGCCGTCCGGTCCACGCCAGCGACGTGCCCGCGGCCAGCGCGACCAGCACTACGATCCCCACCGCCACGCGTTTGTCCCGCTCGGGGTGTGCCAGCGCGGTCGTCCACTGCTCGCGCGGTGCACTACCCGGCAACGGGATGCGTCCGAGCAGATGCGCCAACCCCAACGCCAATGGCAGCCGCAGCAGCGGTTCGAGCTTGTGAAGGTTGCGCAGCGGCGTTCCGGACGCGTCGAGGAACGCCTGGACGTGATGCGCGACGGGCGAGCCGAGCCCGCCGGAGTAGCCGAGCGCCAGCAGCGTGATCCCGACGAGCAGGATGGTGATCAGCCGACCGCGGGCGGGCATCGTCTTCAAGGCCAGCCCCGCCAGGCCCGCTGCGGCCACCAGGGTAGTGGCCAGCACCGCGACCGAACCGGTCACCAGCGAGGCGCCGGCCGTCGCGTTGGGCGCCACGAACGGCGTCCATGCGTCGGTGCCGCGCAGCATCTCGGTCAGCGACATCCACCGCGTGGTGACACCCGAGGATTCGATGAAATCGAGGAACGGCGGGCTGACCCGGCCCAACATCAGCAGCGCGACGACCCACCACAGCACCGCCAGCGCGATACCGAGGGCCCACCACGCGGTGAACCGCCACCACTGCTTCGTGGGCCGGTGACACGCCAACCAGATGACCGCACACAGGCAGCCGGTGATCGTGGCCACCGCGTTGACCGCGCCCATCAACGCGATCGCCACCGCGGATCGCATCGCCAGCACCCGCACCCGCGGATCGCCCCGGAGCACCAGGATCACCGGAAGCAGCACCCACGGCGCCAGCATCATCGGCAGCGTCTCCGACGAGATCGCGCCGAGCGTCGTCAGCACCCGCGGCGATAACGCGAACGCAACGGCGGCGATGACGCGCGACGTCGGGCTGCCCGGCTGGGTCACCCAGCGGTTGTGGTGGGCGCTGCTGCTGGTCGTCGGGTTCTGGGGTGTAGTGCGCGTCGCCGAGGCGCTCAACATCGGCAGCCCGACGTCGCGCGTCATCGCCGCCGTTGCGTTCGCGTTATCGCCGCGGGTGCTGACGACGCTCGGCGCGAT
>NZ_LZMD01000078.1 GCF_001668575.1 Mycobacterium sp. 1164985.4
CTACGTCACCGGCAACATCACCGTGCACCCCGTCAACTGCGGACACGACGAAATGATGACCCCCCAAGCACTTGCAACGTACGGCGACCAACTGAACAGCTTGCTCAAAGGGTGAGGGGGCATCCGTGGTTTCTGGTTCTGAATGGTGTCCGGAGACAGTCTGATGGAATTTTCTGCGAATGACTGAACCCGGCGAACGCATTGCTGCAAACCAATTCTCAGCATCGTCTCCGGCTGAGTCGCGTCGCGTTGTGCTGTTCGTATTGGGCGTCGGTCGGTCGGGATCGTCGGCGCTGACGCGGGTTCTTTCGCTCTGCGGTGGCACGCTTCCGGCCGGAATACGACACCCCGACTGGCACAATCCGCGTGGGTATTGGGAACCTCGCGCATCCCTCAGCCTCAACGAGACGATTCTGCGCCGGCAGGGCAGCGCAGGTTTTGACTTCTCGCTGCGCTTACTGGAAGAGGATGCATTTGACGACGACGAGCGGGCCGACTGTGTCGACAGGGTCGGCACCTTCCTCGAGAAGCTTCCGGCCGCACCGCTTGTAGTGATCAAGGATTCCTACATCACGAATATTTCCGACATATGGTTTGATGCGGCGCGGCTGACGGGAGTCGATGTCGCGGCGGTGATTCCGGTACGCCACCCGCACGAGGTCATCGCGTCGCAAGCAGCGGCCGGTCCTATGTCGCCGGAACTCACGAGCGCGATTTGGTTGAAATACACGCTGTTGGCCGAAAGACAAACGCGCGGCCTGCCGCGTGTTTTCGTCAGCTACGCCGATCTCCTCGACGACTGGCGCCGAGAATTGGCGCGCATCTCCAAGTCGCTCGCAATTGACCTCCGCCCGCGAGACGAAGCGGCTATCGAGGAGTTCCTCACACCAGATCTTCGGCATCAGCGGTATTCAGGCCCAGTTACAGAACGGTTCGGCACAGACTGGATGTCCACGGCCTATGACGCTATGCAAGCCGCCTCGCGGGACAAGCCCTGGGATGAGTCGGTGCTCGATCGCGTCTTCGAGGAGTATCGACTAACTGAACACGACTTCCGCACGGCGTTCGAGAACTACCAAGCGCTGGTGTCCATGGGAGTAGACCGCGTGTACTCCAACCGCGTGCCGTTCCGCCCGACCATCAAGAAGCTGATTCACGAAGCTGTCGCGACAGCCCGTGGGCGCAAGGGAATCTGGGCCGATTTCCGCTCGAGACCATCACGCGGTTGATGTGTCGATTGACCGACCAGCCCATTGCTGCCGACGAAAGACGATGCGCACGTGCGCTCTCGTCTCGGGCCACAGAACCGCGATCTACAGGGGGACCGCGTTCGCCCGAACCCTTGCCGAGAGATGTTGATCAGAGCCACCACGACCACCGAGGACGGTGAATCCCGTTGGCTTGAGCATATTTTCGAGAACTCGCAGCTTCTCCAAGGGCTTCAGCGCTCGGAAACGTTGCCTCAACGACTCAGTTGAGAACAGGTCCTCCGGCGTTTGGCACAGGTAGCGCATGTCGCCAGTCTCAACTTCGTTGAGGTCGACCAACTTGCTCGAGTCAAGAAGGTTGATGTTGTTGACCGCGGCCCAATCGAGTTCTGTGCAATCCTGCAGCAAGCCGATGATTTCTTCAAACCGGTATGCATTGACGATCGGATGGAGGTAGGCGTCCACGTCGATACTTACCTGGCTCACTTCGGATTTGGCTTGCGCCGCGGTGCTACCATACTGCTTGACCTCGAGGTTCACTCCCATGTCGCGCAGCACCTGCAAACCCGCGTCGAACCCCTCCGAGCGTTTCCAGAGCGTCAACAGCGTCTGCCGATCGAGCAATCGCTGGTGTTCGCCCAATGAGTGATACAGCCACAGGATCAGGATCCCGTCCTCGCCGAGCAAAGTCGTGAGGAATTGTATTCCGCGGCTCGGATCCTCTAGGTGGTGCACGACGCCGATCGAAAGAATGAGATCGAAGGCGGATGGTGGACTGAAATCCAACATTTCAGATCTGCAGAATTCGACATTCCGAATACCGTGTTTGTCCCTGAGGGCCTCGGCAACCGCTAGTGAGGCTGCAGTCATGTCAAGGCCAACGAACTGCGCCTTGGGATAACGCCGAGCCACGGCAAGAAGCCGTTGACCGGTGCCACAGCCAGCGTCGAGTATCCTCCTGCCCGACAGGTCGTCTTCGCCGAATACCGTGAACAAGCTGTTCGCGACGTCCGGAATCAACGAATCCCCGACGGTGGGACTCGGGTACGGATAGGCCTCGTACATCGTCCGCACGTCGCTGACTGTTCCAGGCGCTGCGTTGTCAGGCATGGGCCCCTCCCTTTGGGTCGCGCACCGATCCTATAGACGGTCAGTGCTCCGATGTGACCGAAATCGCGGTTGCACAGACAGTGCCAGCAACATGGTGTTCGTCTCGGCTCGTTATTCGACCTGGCCTTCCAGGCCGAACTCAGCCAGCGTGCGCGTAGCCAGCTCGCGCAACGCCGGCTTGGTGTTCTCGGCGCCCGGCTGGTAGGCGCCGATGTTGATGACGATGTGGTCTGGGAGGCGCCAGGACTGGACCGTCATCATGCCGCCGATCTGCTCCAACCGCTTTCGTGTGTCCCCTTGGGTGGTCAGTCGCCCGGTCACATACTCGGCATCGGTGCCGTCGAGGCGGCACACAACGGAACCGAAGTCGCCGAGGTTCGAACAAAACACCGGCATATCCGGGTCGACGACTATCGCATTGTTCATCCGCTTAAGGACACGCCTGGGAATGAACGGGGTCAGCGACGCCAGTTCCAAAGACTCATCGGGTGTTTCGCGAAGAGCTTTGAGTGCTTGGCTGATGGTCTTCCGCAGTTGGGTCAAATCAGTCGTTAGCCCTTTCGGATCAAAGCTGACGGGCATATACGACACCGCGTTCGCCCGGCTGTCACCGTCGGTGCGAGTGCTTATCGGCATTCGCAGTGTGACAGTGCCGTCGCTGGCGCGTCGGCGCCCGATGTGCTCAGCGAACTTCGCGACGAGGGCGGCGACCAGAGTCCTACTCGTCCCACCCAGAGCCTCCGCACGGGCGTCCCAATCATCCAAGCCGACGTTGATCGTGACAGCTGGTATCACCACATGGTGGTCACCGTCGCTGCCAGTGACGGCGCCCGGCCGCGCAGCCCGCGGATGGGCACCGTCTTGCCGATCACGGCGGGCCTGTCTCGCGGCCGCGACAAGTGCCCGGGCGGCCGCTGGCACATCCCGCGCTGTTTGCCCGGAATCCTGAACCACCGCTCGCAGTCGGGTAAGTGAGCGAGGCGGTGGATACCCGAGATCTCGCTCGTTGTCGTTCACGGCATCGAGGAGCGCGCTGACAAGCCCGAGTCCGTCAGCCACGTGGTGCGAGATGACGAGGCTGACCGCCGTCGAGCCGTCCGTGAGTGGAAGTACACCGAGGTGCCAGCCGGGCCCCGACTCGGGATCGATGGTGAGTTGCGTTCGTTCGTCGGCCCAATCACTCACTTCAGAGCGTGGGCGGGCGCTACCGGCGATATCAATGTCCGACGGACCGCGATCCAGGACCCACCGGGAGCGGGCGAACGGCAGAGGCGAACGCTCTATCCGCCGTCCCAACAACCCGTGGCCGAGGTTGTACTGAAAACGCCTCAGCCCGTCGAAGTCAACGGGATGCTGGTAAACCCAGACGACCTGCATGACCGGCTTCCAGTCGGTAGCGAGTTGCCCGACGAACAAGGCATGGTCCACAGGTGTGAGCCGATTGTCCGGCTGACCATCACCTTTGAACGCGCGACTGATGGGGGAGTCACGTGCAGGGCGTATCCGGAGCGTCACTGATCAGCCTTTGCCAGCACGCGGCGATTATTTCATCTGGTCGCTCGAGAGATCACCGAAATGGGAAGCCGTCCGCGTGATCACTGCAAGCGCCCGGAAGCATCGACCCCCGCCCCTACGCAATTGGATCGAACGGTTTACCACGGAGGCCACTTAGCTATCGGTATGCTCGCATCGGGTGGGATCGGGATACAGACGCATCGAACGGCTCAAGCCGCCTGACCCAACGATTGTCAACACGACGGCAGCGCTGCCCACGTTGCTGCAGGGGGTACTCCGGTATGGCGGCTCGCTACGACGCAGAGCGGGCAGTACCTCACTTGACGACAGAGCCGGCGAATCTTTCGACTCCGATGGCCGCGGAACGGACCGCCCCGCGCCATCGGAAGAAATACGCCCCGACGCGGCTTCCACCCCGCCGGTTCATCGCCGCGATCATCGCGATCGGCAGCATGGAGCTGATGGCCGCGATGGAACTCACCATCGGCATCGTCGCTCTTCCGAAGGTTCAGAACGACATGGAACTGACGAGCGCCGGCCGAAGCTGGGTCATATTCGCCACCCTGCTCACCGCCAACGGACTGATGCTGGTGGGCGGCCGTCTGGGCGACACGATCGGGCGGAAGCGTGCTTTCGTCATCGGGGTCGCCCTATCCACCTTCTCCTCGCTGATGTGTGGGCTCGCCTGGAATGAGACCGTCCTCATTGTGGGCCGCCTGCTGAAGGGCGTGTCTGTCGCGATCCTTGCGCCGACCTGCCTGGCACTGGTGGCGACCACCTTTCCGAAGGGTCAATTGCGTAACACCGCGACGGCTGTTTTTGGCGCGATGGTCAGTATCGGCTCGGTGATGGGCCTCATCGTGGGAGGAATCCTCACCGATCTGTCCTGGCGGTTGGCCGTTTCCGTGGCCGTGCCGATCGGCCTGCTGGCGCTCTTCCTGGCACGTACCGCGCTGCGCGAAACCCAGAAGGAGCGAATGAAGCTCGACGCCACCGGTGCTCTGCTGACCACTCTGGGCTTCACCGCGGTGGTGCTGGGCTTCTCGATGGGTCCAGAGTGGGGCTGGCTGTCGCCCGCCACGATTGGCTCAGGCGTAGCGGCCCTTTCGGCTTTCGTGGCGTTCGCCGTGGTGGAACGCCGGGCGGACAACCCGGTCGTACCGTTCGATCTGTTCCTCGACCGCAACCGGCTTGCGACGTTTGCGGCCCTGTTTCTCACCGGTGGCGTGATGACAACCCTCATTCTCGTCGTCACCGTGTACGTGCAAGACATCATGGGCTACAGCACGTTGCGTGCGGGCGTCAGTTTCATTCCGTTCGCTCTCGGAGCCGCCATCGGCATGGGCGCGTCATCACGACTGGTGACGAAATTCCCTCCACGCATGGTGGTGATTGCCGGCTGCACTCTGCTGCTCATAGGCGTGCTGTACGGCTCGACGCTCAACCGCGGCACACCGTACCTTCCAAACTTGGCTCTGCCCATCGCCGTCGGTGGTATCGGTATTGGCATGGTCACCGTTCCCCTGGTTCTGTCGGTGATCACCACCGTCGGTTACGACCGGATCGGACCGACCTCCGCGATCGCCGTGATACTGCAGGGCCTTGGTGGTCCCGTGGTGCTGGCCGTCATCCAGGCTGTCATCACTTCGCGGACGCTGCACTTGGGCGGTACAAGCGGGCCCGCGAAGAACATGAACCCCGCTCAGCTCAACGCATTGGACCATGGCTATACGTACGGCCTGTTGTGGCTGAGCGGGGTCGTCGTCCTGCTCGGTGTCGCAGCCCTGTTCATTCGCTACACGGCCGAGGATGTGGCGCGGGCACAGGAAGCCAAGAAAGCCGTCGACGCCCAGCGATTGTGACCGCACACTGAAGTTGCATCGGCAATCGCGCTGGGTTGCGCGGCGTGCCGAGCGGCGGGCATTCCGAGGGCAGTCAACCAATCCGCAGCAATTCCGGCCATATTCGCTGGAAGCGGCGGTATCATCCGCCCATGTTGGTCGGGGTTCGGGCTCGCGCCATGCGCCGACGCGACGCGGTCGGGCGGTTGTGTCGATTCTTGGTCACGTCGAACGGAACCGCATGGATACCGGCACGAGAGTTTGCGTGAAAAGTCGATAGCGGACCGGGCTTCTGATAATTGAGCCGGCGGGTTGGGGGCCGATGGAGTTGGACAACCAGGCGCTTCCACTAACGCGCGGCCAGCTCGAGATATGGCTTGCGCAGGAAACGAGTCGACTCCGCGCGGAATGGCAGCTCGGCCTGTTCGTGAGAATCGTCGGTCGGGTGCAACGAGATGCACTCGAGTGGGCGATCCGTCGAACGGTGGGGGAAGCTGAGCCGCTCAGGGCCGCCTTCGCGGAGGTGGATGGCCAGATCGTGCAGAGCGTGATCGATTACCCCGATATCGAGTTGCCGTTCCATGATCTGAGTGGTGCCGACGATCCGGTCGAGGAAGTCCACGCGAAGGCAGCGTCGATCCAACGTACGCCGATGCCGCTCTCCGGCCCGCTGTTCAAGTTCGCATTGTTTCAGGCGCGGCCTGATGAGTTTTACCTGTTCTTCTGCTGCCACCACATCGTCGTCGACGGATCCGGCGTCGCGTTGATCGCCCAGCGGGTGGCAGCCATCTATTCGGCGCTCGTTTCAGGCGCACCTGTTCCTGCCGGCTTCTTCGGCTCACTGCATGAACTGGTCGATTGCGAGTTCGCCTACGAAGCATCCAGCGATTATCTGAACGATCGCGCCTATTGGTCCGCGAACCTTCCGACCGAGATGGAACCGTCCTACCGCCTGCCCTTCGTGGAAGACGACGGTGCTCAGAGTCTGCCGTCCGCGCCGGTTGCGCTGGACCCCGAAATCCTGCGCCGGGTCGAGCGCTTCGCCCGTATGTCGAAGGTGCCGCAATCAACTGTGATCACCGCGGCGTGCGCGCTCTTGGTCCACGGATGGTGTGCGGTCGGCTCAGAGGTGGTGCTCGACTTCCCGGTCAGCAGGCGGGTGCGTCCAGAGTCCAAGACCCTCCCCGGCATGGTGGCCGGAACGGTACCGCTGGTGCTGTGGGTGCCACCAGACTCCACAGTGGTCGCGTTCTGTGAAGTTGTGGACGGCCGAATCCGAGAAGCGTTGGAGCATCAGCGCTTCCCGGTGCAGACCCTCGAACGCAGAGCTCGTTTGGGCGGTTCGGGCAAGCTTGCCGGTCGGGTGACTGTCAACTTCTTGCCCGCTCGGTTTTCCATGCCGTTCGGCGGTGCCCAGGCATCGGCGTCCTTGACCAACGGTGCCGTTGTCGACGGTTTCGGACTGTTCTTTTCCAGTGCGGGTGACAAGCTGTTCCTCAGCACGGTCGGTGCAGGGCAGCCGTGGTCCCGTTTCGATGTCTCTGAACTGGCGGGCCGGTTGGAACTCGTGTTGGCGGCGATGATCGCTGATCCGGTGCGGCGGCTGTCGTCAATCGAGCTACTCGACGGCCGCGAAGGCGCCGGTTTGGCGAGCTGGGGTAATCGGGCCGCATTGACCGCACCAATCACGCCCGTGTCGATTCCGGCGATGTTCGCCGCACAGGTGCGGTGTGCTTCGGAGACGGTGGCGTTGACGTGCGCGGGCCGTTCGTGGACGTATCGCGAGCTCGACGAGGCGTCGAACCGGCTGGCGCACTTCTTGGCCGCACGGGGTGCGGGTCCGGGACAGTATGTGGCGCTGCTGTTTCCGCGTTGCGCCCAGGCGGTCATGGCGATGCTGGGTGTACTCAAAGTCGGCGCAGCGTATCTCCCGATCGACCCGACTCACCCGGCGTCGCGTATCGAGTTCATGATCGCCGACGCCGCACCGATCGCCGCGATCACCACCGCCGACCTGGTTGAGCGATTGGCCGGCTGTGAGTTGCCGGGCATCGTTGTCGACGACCCTCGCATGGACGGCTATCCGGACTCGCCTCTGTCACACCCGTCGCCCGAGGACATTGCGTATCTGATCTACACCTCGGGCACCACCGGGATCCCGAAAGGTGTGTCCATCACCCATCACAACGTCACCCGCCTGTTCGGGCCGCGACTCAACCTTCAGTCAGGACAGGCGTGGTCACAGTGCCATTCGTTGGCGTTCGACTTCTCAGTGTGGGAGATCTTCGGTGCGCTGCTGAGCGGTGGGCGGCTTGTGGTGGCGCCCGAGCAGGTGGTCGCTTCCCCGGAAGCGTTGCGCACCTTCCTGATTGACGAGCAGATCGATGTGCTGGGGCAGACGCCCTCGGCGGCGGGTATGTTGTCGACCGACGAATTGCAGACGACGACGTTGGTGGTGGCCGGAGAGCCTTGTCCGGCTGAGGTAGTGGATCGGTTGGCGCCCGGCCGCGTCATGATCAACGGCTACGGTCCGACCGAGACCACTGTGTACGCCACGCTCAGTACGCCGCTGATCGCGGGATCGCAGACGGTGCCGATCGGCGCGCCGGTGCCGGGGGCGGCGTTGTTCGTGCTTGATAGCTGGCTGCGCCCGGTACCCGATGGGGTGGTCGGAGAGCTGTATGTCGCGGGCTCCGGTGTCGGCGTGGGGTATTGGCGACGCGCGGGCTTGACCGGGTCCCGGTTTGTGGCGTGTCCGTTCGGTGGTGGTGGAGCGCCAGGACTAAGGATGTATCGCACCGGGGACCTGGTCTGGTGGGGTTCCGATGGTCAGTTGCGCTATGTGGGGCGTGCTGATGAGCAGGTCAAGATCCGCGGTTATCGCATCGAGTTGGGTGAAGTCCAGGCGGCGCTGAATGCACTCGACGGGGTGGATCAGGCGGTGGTGATTGCGCGCGAGGACCGCCCTGGTGACAAGCGTCTGGTCGGCTATGTGACCGGGACTGTGGACCCGGCGGGAATCCGCGCGGTGCTGGCGGAAAAGCTGCCGGGTTATATGGTGCCGACCGCGGTGGTGGCGCTTGACGCTTTGCCATTGACGGTCAACGGCAAACTCGACATCCGCTCTCTGCCCGCGCCGGACTACTCCGATGCCAAGCACTACCGCGCCCCCGCCACCTTCACCGAGGAGGTCCTGGTCGGCATCTACGCCCAGGTGTTGGGGGTGGATCAGGTCGGGGTCGACGACTCCTTCTTCGAGCTCGGCGGCGATTCGCTGTCGGTGATGCGGCTCGTCGCCGCGGTGAACGCCAGTCTGCCCAGCCACCTCACCGTTCGTGCGGTGTTTGAGGCGCCCACGGTTTCTCAGTTGGTACCCCGTATCGGTGGGGCTGAGGACGGGTTCGCGCCGTTGGTGGCTGTTGAGCGGCCGGCTGTGGTGCCGTTGTCGTTCGCGCAGAACCGGTTGTGGTTCGTCGACCAGTTGCAGGGCCCCTCACCGGTTTACAACATGGCGGTGGCTTTGCGGCTGAGCGGGGAGCTGGATGCCGGTGCTTTGGGTGCGGCGCTGATTGATGTGGTGGGCCGTCATGAGAGCCTGCGCACTTTGTTCAGGGCGGAAGACGGTATTCCGCGGCAGGTGGTGATGCCGGTCGAGCTGGCTGATTTCGGTTGGCAGGTCGTCGATGCCGGCGGGTGGCCGGAAGCGCGGTTGGGTGAGGCCATCGACGCTGCGGTGCGTGACACGTTTGATCTGGCGCACGAGATTCCGCTGCGGGCAAAGCTTTTCCGCATCAGCGACGATGAGCATGTGTTGGTGGCGGTGGCGCATCATATCGCTGCTGATGGTTGGTCGATCAATCCGCTGGTGCGGGATTTGGGGGTGGCTTACGCTGCCCGCAGTGCGGGGCAGGCGCCGGCGTGGGCGCCGTTGCCGGTGCAGTACGTCGATTACACGTTGTGGCAGCGTGAGCAGTTGGGCGCTCTCGACGATCCCGGTAGTCGTATCGGGACGCAGCTGGCTTACTGGGAGCACGCCCTGGCCGGAATGCCTGAGCAGTTGGTGTTGCCCACGGATCGGCCGTATCCGCCGGTGGCCGATTACCGCGGGGCCAGTGTGGCAGTCGATTGGCCCGCGGAGTTGCAGCAGCGAATCGTTCGGGTGGCTCGCGAGCACAATGCGACCACCTTCATGGTGATGCAGTCAGCGTTGGCGGTGCTTTTGTCGAAGCTGAGTGCCAGCGACGATGTGGCGGTGGCGTTTCCGATCGCGGGGCGTCGCGATTCGGCGCTTGATGAGTTGGTGGGTTTTTTCGTCAACGCGTTGGTGTTGCGGGTCGATCTGGCTGGTGATCCCAGTGTCGGCGAGTTGTTGGGACAGGTGCGGGCGCGCAGCCTGGCCGCTTTTGAGCATCAGGATGCGCCGTTTGAGGTGTTGGTGGAGCGGCTCAACCCGACCCGCAGCCTGACTCATCACCCGCTGGTGCAGGTGACCTTGGCCTGGCAGAACTGGCAGAACGAGGACCCAGTCGAGCGCAGTCTGGGCGATGTTCGCGTCACCCCGCTGCCGGCCGATACTCGCACGGCTCGGATGGATTTGACGTTTTTCCTGGCTGAGCGTTGGACTGAGGCCGGTGAGTTCGCGGGGATATCGGGGGCGGTGGAGTATCGCACTGATGTGTTTGATGCGGTCAGTATTGAGGCGTTGATCGAGCGTTTTGAGCGGGTGTTGTTGGCGGTGACCGAGGATCCGTCGCGGCGGTTGTCGTCGGTGGATCTGCTCGACGACGCAGAGCACGTCGTGTTGGCGGGGTGGGGTAATCGGGCGGTGTTGGGCGCGCCGGCGACCGGGGTGTCGATTCCGGAGGTGTTCGCTGCGCAGGTGGCCCGCGCCCCGCAGGCATCGGCGCTGACGTTCGGGGACCGCTCGTGGTCGTATGAAGAGCTCGATGTGGCGTCGAATCGGTTGGCGCACTTGCTGACTGGCTACGGGGTCGGCCCGGGTGAGCGGGTGGGGTTGTTGGTGCCGCGGTCGGGTGAGGCGATCGTGGCGATGTTGGGGGTGCTCAAGTCGGGGGCGGTCTATGTGCCGATCGACCCGGCGCATCCGGACGCGCGGATTGAGTTCATTCTCAGTGATGCCGAGCCGGTCGCGATCGTGACGACGGCCGCGTTGTCTGAGCGGTTGGCCGGGCAGGACCGGCTGGTCGTCGATATCAGTGACAGCGCCGTCCTCGACGCCCAGCCCGGCACCGCGCTGACCGGACCGGCGCCCGATGACATCGCGTATGTGATCTACACCTCGGGCACCACCGGTGTTCCGAAGGGGGTGGCGGTTGCGCATCGCAATGTGACCCAGTTGATGGAGTCGTTGCATGCGCCGTTGCCGGTGGCGGGGGTGTGGTCGCAGTGGCATTCGTTGGCTTTTGACGCTTCGGTGCAGGAGATTTTCGGGGCGTTGTTGGGTGGCGGGCGGCTGGTGGTGGTGCCCGATGAGGTGGCCCGCTCCCCAGAAGACCTGCATGCCTTGCTTGT
>NZ_LZMD01000079.1 GCF_001668575.1 Mycobacterium sp. 1164985.4
CCGGTCGCGACGAGTCGGCGGCCGATCATGAGGGTCCTCCGCCATGCGGGATCGGGGGCGCCGGCGGCGCCGGCGGGTTGGGCTGCTCGGCGGGTAGCAGCATGTCCCGCAGTGTCGGCGGACCCGGTGCTGCCGGTGCCGCGACTGATGCGGGCGCCGCGAGTGGTGCGGGCGGCATGCCCGGCGGCGCCGGCGGCGCGCCCCAGCCGGGGGGCGGCGGTACGTCTCCGATTCCCGTGTAGGCCGACACCGCGGGCGGCGGCTCGGGCTGATCGTCGGGCGGTCCACCCGCACCGGGCATCAGCTCCGGTTCGGAATACCGCAGCATGTACGACGGCGGATTCGACGTGAGGAAGAGGCTGAACGGAAACGGAACATTGTTGATGCTCGCGGTGCGCAGCCCGGGCCCGAGGTACTGCGCGCACAGCTTGCCGGTGGTCGGCGACGTCACGTTCTGCAGGGCGCCGATCATGCCGCAGAAGGCCCATACGGGATTCGACAAGTTGTTGAGCACGAACACGCCGCTGGCGGCGCCCGTGCGCGGGTCGAACATGTTGACGGCGTTGGCGATCGAGTGCGGCGCGATGTGCAGGACGTTCTCCAACGCCATGCGGTTGTCGACGAGGTTCTGCGTGACGTTGGCCAGTCGTTGGATCTGCTCGGCGGTCTGATTGCGAGTGCCCCGGATGAACCGCGTCGTCTCCCCAACGACATCCGACAGATTCTTCAGCGCGGCGTCGAGATCGGTGCGGCTGTCGTTCACCACACTCGCCAACGTCGCGAACCTGTCCTGGAACTGCACGATCTGCTCGTTGCTGTCCCGCAGCGCGGTGACGAACGTCTGCAGGTGGTTGATGGTGTCAACGATGTTGCCGCTGCCTTCGGCGAGGATGCGACCGACGCCGGACAGCTGCGCCAGCGTTTGACGCAGTTTGTCGCCGTTGCCGTCAAGCGCGTTGGCCGCGCTGTCGATGAACCGCCCGACCGACCCGGTCGACATCCCCGCTGCGGGCCCGAGGTCGGTCGCCAGCCGCATCAGCTGTTCTTTGACTTCGTTCCACTCGACGGGAACGGCTGTGCGCTCCAACGGGATGACCGCCCCGTCTTGCATCACCGGCCCGGACTCATAAGCGGGTGTCAGCTGCACGTACCGCGCAGACACCAGGTTCTGGGCGACGATCACCGCCTTCGCGTCGGCTGGAATCTTGATGCCGTGGTCAACGGCCAACCTCATCTCCGCCTGGGTGCCGACCGGTTTGATCGATTCGATCGAGCCGACCTTGACGCCGGCGATGCGAACCTCGTCGCCGGGATAGATCGCGGTGGCAGTGGTGAAGTGGGCGGTGATCGTCGTGGGTCGGAACACGGTCTGCCGGATCAGAACCACGAGCCCGCCGACGAGCGCCACGACCAATGCGACCGCGAGTGCGCGCTTGACCCAGATGTTGTTCATCGCCCCGGCCCCCACTGCTCATTGGGCATCGGAATTCCGTTGTACGGGAACGGAAGCTCGGCGCGCGGCCCGGCGTTGTCGGGCGGCTGGCCGGCGTTGACCCCGCGCCGGAACCCGAACGCGTAGTCAAAGAACGGTTGGAAGATCTGGGCGAAGAAGATATTGGGTATGTAGGCCTGGTAGTACGGCCCGTTCCCAATCGTCTCGCCCAATGTGATCTGGAACTTCGCCAGCCCCGGAAGCGCCTTGGCGATATTGTCGCGATTCTTCTCCAGGATCGCGGTGACCCCGTTCAGCTTCTCCAGCGTGGGAGCGAGCTCCTCCTCGTTGTCGGCTATGAGACCGGAAAGCTGTTGCGACAACGCCGATGTGTGGGCGAGCAGTTCGACGATGGCGTAGCGACGTGCCGACAGCACCGATACCAAGTCGTTGGCATTGAGGATCAGCGTGTTCACCTTCTGGCTGCGGTCCGACAGGATCTCGGTGACGTCGGCACCGTTTTCGAGCAGGTCCCCCAGCGTTTCGTCGCGGTCGTTGATCGCCTTCGACAGCCGGGTCAGCCCGTCGAACGCGGGCCCCAGCTGCGGCGCCACCTGGTCCAGGGTCGCCGACAACGTGTCCAACGACTGGTTCAGCGACGCGGTGTCGGTGCCCGCGGTGTTGCTCGTCAGCTCGCTGACCGCCTCGGTCAGCGAGTACGGGGACCCGGTGCGCGACACGGGAATCACATCCATCGGGTGTAGCGATCCCTCGCCCTTGGACTCCAGGGTCACGACGCGCTCGCCCAGCAGCGTTCCGGTGCGGATGTGTGCGGTCGTGGCCGATCCCAACGACACCGAACCATCGACCACCAGCGTCACCGACGCGTTGCGTCCCTGCAGGGCGACGTCGGAGACGGTGCCCACCTTGATACCCGAGATCACCACGTCGTTGCCCGGCGCCAGCCCGCCCGCGTCGCTGAACAACGCCTGATACCGCACCGCCGTCGCCCAGGACACCAGCCGTTCCGGAGCGAGCCCGACCGCGATGACGAGGACGATCAGTACCACGCCGAGGAAACCGGCGCGGATCAGTTGTCTTCCACGGTATTTCAGCATCAGGGTTCGGCACACCTCCCGTTTTCCTGTTTCAGCCAGGGGAAGACGGCGGTGCGGCCCTGCAGGTCGGTCACCCGCCACTTGAGTTCGCAAATGTAGTAATTGAAGAAGCTGCCGTACGCCCCGGTGCGGACCAGCTTGCGATAGTTCTCCGGCGCCTTCTGCAGCGAAGTGTCGAGTCGGTCCTTCTGGAAGTCGAGGTTGGGCGCCAACCGGGCGAGCTGATCGACGGTGCCCGCCAGCGGTGCGCGCGCCTCGCTGAGGAGATCGGCCACCGAGGCCGATCCGTTGTTCAGCGATTCGATCGCTGTGCCGATCGGGTCGCGTTCCGCCGCAAGCTCCGTGACGAGCTTCTCCAAGCGGTCGACCGTGCCCGAGAACTTGTCCCCCTCGCGATTCAGGGTGGCGAGCAGGGTGTGCAGGTTTTCGATCAGCGCCTGAATCGTCTGGTTGTGCTCGGCGAGAGCCGCGGTGAAGCCGGAAGTGTTGTTCAGCAGCGACTGCAAGGTGCCGCCCTGTCCTTGGAAGATCTGGATCAACGATGCCGACAGCGCGTTCACATCCTCCGGATTGAGTCCCCGGATAACGGGTTTGAGGCCGCCGAGAAGCAGATCGAGGTCGAGCGCGCCCTGGGTCTGCTCCAACGGGATCTGAGACCCGGGTGACATCGACGTTCCGTCGGGGCCCTCGATCAGTTCGAGGTACCGGTCGCCGACGAGGTTGAGATAGCGCACCGCTGCCCGCGTGCCCGTTGTCATGCGCACGTTCGGATCGGCGTCGAATTTAACCAAGACCGTTTTGTCGGGCTGCAGTTTGACGCTGTTGACCGTGCCGACCCGCATCCCTGCCACCCGCACGGACTGCCCGGCCTTCAGCCGGGAGGCATCGGCGAACACCGCGGTGTAGTCCTTCGTGCTGCCTGTTTGGTACTGGCCGAAGATGAAGAACAGCGATGCGGTCAGCATCGCCATCACCAGGGCGAAGAGCCCGAACTTGACCAGAGTCGGCCGCAGCGAACGCCTCATCCGGGCATTCCGATCTGTGCCGTATTTCGGGGCGGCCCAGCGGTTTCGGTGTCGGGGAACATGATCTGCTTGATCAGGTCGGAGTTGAGGACGATGCCCGGGTAGGTGCGTCGCCACGGGTTGGTCCCGGTGTCGGCCACGACGTACGGTGGCACACCCTCGAACGGCATGTTCGGCGTCCCGGTGCACTGCGGACCGCCCTCGGCGCCGGCCTTGGGCAGATCATCGGGATAGCGGTACCGCTCCTGGGCCCACAGGAAACCGGCCAGGACCTCGACGCCCGGCGATTTGAACGGTGGCCGGTGTGACAACTCGATCATGCCCGCCAGCGCACACCACAGCGCCTGGTTGTACTCGTTGGTCAACGCGGTGGTCGGCACCAGCAGCCGCACGACCTCCGCGAGCGACTGGCTGTTCTGCCCGATCACCTCGTTGCCGACGTCGGCCAATCCGGTGACGCTGACCAGTGCCGCGTCCAGATCGTTTTGTTTGTCGACGATGGAGTCGCTGATGGTCGCCGCGTTGTCGGCGATCGAGACGAAATCCCCCGCCGCATCGGCGTATGAGCGCAGCACGCCCGGAGCGAGTTCCAGGTCGCGGTTCAGCGCGGGCAGGCTTGGTTCGAGCGTCGCGAGATAGGAGTCCAGATCGGAGAGCATCTTCCCGAACTTGTTGCCCCGGCCGGACACCGCCTGCGCGATGGCACCGAGCGTGGCATTCAGTTTCGCCGGTTCGATCGTCGACAGCACCGAGGTCAGCTGTTCGAAGACGGTGTTGACCTCGACCATCACGTGTTGGGCCTCAATCACCTGACCGGCGCGCAGCGATTGCGGTGACGGGTCGTCGGGGAAGACGAATTGCACTTGCTTGGCGCCGAAGACGGTCGGCGAGGCGATGTCGACCAGCGCGTTGGCCGGAATCGCGTCGAGGCGAGAGGGATCCATCGCGAGATGCAGTGCCGCCTCACCGCTGGGAAGATCTTCGATCGATGCGACCCGTCCGACCTGAACACCTCGGACCTGTACCTTCGCATCGGGGTTCATCACGAGACCGGCGCGCTGCGAAATGACCGTTACCGGAACGGTATCGGAGAAGTCGCCCCGAAACAGGCTCGCCGCCACGACGAAGACCGCGACGATCGCGACGATCGACACCAAGCCGACGAGGGGCCGAAGTACCGCGCGCTTCACCGAGCGTCTCCGTCCACGTACTCGAGATGTCCCGCACCGCACCCGATTGGTCGGTATGACAAGCCTGTGTTCCCCCCAGCATGCGATCGAGGACGGTGCAGGACTTTACGCCGGAACATATCTTTGGGTCAATCGCTCCCGGTTAGCTACTGGAAATTCGAGGTCGCGGATACTCTTTCGTGCGGACAGAGACAGGAAAGGCGTTTGCTGCGCAAGCATGTCACACAGTTCCAAGCTGTTCAACCGGTAAAAATGGGACAGATACCTGTTATCTGTCTCGCCTTCGCGACGTAGGTGGCCAGCGTGTCAGCGTCGTCGCCAAGCAGGCAAAATGGAACAATGATTAGGCCCAACATGGGCATCGCCCAGCGCAACCGTAAGGCGTCCGATTCAAACATGGGCGTCTTCGGCGAGTCTCAATGATGCCGTGTCGCCGATCCCCGAGGGCTTGAATGGCAATCTTTATGAGAATAGAGACGGACGGTCTCAAAAAGGCCCTGCGGCAACCACATCGGTCCGCCATCCGTCGTGAACATTAACTGTCGGCGGCGTCAACCGACGCTGCCGCGACTATTCCGGAAGCCGTAATTCGGGCTTTTCGACCTCTTCGATATTGACGTCTTTGAAGGTGATCACTCGCACCTGCTTGACGAAGCGGGCGGGCCGGTACATGTCCCAGACCCAGGCGTCGGCCAGACGCAGCTCGAAATAGACCTCTCCATCGGAGTTGCGCGGCACGAGTTCAACGCTGTTGGCGAGGTAGAACCTGCGCTCGGTTTCCACCACGTAACTGAACTGGCCGACGATGTCCTTGTATTCGCGGTAAAGCGAGAGCTCCATCTCGGTTTCGTACTTCTCGAGATCTTCGGCACTCATCGGCTCAGCTGTCCTTCATGTTGGTCGCTGCCCCCCTTGTTGGCTCCCATTGTCCCCTACCCCGCTTCGTCGCGTTGATGCGGTGGACCCACCTGGTCGGCGTCGACCAGTTCGGTCACCACCTTGATCCCTCCGGCCGTGGCCACCCGGCGGACGTTGATGAACGAGTACCGGTGCTGACTACAGGGCCCCAGCTCGGCCAGCGCGGCGCTGTGCGCCGGGGTGCTGTAGCCCTTGTGATCCGCGAAACCATAGCCGGGATGTTCGGCCTCCATCTTCACCATCAACCGGTCGCGGCTGACCTTGGCCAGCACGCTGGCCGCGGCGATACACGCCGCCGCCGCGTCACCTCCCACCACCGGAAGCGACGGTACCGCCAGCCCGGGCACGCGGAAGCCGTCGGAGAGTACGTAGCCGGGGCGTACCGGAAGGCCGGCCACCGCCCGGCGCATGCCTTCGATGTTGGCCACGTGCACGCCGCGGCGGTCCACCTCCACCGAGGGGATGAACACCACGTGATAGGCCAGCGCGTAGCGCCGGATCAGCGGGAAGAGGCGCTCGCGCTCCTTTTCGTTCAGCTTCTTCGAGTCGTCGAGGGCCGAGAGGCTCTCCAGCCGGTTCGGGCCGAGGACGCAGGCGGCGACGACGAGAGGTCCCGCGCACGCACCCCGCCCGACCTCGTCGACGCCGGCGACCGGTCCGAGGCCGCTGCGATACAGCGCAGACTCCAACGTGCGCAGCCCCGAGGATTTCCGGATCACAGTGCGCGGTGGCCATGTCGCCGGCAAGAACACCCTCTCCTCTTGCGTCCTGGTGCGTCGTGGCGGTTATGTTTGCGGGTTCACGCTGCTCACGCCACCCCAACGGGAGGGAGGCCATGCGATGAACCGCGCCTTACCGATGACATTGTCCACCGGGACGGTGCCGGCCATCGGGTCACCCGTGCACAGCAGACCCTTCTGGGCGTCGGCAGGGGTATTGGTGCAGTGCGCGCGGGAGTCCGCGGAGTGGGTGCGATTGTCCCCCATCACCCACAGCCGCCCTTCGGGCACCGTCACGGGCCCGAACTCGTTGCCCAGGCAGGGGTAAACCGCGGGGTCGGCGCGCATGGTGTTGGGGTCCAGATACGGTTCGTCGAGCCGCTTTCCGTCCACGGTCAATCCGGTCGCCGCTCGACATTCGACGGTCTGGCCACCGACGGCGACGATTCGCTTGACGAGATCGTTCTCATCGGGCGGGACGAACCCCACGACCGAAAGCGCATTCTGGACCCACCGGATCGCGGTGTTGTCCGAGCGGATCGACCGGTAGTTGATGTTCCAGTTGGGCGGGCCCTTGAACACGACGACGTCGCCGGGTTGCGGGGAGGCGAACCGGTAGGACAGTTTGTCCACCATGATCCGGTCACCGGTGCAGCCGGGGCAGCCGTGCAGCGTCGGTTCCATCGACTCGGACGGAATCAGGTAGGGCCGGGCGACGAACGTCAGCATGACGTAGTACAGAATCAATGCGATCGAGATCAGGATCGCGAATTCCCGTAGCGCGCCGCCCTTTTTCTTGGGCTTCTCCGCCGCGTCGTCCGGCGAAGTGTCTTCGGGCGGGCGCTCGGTCGATGCCTCGTCGGACTCTGCGGAACCGGTCACCGCATCAGAGTAGCCAGCGCCGTGCTCAACCTCGCGCTGCTCGCGCTCCAAGGATCAGGTCCCGGCGCCGACGGCCGACCCGGAGGTCAGCGCTTCTCCTTGATCTTCGCCTTTTTGCCGCGAAGCTCGCGCAGGTAGTAAAGCTTGGCGCGGCGCACGTCACCGCGCGTCACGACGTCGATGTGATCGATGTTGGGCGAATGCACCGGGAAGGTCCGCTCGACGCCGACGCCGTAGCTTTCCTTGCGCACCGTGAAGGTCTCGCGGACACCGCCGCCCTGGCGGCGCAGGACCACACCCTTGAAGACCTGGATGCGCTCCTTGGAGCCCTCGATGACCTTGACGTGCACGTTGACGGTGTCGCCGGGACCGAAGTCCGGGATGTCGTCGCGCAGCGATGTCTGATCGACGAAGTCCAGCGTGTTCATCGGTGACACTTCCTTGCGGTTGGCGGCTGCGGGCGCTTGGACATAAGCCTGCCGAGCCGAACTGATCGGGCGAATCGGGGTGTATCTCGCAGCGGGCGGAACTGGCCGTTCCCGGGTCCTGCACAGACAACTGCTCAATTGTGCCAGATGGCGGCCCTCCGGCGAAATCGTGCCGGTTCGCCCCGCCGATCCTTCGTAAGGTTAGCTAAGCAGGCGGCGGTGGTACCCAACCATTAGGCTTGATACCAGGGGCTTGAGCGATGCGGCGGGGCCCGACTTCCGATCCAGTCATTCGAGGAGGGTCATGCGACGGCGGCCGTCGATGCTGGTCAGGATGATCGCACTGATCGCCGTTGCGGTCTTGACCGCCGCCGGGTGCGAGGCGAAGGTGCACGGCACGCCACCTCACCCCGCGGGTCCGCAGCTGACCGTCGTCGCGCCGCAGGGCAACATGGCCCCACTGCCCGAGACTCCGCCCGACGAACCCGCCGCCTCCTTCGGCGGCCTGGACGCTCGCGCTGCGAAAGCCACCACGCAGGCCGCAGAGGCCGGCGCCGACCTCTCGATCGCCGTTCTCGACCGCAACACCGGATACCTGGTGTCCAACGGCAACAACGAGGCGATGCCGATCGCGTCGGTGGTCAAGCTGTTCATCGCCGACGACCTTTTGTTGCAGGAGTCGCAGAACAAGACCGAACTCACGCCCGAGGACCGCAAGGCGTTCGAGGCGATGTTGCGCTCCTCCGACGACAGCGCCGCCGAAGTCTTCTGGAACCGCAGCGGTGGCAGCGAGATCGTCTCGCGCGTCACCGCGAGATACGGTCTGGATGCGACCAGGACGCCGTACAACGGCCGCTGGTTCAACACCTTGAGCACGACACAAGACCTGGTCCGGTACTACTCGGAGATGCTCTCGGGCGGCGGCGGACTACCGCTGGACAAGGCCGACATCATCCTGTCGAACCTGGCGGCGTCGACACCCACGGCCCCCGACGGCACGGTGCCCGGCGGCGTGTACCCGCAGCGGTTCGGCATTCCGGAAGGGCTCTACGACGAGCGGGTGGCGGTCAAGCAGGGGTGGTTCTGCTGTTGGAACGGCGGCAACTGGGTGCACTGGTCCACCGGAGCGATCGGCGCGGACCGTCGCTTCGTCATGGCGATCGCGTCGATGCAACCCGCCGACGACGCCACCGCCCGCAACACGATCACCCAGGCGGTCAAGACCATGTTCCCCGGGGGCCGGATCTAGCGGCGTAGAGGTCGTCACCTGACGCGCGGTCAGTCGAGCAGGTCGGGGCGACGCTCGCGGGTGCGCTCGAGCCCCTGCTCGCGACGCCAGGCGGCGATCCTGGCGTGGTCGCCGGACAACAGGATCTCGGGCACGTCGAGGCCCCGCCAGCTGGGCGGCCGGGTGTAGCTGGGGCTCTCGAGAATGCCCGCGGAATGCGAATCCTGTTGGTGCGACGCGGGATTCCCGAGCACACCGGGCAACAACCGCACGACGGCCTCGATCATCACCAGTGTGGCCGACTCGCCGCCGGGCAGCACGTAGTCACCGATCGACACCTCCTCGACGCGCATTCGGCGCGAAGCGTCCTCGACGACTCGCTGGTCGATTCCCTCGTAGCGTCCGCAAGCGAACACCAGGTGTTTCTCGTCGGCCCACGCCGCGGCGTCGGCCTGGCGGAACAGCCGCCCCGCGGGGGTCGGCACCACGAGAAGCGTTTCGTCCGAACAGATCTCGTCGAGCGCCTCACCCCACACCGGCGCCTTCATCACCATGCCCGGTCCCCCACCGTAGGGAGCGTCGTCGACCGAGCGGTGCACATCGTGCGTCCAGCGCCGCAGATCGTGAACGGCCAGCTCGACGATGCCGGACTCGATGGCCTTGCCGGGCAACGACTGTCGCAACGGCTCGAGGTATGCCGGGAAGATCGTCAGGACGTCTATGCGCATGGCTCAGATCTCCAGCAGACCTTCCGGCGGGTCGATCTCGACCAGCTGATCGGCCAAGGACACCGACGTCACGATCGCGCTGACGAACGGCACCAGCACCTCGCGGTCGTCGCCGCGGACCGCGAGCAACTCCCCGGCCGCCGTGTGCAACACCTCGGTGACGGTGCCGACATCGACGCCGTCGGTGGTGCGTACCCGCAGCCCCTCGAGTTGATGGTCGTAGTACTCGTCGGGGTCTTCGATCGGCGGAAGCTGCTGCGAGTCGACGAGGAACACGATGCCGCGCAACGCGTCGGCGGCGTTGCGGTCTTCGATGCCGTCCAACCGGATCAGCAACCGGCCGCCGTGTTCGCGCACCGACGTGATCGTGTACCCGCGCTCGGCGCCACCCTTGGCGGGGCGACCGCGCAACGACACCCCCGGCGCGAACCGCGCGTCGGGATCGTCGGTGCGCACGTCCACCACCACTTCACCGGTGATGCCGTGCGCTTTGACGACGCGCCCGACAACGAGGTCCATGCGCGGAGCTACTGGTCGGTGTCCACCACGTCCACGCGGATACCGCGGCCACCGATGCCGGCGACCAGCGTGCGCAGCGCGGTCGCGGTGCGGCCACCCCGCCCGATCACCTTGCCCAGGTCATCGGGATGGACGTGAACCTCGACGGTGCGGCCACGACGGCTGGTCACCATGTCGACGCGGACATCGTCCGGGTTGTCGACGATCCCGCGCACCAGGTGTTCGACCGCGTCGACGACGACAGAACTCACGGCCGGGCTCAGCTTTCAGTGGCGCCGGAGACCGTGGCGTCCTCGCCCTCAGCGGGGGGCTCGGACTGGTCCTTGGTGGGCGCCGGATCGGCCTGCGCCTCGGTCTCGGCGGCCTTTTTGGCGGGCGCCTTCTTCTTCTTGGGCTGCGTGGCCTCGGTGCTCGGACCGCCCTCGGCCTCCGCGAGCGCGGCGTTGAACAGCTCCAGCTTGCTGGGCTTGGGCTCCTTGACCTTCAGCGTGCCCTCGGCACCCGGCAGGCCCTTGAACTTCTGCCAGTCGCCGGTGATCTTCAGCAGCGCGAGCACGGGCTCGGTCGGCTGGGCGCCAACGCCGAGCCAGTACTGGGCCCGCTCCGAGTCGATCTCGATGAGGCTCGGGTCTTCCTTCGGGTGGTACCGGCCGATGACCTCGATGGCCCGGCCCTGGCGGCGGGTGCGCGCGTCGGCGACGGCGATGCGGTACTGGGGGTTGCGGATCTTGCCGAGCCGCGTGAGCTTGATCTTTACAGCCATGGTTGTGCGTCTTCTCCTGTGATTGCCACGCTGGCAATTCAGCGATCGAGGCGGAGTGCCCCGGCCCGGTTTTGCCCTTGCGCGTGTGACCGCCGCAGGGTCGTAATCCCGCGGTAGACAGCCGCCCATTGTGCCAGAACAGCCCCGACCGGGAGAAATCCGCTCGGTCAGCCGCGGCCCTTGAGGGTTGATTCCACGCTCCCGGGGGCCGATCAACCCGTCAGCGCGATCAGAGGAGCTTGTCGAAGCATTTCTCCTCGACCCGCTTGCTCATCCGCCAGCCCTCGGCCGTGCGCACGAACTCGTCGACGTACCAGATCCCGACGAAGTAGATCTGGCGCTCGTCTTGGGTGACGCCGCCCATCACCATCGGGTTGAAGCAGATCGCGCGGGACGACCCGGTGTCGCCCGTGATGCGGATGTCGACGTTGCCCAGCATGTGGTAGTACGCCGGGAAGTTCGGCAGCACGTCCTTGAGCCACGCCTTCACCTCCGGAAAATGGCCGTCGATGCCGCCGGTGACGCGGTAGTCGATGTAGGCGTCCGGCGTGAAAACCCGGTCGAGGTCGTCGAATCGCTTCCCATCGATGGCGGTCGAGTAGTCGATCAGCAATTGCTGGATCTCGAAGCGGGCCGAAATCTCTTCCAGGCTCAACATGCGTCGATTGAACACGACTAGGCTGCCTGCCCATGCGCAAGCTGATGATCTGCGTCATGACCGTGCTGTGCGTGACGCTCTGGGGGACCTCGAACGCCGCCGCCGCTCCCGTCGGCGTCAGCCAACCGTCGGGTTCGGTTCCGGTTCCCGACGGTCCGGCCCACGCCTGGGTGCTCGCCGATATGGATACCGGCGCAGTACTGGCGGCGCGTGACGAATACGCGCAGTACGCGCCGGCCAGCACGATCAAGGTGCTGCTGGCGTTGACGGTGCTCGATGAGCTGCCGCTGGACGCCACCGTGGTCGCCAACGAGGCCGACACCGAGGTCGAGTGCAACTGCGCGGGCGTCACGCCCGGCATGGTGTACACAACCCGCCAGTTGCTCGAGGGGCTGCTGCTGGTGTCGGGCAACGACGCGGCCAACACCCTGGCGACCATGCTCGGCGGTTACGACGTCGGCGTGGCGAAGATGAACGCCAAGGCCGCACAGCTCGGCGCTAACGGTACCCACGCGGCATCGCCTTCGGGTCTCGACGGGCCCGGCATCGACATGTGGTCGTCGCCGCGCGATCTCGCGGTCATCTTCCGCGCCGCGATGGCCAACCCGGTGTTCGCGTCGATCACCGCACAGCCGACGGCGGTCTTCCCCACCGAGGCCGGCGACAAGGTGCTGGTCAACCAGGACGAACTGCTCAAGCGGTATCCGGGCATGCTCGGCGGCAAGACCGGATTCACCGACCGCGCCCAGAAGACCTTCGTCGGCGCGGCGCAGCGCGACGGCCGCCGGTTGGTCGTCGCGTTGATGTACGGCATGGACAAGCCCGGCCAGCCCACCTATTGGGACCAGGCCATGGGCCTGTTCGACTGGGGCTTTGCGCTGGGCCCGGGAGTCGGAATCGGCGCGCTGTGATCACCCGCTGAGTTGCTGAATCGCAACGCATCCGAGACCGGGACTCCGAACGGCGTCGATACGCTCGGCGTCCATGCGAAGCATGTTGGCCGCGTTGGCCATCGCGCTGTCTTGCGCAATGGCGGCGACCATCGGCGTCGCCCCGCCCGCCCCGGCCCAGCCGCGGGGTGAACCGTCCGGCGCTGTCGCACTGCCGGACGGACCGGCACAGGCGTGGGTGCTCGCCGACCTCGACTCGGGGCGAATCCTCGCTTCGCGCAATCCGTTTGAACCCCATGCCCCGGCCAGCACCATCAAGGCGCTGCTGGCGATGGTGGTCCTCGACCAACTGCCGCTCAACGCGGTGATTGCCGCGAGGCCCGAAGCCGCCGACGTCGAATGCTCCTGTGCCGGAGTGAAAGCCGGACGCGCCTACGCGGTGCGACAACTGCTCGACGGCCTGATGTTGGTGTCGGGCAACGACGCCGCCAACGTTCTGGCGGACGGTCTCGGCGGATACCGGGTCGCGGTGGCCAAGATGAATGCCAAGGCGCAGGCGCTGGGGGCACGCAGCACGCGTGCATCGTCGCCCTCGGGGCTCGACGGTCCGGGCATGGAGTCGTTCACCACCGCGAGCGATCTCGCGGTGATCTATCGCCAAGCGCTGCGCTATCCCGTGTTCGCCGCGATCGTGCGTCAGCCGTCGTCGTTGTTCCCGACCGACAACGGGCCGAAGACGATCACCAACCAGAACAAGTTGCTCGAGCGCTATCCGGGCACGCTCGTCGGCAAGACCGGCTACACCAACCTGGCCCGCGACACCTTCGCCGCCGCGGCGCAGCGCGGCAATCGGCGACTTGTGGTCGCGCAGTTGTACGGCAACGGCGATCTCTACGGGCAGGCGATCCAACTGTTCGACTGGGGTTTCAGCCAGCCTTAGACATTGCGCGAGCGACCGTGTTTGCACACGACACGCCGCCATTTCGCGGCATCTTGCGGTCGCTCGCCCTCAGGGGAAGGTGCGTCCGCGCAGAATCACCAGGTCCGGCTGGTTGACGACGCCCGGGCCGTTACGCGGATCGTCGGAATAGCAGACAAGATCGGCAGATGCATCGTGCTCCATAGCCGGGCGGCCAAGCCACTCGCGGGCAGTCCAGCAGGCGGCGCCCAATGCCTCGGTCGGGGCCATCCCGATGTGTGTGAGCGCCTCGATCTCGTCCGCGATCCGGCCGTGCGCCACCATGCTGCCCGCGTCCGTGCCCGCGTAGATCGGGATGCCGGCCTCGCGAGCGGCGGCGATGCGCGGATAGCACTTCTCGTGCAGGTCCCGCATGTGCTTGGCATACGCCGGGTATTTCGACGCGCCGTCGGCGATGCCCGGGAAGTTGGCGATGTTGATCAGCGTCGGCACCAGCGCCGTACCGTGCTCGACCATCAGATCGATGGTGTCGTCGGTGAGGCCGGTTCCGTGTTCGATGCAGTCGATACCCGCCTTGATCAGCCCCGGCAGCGCGTCCTCGCTGAAGACGTGCGCCGTCACGCGGGCACCGTTGGCGTGGGCGGCGTCGATCGCGACCTTGAGCACGTCCTCAGACCACAGCGGCGCCAGGTCGCCGACCTCGCGGTCGATCCAGTCGCCGACGAGCTTGACCCACCCGTCGCCGAAGCGCGCCTGCTCGGCCACCGCCTCGGGCAGCGCGGATTCGTCGTCCAGCTCAATCGCGAAGCCGCGCTGATAGCGCTTGGGTTTGGCCAGGTGGCGGCCCGCGCGGATGATCTCCGGCAGATCGTCGCGGTCGGCGAGGCTGCGGGTGTCGATCGGAGAGCCGGCGTCGCGCAGCAGCAGCGCGCCGACGTCGCGTTCGACCTCGGCCTGGGTGATGCAGTCGTCGAGGTTGTCGAGCGGGCCGTGGTCGCCGAGACCGACGTGGCAGTGAGCGTCGACGAGCCCAGGCAGGATCCACCCGCCGTCAAACACCGTCTCCGCGCCACTGACCGGTTCCGCGCTCAGCACGCCGCGGTCGATCCACCACTCCACCGGCTGCTCGTCGGGCAGTCCGACGCCGCGGACATGAAGAACGGGGAGCTTCACGCTAGTTCTGACCCGGGAACTTCAACTTCGAGAGGTCGATGTCGGCCAGGCCGGGCGGCAGCTCGTCGAGGCCCTTGGGCATATCGGACAGATCCGGAAAACTCCCGGGCATACCGGGCATCCCGGCGCCGAGCGGATTGCGCACCTTCGGTTGCGTCGGCCCCCGGCCTCCCTTCTTGCCCTTGCCGCCCTTCTTCTTGTTCTTGGAAGCCTTGCGAGAGTTCTTGCGGCCGAATGGCATACCCATCTGCCCGGCCATCTGCGACATCATCTTGCGGGCCTCGAAGAATCGCTCGACGAGCTGGTTGACCTCGCCGACGGTAACGCCCGATCCGTTGGCGATGCGCAGCCGACGAGACCCGTTGATGATCTTGGGATCGGCGCGCTCCTCGGGCGTCATACCGCGGATGATCGCCTGCAGGCGGTCGAGCTGTTTGTCGTCGACGGCGGCCAGCGCATCCTTCATCTGCCCCGCGCCGGGCAGCATGCCCAGCAGGTTGCCGATCGGACCCATCTTGCGAATCGCCAACATCTGCTCGAGGAAGTCCTCCAGCGTCAGCTCGCCGCTGCCGATCTTGGCGGCGGCCTCTTCGGCCTTCTGGGCGTCGAAGACCTGCTCGGCCTGCTCGATCAGCGACAGCACGTCGCCCATGCCCAGGATTCGGCTGGCCATCCGGTCCGGATGGAAGACGTCGAAGTCCTCGAGCTTCTCGCCGCTGGACGCGAAGAGGATCGGCACACCGGTGATCTCGCGAACCGACAGCGCGGCACCGCCGCGGGCGTCACCGTCGAGCTTGGTCAACACCACGCCGGTGAACCCGACACCCTCGCGGAACGCCTCGGCGGTGGTGACGGCGTCCTGGCCGATCATCGCGTCCAGCACGAAGATCACTTCGTCCGGATCGACGGCCTCCCTGATCGCGGCGGCCTGGCTCATCAGCTCCTCGTCGATGCCGAGGCGGCCAGCGGTGTCGACGATCACCGCGTCGAAGTGCTTGGCCTTGGCCTCGGCCAGGCCCGCGGCCGCGACGGCGACCGGATCGCCGGGTGCCGCATCGGCCGCACCGTCGGCCGACACGCCCGGGTGGGGCGCGAAGACCGCGACGTCAGCGCGCTGGCCGACGATCTGCAGCTGGTTGACCGCGCCCGGCCGCTGCAGGTCGCACGCCACCAGAAGCGGCGTGTGCCCTTGCACGCGAAGCCATCTCGCGAGCTTGCCGGCCAACGTGGTCTTGCCGGAACCTTGCAGACCGGCCAGCATGATGACCGTCGGCGGCGTCTTGGCGAACGCCAGCGGGCGGGTCTCCCCACCGAGGATGCCGATGAGTTCCTCGTTGACGATCTTGACGACCTGCTGGGCCGGGTTGAGCGCGCCGGACACCTCGGCGCCGCGGGCGCGTTCCTTGATGCGGTTGACGAACGCGCGCACGACGGGCAGAGACACGTCGGCTTCGAGCAGTGCCAGCCGGATCTCGCGGGTGGTCGCGTCGATATCGGCGTCGGTCAGCCGCCCCTTGCCGCGCAGCCCCTGCAGGGCGCCGGTCAACCGGTCGGACAGGGATTCAAACACGACGTCCAGCCTAATGGGAGCCGGGAGTGACCCGCCCGAGCAGGGCATGCACGCCGGGAACGCCCGTGATCAGCTCGCTTCGGACACCGGCTTGGGGGGAGGCGGTGCGGGCAGCACCGCGTACAGGTCGCGTTCGACCTCGTCGCGTACGCCCGGGTCGGCGGTGATGCCGAACAGGTCGACCACCGATGACCCCATGGTGGTCACCTTCGCCCAGGCGATGTCGATGCCGTCGCGCTCGAAGACGGCGGTGAGCCGCGCCAGCAGACCGGCGCGGTCGGTGCTGCGAATCTGTACGACGAGCTCACCGGACCGGGCCCCCTCGGACCACAGGATGCGTGGCGGGGCGGCGACGTGGTTTATCGGGACGGCGGCAGGCACCTCACCCGCCCGCGCGGTGCCGTACTGCGCGGCCTCGCGTTCACGGCGATCCAGCGCCTCCTGCACGTCGAGTTCACCGTCGAGCGCGAGGATGAACTGCTGACGCAGCAAACCGGCCGCCGGCGGAGAGCCGAAACGTGGGGAGACGACGAACGTGTTGATCGCCGAACCCTCGTACCCGTTGACGGACGCCGAGTGCACCCGCAGCGAGTTCAGCGCCAGAACGCCTGCCGCCTTCGACAACAGACCCCGCCGATCCGGCGCGATGATCGTGACGTTGTAGATGTGCGGGCTGTCGCCCGGCGACAGCTCGACATGAACTCCGACCTCGGCGGCGAGCGAAAGGTATCGCGGGTCAATGGGATCCGGTTCGGGCAGCGGCTCGCCCGCCATTACCGTCCTGCAGCGGCGGGCCAGGTCGCCGATGAGCGAGGCTTTCCAGTCACCCCAGACGCCCGGGCCGGTCGCCAGCGAGTCGGCTTCGGCGAGCACATGGAGCAGCTCCAGCAGCACGAGGTCGCCGTCAAGGGCGTCGACGACGGCCGCGATCGTGTTGGGGTCCTGCAGGTCGCGACGCGTCGCGGTGTGCGGCAGCAAGAGGTGGTGGCGGACCACCTTCGACAAAAGCTCGACGTCGGACGGCCAGAGCCCCAGCCGGGTGCCGATCTGAGTCGCCAACTCGGCTCCGATGACGCTGTGGTCGCCGCCGCGCCCCTTGCCGATGTCGTGGCACAGGGCGCCGAGCATCAGAAGGTCTGGACGCGACACGCGTGTCGTGAAAGCGCTTGCCCGCGAGACGGTTTCGACCAGATGCCGGTCGACGGTCCAGATATGCACCACGTCGCGGGGCGGAAGGTCGCGCACCGCTCCCCATTCCGGGAACAACCGGCCCCACAGACCGGTGCGGTCCAGCGCCTCGATCGTGGCCACCGCCGACGGGCCTGCGGCGAGCATGACGAGCAGATCCTTGAGGGCCTGGGCGGGCCACGGCGCGCGCAGTTCGGGCGCGGCCTCGGCGAGCCGGGCCAGTGTCGACGCGGCCATCGGCAATCCGGTGGTCGCCGACGCGGCGGCCACCCGCAGGATCAGGCCGGGGTCACGCGCGGGGCGGGCGTCGCGGGCCAGGATCACCTCGCCGGCGAACTCGATGACCCCCTCGTCGAGCGGGCGGCGCGGCGGGCGCCGCAGCGCCGCGAACCCGCGTCGGGGCAGTGCGTTGCCCGCCGTGCGGATTCCGGCGTCGACGTAGAAGCTGATGGTGCGCGCGGCGTCGGAGAGCATGCGCGCCAGATCGAAGCGATCACCGATGTGCAACGCCGCGCCGATCTCGTCGGCATGCTGCGCCAGCAGCAGATCGCGGCCGCGACCGGCAACCCTGTGCAGTTCGGTGCGGACGTTGAGCAGCGCCATGTGGGCCTGACCCAGCGACCCGAGCGGAGACGCCGACGTCTGGTTGGGATACACGTCGGCCAGTTGCGCGATCGCCAACGCGTTGAGCAGCTGGACGTCGCGCAGGCCGCCGCGCCCGCATTTGAGGTCGGGTTCGGCGCGGTGCGCGATCTCACCGCTGCGCTGCCAGCGCGCCCGCGTGTGCTCGACGAGTTCATCGAAGCGCGAGGCGATTCCGGTACGCCACTGCCGACGGGCTCCCCCGATCAACAGTGTCGAGAGGTCGGCATCGCCGACGATGTGGCGCGCCTCGAGCATCGCCAAGCCCGCCGAAATGTCCTCCCCGGCGACCTTCAGAGCCTCGGGCACCGTGCGCACGCTGTGGTCGATGCGAATGTTGGCGTCCCACAACGGGTACCACAACAGCTCCGCCACCTGGCCGACGACATCGGAGGGCATGTTGTCGTGCAACAGCATCAGGTCCAGGTCGGAGTAGGGCACGAACTCCCCCCGGCCCAGCCCACCGGTGGCGACGATCGCGAAGCCGCTGGTGGGCGTGATGCCGATCTCGGTGGCCTTGGTGGTGAGCCAGAATTCGTGCAGGTCCAGCAGCGCGTGGCGCAGGCCGGCCGAATCCAGTTGGCGGGCACCGTCTGTCAGCAGTTGTTTGATCGCGGCCGCGAGGTCGTTGGCCGGTCGAGACGAGGACGCCGCCGGCGCCACCCACTGGGGGGCACCGGTGGCGGTTGAATGCTCCTCGCGCGAGCGCTCGTCGGCGGTTGAATGCTTCTCGCGCGAGCGCTCATCGCGCTCGTTGGCGGGGCCAGGAATCTGCTTTGCCATGTCGCCCTCTCCCGCCCTCTCGATTGCCGCTTGCCGTGTGATCGGTCGGGAGACGAACTCTCAGTTCTGCAAGCGGCTCAAAGGGCGTCGGCTCCCCGCTCTCCGGTGCGTACCCGGACAACGGTGTCGACGGGACTCACCCACACCTTGCCGTCACCGATCTTCCCGGTCCGTGCGGCCTGGACGATGACATCGACCACCTTGTCGACGGCGGAGTCCTCGACGACGACCTCCACTCGCACCTTCGGTACGAAATCCACGGAGTACTCGGCACCGCGGTAGACCTCGGTGTGACCCTTCTGGCGGCCGTAGCCCTGAACCTCGCTGACGGTCATCCCGAGAATACCCGTCTGTTCGAGCCCGGTTTTGACGTCTTCGAGCGTGAACGGCTTGACAATCGCAGTAATCAGCTTCATGTAGTCGATCCCTTCCGAGGAAATTGTTGCCGATCAGACGAGCTCGTAAGCGGTTTCGGCATGTTCGGTTTCATCGATGCCGGTGTCCTCATCCTCCGGGGTGACACGCCAACCCAACGGCTTGACGATAAAGGCAATGATCGTCGTCATGATGCCAGTGAAGATAACCGCGGCCAAAGCGATGACCATCTGAACCACGAGCTGCTGGAAGCCGCCGCCGTAGAACAGTCCGGTCTCCGTGGCCAGGAACCCGATGCCGACGGTGCCCCACAGGCCCGCGACCAGGTGCACGCCGACCACGTCAAGCGAATCGTCGTAACCGAACTTGTACTTCAGCCCGACCGCCACAGCGGACAGCGCACCGGCGATGACACCGAGGATCAGCGACCCGATCGGCGACAACGACCCGCAGGCCGGGGTGATCGCGACGAGGCCGGCGACGACGCCCGAGGCGGCGCCCACGCTGGTGGCGTGGCCGTCGCGGATGCGCTCTACGAGCAACCAGCCGAGCATCGCGGCGGCGGTGGCGGCGGTGGTGTTGATCCAGACCTGACCGGCGAGCATGTCGGCGGCACCCTCGGATCCGACGTTGAAGCCGAACCATCCGAACCACAGAATCGCGGCGCCCAGCATCACGAACGGAATGTTGTGCGGCCGAAAGGCGATCTTGCCGAAGCCGGTCCGCTTGCCGAGCAGGATGGCCAGAACCAATGCGGCCATGCCGGCGTTGATGTGAACGACGGTGCCACCGGCGAAGTCGATGGGCGGAACGTTCGCGGTACCTTCGTCGCTGACGCCGAACAGTTTGGCCGCGATGCCGTCCTCGGCGCCGGACAACAATCCGTTACCCCAAACCATATGGGCGAGCGGGAAATACACCAGCGTCACCCAGATGCCGCCGAACACCAACCAGGTGCCGAACTTCATCCGCTCGGCCACCGCACCGCTGATCAGGGCGACGGTGATCACCGCGAAGGTCAATTGGAAGCCCGCCCACACGATCGCGGGGACGGAGCCGAAGCCACCGGCGACGTAGAGGCTGACGCCGTCCACGTCAAGTGTTTCCAGTAGTGGGCTCAGCCCGAACAACGCGAACGGGTTGTCGAAGACGCCCGCGATGTCGCTGTTGCCGGTGTGCGCCGAGGCGAACGACATCGAGTAGCCCCACAGCACGTAGATGACGCTCACCACGCCGAGGGTGCCGAACGACATCATCATCATGTTCAGCACGGACTTCTGGCGCGATAGCCCACCGTAGAAGAATGCGAGGCCCGGCGTCATGAACAGCACCAGCGCCGCGGCGGTGAGTACCCATGCGGTGTCGCCGGAGCTCAACCCATCAGGGCCGAACGGCGCGAACGCGTCATCGGGGAGAGCAAGGGGTAGGGCTGAAACCACTTTGTGTGAACCTCCTTGGGAAGTGCGCCGATCGGATCGGCCTCCCGAAGAGACTCTTTTGCCGGAGTTTCACCGGTGATTCTGTTCCGTTTCCGTTAAGTGAACGGACACGCCAGAAGCGTTACGCTCATGTTTCCGCGGTCGTGACGACTAGCCGAGCAACGCGTCGACGAACGCCGCAGGCTCGAAAGGCGCGAGATCGTCGGCACCCTCGCCGAGCCCAACCAACTTGACCGGCACGCCCAATTCCTGCTGAACACGGAAAACGATTCCGCCCTTGGCTGTTCCGTCGAGCTTCGTCAGCACCACGCCGGTGATGTCGACGACCTCGGCGAATACCCTGGCCTGCGGCAGGCCGTTTTGGCCGATGGTGGCGTCGAGCACCAGCAGCACCTCGTCGACCTCGGCTCGGCGGCTGACGACGCGTTTGACCTTGCCCAACTCGTCCATCAGCCCGGTCTTGGTGTGCAGGCGCCCGGCCGTGTCGATGACGATGACGTCGGCGCCTTCTTTGATGCCTTCGTCGACGGCGTCGAACGCCACGGACGCGGGATCGGCGCCTTCTGCACCGCGCACCACCTGCGCGCCCACTCTCGACGCCCACGACTGCAGCTGGTCGGCCGCTGCGGCGCGGAAGGTATCGGCCGCCCCGAGCACCACGCGGCGCCCGTCGGCGACCAGGACGCGGGCGAGCTTGCCGACCGTCGTCGTCTTACCGGTGCCGTTCACCCCGACGACCAGCAGCACCGACGGTTTGTCCTCGTGCGGCAGGGCCTTGATGGAGCGGTCGAGGCCGGGCTGCAGTTCGTCGATGAGGACCTCGCGCAGCACGTCGCGGGCGTCGGCCTCGGTGCGCACCCGGCTGCTGGCCATCCGGGCCCGCAGCGCCGAGACCACCGACTCGGTCACGACCGGACCGAGATCGGCGATCAGCAGGGTGTCCTCGACTTCCTCCCACGACTCGTCGTCGAGGTCACCCCCACCGAGCAGTCCGAGCATGCTGCGTCCGAGCGTGTTCTGCGATTTGGCCAGCCGGCCGCGCAGCCGCTCCAGGCGCCCTTCGGTCGGCGCGATCTCATCGAGGATGGGCGCCGATTCAGCGGGTGCGGGCTCGGCAGGCTCCTCGACGACGGGAGCTGGTTCGACGGGCGGCGGTTCTGTAGGTGCGGGTGCGGCGGGCGGCGCGGGTCGCTCCTCCACCGGCAGCTCGGGCAACTGCACGTCGGCGATCGGGCGCTTCGGTGCATCGCGTGGGATCGTGGCGTCATCGCCGACGGCGGGCAGGCCGGTGGTGTCGATGCGTTCGGCGGGCGCGGGGGGCGCAGACTGCGAGAAGGTGATGCCCGAGGAGGCCGTATAGCCGCCGGATCGGTCGATCGGGGTGGCGGTGTCGGTCTTCGACAGCCGGATGCGCCGGCGTCGATACCGGACCAGCCCGATGACGAGCGCGGTGACCAACAAAACGGCGATGACCGCGATCGCGATCCACAAACCCATCGAGCCAGCATCTGTCACGGCGCCATTGTCTCAAGGTGAGTCGCGCCGATGCCTCCGCGCCCCCTCGGGGCCGCGGTTTGTGCACCCCGTGTTGCGCTCAGCGCGCCGAACGGTGCACAGATCGCCGATCAGTTGGCGGCGCCGACCAGTTCCTGCCCGCGCATGCGCTGGCTGATGACCGCGGTGATGCCGTCGTCGCGCATGGTCACGCCGTACAGCGCGTCGGCGACCTCCATCGTCGGCTTCTGGTGGGTGATCACGATCAGCTGCGACCGCTCGCGCAACTGCTCGAAGAGGCTGATCAACCGGCGCAGATTCACGTCGTCGAGCGCCGCCTCGACCTCGTCCATCACGTAGAACGGCGACGGCCTCGCGCGGAAGATCGCCACGAGCATCGCGACGGCGGTCAGCGACTTCTCTCCACCGGAGAGCAGCGAGAGCCGCTTGATCTTCTTGCCGGGCGGCCGTGCCTCGACCTCGATGCCGGTGGTCAGCATGTCGTTGGGGTCGGTCAGCAGCAGCCGGCCCTCGCCGCCGGGGAACAGCGTCGAAAACACTTGGGTGAACTCGCGTTCCACGTCGGCGTAGGCTTCGGTGAACACCTGCAGGATGCGGGCGTCGACGTCCTCGATCACGTCGAGCAGGTCCCTGCGCGCACCCTTGACGTCCTCGAGCTGGGTGGACAGGAAGTTGTACCGCTCCTCGAGCGCGGCGAACTCCTCGAGCGCAAGCGGATTGACCCGGCCCAGCTCGTTGAGCTCACGCTCGGCCTTCTTGGCGCGCCGTTCCTGCGTCGCCCGGTCGAACGGCATCGGGGCGGGCGCGGTGACCTGCTCGCCGCGCTCGCGCGCCTGCTCGAACTCGGCCATCTCCAATTCCGTTGGCGGCAGCGGCACATCGGGTCCGTACTCGGCGATCAGATCTGCGGTCGCCATGCCGAACTGCTCGAGGATCTGCTCCTCGAGCTGTTCGATCCGCATCGCGGCCTGGGCCTTGGCGACCTCGTCCTTGTGCAGCGCCTCGGTGAGGCCGTTGAACTTGCCTGTAAGGTCGTTGACTTCGTCCCGGGCCTTGGCCAGCGCGGCGGCGCGGTGCTGCCGTTCGGCGGCGACCTCGTCGCGGGCTCGCGACGCCACCGCCACGACCGCGCTCAACCGTTGCGCCACAACGCGACCCGACTCTGCGACCGCGGCGGCCACCGCGGCGGCGTGCTGACGCGCCTCGCGGGCACGCTTGGCGCGCAGCCTGGCCTCACGTTCGGCCGCGGCGGCCCGGCGCAGCGAATCCGCCCTGCCGCGAACGGCGTTCGCGCGCTCCTCGGCGGTGCGCACCTCCAGCCGGGCCTCCACCTCGGCGGCGCGGGCCGCCTCCGCCGCGGCCGTCGTCTCCTGGCGGTTGACGGGCTCCGCCTCAAACGTCGGCTCCTGCTGCGCATTGTGCAGTCGCTGCTCGAGCTGTGCGAGTTCCTCGACGGTGCGGGAGCGGTTGGCTTCCAGCTCATTTCGCTGCTGGATCAGCCGTTGCCACTCGTCGTCCGCGGCACGCGCATCCTGACCGAGCCGGCCTAACTGCTCGTAGATCGCCGAGATCGCCGCGTCGGATTCGTTGAGCGCCGCAAGCGCCTGCTCCGCGGCGTCCTGACGGCTCGCTTGTTCGGCCAGCGCTCCGGACAGCGCCGCCGACAGCTCGCCGACCTGCCGCTCGGCCTCGGCGAGCTCGGCGCGGGCCTTCTCGACCTCGGACGCGATCTCGAGCGTGCTCGGTTTGCGATCAGACCCGCCGCTGACCCAACCCGCGCCCACGAGGTCACCGTCGGTGGTGACCGCCCGCAACGTCGGGCGGGCGGCCACCAGATCGAGTGCGGCGGCCAGATCTGACACCACCACGACGTCGGAGAGCATCGCCCGCACCGCACCCTGCAACCGCGACGGCGCTTCGACCATGTCCACCGCACGCACCGCACCCTCGGGCAAGGAGTGCTCCTGTGCCGCTTCGTGATTCGGCCAGTCGCTGAGTACGATCGCAGCGCGGCCGCCGTCGGACTCCTTGAGCGCGGCGACCGCATCGCGTGCGGCGCCGGGGCTTTCGGCGGCCACCGCGTCGGCCGCGGCGCCCAGCACGGCCGCGACCGCCACCTCGTAGCCGCTGCGCACCTTCAGCAGGTTGGCGATCGAACCGAGAAGCCCTGCCCCGCCGCGGTTCTTCTGCAGCCAGGCCGCACCGTCCTTGCGGTCCAGACCGACCGACAGCGCCTCGATACGCGCGCGCAGCGAGGCGACCTGACGTTCGGCGCCGCGCTCGGCGGCCTGCAGTTCGGCGACGCGCTCGTCGGCGAGGCGCAGCGCGGCGACGGTGCGGTCGTGGTGTTCGTCGAGACCGACCTCGCCGGCGTCGAGTTCGCCGACGCGGCTCTGGATGGTCTCGAACTCGGCTTGCGTCTGCTGCGCCCGGGTGGCGGCCTCGTCGATGGTGCCGGTGAGCCGGGCGACGGTCTCGTCGATCGACTCCACGCGGGTGCGCATGGTGTCGACCTGGCCGGCCAACCGGGCCAACCCCTCACGGCGGTCGGCCTCGGCGCGCGCGGCCGCCATGTGCGCGCGTTCGGCCTCGGCGGCGATGCGCTCGCGTTCGGCGAGTTCGGCGCGAGCCGCCTCGAGCTTGCCGCGGGACTCGGTCAGCTCGGCGAGCAGCTGGCGCTCCCGCTCGGCGACCTCATCGGCCTGTGCCTCCAGCGCGTCGGGATCCGGTCCCGTCGACACCTCCGGCTCGGTGTCGAGATGCTGGGCGCGCTCGCTGGCGATGCGTACTGTCGCGCTGACGCGTTCAGCGAGCGCCGACAGCGCGAACCACGTCTGCTGCGCGGCGTCGGCGCGTTCACTCAGGCCGCCGACGGCCGCCTCGTGAGCGGCGAGTTCGGCCGTCTTGGCTTCCAGCCGTGCGGCGATCTCGTCATGTTCACGCCGCAAGGTGGTCTCGGCCTGATTGGTGTTCTCGAACTCGGCGCGGCGGGTGACGAGGTCGTCGGCGGCCAGGCGCAGCCGGGCGTCGCGCAGATCGGCCTGGATGGTCTGTGCACGACGGGCCATCTCGGCCTGGCGCCCGAGCGGTTTGAGTTGACGGCGCAGTTCAGTGGTCAGGTCGGTCAACCGGTTGAGGTTGGCCGACATCGCGTCGAGCTTGCGGACCGCCTTCTCTTTGCGCTTGCGGTGTTTGAGGACGCCGGCGGCCTCCTCGATGAACGCGCGCCTGTCCTCGGGCCGCGATTCGAGGATCTCGGAGAGCTTGCCCTGGCCGACGATGACGTGCATCTCGCGGCCGATACCGGAGTCGGACAGCAGTTCCTGGACGTCCATCAACCGGCAACTGCTGCCGTTGATCTCGTACTCGCTACCGCCGTCGCGGAACATCCGCCGGGTGATCGACACCTCGGAGTATTCGATCGGCAACGAGTTGTCGGAGTTGTCGATCGTCACCGTGACCTCGGCACGACCCAGCGGCGGCCGCGACGATGTGCCCGCGAAGATGACGTCTTCCATCTTGCCGCCGCGCAGCGTCTTGGCGCCCTGCTCGCCCATCACCCAGGTGAGCGCGTCGACCACGTTCGACTTGCCCGAGCCGTTGGGTCCGACCACGCAGGTGATGCCTGGCTCGAAGCGCAGAGTCGTCGGCGAAGCAAACGACTTGAAGCCCTTCAGCGTCAGACTCTTGAGGTGCACGACGTGCCACACTACCGCCGCGACGGCTATCGCTCGGTGAACCCTTGTAGCGAGTCGCGAGGTTCCGTGAAGTCGGCGATAACGTTGTCGACCCGGCCCGGCGTTTCACCGCTTTGCAGCAGGTCAAGTAGCCGCTGGCAGGACTCGCGGGGGCCCTGGGCGACGACCTGAACCCGGCCGTCGGGCTTGTTCGCCGCGAATCCGGTCAGCCCCAGTTCGAGCGCGCGGGCGCGGGTCCACCACCGGAACCCGACGCCCTGCACGTGCCCGTGCACCCACGCGGTCAGTCGTACCTCAGCTAACTCCTGCATCATGTACCTCAAACGTCACTTTGGTCCCGGACTTGAGGGTGCGACCGACCGTGCAAACCTGGTCGATCGCGCGCTCGACCACCGTGAGTACCCGCGCGATCTCCTGTTCCGACAGGCCGGACAGGTCGAGTTCCATGTGCTCCTCGAGCAGCGGGTAGCGCTCCTGCTCGCGGTCGGCCGGCCCGGAGACCCGAATCGTCGTGCGGTAGTCGTCGCCGAGCCGTCGCCGCAGGGGCGCGTCGCTGGCCATCCCGCTACACGCCGCGAGTGCGATCTTCAGCAGCTCGCCCGGTGTGAAGACGCCCTGGACGTCTTCGCTGCCGACGAGCACCTCCGCACCGCGCGAGCTGCGGCCGACATAGCGGCGCTCCCCGGTGCGCTCAACCCACAGATCGGTCATGTCTTCCCTTCCGCGAGAGTCCCCTTGTACCGCGACCGTGCGTGTCTGCACACGACACGCCGCCTTCGGGCACCAGTTTGGGCGCGCTCGCCGCGGCGCGAGCGTGCAGTGTTGCAGTGGCGGCGACGTGCTCACAGTTCTTTGCGCACATTCGTCGAGGCGCGAGTGTGCGGGAAGTGCTGAAATTTCGCGGCGTGTCGGGTGCAGACACGCACGCTCGCGCGGGAAGGAATGCGGTCATGCCCGTCGCACCCTCGGCCGGGGTTGGCATTTCGGGCAGTAGAACGACGAGCGGTTCATGAACTTCTCCCGCCGCACGACCGCCCCGCAGCGCCGGCACGGCTCGCCGTAGCGGCCGTAGGCGTCCAGCGATCGGTCGAAGTAGCCCGACTCACCGTTGACGTTGACATACAACGAGTCGAACGACGTCCCACCCTGATCGAGCGCCTCGCGCATCACCTCGGCGGCCGCGTCGATCAACTCGGCCAGCTTCACCCGCGTCAGCGACGACGCCAGCCGGGCGCCGTTGACCTTGGCCCGCCACAGCGCCTCGTCGGCGTAGATGTTGCCGATGCCCGAGACGACAGTCTGATCAAGCAGCTGGCGTTTGATCTCAGAGTGCTTGCTGCGCAACACCTTCACCACACCGTCGCGGTCGAAGCGCGGGTCGAGCGGATCACGCGCGAGGTGCGCGACGGGCGCCGGGACATCGGTCCCCTCGATGGTGACCATGTCCGTGAGCATCCACCCGCCGAACGTGCGTTGGTCGACGAAGCTCAACGCTGTTCCGTCGTCGAGCAGCGCGGCGATGCGCAGGTGGTTCTCCCGCGGCAGCGGGCCGAGCAGCATCTGTCCGCTCATGCCGAGATGCACCACGAGCGCCGAGCCGTCGTTCAGCGTCAGCCACAGGTACTTACCGCGGCGCCCGGTACCGGTGATGGTGCTGTCGAGCAACCGCGCGGTCAGATCCGCCGGACCCGCCTCGTGCCTGCGCACCGCCCGCGGATGATGCACGCGCACAGCGGTGATGGTCTTGTCGACAACGTGCGCGTGCAACCCACGCCGGACTACCTCGACCTCGGGAAGCTCAGGCATCTACCTCGGTGGCGGACAACGCATTCCAAGCCGCCGCGGCCGCCTTGAGTTCGGCCTCCTTCTTGGTACGCCCGACCCCCGTGCCGTATTCGGTGTCGGTGACGACGACCGTGGCGGTGAATTCCTTGTCGTGGTCGGGCCCCGTCGACGTGACGACGTACGCCGGTGCGCCCAGGCCCCGCGATGCGGTCAGCTCCTGCAGGCTGCTCTTCCAGTCCAGCCCGGCCCCCAGCGTCGGCGCGGTGTCCAACAGCTGGCGGAACAAGCGCAGGATCACCTCGCGGACGACCGCATTGCCGTGCTCCAAATAGACTGCACCCAACAGGGATTCGACCCCGTCGGCGAGGATGCTGGCCTTGTCGGCGCCACCGGAGTTCAACTCGCCCTTACCGAGCAGCAGGTAGGCACCGAGCCCGGCGTCGGTCAAGTGCCGACCGACGTCAGCGAGCGCCTGGGTGTTGACGATGCTGGCGCGCAACTTGGCCAGATCGCCCTCGGACCGCTCCGGATGACGGTGGTAGAGCTCCTCGGTGATGGTCAACCCCAGCACGGCGTCGCCGAGAAACTCCAGTCGCTCGTTGGTCGGCAGGCCGCCGTTCTCGTAGGAGTAACTGCGATGGGTCAGCGCCATGGTGAGCAGTTCGTCGGGCAGGTCGACGCCCAGCGCCGCCAGCAGTGCGGCCCGGTCAGTCACGCGTGTCCTCAGTGGGATTGTCGGCTCCGCCGACTGTGTCGAACATGCCGGCCAGCTTGGCCCAGCGCGGATCGAGCTGCTCGTGGTGATGGCCGGGTTCGGCGGTGGCCAGCGCCACGCCGCAGTCCGGACACAGGCCCGCGCAGTCCGGACCGCACAACGGGGCGAACGGCAGCGCCAATCCCACCGCGTCGATGATCGGCTGCTCGAGGTCGACGGTGTCGTCCACCACGCGCCCGACCTCGTCGGCCTCGGTGGTCTCGTCAGTGGCGCTGTCGGGATAGGCGAACAGCTCGGTGAGGTCGATCTCGACGTCGCCGGTGACTGGGGTCAGGCAGCGGGCACAATCGCCCGACGTCGGCGCCGAAACCGTCCCACTGACGAGCACGCCCTCCGACACCGACTCCACCCGCAGGTCGAGCGCGAGCGGCGCTCCCTCGTCGATGCCGATCAGGTCGAGGCCGATCCGCGTCGGGCTGGGCACCGTCTCGGAGACAGCCATCATCGAGCCGGGTCGTCTACCGAGCCGGGAAATGTTGATCACCAGCGGCGATTGTGACGCGCGATGCGCCGCCGCTTTGGCATGCGTCGCCATAATCACCGATTTTACGGCGAAGCTTTTTGGCGGCGCTCGGCGCTCAGCGGGCCGCGTAGTCGTGCGTGCCCGCGGCGGTCCGAAGCTGGTGGCGACCGCGTCCGACGGAGCGCAGCGTGCCGTTGAGGAAGTCCTCGAATTCGGCGAGCTTGCTGTCGACGTAGATGTCGCATTCGCCGCGCAACCGGTCGGCCTCGGCGTGCGCAGAATCGATCAACCGGGTCGCCTCGGCGGTCGCGGTCTGCACGATCTCGGTCTGCGACACCAGGCGCTGCTGCTCCTTGATGCCCTCCTGCACAGCCTTCTCGTAGGCGAGGTTGCCGCTCTCGATGAGCCGGTCGGCCTCGGTCTTGGCCCGCCCGGTGCTCGCCTCGTACTCGCGCTTGGCGGTGGCGGCGACGCGATTGGCCTCTTCGCGGGCCTCGCCGACCATCCGCTCGCTGTGCTGGCGGGCTTCGGACACCATGCGATCGGCCTGGGCCTTCGCATCGGCGAGCAGCCGATCGGCCTCGGCGCGGGCGTGGTTGAGGACGGAGTCGGCCTCGGCAGTCGCCGTCGACACCATCTGGTCGGAGTGCTCCTTGGCCTCGCGCAACATCCCGTCGCGCGCATCGAGCACGTCCTGGGCGTCATCGAGCTCGCCGGGGATGGCGTCCTTGATGTCATCGATCAGCTCGAGGACATCGCCGCGGGGCACGACGCAGCCTGCCGTCATCGGCACGCCGCGGGCTTCTTCCACGATTGCGCTCAGTTCGTCGAGCGCCTCAAAAACTCGGTACACGGCAACACCCTCCAGGCGAAGTTGACAGTTACTAGTGTGCCTGGTGTTACCCCTGTGACTCAGTTTCCCGCCCGGTGTGTCGCCCCGGACGTCCGAAATTCACGGATTGCTGAGTCTCTCCCCTTCCCAGGCCGCAACTGCTGACTGAATTGCTGTCCGCATTATGTCAACCCCGCGACGCCCTGCCGACACCGACGCCGAACGTGAGGTTGTGTGCGAGAAATCGACGATTCAACGAACACAAGCTCACGTTCGGCGGCAGGAGGGACGAGCGATTACTTCAGCGCGGCGCCGATGAGGTCGCGCGCGCGGTCGAGCATCGACGCGAACGGGCCCAGCGCGAAGTTGGCCTTCGCCGACTCGACGCCGGCATGCGGATGCGTCGGGGCGATCGCCTCGGCGGCTTGCACGGCCCCCGCCATCCGCTTGAGGTCGTCACCGTCGAGGTTCTTCTGAAGGCGGCTGAACTCCTCGCGTTCTTCGTGCTCGGCGTGCTCGACCACGTCGTCGCGGAACTTCATCAGCTCGTCGATGAACTCCTTCGACCCGATGTCCATCTTCTCGAGCTTCGACAGAAACTCCTTGGCCTCGTGCTCCTCCTTGAGGCGCGCATCGACGATCGCCTCACCGTCGGCGACCTCCTTGCGGGCGCGCGGATGGACCACCATCTCCTCGGCGGTCTCGTGCACGGCGAGCAGTTGACGCAGATCGGCGAACGCCTTCTCGCGGGCCTCCGTCTCCGAGGCGCTCAGCACCTCTTCGAACAGGTCCTTGATCAGGTTGTGCTGGTCGGTCAGGAACTTCACGACATCATCGGTGTTCTGGACAAATGTTTCAGCCATGGCAGAAACTCCCTGCATTTTCGGTAGTGGTGGGTGCGCGAATGGGCTGTGCGCTGACCCCTGACTACCCCTGCCGAAAGGGGGCTAACCCTGACGCAGCTTGGCCTGCAGGCGCGTGTTGACCGCGGCGGGCAGCAGGTCGGAGACGTCGCCGCCCATCGACGCGACCTCCTTGGCCAGCGACGACGACACGAACGAATACCTCGGTGTGGTGGCCACGAAAAAGGTGTCAACACCGGCGATGTGCTTGTTCATCTGCGCCATCTGCAGTTCGTATTCGAAGTCGGTGCCGGTGCGAAGGCCCTTGACGATCGCGGTCATGCCGCGCTGTCTGACGAAATCGACCACCAGGCCCTGACCCGACTCGACGCGCAGGTTCGGCAGGTGCGCGGCGGACTCCTCGATCATCGCGATGCGCTCTTCGAGGGTGAACATGCCCTTCTTGTTCGGGTTGACCAGAACCGCGACGATCAGCTCGTCGAACTGCGCGGTGGCGCGCTCGAAGATGTCGACGTGCCCGAGCGTGACCGGGTCGAAGGATCCTGGGCATACCGCGCCGCTCATGAGCGAAGACGCTAGCAGGGCAGCTCGGACGCTTCGGCGAGCTCCAGGCGGGTGTCGCCGTATGTGCGCGACGGCCACTCCCGCCAGGACGGCGGCCACGACAACGGGGGTCCGTTCGCCGCCCGTTCCACCACGACGACGGTTCCCGGTCCGGCCCAACCGCGTTCGGCGAGCAGCCTCAGCACCGACTCGACCTCTTCGGCGGCGACGTCGTACGGCGGATCGGCGAGCACGAGGTCGACCCGGCGCGGGGTGTCCGCGGCCAGCACCGCGGCGACGGCCCCGCGGCGCACGGTCGCCCCGGTGACACCGAGCGCCGCGACATTGTCGGCGATGACGGCAGCGGCGCGCCGGTCGGACTCGACGAACGTCGCTTCCGCCGCACCCCGCGAGAGCGCCTCGAGCCCGAGTGCACCCGATCCCGCATAGAGGTCGAGCACCGCGGCCCCGCTCAGGTCGACGCGTGCGGCCAGCACATTGAACAACGCTTCGCGTACCCGGTCGGTGGTGGGACGGGTTCCTGACCCGGATCGCTGCCCGGATCCGTTCTGGGGCACGGTGATTCGTCGACCACCCAGCGCGCCGGCGATGATGCGGGTCAGCTGACCACCACCAGCAGATCGCCGCCTTCGACCTGTGCGGTCTCGGATACCGCGACCCGACTCACCTTGCCCGCCTTCGGCGCGGTGATGGCGGCCTCCATTTTCATGGCCTCGATCGTGGCCACCGTCTGGCCGGCCGCCACCTCGTCGTCGACGGCGACTCCGACGCTGACCACCCCGGCGAAGGGCGCCGCGATGTGGTCGGGGTTGCCCTTGTCCGCCTTCTCGGCGGTGGGAATGTCGCTGGCGACGTTGCGGTCACGCACCAGAACGGGCCGCAGTTGACCGTTGAGGATGCACATGACCGTGCGCATGCCGCGCTCGTCGGGATCGGAGATGGCCTCGAGCCCGATCAGCAGTTCGACCCCGCGTTCCAGTTTGACCCGGTGCTCTTCGCCGCTGCGCAGCCCGTAGAAGAACTGGTTGGCCGACAGGCTCGACGTGTCGCCGTACTGTTCGCGATGGGCCTCGAGTTCCTTTGTCGGCCCAGGGAACAGCAGCCGGTTCAGCGCGGCCTGTCGCTTCGGGCCGGCCTGCGCGAGCAGCGCTTCGTCCTCTTCGCCGAGTTCCTCCTGCGATTTGGCCGGGGCGCGGCCGGCGAGCGCCTTGGTGCGAAGCGGTTCGGGCCATCCGCCCGGCGGATCGCCGAGCTCGCCGCGTAGGAACCCGATCACCGAATCGGGAATGTCGAAACGCGCCGGGTCCGAGGCGAACTCGTCGGCGCTGATGCCGGCGCCGACGAGCGCGAGCGCGAGGTCGCCCACCACCTTCGACGACGGGGTCACCTTCACCAGCCGACCCAGGACCCGGTCTGCGGCGGCATAGTTGGCCTCGATCTCCTCGAAGCGGTCACCGAACCCCAGCGCGATGGCCTGCTGGCGCAGGTTCGACAGCTGACCACCGGGGATCTCGTGGTGATACACCCGCCCCGTCGGAGCCGGAAGACCAGACTCGAATGGCGCGTACACCTTTCGCAGCGCCTCCCAGTACGGTTCGAGGTCGCAGACCGCCTGCAGCGACAGCCCGGTGTCGTACTCGGTGTGCGCGGTCGCGGCGACGATCGAACTCAGCGCCGGCTGGCTGGTGGTGCCGGCCAGCGGCGCCGCCGCGCCGTCGACCGCGCTCGCACCCGCCTGCCACGCCGCCAGGTACGTCGCCAACTGTCCGCCGGGTGTGTCGTGAGTGTGGACGTGCACGGGCAAGTCGAAGCGGCTGCGCAGCGCGCCGATCAGCGCGTGCGCGGCCTGCGGGCGAAGCAACCCGGCCATGTCCTTGATCGCCAGCACGTGCGCGCCGGCGTCGACGATCTGCTCGGCGAGCTTGAGGTAGTAGTCCAGCGTGTAGAGGTTCTCCCCCGGGTCCGACAGATCGCCGGTGTAGCTCATCGCGACTTCGGCCACCGCCGTACCGGTTTCGCGCACCGCGTCGATCGCGGGACGCATCGACTCCACGTTGTTCAGCGCATCGAAGATGCGGAAGATGTCGATCCCCGTCGCCGTCGCCTCGGCGATGAACGCATGGGTGACGATCTCCGGATACGGCGTGTAGCCGACGGTGTTGCGCCCACGCAGCAGCATCTGCAGGCAGATGTTGGGTACGGTCTCGCGCAGTGCGGCCAGCCGCTCCCACGGGTCTTCCTTCAGGAACCGAAGCGCCACATCGTAAGTCGCACCACCCCAGCATTCGAGCGAGAGCAGCTGCGGCGTCATGCGGGCGATGTAGGGCGCGACCATCAGCAGCCCGTTGGTCCGCACCCGGGTGGCCAGCAGCGACTGATGGGCGTCGCGGAACGTCGTGTCGGTGACACCCAACGGTTTCGAGTCGCGCAGCCAACGGGCGAACCCTTCGGGACCAAGCTCGGTCAGCCGCTGCTTGCTGCCGTCGGGCGCCGGGGCGTCGAGGTCGATGCCGGGCAGTTTGTCGTGCGGGTACACCGACGCGGTTCGCGGGCCGTGCGGCTGGTTGACCGTGACGTCGGCCAGGTAGTTGAGGATCTTGGTGCCACGGTCGGCGGGCGTTCGGGCGGTGAGCAGATACGGGCGCTCGTCGATGAACGACGTGCTGATCCGTCCGGCGCGGAAATCCGCGTCGTTCACCACGGCCTGGAGGAACGGGATGTTCGTCGACACCCCGCGAATCCGGAACTCCGCCAACGCGCGTCGCGCCCGCGCCACCGCGGCCCCGAAGTCGCGGCCACGGCACGTCAATTTCACCAGCATCGAGTCGAAGTGCGCGCTGATCTCCGCGCCCAGATGCGTACCACCGTCCAGCCGTATGCCCGCCCCGCCTGGCGTGCGGTACCCGGTGATGCGGCCGGTGTCGGGGCGGAACCCGTTGGCGGGGTCCTCGGTGGTGATCCGGCACTGCATCGCGAAACCCCGCGGGGCGGGCAACGCATCCTGGCTCAATCCGAGGCTTTCGAGGGTCTCGCCGTCGGCGATACGTAACTGGCTCGACACCAGATCGACGTCCGTGATCTCCTCGGTGACGGTGTGCTCGACCTGGATGCGCGGATTGCACTCGATGAACACGTAGTGACCGCGCTCGTCGAGCAGGAACTCGACGGTGCCGGCGAAGGTGTAGTCGATCTCCTTGGCGAACGCCACCGCATCGGCGCAGATCCGTTGCCGCAGTTCGTCGGACAGGTTCGGCGCAGGGGCCAGCTCGATGACCTTCTGGTGCCTGCGCTGCACACTGCAATCGCGTTCGAACAGGTGCATCATGTTGCCGTGGGTGTCGGCGAGTATCTGCACCTCGATGTGGCGGGGGTTGATCACCGCCTGCTCGAGGTACAGCGTCGGATCGCCGAACGCGGACTCGGCCTCGCGCGCCGCGGCGTCGATCGCATCGGGTAACGCGTCGATGTCGGTTACCCGTCGCATCCCCCGACCGCCGCCGCCGGACACGGCCTTGACGAACAACGGGAACTCCAGGTTCTCCGCGGCGGCCGACAGCTCCTCGGCCGACGCCGAAGGAGGCGACGAGTTCAGCACCGGAAGCCCCGCCGCGCGGGCGGCCTCGATCGCGCGGGACTTGTTGCCCGTCAACTCGAGCACTTCCGCGCTGGGCCCCACGAACGTGATGCCGGCCTCCGCGCACGCCGCCGCCAACGCCGGATTCTCCGACAGGAAGCCATATCCCGGATACACCGCGTCGGCGCCGGCATGCCGGGCCACCCGGATGATCTCGTCGACCGACAGGTACGCCCGGACGGGATGACCGGTCTCGCCGATCTGGTAGGACTCGTCGGCCTTCAGCCGGTGCACGCTGTTGCGGTCCTCGTAGGGGTACACCGCGACGGTGTCGATCCCCATCTCGTACGCGGCGCGGAAAGCGCGGATCGCGATCTCGCCGCGATTGGCGACCAGGACCTTAGAAATCACGGGCTACCTTAACTCTGGGGCCGGATCAGACCAGCGTGGACCAGTAGCTCCAGAAGCGCACGAGGATCAGCAGGATCAGGCCGGTGAACCACAACGCGACAAGCGACCACCGCCAGGTGTGCACCACCCGCGCGACGACGTTGCCGTGCTGGGGCGCCAGCGCGATGACCGCGACGACCACCAGCAGCGGGATCGTCACCGCCCACACGACCATGCAGTACGGGCACAGCGCACCGATGCGGTAGAGGCTCTGGAAGATCAGCCAGTGCACGAACGCTGCGCCCAGCAGCGTGCCGGTGGCCAGACCCGCCCAATACCAGCGCGGCAGTTCCACCCGCGCGAGCGCCAGCACTCCGGTCACCACGACAATCGTGAACGAGACGATGCCGATCAGGGAGTTCGGGAAACCGAACGCCGACGCCTGCGGTGTGACCATCACCGAACCGCAGGACAGCACGGGGTTCAGGCTGCACGACGGCACGTACTCCGGATCGATCAGCAGCTCGATCTTCTCGACCGTGAGCGCCATCGCGGCGGCCAGTCCCAGCACACCGGCGATGAGGATCCAGACCGCGCTCGGCCGACCCACCGGCACCCCCGTCGGCGGCTCGGCCGCGGGATCGGTCGGCGAGACGGCGCCGGGCGCGGCGACCGTCACGGCCTCGGCGGCGTGGTCGGGTCGGCGTTGGGCGGCGGCGCCCCGGCATCCAGCCCGGGCACATCGCCGACGATCTTCTTGATCTCAGCGATCAGCGCGTCCGGTGTCGACGGCGAGTAGTCGTTGCCGTTGATCCGGATCGTCGGCGTCGAGTTCACGCCGCTCGCCTTCGCCAGCCCCTTGACCATGTCGTTGAACCGGCCGCCGTTGATGCAGTTCGGGACATCACCCGTGACCCCCGCCTGGCGGGCGACCTCGATGAGCCGGGCGTTGTCGGGGAACGGGCCGACGCCCTCTTCGGGCTGCTGGGCGAACAGCGCGGCGTGGAAGCGCCGGAAGGCGTCAGTGTCGGCCTCGGCCACGCAGTAGCCGGCGTTCGCCGCGCGGGTCGAATACCCCTGTCCCGCGCGGTCCAGGATCGAGACCATGTTGTAGTCGGCGGCCACCGCACCGGTGTCGATCAGCTTGTTGACCGTGGGGCCGAACTGCTTCTCGAAGTTGCCGCACGCGGGGCACAGGAAGTCCTCGTACAGCGACAGCACCGCCTTGGGCTCGGATGTGCCCTCTTTGGTGATCAGGTTGCTCGACGCCACACGAACCGCCCGGGTCTCGCCCTCGCCGGGTTTGTCCTCTTTGGTCATCACGATGTAGAGCACCAGCGCGACGGCGAAGATGACGACGACGGACGTCAGCCCGATCTGCACCGCCCGGTTGCGTCTGCGGTCGGCCGCCTTCAGGTCATAGCGCGGGGTCTTCTTGGGTTTCGAGGCCACGCCGGTAAGAGTACCGGCGCGATTTCTCCGCCCCGTCAGCCGCGGGCGAGATGCGCCCGCAATGCGGAAATCACCTCCGCCATGGCGGTGGCGCTGTCGCCGCCGAACGGGAAGAAGTTCGCGAAGCCGTGGATCAACGAGCCGAACTCCCGGTGGTCAACACGCACCCCGGCCGCCCGCAGGGCGTCGGCGTATTGCCTGCCTTCGTCGCGCAGTGGGTCGAAACCGGCGGTCACGATCAGCGTCGGCGCCAAGCCCGACAGGTCGTCGGCGAGCAGCGGCGACACCCGCGGGTCGCCAGGATCGATCCCGCCGCTGAGGTACTTGGCGCGACACCAGCGCAGGTCGTTCCGGGAGAGGAAGAACCCCTCGTCGAACAATGTCTGCGACCGGGTTTCGTCGCGGTAGTTGACCACCGGATACAGCAGGAACTGCAGCGCGGGCTGCGGTCCCTCGGCGCGGGCGCGGTGCGCGACCAGCGTGGCCTGGTTGCCGCCCGCACTATCGCCGCCGACGGCGACGCGGTCGGGGTCTGCGCCCAGTTCGGCGGCGTGCTCGCATGCCCATCCGAACGCGGCGAATGCATCCTCGTTGCCCGCCGGCGCCGGGTGTTCGGGCGCCAACCGATAATCGACCGACAGCACGTGCATGCGGCCCTGGCGGCAGATCAGCCGACACAAATCGTCGTGCGTGTCGAGGTCGCCGACGACTTGTCCGCCGCCGTGATAGAAGACCAGCAGCGGTTCTCCGTCGCCCTCGGAGGGGCGGTAGTGACGCGCGGGGATTCGGCCGTCGGGACCCGGGATCGTCAGGCTCGTCACCGACGCGACCGGGATGTTCTGTTTGAAGGCCGCCGCCAGCATCCCCAGCAGCGCCCGCGCCTCGGCGTCGTCGGGACTCAGCATCAGCCCGCCGATGCCGACCGTCTTCTGGCCGGCGAGCATCAGCTGCATGGTCGTGTCGAGGGTGTTGCCGTCGATGACAACGGAACGACGGCCCAGCAGCAGCCGCTTCACCGCGTCCGGTATCCGCGGAAACGCCCGCGATGTCACGCCGCCGGCCTTGACCATCGAAACCTTCGCGCGCTTCGGCGGTACGACGGGTTCCGCCTCGCCTGGCAGACTCGAAGTCATGGCATCTCCCTCGATCACGTTGAACGACGGTAATTCGATACCTCAGGTTGGGCTCGGTGTTTGGCAGACCCCGCCCGAGGACACCGAACGCGCGGTCGCGACCGCCTTCGAGGCCGGCTACCGGCACATCGACACCGCCGCCGCGTACCAGAACGAGCGCGAGGTGGGTCAGGCGCTCGAGAAGTCGGGCGTACCGCGCGACGACGTGTTCATCACCACCAAGCTGTGGAACGCCGACCATGGGTACGACAGCACGCTCACCGCCTTCGACAAGAGCATGAAGCGGCTCGGGCTCGATTACCTGGACCTCTACCTCATCCACTGGCCGATGCCGGCCAAGGGCGCGTTCGTCGAGACGTTCAAGGCGTTCGCGCACCTGCGCGAGCAGGGTCGCATCCGGTCGATCGGGGTGAGCAACTTCGAGCCCGAACACCTGCGCGAACTCGTCGACGCGACGGGAATCGTGCCCACGGTCAACCAGATCGAACTGCATCCGCTGCTGCAGCAGGAGGAGCTGCGCGAGGTGCACGCCCAGATGGGCATCGCCACCGAGGCGTGGAGCCCGCTGGGCCAGGGGTCACTGCTGAAGAACGACACCGTCGTCTCGGTCGCCGACAAACACGGCAAGACGCCGGCCCAGGTGTTGATTAGGTGGCATATGCAGCTCGGCAATATAGTCATCCCGAAGTCGGTGACCCCCGAGAGAATCGTGAGCAATTTCGACGTGTTCGATTTCGAACTGAGCGAACAGGACATGGCGTCCGTGTCCGAGCTCGGCGACGGCACTCGGTTGGGCCCCGATCCACGGACCTTCGAATTCACGGGATAGGTGAAATGACCGAATCGGGTGCGGTTCCGACAGTCACGCTCAACGACGATCACACGATGCCGGTGTTCGGTCTCGGCGTCGGCGAGCTGTCGGAGTCCGAGACCGAGGAGGCGGTGCTGGCGGCGCTGTCGGCCGGGTACCGGCTGATCGACACCGCCGCGGCCTACGGCAACGAGGAAGCCGTCGGTCGAGCCATCAAGTCGTCCGGGGTCCCACGCGACGAGATCTTCGTCACCACCAAGCTGGCCACCTCCGACCTCGGTTTCCAGTCGTCACAGGACGCGCTCAAGGCCAGCCTGGGAAGGCTCGGCCTGGACTACGTCGACCTGTACCTGATCCACTGGCCCGCCGGCGAACAGGGCAAGTACGTCGACAGCTGGGGCGGGTTGATGAAGCGCAAGGAGGTCGGCGACACCAAGTCGATCGGCGTCGCCAACTTCCACGCCGAGCACCTCTCCGACGTCATCGACCTGTCGTTCTTCACCCCGGCGGTCAACCAGCTCGAGCTGCATCCCCTGCTCAACCAGGCCGAGCTGCGCGAGGTCAACGCCGGCTACGGCATCGTCACCCAGGCCTACGGACCATTGGGCGTCGGGCACCTGCTCGAGAACGAGGCGGTCACGTCGGTGGCGCAGGCACACGGCAAGACTCCCGCGCAGGTGTTGATCCGGTGGAGCCTGCAGCTCGGCAACGCGGTCATCGCCCGGTCGTCGAAGCCGGAGCGGATCGCCTCGAATCTCGAGGTGTTCGACTTCGAGCTCACCGACGACGAGATGGGCTCGCTCAACGGGCTCGATGAGGGCAAGCGGTTCCGCCCGGACCCGGAAACCTACACCGGCACCTGAATGACCTACGCCATCGTGGCCGACTGAGGTAGTCGACTACGCTGTCGCGCGCCGGGGTCCCGCCGAAACGATCAAGCGGTGGAGGTCTTCTGCACCGGCGCGACCGGATTCGTCGGCGCTCACACTGTCACGGCGCTGCTCGACGCCGGCCATGAATTGCGGTTGCTGGTGCGCGACGAACGTGCGGCGCGACGCTGGTTTGAGTCCCGCGGCGGACGCATCGCTCGGTACGTCACCGCCGACATCCGCGACCCGGTCGCCGTCGAACGTGCAATGGTGGGTTGTGATGCCGTCTTTCACGCCGCGGCGACGGTTTCGCTGGATCCGCGCCGGGCGCGCGAGACTTATGACAACAACGTCGGTGCGACCAAGACGGTCCTCGATACGGCACGAGCACTCGACATCGGCAATGTGCTCCACGTTTCGAGCGTCACCGCGTTGTTCCACCCCGGCGCCGCCTTCATCGACGAATCGACGCCCCTAGCCAACGCCGTGATGGCCTACTCGCGCTCAAAACGCGATAGCGACGAGTATGTCCGGGGCCTGCAAAACGACGGGATGCCGGTACAGATCGTCTATCCGACGGGAGTCATCGGTCCCGACGATCCAAAGCTCAGCGCACTGAACTACGCGTTGAAAAACTTCGTGTGTCAGGTACTGCCACGAACCACATCGGGTCTCCAGTGCGTCGATGTGCGTGACCTCGCCCGGGCTCACCTGTGGATGCTGCACCATCCCGTCGAGTCCGGTTCCACGGACGCACGCTACATCGTCGGTGGCCACTACTATCCATGGGACGAACTGCGTCGACTTCTGGAATTCGTCTTAGGACGAAAGCTTTTCAGCCCTCGCGTCGCCCCCGGCGTCATGCGCGCGATGGGCGCAGCGGTGGATCTGCTACGCGTCGCCGCGCCGATCGAGTCGCAGATCTCGGCTGAATCCATGGCGATCAACACGCTGTGGCCTCCGGCGGACTCAACCCGATTCACGGCGAAATCCGGACTGGTGTTCCGGTCGGGTGAAGAAAGCTTCGGCGACACGATCCGCTGGATGGTTGAAACGGGGCACATACCGGCGAGAAGAGCGGGCAGCTTGGCTGTGCGCCGAGGATCAGCAGAAACCCGAGGAGTGATGAAATGAGATTCGCTCTGACCATGCCGAACACCGCACGGGTGAAGGCGTTGTCCCAACCGTTCGAAGTTGGCGTGACCGGCGAAGACCAGGCGATGGTGGCTAGACGCGCCGAGGAGCTCGGCTACGACATGATCCCGATTCCCGAACACTTCGTCGTACCTACCTCGCACGTCGAATTGTCTGGACCGCACTACCTGCACTCCACCGTCGCGCAGGCATTCATCGCAGGCGCCACAAACCGGATCCGAGTGCTCTCCTCCGTGACGCTGTTGCCACTACAACATCCCGTCGTCCTGGCGAAAGCACTGTCCACGGCCGACTGGATGAGCAATGGCCGCATCACAGTCACATTCGGTGTCGGTTGGGATGCCGAGGAATTCGAGGTCATCGGTGTGCCGTTCCACAGAAGAGGGCGAATCGCTGATGAATACCTCCGCGCAATAATCGAGCTCTGGACAAGCGATGAACCCGCCTTCGATGGCGCGTACGTCAGCTTTCGTGATGTGGTCTTCGAGCCCAAGCCAGTTCAGAAGCCCCACCCTCCGATCTGGTTCGGCGGCGACGCGGACGCCATGCTCAAACGCGTGGCGCGGTATGGATCTGGGTGGTTCCCGTGGCTCACCAAGCCAGAAGACATTCCGGCGAAAATCGACTTCATCAAATCCCAGCCGACATACGATGGTCGGCCACTCGAGGTGCTATACGGGATCGGCACCTCGCGAATCGGCGAAGGACATCAGGTCGTCGACGACCCGACCCAACTGCCCGGAATGAGCGCGGACGCGATCATCGACGAACTCTGCTGGTACGCCGAACTCGGCGTGACCATTTCCGGGGTCCCCATACCTCCGGTGCCCAGCGTCGACGCTTACCTCGATTACGCACAGTGGGTGATGGAAGAGATCAAACCGAAGGTTCCTTGAATGCCAGGCGGTCAGCCCGTCGGGCAGGTGGCCGCGGCGTTGTGCAGCACGCCGGCCGACGGCGCATCGATCGGCAGCCCGTATCCGCGCAGCACCGCGATGAACTGGATCGCGTACTGGCAGTGGAACGCCGCGTTGGGCGGCATCCAGTTCGCGGGCTCGTGATCTCCCTTGTCCTGGTTAGCGTTTCCCGCGACCGCAATCAGATTGGCGGGGTCGTTGGCGAACCGGACCCGCAGGTCCTCGGGCCAGCCGCGCGCGCCCAGGTCCCACGCGAGCGCCAGCGGGACGATGTGGTCGATCTGCACCGCCGCCCCGGTTTTCTCGCCACGGGTGAAGGCGATGACGGCGTTGGTGTACGGGTCGTGCAGGACTCCCGTCGCGACGGCGTTGGGACAGCGCTTGATCGACACGAACGTCTTGTCGTCGAGGTCGCGGTTGAGGATGTCGTTGCGGGTGTCGCAGCCGTTACGCCCTCCCGGTGCCGAATTGTCGTCGGTCCAGCTGTCGCCGAAAGCCGCTCTGCGGTAGTCGTATCCGCGGATCCGCAACGGAATGACGGGCACCCCGGCGAGGACGTCGACGCCCGGCGCGACGGTCGGAATGTCGGCCCGCGCGATGAAGTGTGCGCGCTCCCCCGCCGAGTTGACCGCCTGTGCGGCGACGATCACCGCGAGCGCGACGATCGCGGTCAGCCACCACAGATGCTTGCGGTTCATGCCTTGTCCAGGAACTCCACGCGGTCGGTCTCGACGAACGGTCCGGCCAGCGCGGCCATCCCCGGATTCGCGGGATCTCGCTCGTACAACCGCGCGCAGAAGTCGCGGGCGGTCTCGATGATGTCGAGGTGCTCCTGCAGAGACAGGAAGCGCAGCGTGATCGCGCGGCCGGACTGGTTGTAGCCCAGCACATCTCCCTCCTGGCGCTCGCGCAGGTCCAGGTCGGCGAGCGCGAACCCGTCCAACGTCGACGCGACGGCCGAAAGCCGGGCGCCGGCCTTGCTCCCCTGCGGCAGCTTGGTGACCAGCAGGCACAAGCTGGGGTGCGCTCCGCGACCGATGCGTCCGCGCAACTGGTGCAGCTGGCTGATACCGAAACGGTCAGCATCCATCACGACCATCACCGTCGCATTGGGCACGTCCACACCGACCTCGATGACCGTCGTGCACACCAGCACGTCGATCTCTGCGGAGCGGAACGCGGCCATCACGGCGTCCTTCTCGTCGGCGGGCAGCCGCCCGTGCATGAGCCCGAGCCGCAGACCCGAGAGCGGACCGCTGCGCAGCCGGTCGAACAGCTCGACGACGGTGATGGGTGGCGGGCCGCCCTCTTTGTCGTTGGCGGTCTTGTCGTTCTCGTCGATGCGCGAGGCCACCACGTACGCCTGCCGACCCTCGCGCACCTCTTCGGTGATGCGTTGCCAGACTCGGTCCAGCCAGCGCGGGTGCTCGCTGAGAAAGACGGTGTTGGTGGTGATCGGCTGCCTGCCCCGCGGCAGCTCGCGCAGCGTCGAGGTCTCCAGATCGCCGTAGTAGGTCAGCGCGACGGTGCGGGGAATCGGGGTGGCCGTCATCACCAGCAGATGTGGCGTGATGCCCTCGGGGGCCTTGCCGCGCAGGCGATCCCGCTGCTCCACCCCGAAGCGGTGCTGTTCGTCGACGACGACCATGCCGAGGCGGTGGAACTCGACGGCATCCTGCAGCAGCGCGTGCGTGCCGATGACGATGCCCGCCTCGCCGCCTGCGACTTCGTCGCGCACCGCGCGCTTCTGTTGCGCCGACATCGATCCGGTCAACAACGCGATGCGCGTGGCGTTCTCCACCCCGCCGAGTTGGCCCGCCATCGCCAATGGACCGAGCACGGCGCGGATGGACCGGGCATGCTGTGCGGCAAGGACTTCCGTCGGGGCGAGCAGCGCACACTGATAGCCGGCGTCGACCATCTGCAGCATCGCCAGCACCGAGACGATCGTCTTACCCGAACCGACCTCGCCCTGCAGCATGCGGTTCATCGGCCGGATTCCCGAGAGTTCACCCGAGATCACGCCGAGCACATCCTTCTGGCCGCCGGTCAGCTCGAACGGCATCTGGCGGTGCATGGCGGCGACGAGCCCGTCGTCGCGGCGCGGGGCGGCCGGACCGGATTCGCTGAGCTCGCCGTGGCGGCGGCCGACCAGTGCCCACTGCAGCCCGATGGCCTCGTCGTATGTCAGGCGGGCGACGGCGGCATCGCGGTCGGCGGACCTCTCGGCGGTGTGGACGGCCCGCAGCGCCTGGTCCTCGGTTATCAGATTGTGTTGTCGCAGAAAGGATTCCGGGAGAGGTTCGGGGACAGAGTCCAGAACGTCGAGCACCTGACGCACGCAGGCGTAGATCTCCCAGGTCTGCACCTTCTTGTTGGCCGGATAGATCGGGAAGAAGTCGCGTTCGAACGCCGCCAGCAGGTCCTCACCGGTCGCCCCGGACGCCTCAGCGATGGCGCGCAGCGACTTGGACCCGCGCACGTTGCCGCTCTCGTGCAGCACAAGAAACGCCGGATGGGTCAGCTGCATCGTGCCCTTGAAGTAGCCGACCTCACCCGAGAGCATCACCTTCGCGCCCTCGACCAACTGCTTCTTGAGAAACTTGACGTTGAAGAACGTCGCGGTCACCTTCGGCCTGCGGTTCCCGAGCGTGACGACCAGATACTCGCGCCGCGGATGCCGGTTCGTGTACCGCACTTCGGCTTTGGTGATCTTGTCGACGAATGTGACGTGGACGCCTTCCTCGAGATCCTCGCCGTCGTTGACGGTCGTCATCTCGTCGCTGTACTTGCGGGGGTAGTGGCGCAGCAGGTCATTGACGGTGTGGAAGCCGAAGTACTCGGCGAGCGGGTCCGCGGCCTTCTTGCCGAGCACGAAGTCGAGGCGGTCGTGCAGCGTTGCCACGGTTACTCCACCCCGATCAGCAGCGCGTCGCCGCGGTGGCCGGTGTGGTAGGTGACCAGTTCGGCGCCGAGGTGGCGTTCGTGCACGTGCTGGCCGAGTGCGGCGGCGACGCCGCCGTCGACGCCGGCGCCGGTGAGGACGGTCACGAGTTCGCCGCCTGCGGACAGCAGCAGATCGATCAGGCCCGCTCCCGCGGCGACGAGGTCGTCACCCACGACCAGTACCTCGTCGCCGGAGATGCCGAGGCCGTTGCCCGGCTTGCACATGCCCGCCCAGGTGAGCGCCTCCTCGGTGGCGACACGCACCGACCCGTGGCGGGCACCGGCGGCCGCCCGGGCCATGGTGTAGCCGTCGTCGACGGCCTGCCTCGACTCGTCGTGGACCGCCAGCGCCGCCAACCCCTGCACCATCGATGCCGCGGGCACCGGCACGACGTCGATGCCCCAGCCCATCGCCGCCGTGCACCCGGCGACCAGTTCTTCGGCGGCGACGTAGCCGTTCGGCAGGATCATCGCTTGCCCGGCGTCGGCGTTGACGAGCGCGTGCAGCAGCTGTTTGGCGCTGACCGGTGCCTCCCCTTCGATCCGCAGCACGTGCGCGCCTTCACCGGCGAACAACTCCTCGGCGCCCTGACCGTCCACGACGGCAAGCACCGTGCGGCCTCGCGACCATCCGCCCGCGGGACGCGCACCGACGGTGCCGGTGAGCGCCGTGATCTGGATGCGGCTGGGCGCCCCCACGGCGAGGGCGGCCTCGACGGCGGCGCCCGCGTCGTCGGCGTGTACGTGCACGGAGTAGTGGCCGCCCCCCTCCGACGCGGCAGCGATCGCCACCGAGTCACCGAGGGTGTCCAGGTCGGCGCGGAGTCGCTCCACTCCCGCCGGATCACATCCGCTCAGCAGGTACATCACCTCGAACTGCGGTGCCTTGACGACGTGCACCCCGCCGGCATCGGCATGCGGCGATGGCGCAGGGACGTACGCAGCCCTGCGCACTGCGCGGCCCGTCAGCGTCGTGCTCATCGCGTCCAGCAGTACCAGCAACCCGCGGCCCCCGGCGTCCACCACGCCCGCGCGGGCCAGCACGTCGAGTTGGCCGGTGGTCCGGTCCAGCGACTGCGCGGCCGCATCGGCCGCCCTGAACACGACGTCGGGCAGCCCGGCGCGCTCGGCGGAGGCCCGCTCGGCGGCGTCGGCCGCGTCCTGGAGCACCGTGACGATGGTGCCGGGCACGGCCTCTCCCATCGAGCCGATGACCAGCACCACGGCGTGGCGAAGCGCGGCGGCGAACAGCGGCCCGTCTACCGCGGTCAGCCCGGCGCCGGGGTCCGAAACCGCCTCCGCGGTGACCTCGGCGACCGCCCGCAGGATCTGAGACAGGATCACGCCGGAATTGCCCCGCGCCCCGTGCAACGCCCCGCGCGCCAATGCTCCCGCGACCTCGGCGACGTCGTCGGTGTCGGGCAACGCGTGGGCCTGCGCCCATGCCGAACGCATGGTGAACAGCATGTTCGTGCCGGTGTCGGCATCGGCGACCGGGAAAACGTTGAGCCGATTGATCTCGTCGGTGTGGGTGATGAGATCACCGACCGCGGCGTGTGACCACTTCCGCAGCGTGGAGGCATCGAGCAGTCGAGCCGACATGCCTTACCTCCACCGAATGTGACGCCCCGCCGTGCGGGTCAGCCTAGCGATTGGAGCTGACAGCAACGGCAGGAAGTTGCGGCCGGTCGGTAGCCTGATCGTGGTCCGCGCGCCGCGCGGCGACGGCATTTTGGTGATCGTTGCGGCTGCCGGTATCCTGGTCGGGTTGTCGGGTCGAGCCGCGCCCGCCGCGGTGCAGCGGCCCGGACCCCCACGTACTGATCTGAGGAGTTCTGCAATGGCTGCCGTGTGCGATATCTGCGGGAAGGGACCCGGCTTCGGCAAGTCGGTCTCGCACTCCCATCGCCGGACCAGCCGTCGCTGGGATCCCAACATCCAGACCGTGCGCGCCGTCACCCGTCCCGGGGGCAACAAGCAGCGCATGAAGGTGTGCACGTCGTGCATCAAGGGCGGGAAGGTCTCGCGCGGCTGACGCAGGCGCGATTGCGGCGGCCACCCACCGGGTAGCCCCCGATGCATGACCTCTCGTGCAGCTGCAAGACCCATCCTGATCGCGCTGTCTGGATGTGCTCTGGCCCTATTGACCGCGTGCGGCGGCGGCGATTCCGCCGGTGACGAGCCGACGACCACGACGTCGACGACATCCGCCACCACGTCGGTCGAAGTGACCGTAAAGACCAGCGCGCCCGAGACCACCACAGCGGCGCCCGGAGTTCCGGCCACCACCACCGAGGGGAACGGCACCGCTGAGGTTCCGGTGCCCGACGTCCCGTCGCCGCCGGCGATCCCGGCCCCGCCGGAGATTCCCTCGCCTCCGCCGATCCCCTCACCGCCGCCGATTCCAGGCGTCGGATAGCCCTTTAGGGCAGCCGCCAGTCGATCGGCTCGGCGCCCATCTTCTCGAGCAGTTCGTTCGCGCGGCTGAACGGCCGCGACCCGAAGAACCCGCGCGACGCGGACAGCGGTGACGGGTGCGGCGATTCGATCGCAACACAGTCGGCGCCGTCCAGCATCGGTTTCAGCGTCGAGGCGTCGCGGCCCCACAGCACCGCGACCAACGGTTGCCTGCGCGCGGCGAGCGCGCGAATCGCGCACTCGGTCACGGCTTCCCATCCCTTCCCCCGGTGTGACGCCGGGTTGCCCGGGCGGACCGTGAGCACCCTGTTGAGCAACATCACGCCGCGCTCGGCCCACGGCGTCAGGTCGCCGGTGGCCGGCGCCGGATGGCCGAGGTCGTCGGCGTACTCCCTGAAGATGTTCTCCAGGCTGCGCGGGAGCGGCCGCACCTCGGGCGCCACCGAGAAGCTCAGACCGACGGCGTGCCCGGGTGTCGGATACGGGTCCTGACCGACGATCAGCACACGCACCCTGTCCATCGGAAAGGTGAACGCCCGCAACACGTTCTGACCGGCGGGCAGGTATCCGTTTCCGGCAGCCAGTTCGGCGCGCAAGAACTCGCCCATTTGCGCGACCTGGTCCGCGACCGGTTCCAGCGCCGCAGCCCAGCCCTGCTCGACGAGTTCGTGCAGCGGTTTGGCGGTCATCCGAGCCCCTCGATCAGCATCACCAACGAGTCGGCGCCGGCGTGGCGGTCCTTCGAGATCTCCTGATACTCGGGCGAGTTCGCCCACGCGCGGAAAGACGCTTCATCGGGGAACGACATCAACACGACCTTCTCGCGGTCCGATTCGCCCTCCAGAATCTGCGGCGACTCGTCGGCCGCGAGCAGCGTTCCCGAGTACCGGGTGAAGACGTCGAGGAAACGGGCTTGATAGCGGTCATACGCCGCACGGTCCGTGAACCTCAGCTGGGCGATGGCGTACACGGTCACGACTCGACACCCTAACTAGTCGAACGACTGCCACCCGGTATTCCCCTGCCACACCGCGCCGTCGACCGACACCCCCTGCGCGCCGTCGTGTGCCCGACCGATCACGCGCCACCCGGGCGGAGGCGCGTCGGCGAACGTCGCGACCAGCGCGTGGTCCTCCCCGCCCCCGAGAATCCACGACCAGGCATCGGCGCCCACCGCTTCTGCCGCGCCGGCAAGTGCGTCATGGTCGCCGGCCAACGCGGCGGTGGACAGGTCGATGCCGACACCGGATGTCTCGGCGATGTGGCCGAGGTCGGCCAGCAACCCGTCCGACACGTCGGTCATCGCGGTGGCACCACTCTCGGCGGCGACGCGACCCTGCCCGTACGGCGGCCGCGGCGCGACGTGACGCCTGCGCAGTTCATCGAATCGTTCGATGCCGTTGCGCCACAACTCGAATCCGGCGGCTGAGCGGCCGAGATCACCGGCGACTGCTACCACGTCACTGGGGCCGGCCCCGCCGCGTCGCACGGGCTCCCGGCCCTCGAGGTCGCCGAGCACGGTCACCGAGATCACCCACTGCGGAGCGCTGACAAGGTCGCCGCCTGCGATGCCCGCGCCCATCGACTCGGCCTCCTGCCACATGCCGTCGGCCAGCGCCAAGACCTGCTCTGCGGGTGTGTCCGACGGTGCGCCGAACGCGACGACGAAGGCGGTCGGCCGCGCACCCATCGCTTCGATGTCGGCCGCGTTCTGCGCGATCGACTTGCGCCCCACGTCGTTCGGCGTCGACCAGTCCAACCGGAAGTGCCGGCCGGCCACCAGCATGTCCGTGGACACGACCGTCCTGCCGTCGGGCGCGAACAGTACGGCGGCGTCGTCACCGGGCCCCACCGCGACGGCGTCCGGCTGGCGACGGCCGGCCAGCAGCCGCGCGATCACCGCGAACTCCCCCACCTGCGCCAGGGTCTCGGCATCGGACGCCATGTCACCTCCTGTCGCGGCCTTGTCCGTTTCGTGCTGGCCTGAACGCCGGGCGCACCTGCGGTACGTTAAGCGCCTGCGGCGTGGAGTCTATGCAGCGATGTGGAGGGACAGCGGGTGGTCGAGGCTTTCATGCTGATTCAGACCGAAGTGGGCCGCGCCGAGGTCGTCGCCAAACAACTCGCCGCGCTTCCCGGGGTGGTGTCCGCCGAGTACGTGACGGGTCCGTACGACGTGGTCGTACGCGTCGCTGCGGACACCCTGGTCGATCTCAAAGCCACCGTGGTCCCCAACGTCCAACAGGTCGCCGGTATCACCAGGACGCTGACCTGTCCGATCGCCAACGGAGCGCATCACTAGAGTTGGCCCGTGGATTCGGAGACCGGTGACGGGCCGCCTCGCGCGCTGCTGGTCACCGCCCTGGTGGTGGCGGTGGCGGGAATCGTGGCGGTCCTGACGATCGCCGTGATGCGCCAGGAATCGGCGCCGCAACGACCGGTTCCCGTGGCCGCCGTGCCCGCACCCGCGGCCACGAGTTCGCAGTGCGCCGACCTGCTCGCGGACCTCCCGGACGAGCTGGGCGATCAGGCCCGCGCGCCGCTGGCCGATCCGGCGCCCCCGGGCGCGGCGGCGTGGCGCGCCGAGGGCGGAGGCGAGCCGATCGTCCTGCGCTGCGGGGTGGAGCGGCCCGCCGAGTTTGTCGCGGGCGCACCGGTGCAGGTGGTCGACGATGTGCAGTGGTTCCGGGTGAGCGAGCCCGGCGCCGAGGCGACGGAGGTCGACCAGGCACGCAGCACGTGGTTCGCCGTCGACCGTGGGGTGTATGTCGCGTTGACGTTGCCCCAGGGTTCCGGCCCGACGCCGATTCAGCTGCTGTCCGCGGCGATCGCCAAGGCGTTACCCGCCAAGCCCGTCGTCCCGGGCCCGCCGCGTTGACTCTGCGGCGAGGGTGCCGATTACCCACCGAACGGCGCCGTGGACGCAGAGTCAACGAGAAGGTGTTGTAGGTCAGCGCAGCCCGGTACCGCGGTTGAGCGCGGTCTGCACCATTGTGGCCAACAGGGTCGGATAGTCGACGCCGCTGGCGGCCCACATTCTCGGGAACATCGAGATGGTGGTGAAACCCGGCATGGTGTTGATCTCGTTGATGACGGGACCGTCGTCGGTGAGGAAGAAGTCGACGCGGGCCAGGCCCTGACAGTCGATGGCGTTGAACGCCTGGATCGAGAGCGCACGCACGGCCTCGGCGACATCGTCGTCGACCTTGGCGGGCACGTCGAGTTCGGCCGCGTCCTCGAGGTATTTCGTCGCGAAGTCGTAGAAGCCGTCCTCGCGGCCGCGCACGCCGGCGACGCGGATCTCGCCGAGCGCGCTGGCCTCGACCCGTCCGTCGGGGAATTCGAGCACGCCGCATTCCAGTTCGCGCCCCGGCACCGCGGCCTCGACGATCACCTTCGGATCGTGCCTGCGGGCCTGGTCGATCGCCTGCGGCAGCTGGTCCCAGGCCGTCACCCGGCTCACGCCGATCGACGAGCCGCCGCGCGCCGGTTTGACGAAGACCGGAAGGCCCAGCCGCTCGCGCGCCTCAAAGGTCAGCGTGTCCTGGCGGGGCCGCAGCACCTCGTGATCGCCGATCGGAAGAGCGGATGCGCCCAGCAGCTTCTTGGTGAACTCCTTGTCCATGCCGACGGCGCTGGCCAGCACACCCGCCCCGACGTAGGGCACACCAGCGAGCTCGAGCAGGCCCTGGATCGTGCCGTCCTCGCCGTACGGGCCGTGCAGAACCGGAAAGACGACGTCGACCGCCGCCAGGATCTCCCCCGCTCCCCGGCCGAGCGACAGCAGCTGCCCGCCGCGGCCCGGATCGGCCGCCAGCGCCAGTTCGGTGCCCGACGCGGCAGTCACCTCAGGCAGGTGGCCGTCGGTGATCGCGAGGGTGTCCGGCCGCGCATCGGTCAACATCCACGCCCCCCGCGGGGTGATGCCGACCGGGACAACGTCGAAGCGCTGCGGATCGAGATTGCGCAGGATGCTGCCTGCGGAGACGCACGAAATCGCGTGTTCGGAACTGCGTCCGCCGTAGACGACGGCAACCCGGACGCGTCCGGTGCCGGGGTCATGGCGGGCAGTCACAACCTGCAGAGGCTACCGTCATCGCCGTCGGCCGGCCCGCCCGCGATGGCCGTCGGCGCTATCAGCCCAGCGCCTGCTCGATATCGGCGATCAGATCGTCGGTGTCCTCGATGCCGAGCGAGATCCGTGCGAACCCGTCGCTGACGTCGTCGCCCCAGCGGGCGCGACGGTCCACCGACGTGTGGATCCCGCCGAAGCTCGTCGAGGCGATCAGCAGCGCGCTGCGCTCGACCAGGGCGTGTACGGCGGCGGCGTCGGCCAACTCGACGGCGATCAGGCCGCCGAACCTCTTCATCTGTGCGCAAGCGATCCGGTGCGACGGGTCGTCGGGCAGGCCGGGGTAACGCACCACCCGCACTGCGGGGTGTGCGTGCAGCGCCACGGCCAGCGCCGCCGCGTTGTGGCACTGCCGCTCGAACCGCAGGCCCGCGGTGCCGAGGCTGCGTAACAGCAGCCACGCCTCGAACGCGCCGAGAACGGCGCCCGAGCGCAGTCGTTCGGTGGCCACCGCGTCCATCAGGTCGGTGTGCGCGCTGGCGACATATCCGGCGAGGAGGTCGCTGTGGCCCGACAGCGCCTTGGTCGCGCTGGCCACCACCACGTCCGCGCCCAACGAAAGTGGCTGCTGCCCGAACGGTGTTGCGGTGGTGTTGTCGATGACCAGCGTCGCGCCGCGGCTGCGACACTGCATCGCGAGCTGGTGCAGATCAACGACATCGAGCCCTGGATTGGTCGGGCTCTCGGCGAGTACCACATGCGCGTCCGCAGAGGCAGCGCACAGCTCGCCCGCGGTCGCGGCAACCACCGTGACACCCTGCGCGGCAAGGTATTCCGATGCATAGTCGCGGACCTGGTAGTACCCGTCGGCAGGTACGACGAGCTTGCCCCCAGGCTTGACCAGCGCGCGCAGGACGGAGGTGATCGCGGCCATCCCCGACCCGAAGGCCAACGCGGCCGGCGCCCCTTCGAGCTGCGCGAGCGCCGCCTCGACGAGGCGCCATGTCGGATTTGACCCGCGCCCGTAGGTGTCCGGCGATTCCGACTCGTCCGGCGACAGGTGGAAGGTGGTTGCCGGAACGGGTGACGGCGCCACCGCCTGACCCGGGATCGCTTCCGAAGCAACCGCTTTCACGCTCCGGGTGGAATCGCCGTAGTGACCGTCCACCGGTCACTCCGGCTTCGTGCTGCGCCCGAGCAACAAGGCGACGGCCTCGTCGACCGACAAACCCCTGTGGCACACCCGGAATACCGCGTCGGTGAGCGGCATCTCGACGTCGTAGCTCTCGGCCAACGCGAGCACCGATTGACACGACGCGACACCCTCGGCGACGTGGCCGCCGGTTGCGCGCATCGCCGATTCCATCGTGCCGCCCCGGCCCAGCCGCATCCCGAACGAGCGGTTGCGCGACTGCGTCGACGTACACGTCGCGACCAGGTCACCAACGCCGGCCAGGCCTGCCAGGGTCGCGGGCTTGGCGCCCAACGCGATTCCCAGCCGCATGATCTCGGCCAGCCCGCGGGTGATGATCGCTGCCGCGGTGTTCTCCCCCAGCCCGACTCCGGCGGCCATGCCGGACGCGAGCGCGATGACGTTCTTGCATGCGCCGCCGACCTCGGCGCCGATGACGTCGGCATTGGTGTACGGGCGGAAGTACGCGGTCGAGAGCGCGCGCTGCAACGCCACGGCCCGTCCGGAGTCACTGCAGGCCACGACCGTGGCCGCCGGTTGCTCGTCGGCGATCTCGCTGGCGAGGTTCGGCCCGGACACCACCGCGACGCGCAATGGGTCGGCGCCGGTCATCTGGATGATCACCTGGCTCATGCGCATGAGCGTGTCGAGTTCGATGCCCTTGGCCAGACTCACCAAGGTGACTTCGTCGTTGATCAGTCCCGACCACTGTTCGAGGTTGGCTCGTAGTGTTTGGGCGGGCACCGCGAACAGCACCGTGCATGCGCCGTCCAGCGCCTCGGCCGCATCGGCGGTGGCCCGGATCGTCTTGGGCAGTTCGGTGTCACCCAGATATCGGGTGTTGCGATGCGTGTCGTTGATCTCGTCGGCGACGTCGGTGTGCCGAGCCCAGATCCTCACCTCGTTGCCCGCGTCGGCGAGCACCTTGGCCAGTGCACTACCCCACGCACCGGCCCCCATCACCGCCGCTTCGACCACGCCTTCAGGGTAACGCGCGCGACAGTGCTGGCAGGATGACGGATATGAGCGGTTCACCGGATGCCGACATCGGGTTGGTGATCGCGGTAAAACGACTCGCAGCGGCCAAGACCCGGTTGGCCCCCGTCTTCTCCGCGAGCACCCGCGAAAGGGTCGTTGTGGCGATGCTGATCGATACGATCACCGCCGCGTCCGCGGTCCCAGCGGTGCGCTCGATCACCGTCGTCACACCGGATGAGGGTGCCGCCGAGGCGGCGGACCGACTCGGGGCCCGAGTGCTCACCGACCCCACCCCCGACGGCCACCGCGATCCGTTGAACAACGCGATCGCCGCGGCCGAAGCCGAGGTTCGGCACGAGACACCGAACGTCCTTGTGTTGCAAGGTGATTTACCCGCCCTGCAGACCCATGAACTGGCGGCGGCCGTCGCCGACGCCCGCCGACACCCACGAAGTTTCGTCGGCGACCGGCACGGCAGCGGCACGTCGGCGTTGTTCTCCTTCGGGGTCGCGCTGAACCCGCAGTTCGGCGCGGACTCCGCGCAACGGCACCGCAGTTCCGGTGCGCTCGAGCTCACCGGCGCATGGCCGGGGCTGCGCTGCGACATCGACACACCCGATGACCTGCTGGTTGCGCGCCAGCTCGGTGTCGGTGCCGCGACTGCAGCGGCCATCGGCGCTTCGGGGTGAACAGTTCGTAGCGCGCTGGCACCAAGGGCGTTGGATGGGGGATCATCTGAGGCATGACCAAAGCCGGGATCGAGGTTCGCGACAACGACAGCGAACCGACCGCTGCGAACATCCGGCCGATGCCGTCGGACTCGCGCGACTCAGCGCCGGAGGCGCCTCCGGCGGCCACGGCGCCCGCGGTCGAGAACGCGCTGCCCGAAGATCGTTACCTGAACCGTGAACTGAGCTGGCTCGACTTCAACGCCCGGGTGCTCGCACTGGCTGCCGATCCGTCGCTGCCGCTGCTCGAACGCGCGAAGTTCCTCGCGATCTTCGCCTCGAATCTCGACGAGTTCTACATGGTCCGCGTCGCCGGGCTGAAGCGGCGCGACGAGATGGGGCTCTCGGTGCGCTCCGCGGACAACCTCTCCCCGCGCGAACAGTTGCGGCGCATCAACGAGCGAACGCAACACCTCGCGGACCGACACGCGCACGTGTTCCTCGATTCGGTGCGCCCCGCGCTGGCCGACGAGGGCATCGTGATCGTCACCTGGGCCGAACTGGACGAAGCTGAACGCGCTCGGCTGTCCACCTATTTCCACGAACAGGTGTTCCCGGTCCTCACGCCGCTCGCAGTCGATCCGGCCCACCCGTTCCCGTTCGTCAGTGGCCTCAGCCTGAACCTCGCGATCACCGTCAAACATCCCGATGACGGCGGGCAGCACTTCGCCCGAGTGAAGGTGCCCGACAACGTCGAACGCTTCGTCGAACTGGCCGTGCGCGAGGGCGATGCGAAGATCGTGCGCTTCCTTCCGATGGAGGAACTGATCGCGGCGTTCCTGCATGTGCTGTTCCCGGGGCTGGAGATCGTCGAGCACCACGCCTTCCGCATCACGCGCAACGCCGATTTCGAGGTCGAAGAGGACCGCGACGAAGACCTGCTGCAGGCCCTCGAGCGCGAACTCGCGCGGCGCCGGTTCGGTTCACCGGTGCGGTTGGAAGTTTCCGACGACATGACCGAGAGCATGCTCGAGTTGCTGCTCCGCGAGCTCGACGTCGCGCCGGGTGACGTCATCGAAGTGCCCGGTCTGCTCGATCTGTCCTCGCTCTGGCAGATCTACGATCTCGATCGCCCCGGGCTCAAGGATCGGCCGTTCGTGCCTGCGACACCGCCGGCGTTCGGCGAGCGGGAGACGCCGAAGAGCATTTTCTCGACGCTGCGCGACGGCGACGTGCTGGTGCACCATCCATATGACTCGTTCTCCACCACCGTGCAGCGGTTCATCGAACAGGCCGCGGCGGATCCGAACGTGCTGGCGATCAAGCAGACGCTGTACCGCACGTCGGGCGACTCCCCAATCGTCAACGCGCTCATCGACGCTGCGGCCGCGGGTAAGCAGGTCGTCGCGCTCGTAGAGATCAAGGCGCGATTCGACGAACAGGCCAATATTCAATGGGCGCGCGCGCTGGAGCGTGCAGGCGTGCACGTGGTGTACGGACTCATCGGGCTCAAGACCCATTGCAAGACGTGTCTGGTGGTGCGCCGGGAGGGTTCACTGATCCGGCGCTACTGCCATATCGGCACCGGGAACTACAACCCGAAAACCGCGCGCTTGTACGAAGACATCGGGTTGATGACGGCCGCACCCGACATCGGCGCGGACCTCACCGACCTGTTCAACTCGTTGACGGGCTACTCGCGCAAGGACTCGTACCGCAACCTTCTGGTGGCGCCCCAGGGTGTCCGCAGGGGCATCATCGACCGCATCGAGCGCGAGATCGCCGCCACCCGCGACGGCGCCGACGGGCGGATCAGGCTGAAAGCCAATGCGTTGGTGGACGAGCAGGTCATCGACGCGCTGTACCGCGCATCACAGGCCGGTGTGCGGGTGGAGGTGGTGGTCCGGGGCATCTGTGCGCTACGCCCCCACGCCCCTGGGTATTCGGACAACATCGTCGTCCGCTCGATCCTCGGCCGGTTCCTCGAACATTCACGGATCATTCATTTCCGCGGCATCGACGAATTCTGGATCGGCAGCGCCGACATGATGCACCGCAATCTCGATCGGCGCGTCGAGGTGATGGCCGAAGTCAAGGATCCGCGACTGAAGGCAGAACTCCATGAGATCTTCGAGTCGGCGATGGACCCAGCGACCCGGTGTTGGGAGTTGGGCATCGACGGTAAGTGGACAGCCTCGCCGCAGGAGGGTCAGACGGTTCGCGATCATCAGGTCTCGTTGATGGAACGCCACCGGCAACCATGACGGAACTCCTCAGCGACCGAATTGCCCGAGAAGGGCCGCGGGTGCCCGGAATGATCTGCAGGAGTTGAGTTGCCGAAGCGGACATCCGAGACCGGCTCAGATGCGAAGACGATCCTGGCCGCGGGCGCGGTGCTGTGGCGTCCGAACGGTCAGCCCGATGCGCCCGAGGTCGCGCTGATCCACCGTCCTCGCTATGACGACTGGTCGCTGCCGAAGGGGAAGGTGGACCCCGGTGAGACCGAACCCGTCGCGGCCGTGCGTGAGGTGTGCGAAGAAACCGGGTACGCCGCGCATCTCGGACGGCGGCTCGCGTCGGTGAGCTATCCCGTCGAGCAGGGTAAGAAGAAGGTGCGCTACTGGGCGGCCCGCCAGATCCGCGGCGAGTTCCGCCCGAACGACGAGGTCGACGAGCTCAAGTGGTTACCCGTTCCGGCGGCCATCAAACAGCTGGACTATCCCCAGGACCGAAAGGTTCTGCGCCGCTTTGCGAAGAATCCGGCCGATACCAAGACGGTGCTGATCGTCCGTCATGCCACTGCGGGCAGCAAGTCGCGGTTCAAGGGTGACGACCGCGAACGGCCGTTGGACAAGAACGGGCGCGCGCAGGCGCAGTCTCTCGTCGGCTTGTTGCTCGCCTTCGGCGCCGACCATCTGTTCGCCGCCGACAGGGTCCGCTGCGTCTCGACATTGGAACCGTTGGCCGACGAGCTCGGCACGACCATTCGTCGCGACGAGTTGTTGACCGAGGAGTCCTACGCCGACAACCGCAAAGCGGCTCGGCAGCGCTTCCTCGAGATCGCCGACACCCCAGGCACACCGGTGATCTGCACCCAGGGGAAGGTGATCCCCGACCTCATCGAGTGGTGGTGCGAGCGCGACGGCATCCGGCCCGACAAGTCGCGCAACCGCAAGGGCAGCACCTGGGTGCTGTCGCTGGCCGACGGTCAACTGATCGCGGCCGACCACATGGGCAGCCCCCTCGCGGCCAAATGACGCGCATCTGTTGAATACAAAATTCGGGCCGGCGCGGGCCCGGAAAGATTGAGCCGTAGATGTTTTGGGCGGCCGAAAACACGAAAACGCCGTGGGTCGCGAGGACCCACGGCGTCTCGGGTTGAAACTACTTGCGGCCGCGCTTGGCCGGCGCCTTGCGGGCCGGAGCCTTCTTCGCGGTCTTCTTGGCTGCCGTCCGCTTGGTCGCGGCCTTCTTGGCCGGTGACTTCTTCGCGGCGGACTTCTTGGCCGGTGACTTCTTGGCGGCGGTCTTCTTGGCCGCCGTCCGCTTGGTCGCGGCCTTCTTGGCCGGTGACTTCTTGGCGGCGGTCTTCTTGGCCGCCGTCCGCTTGGTCGCGGCCTTCTTGGCAGGCGCCTTCTTCGCGGCCGACTTCTTGGCCGGCGCCTTCTTGGCAGCCTTGCGGGCACTTCCCGCGGTGACGCCTCTCTTCACTGCTGGTCCTTCCGCCGGGAGGCGCTGCGCCCCAGAGACAACGGCTTTGAACTGTGCGCCGGGTCGGAATGCCGGCACGGAGGTGGGCTTGACCCTTACGGTCTCGCCGGTGCGCGGGTTACGCGCGACGCGGGCTGCGCGGCGGCGCTGTTCGAAAACGCCGAAGCCGGTAATGGTGACGCTGTCACCCTTGTGAACCGCACGCACGATGGTGTCAACGACATTCTCCACCGCGGCGGTAGCCGACCGACGATCCGAGCCCATTTTCTCCGTGAGTACGTCGATGAGCTCTGCTTTGTTCATGCATAACCTCCGGAAACCAGTGGCCCTCTTTGGACCGACTAGAGGACACGGTAAACCCATTCCCTATTGATTTCCAAGAGCCACGCGCAGTTTCAGGCGAAGCCAGCGAACTTTCTTGCCCCCCTTGACCTCCAGAGGGGGCCCCCGAGAACCGGGGTCAGAGGCGGTGATTTCGGCTCACCGGCGGCCGTTATCCGGTCGGCAGAGTCCGGGGTTTCCAGTCCGGCCTACGTGCTTCATAAGCTTCGATCTCGTCGCGTTTGCGCAGCGTAAGGCCTATATCGTCGAGCCCCTCCAGCAATCTCCAAGCCGTATAGTCGTCAATTCTGAACGGCACCATGACCGTTCCGGCGACGATGGTCCGATCTTGAAGATTCACAGTGATTTCCAGGCCTGGTTGCTCCTCGATGAGCTTCCATAAAATTTCTACATCATCTTGCGGAATTTCGGCCGCCAGGAGCCCGGCCTTGCCCGCATTGCCCCGAAAGATGTCGGCGAAGCGGGACGAGATGACGACCCGGAAGCCGTAATCCATAAGTGCCCACACGGCATGTTCGCGTGAAGAACCGGTGCCGAAATCGGGCCCCGCGACCAATACCGAACCCTTGTCGAAGGGCGGCAGATTCAAAACGAACGACGGGTCGTTGCGCCAGGCGGCGAACAAACCGTCCTCGAAACCCGTTCGTGTAACTCGCTTCAGGTAGACGGCCGGGATGATTTGGTCGGTGTCGACATTGGACCGGCGCAAAGGAACGCCGATGCCGGTGTGGGTGCGGAAAGCCTGCATGGCTTCTTGCTCCTATCAGTCAGTCAGGTCGGCGGGTGAGGACAGCGTGCCGCGCACCGCGGTGGCTGCCGCGACGGCGGGCGACACCAGATGGGTACGGCCACCCTTTCCTTGCCTGCCCTCGAAATTCCGGTTCGAGGTCGACGCGCACCGTTGGCCCGGCGACAGCTGATCGGGGTTCATGCCGAGACACATCGAACAACCCGCCTGACGCCACTCCGCGCCGGCCGCGGTGAAGATCTCGCCGAGGCCTTCGGATTCGGCCTGCAGACGCACGCGCATGGACCCCGGCACCACCAGCATGCGCACCCCGTCGGCGACCCTGCGGCCGCGCAACACATCGGCGACCACCCGCAGATCCTCGATGCGGCCGTTGGTACACGAGCCGACGAAGACGGTGTCGACGGCGATGTCCCGCATGGCCGTACCGGGCCGAAGGTCCATGTAGGCCAATGCCTTTTCGGCCGCCTGGCGCTCACCCTCGTCGAACATCAGTTCCGGATCGGGAACCGAATCCGACAGCGGCACCCCCTGACCGGGGTTGGTCCCCCACGTGACGAAGGGGCTCAGCGTCGAGGCGTCGATGTAGACCTCGGTGTCGAACTCGGCGCCCTCATCGGTGCGAAGGCGGCGCCATGCGGCGACCGCCTCATCCCACTGCGCACCTTTCGGAGCGTGCGGACGCCCACGCAGGAACTCGAACGTGGTGTCGTCGGGGGCCACCATGCCGGCGCGCGCGCCGGCCTCAATGCTCATGTTGCAGATCGTCATCCGGCCCTCCATCGACAGCGATTCGATCGCGCTGCCGCGGTATTCGATGACGTGTCCCTGTCCGCCGCCGGTGCCGATCTTCGCGATCACCGCGAGGATGATGTCTTTCGCGCTGACCCCCTCGGGCAGTTCGCCGTCGACGTTGACCGCCATCGTCTTGAACGGTCGTAATGGAAGCGTCTGCGTGGCGAGGACGTGTTCGACCTCCGACGTCCCGATCCCCATCGCCAGCGCACCGAACGCACCATGCGTCGACGTATGGCTGTCGCCGCACACGACCGTCATACCGGGCTGGGTCAAACCGAGCTGCGGTCCGATGATGTGCACGATGCCCTGCTCGGCATCGCCCATCGGGTGTAGCCGGATACCGAACTCTTCGCAGTTGCGCCGAAGCGTCTCCACTTGTGTGCGCGACACGGGGTCCGCGATCGGCTTGTCGATGTCGATCGTCGGCACGTTGTGGTCCTCGGTGGCGATCGTCAGATCCGGCCGACGCACCGGACGCCCAGCCAACCGCAGACCGTCGAACGCCTGAGGACTGGTCACCTCATGAACGAGGTGCAGGTCGATGTAGATCAGATCGGGTTCACGCGCCGCGCCTTCGCCGCCGCCTTCGACGACGACGTGATCGGCCCACACCTTCTCGGCCATCGTGCGTGGCTTGTCGATGCGCTCGCGAGCTGCACCGGAAACATCGATCGACATCTTGACTATCTCACAATCTGGGACGCTAGTATCTCTCTATGAGACAGGATAGCGGCATCGGCGTATTGGACAAAGCCGTGGGCGTGCTGCACGCGGTCGCCGATTCGCCGTGCGGGCTGGCCGAGCTGTGCGAGCGCACGGGTCTACCGCGCGCCACGGCCCACCGCCTCGCCGCGGGCCTGGAAACCCACCGGCTGCTGGCGCGCAACGGCGACGGCCGCTGGCTTCTCGGACCCGGCCTGACCGAATTGGCCGGGCAGGTCAGCGATCCGCTCGTGGCCGCCGGGGCCGTGGTGCTGCCCCGATTGCGCGAGATCACCGGTGAGAGCGTGCAGCTCTACCGACGCGAGGGCACGTCCCGGGTCTGTGTGACGGCGCTGGAACCGCCTGCCGGGCTGCGCGATACGGTGCCGGTCGGCAGCAGGCTGCCGATGACCGCCGGGTCCGGCGCGAAGGTTCTGCTGGCTTACGCCGACGCGGCGACCCAACAGGCCGTGCTCCCCTCGGCGAAGTTCACCGAGCGCACGCTCGCCGAGGTCCGCAAGCGCGGTTGGGCGCAGAGTGCTGCCGAACGTGAGCCGGGTGTGGCGAGCGTCTCGGCGCCGGTGCGTGATGGGCGCGGCGATGTGATCGCGGCGATCTCGGTGTCCGGGCCGATCGACCGAATGGGCCGGCGGCCGGGCGCGCGGTGGGCCGCCGATCTGTTGGCCGCTGCCGAGGCGCTGACCCGCCGCCTCTGAAGGGGATGAGCGCATACCGCGCTCCGCGTAATTTGTACCCCCGATGGGATTCGAACCCACGCTACCGCCGTGAGAGGGCGGCGTCCTAGGCCGCTAGACGACGGGGGCTAGAACTGGTTTCCGGATCGCCAGCATATCTCAGCGAGATTTGTCGGCCTAATCACGGTCGTTGGCTGGGGTACCAGGACTCGAACCTAGAATGGCTGAACCAGAATCAGCTGTGTTGCCAATTACACCATACCCCAAAGGCTTCCCGTAACCGCTGGTCACGGACCCTTTCCGGTCCCCTCGCACGGCGGGCGGAACCCGTCGTGCGTAGTACCGGACCGACGTGCAGACTACCAAAGATTTTCGGCTGCTTTTTCACGCCTCGGCTTGCGCCGCCGCGTGCTCACGCCCGGCGCGCAGTCGGTCCAGGCTGCGTTCGCGGCCCAGCAGGTCAAGCGATTCGAAGAGTGGCGGGCTGACCGACGCGCCGGTGGCGGCGACCCGGATCGGGCCGAACGCCTTACGCGGCTTGAGCCCGATGCCGTCGAGCAGCGCCTCCTTCAGCGCCGCCTCGATCGCCTCTGTGGTCCAGTCACCACTGCCCTCGAGCGCGGCCAACGCGGCGTCGAGCACGGGCACGGCCTCCGCGCGCAGCTCCTTGGCTGCTGACTTCTCGTCGAGCGCGAAGTCCGCGTCGTTGAGGAACTTCAGCAGATCCCATGCGTCACCCAGCACCACGATGCGCGTTTGCACCAGCGCGGCGGCCTCGGCGAAGCGCTTGTCGTCGAGGCCCGTGTCGTGACCGTGTTCGGCGAAGTACGCGCGCAGCCGAGCGGTGAAATCCTCCTCGGTCAGCATCCGGATGTGTTCGGCGTTCAGCGCGTCGGCCTTCTTCTGGTCAAACCGGGCCGGATTCGAGTTGACGTCCGCGACGTCGAACGCCGCCACCATCTCGTCGAGGCTGAACACATCCCGATCTTCCGCAATTCCCCAGCCGAGCAGGGCCAGGTAGTTCAACAACCCCTCGGGGATGAAGCCCCGCTCACGGTGCAGGAACAGGTTCGACTGGGGATCGCGTTTGGACAGCTTCTTGTTTCCGTCGCCCAGAACGCTTGGCAGGTGGGCGAACTCGGGGATCCGCTCAGCCACGCCGATCCGCATCAGCGCTTGATACAACGCAATCTGGCGCGGCGTCGACGACAGCAGGTCCTCGCCGCGTAGCACGTGGGTGATCTTCATCAGCGCGTCGTCGACCGGATTCACCAAGGTGTACAACGGTTCCCCGTTACCGCGGGTGAGCGCGAAATCGGGTACCGACCCGGCGGGGAACGTCGTTTCCCCCCGGACGAGGTCGCGCCAGCCGATGTCGCCGTCCGGCATCTTCAGCCGCACCACCGCGCGCCTGCCTTCGGCTCGGAACGTCGCCCGCTGCTCCTCGGTCAGGTCGCGGTCGAAATTGTCGTAGCCGAGTTTGGGATTGCGCCCGGCGGCCAGGTGGCGCGCTTCGACTTCCTCTGGCGTGGAGAACGACTCGTACGCGTCACCGGACTCGACCAGCCGGGCGATCACGTCGCGGTACAGGTCGAGCCGCTGCGACTGGCGGTACGGCTCGAAAGGACCGCCGACTTCGGGACCCTCGTCCCAGTCCAGACCCAGCCACCGCAGCGCGTCGAGTATGGCGCGGTAGCTCTCCTCGGAATCGCGCGCCGAGTCGGTGTCTTCGATGCGGAACACGAAGGTGCCGCCGGTGTGGCGAGCGTAGGCCCAGTTGAACAATGCGGTGCGGATGAGGCCGACGTGCGGGGTGCCCGTGGGAGATGGGCAGAACCGCACCCGGACGGTGTTCTCACTGGTCATGACTTCCCCTTGCGCACAACAGGATTCGTCAACGTTCCGATGCCTTCGATGGTGATGCTTACGGTGTCGGAGTCCTCGATCGGTCCGACACCCTCCGGCGTTCCGGTGAGGATCAGGTCGCCGGGCAGCAGCGTCATCACCCGGGAGATCCACTCCACGATCGCACCGACGTCGTGAATCATCATCGACGTCCGGCTGTTCTGCTTGACCGCACCGTTGACCTCCGTACGGATCTCGAGGTCCGAGGGGTCGACGTCGGTGACGATCCACGGTCCGATCGGGCAGAACGTGTCATGTCCCTTCGCGCGGGTCCACTGGCCGTCCTTCTGCTGCTGATCGCGGGCCGAGACGTCGTTGGCGATCGTGTAGCCGAGGATGTTCTCCGCAGCGCGCGCGGCGGGCACGTCCTTGCACGGCCTGCCGATGACCGCGGCCAGCTCACCTTCGAAATGCACCGGGTTCGCATCGGCGGGCAGCTGGATCGGCACGTTCGGGCCGATGATCGCGGTATTCGGTTTCATGAAGATGATCGGTTCGTCGAACGTGCGGGGGTCGGGACTCGTGCCGCCATGGCTTTTCGCCGCCGCGGCCATCTCCTCGATGTGCGCGGCGTAGTTCTTGCCGACGCACACCACCTTGGTCGCCAGGATCGGGGCGAGGAGGCGGACGTCGGCCAGCGGCCACTGCCTGCCCGTGAACTGTGGATTGCCGAACGGGTGCTCGGCGATCTCCCTCGCGATCGCCTGCGCGGGGTCATCGGGGGGACCCTCGACGCTGACGAAGGCGACCCCGTCGGGACTGGCGATTCGGCCTAGACGCATGGCGTTCAGCCTAGTGTGCGTGGTCATCTGGGTCGCCGACCGCCTGTATCTCATATTATGAGATACAGATTCAGCATCGTGGGATCGTTGTGCCACCATGGACGGATGCCCGTCGAGTCGCTCACCACCGCCCGGCGGTGGTCGATGTTGGCCGTTGCGCTGGCGGCGACGACGAGCGCCAACGTCTTCATCAACGGTGCGGCGTTTCTCATTCCGACGCTGCACACCGAACGCGGGCTCGACCTCGCTGCGGCGGGCCTGCTTTCGGGCATGCCGAGCCTCGGGCTGGTCATCACGCTGATCGCGTGGGGCTATATCGTCGACCGCGTAGGCGAGCGCATCGTCTTGACGGTCGGTTCGGTGTTGATTTCCGCGGCCGCGTTCGCCGCCGCGCTCTCGGAATCGCTGGTCGCCGTGGGGGCCTTCCTTCTGCTCGGCGGCATGGCGGCCGCAAGCAGCAACTCGGCCAGCGGCCGGTTGGTGGTCGGCTGGTTTCCGGTCGAACAACGCGGCCTGGCCATGGGGATCCGGCAGACGGCCACACCCCTCGGAGTCGGGTTGGGAGCGCTGGTGATTCCGCGACTTGCGCAGAGCCATGGCGTGTCGGGGGCGCTGCTCTTTCCCGCTGTGGTGTGCGCGGTGTCGGCGCTGGTGTGCTTGGTGGCGGTGATTGACCCGCCACGGCCGCCACGATCGGAGGCGCCGGTCGAACACCTCGCGAATCCCTACCGAGGTTCCTCGGTGTTGTGGCGGATCCACGCTGTTTCGGTGCTGCTCGTCGTGCCGCAGGCCGTCGTATGGACGTTCACGCTGGTTTGGTTGATGACCGAACGTGGTTGGTCAGCCGGCTCGGCGGGCGTCATCGTCATGGTGGCCCAATTGCTCGGCGCGGGCGGACGGATCGCGGCCGGGCACTGGTCCGATCGGCTCGGGCAGCGGCTGCGCCCGATCCGCACGATCGCCGCCGCCGCGGCGTTCAGCATGGGCGCGCTGGCGCTGTTGGACTTTCTGGAGTCTCCTGTCGCCGTGGCCGCGATGGTGATCGCGTCGGTGATCACGGTGTCAGACAATGGTTTGGCGTTCACCGCCATCGCCGAGATCGCAGGCCCGTTCTGGAGCGGTCGGGCTTTGGGCACACAGAACACCAGCCAGCATCTCGCGTCGGCGGCGGCCGCCCCGTTGTTCGGCGGGTTGATTGGGGTGGCGGGATACCCGGCGGCGTTCGCGGTGAGCGCGTTGCTGCCGATCGTGGCGATAAGGATCGTTCCGCAGGACACCGAGGCCACGGCAAATACTGCACCCGGACCGTGATTTCCGTCGCGGAGAGCGCTAGGACGGCTGTCGCGGCAGAACCAGGAGTGCGGCGCACAGGAAGCACAGCGCACCGACGAACGTCCCGACGTTGGCGAGCTTCGCGTCCTCGGGCACTCCGCTTCCGCTCACGTAGGCGCCCGCTGCCGACACGCCGAACGCCAGGCAGCCCACGAGGTTGACCCACTCCGCCTGCCAGTCACGCGACTTCAGTTCGACAACGCCGACGGCGACGGTCACCGCGACGACGCCGAGCACGCCGCTGATCAGAAACGCCGTCGAGCCGATCGCGTCCGGCGCCCACACCAGGCGCCGCTCCGGCTCCACCGCATGCGCCCACAATGCGGCTCCGGTACTGATGTTGAACAGGACGGTGCCCGCGGACTGCGTGGCCGCAGAAAGCCATCCGACGCCCAACATCGGCTTGGCCAACACCAACTGCATCCAGCCGGCGGTCGTGAAAAACCACGATCCGATGAAGCACAGCAGGTTAGTAAGACCCGCGCCGGCGAGCGCCGACGCTCCCGGCGCGGTCGCGATTGCGAAGAACGCGGAGCCGATCGCGAATAGCCAGCACTGGCGTCGAAGTGTCGCCATGCCTTTTCGTCTACGCGATTGCGATCTACAGGTACGACGCGATCCGGTCGCCGACCTGTGTCGTCGAGAGCTTCTCGTCGCCGCGCGTGGCCAGATGCTGTTCGACTGCCTTGTCGACGCGGGCCGCCGCGTCGTACTCCCCCACGTGCGCCAACAGCAGCGCGACCGACATGATCGCGGCTGTCGGGTCCGCGATGTTTTGGCCCGCGATGTCGGGGGCGCTGCCGTGGACGGGCTCGAACATCGACGGGTTGGTCCGCGTGGCGTCGATGTTGCCGCTCGCGGCCAGGCCGATACCGCCACACACCGCCGCGGCTAGATCGGTGACGATGTCGCCGAACAGGTTGTCGGTGACGATCACATCGAAACGGCCCGGGTCCGTGACGAGGTGAATGGTCGCGGCGTCGACGTGTTGGTAGGCGACCTCGACGTCTCCGAAGTCTGCGGCAACCTCCTGAACCGTGCGCCACCACAACGCGCCGGCGTACGTCAGCACGTTGTTCTTGTGCACCAGCGTCAGATGCTTGCGGCGCTGCTGTGCGCGCACGAACGCGTCGGCCACCACGCGCCGCACGCCGAAGGCGGTGTTGACGCTGACCTCGGTGGCGATCTCGTGCGGTGTGCCGACGCGGATCGCGCCGCCGGTGCCGGTGTAGGGACCCTCGGTCCCTTCGCGCACGACGACGAAGTCGATCTCCGGATTGCCCGCAAGCGGACTGCTCACGCCGGGGTACAAACGGCCGGGCCGCAGGTTGATGTGGTGGTCGAGTTCGAATCGGATGCGCAGCAGCAGACCACGTTCGAGCACACCGCTGGGCACCGACGGATCGCCGATCGCCCCGAGCAGGATCGCGTCGTGTCCGCGCAGTTCGCCGAGCACCGAATCGGGCAGCACCTCGCCGGTGGCGTGGTAGCGGCGCGCGCCGAGGTCGTACGGCGTCTTGTCCACACCGGGGAGCACCGCGTCGAGAACCTTGACGGCCTCGCCGACGACCTCCGGGCCGATGCCGTCGCCGGCGATGATCGCCAGTTTCATGCCGGAACTCACGACAGATCAACCACTTTCAGCAGCTTCGCGCCGACCTCCTCGGCGATCGTGGACCGCACATCGTCGGGGACGTCACGGTCGATGCGCAGCAGGATCGTGGCGCCCGGTCCTTCGGCGTCCTCGCTCAACTGGGCCGCGTGGATGTTGATGTTCGCCGATCCGAGGATGGTGCCGATCTTGCCCAGCGTGCCCGGGCGGTCGACGTAACTGACGATCAGGTACACACCCTCGGCCCGCAGATCGAAGTTGCGCCCGTTGATCTGGACGATCTTCTCCACCAACTGCGGTTCCGTCAGCGTGCCCGCGACATTGGCGGTCGTCCCGTCGGCGTATACCGCGCGCACGTCCACCACGCTGCGGTGGCTGGGACTCTCGCTGGCGGTGCTGATCTCGGCCTCTACCCCTCGTTCGGCGGCCAGGGCAGGCGCGTTGACGAACGTCACGGGATCCTCGATCACGGCCGAGAACAGTCCCCGCAGCGCCGAAAGACGCAGTACCTCAACGTCTTCGGCGGCGAGCTCACCCTTTACCTGAACCGCCAGCGAGACTGGCAGCTCATCACACAACACTCCGACCAGTAGGCCGAGCTTGCGAACCAGATTCAGCCAGGGCGCGACCTCTTCGCCGACGACTCCCCCGCCGACGTTGACCGCGTCGGGCACGAACTCGCCCGCCAGGGCCAACTTGACGCTGACCGCGACGTCGGTTCCCGCCCTGTCCTGGGCCTCGGCGGTCGACGCCCCCAGGTGCGGGGTCACCACCACCTGCGGCAGGTCGAACAGCGGGCTCTCGGTCGTCGGCTCCTTGGCGAACACGTCGAGGCCCGCACCCCGCACATGCCCCGAGCGCACCGCATCGGCCAGCGCCTCCTCGTCGATGAGGCCGCCGCGCGCGGCGTTGACGATGATCACGCCGGGCTTCGTCTTCGCCAGCGCCTCCTTGCCGATCAGCCCCGCGGTCTCCGGTGTCTTCGGCAGGTGCACGGAGATGAAGTCCGCCTGCGCCAAGAGGTCGTCGAGGCTCAGCAACTCGATCCCGAGCTGCGCGGCACGCGCGGCCGATACATAGGGGTCGTAGGCCACGATGTGGGCGCCAAAGGCCGCCAGCCGCTGGGCCACCAACTGCCCGATGCGGCCCAGGCCCACCACCCCCACGGTCTTGCCGTAGATCTCGGTGCCCGAGAACGACGAGCGCTTCCAGGTGTGTGCGCGCAGCGAGGCATCGGCGGCCGGAATCTCGCGCGCCGCGGCCAGCAGCAGGGCCAGGGCGTGCTCGGCGGCGCTGTGGATGTTCGAGGTCGGAGCGTTGACCACCAGCACACCGCGGGCGGTGGCGGCGTCGACGTCGACGTTGTCGAGGCCCACCCCGGCGCGGGCGACGATCTTGAGTTTCGGCGCGGCCGCGAGCACCTCGGCGTCGACGGTCGTCGCGGACCGCACCAGCAGGGCGTCGGCCTCGGACACCGCGGCCAGCAGCTTCGGCCGGTCCGGGCCGTCGACCCAGCGGACTTCGACCTGGTCACCGAGGGCGGCAACCGTCGATTCGGCCAATTTGTCGGCGATCAATACAACGGGCAGACTCACGCGGTCAGCCTAATGGGCTTGAATGTTCGGGTGGTGGGCGGGAGAAACGCAGCGGCGCCGGGCGCGGGAACCTCCGGTGTGGATGTCACCGTCGTCGGCAGCGGACCCAACGGTTTGGCGGCGGCCGTCATCTGCGCAAGGGCCGGGTTGTCGGTCCAGGTGCTCGAGGCGCAACCGACCCTCGGAGGCGGCGCGCGCACTCTCGCCGACCCCGAGTTCCCCGGCGTCTCCCACGACATCTGCTCCGCCGTGCACCCGCTTGCGCTGGCATCGCCGTTCCTGGCCGAATTCGACCTGCCCGCCCGCGGCGTGACCCTGCGGGTGCCCGACGTCTCCTACGCCAATCCGCTGCCGGGTGCGCGCTCCGCTGTCGGATATCACGACCTCGACCGCACCGTCGCCGAGCTCGAGCACGGGCCTTCGTGGCGTCGGCTGTTCGGCCCCATGGTCGACCGCGACGACGCGGTCCTCGACTTGCTGCTGGGCGACAAGCGCTCGATCCCGACCAACCCGATCGTGGCCGTGCAGGTGGCGAGCCGGCTGCTCGAACAAGGCACACCCGCCTGGAGCGCACTGTCCGGCGAGGACGCGCGCGCACTGTTCAGCGGCGTTGCGGCACACGTGATCTCGCGCATGCCGTCGTTGGTGTCGGCGGGTGGCGGCCTCATGCTGGCCACGCTCGCGCACACCGTCGGCTGGCCCATCCCGGTCGGTGGCAGCCAAGCCATCGTCGATGCCCTGATCGAGGATCTGCGGGCCCACGGCGGCGTGGTCATCCCCGGCCAAGAGGTCACCGAACCGCCCGGCGGTGTGACGCTCTACGACACCGCACCCACCGCGCTGGCCGACATCTACGGCGACAAGCTGCCCCAGCGCTATGCGAAAGCCCTTCAGCGATACCGGTTCGGCCCCGGCGTAGCCAAGGTCGACTTCGTGCTCTCGGAGGACGTGCCGTTCACCGATGAACGCCTGCGCCGAGCGCCCACGCTGCACATGGGGGGCACCCGGGAGCAGATGGCGCACGCCGAAAGGGAGGCCGCCGCCGGCCGGCACCCCGAGTGGCCGATGGTGCTCGCCGCGTTGCCGTACCTGGAGGATCCGGGCCGCATCGACGCCAACGGCCGACGCCCGCTGTGGACCTACGCGCACGTGCCGAGCGGGTCGACGGTCGACCAGACCGAACGGGTCGCCGAGATCTTCGAACGCTTCGCGCCCGGCTTCCGCGACACGGTCGTCGCCGTCCGGTCCGTCCCCGCCGCACGGCTGTCCGAGCACAACGCCAACCTCGTCGGCGGCGACATCGGTGTCGGCGGCAACACCTTGATCCATGCGCTGGCGGGTCCGACGCCTCGGCTCAACCCGTGGAGCACCCCGATCCCGGGCGCTTATCTGTGCTCGTCGGCCACACCTCCGGGCGGCGGGGTGCACGGGATGTCCGGCTACTTCGCCGCACGCACGGTGCTGCGCCGCGAGTTCGGCATCAAGAAGATGCCCCCGCTATCGCCCTGATCTCGACGCGAACTCCGTCGGAAATCGATGCAAGTTCGATGCGTAGGGGTGGACAGAAGGGGTACCCCGATTGAGTTCGGCCGATTCGGGTACTTGCATCGCATCGAGTGAAGGGGACGCTGCTTGAGCGGTATCAACGGAAACACGCGGACCCCCCTCCTGTCGATGTCACACCTCACCGCTCCGCCCCGAGGGCTGATGATCACGGCCTTCCCGGTATGGCGCGACGCCATCCGGCGAGAAGTGCTGCGATCGCTGGGCGAATTCGTCGAAAGGCGTTGCGCCGACGATCTTCGGGCAGCGGGAGTCGACGTCGCCGCCGACGTCCTGCGGGATTTCGTCGAAGGCGGCAAGTGTGTGCGCTCGACGTTCGTCTACCTCGGCTGGTTGTGCAACGCCGACGACGACGCGGGCGCGTTGCGGGCCGCGGCGAGCTTCGAGTTGCTGCATGCGTTCGCCCTGTTGCAGGACGACGTGATGGACGACTCCACGTTGCGGCGTGGACGGCCGTCGGCCCACATCCGGTTCGCGCAGTGGCACCGCGACCGAGCGATGTCGGGGTCATCGCAACGCTTCGGCGAGGCCGCCGCCGTGCTCCTCGGCGACCTGTGCCTGGTGTGGGCACAGCAGATGCTGCGCGAGAGTGGGATCGACGAGGACGCGTTGGTGCGCGGATGGCACCGGTATGACGCGATGCGCATTGAGCTGGCCGTCGGCCAGTTCGCCGACCTGGTCAACGACGCCGCTGAATTCCCAGAGTGGGAACGGGTTCTCGACGTGCTGCGGCGCAAGTCCGGCAACTACACCGTGCGCAGACCGCTCGAGATCGGCGCCGCCATGGCCGGATGCTCGCAGGGCGTTCTGATGCTGCTCGGCGAATACGGCGAAGCCGTCGGCGAGGCCTTCCAATTGCGCGACGACGTCCTCGGAATCTTCGGCTCTCCCGAGATCACCGGTAAGCCGGCGGGCAGCGACCTTCTGGAACACAAGGCAACCAGCGTCGTGGTGGCCGCCTACCGGCTCGCCGACGCGTCCCTGCGCCGTGACCTCACCGAGCTGATGAGCACCTCTGGTCTGGATGACGCCGACATCCGGCAGTGGCGCAAGCTGATCGTCGCGACCGGCGCCCTGGAATGGATTGAGCAACTCATCGATTCGCGGCTCACGCACGCGCTCGAGCTGCTCGACACTGGTCAGCTGGATCCGATGGTCCGCACGGCGCTCGCCGACATGGCCGCCGCCTGCACCGAGCGAGCCGCGTGATGCGTACCGTCGCGGGCCGCACCGACCACGTCGTGGTCGTCGGCGCCGGACTGGCGGGACTGTCGGCGGCACTGCAACTCGCTGGGCGCGGTCGCAGGGTGACGGTGCTCGAACGCGGGCAGCATCCGGGCGGACGTGTCGGACGCGTCGACGTCGACGGTTACCGCCTCGACACCGGGCCGACCGTGCTGACGATGCCTGACATCATCGACGACGCGTTCGCCGCCGTCGGAGAGAACACGGCCGACCGACTCGACCTGCTCACCGTCGATCCCGCCTACCGCGCGTCGTTCGCCGACGGCAGCTCGCTGCACGTGCGCAGCGACGCCGACGCGATGGCCGCCGAGATCGAGCGCTTCGCCGGCCGTAAACAGGCGGAAGGATATGTGCGGCTTCGTGATTGGCTCACCAAGTTGTACCGGGTCGAGTTCGACGGTTTCATCGCGGCAAATTTCGACTCGCCCTTGTCGCTGCTGACCCCACAACTGGCCCGACTGACCGCGATCGGCGGATTCCGTCGCTGGGATCGCATGGTTCGCAAGTTCATCAGCGATGAACGACTGCAGCGGGTGTTCACCTTCCAGGCGTTGTACGCCGGGGTGCCGCCGCACCGGGCGCTGGCGGTGTATGCCGTGATCGCCTACATGGACACCATCTCCGGGGTGTACTTCCCCCGCGGCGGTGTGCGCGCCCTCCCTGACGCCCTCGCCGCGGCCGGGGCCGACGCCGGTGTCGAGTTCCATTACGGCTCTGCGGTTTCGGCTCTCGAGCGGACGGGCGACCGGGTGGTCGCGGTTCGCACCGAGGACGGCGACCGGATCGCCGCCGACGCGGTCGTGCTGACCACCGAACTGCCCGACACCTACCGGTTGCTCGGGCGCACGCCCCGCCGCCCGCTGCGGTTGCGGCCGGCGCCGTCGGCCGTGGTCGCCCACGTCGGGTGCCGCGCGGTCGGTCAGGACGGCGACCACCACACCATCGTCTTCGGCCACGAGTGGGAGAAGACGTTCACCGACATCATCGACGACGGACGTGTGATGTCCGATCCGTCGCTGCTCGTGACCCGCCCCACCGCAGGCGATCCGTCGCTGGCCCCCGATGGCCGAGACCTGTTGTACGTCCTTGCGCCCGCCCCCAACCTCGATGTGGGGCAGGTTGATTGGGCGTCGCTCCGCGGCGACTACGTGCGTCAGATGATGGATGTGGTGGGCACCCGGCTCCCGCAGGTGGGGGTCGACGCAGAGGTGCTGCATGTCGTCGATCCCGCCGACTGGGCGCGTCAGGGGATGGCCGCGGGCACCCCGTTCGCGCTGGCACACACGTTCGGTCAGACCGGCCCCTTCCGTCCCGCCAACACGGTGCGCGGTGTCGCCAACGTGGTACTGGCGGGGTCGTCGACCGTCCCTGGGGTCGGCGTGCCGACCGCGATGATTTCCGGGCGGTTGGCGGCTGACCGAATCACCGGCCTTCCCGTCGGGCGGGCCCATAGCCAGGTGGTGCAAGCATGATCGGTTCCGAACTCGACGCCGCGGGCGTACGCGACCCGGCACTGCGCGAGGCTTATCGCCGTTGCCGCACAATCAATGCCGAGCACGGCCGCACGTTCTTCCTGGCCACCCGGCTGCTCGCGCCCGAACAGCGACCCGCCGTGCACGCGCTGTACGGGTTCGCCCGCCGCGCCGACGACATCCTCGACGACTTCGACCCCGTCATACCCATGAGCGAACGGGCCGACCAGCTCCAGCTGCTGGCGACCCAGCTGTTCAACCGTCTCGCGCAGGGCAGCTGCGACGACGGCGATCCGGCGCTGGCCGCCGTGGTGCACTGCGCCCGCCGGTACGGGATTCCGTGGGAGCTGTTCGACGACTTCCTCGGGTCGATGCGCATGGATCTCACCGTCACCGACTATCCCGACCGGGCCGCACTGGATCGGTACATGTACGGCTCGGCCGAGGTCATCGGCCTGCAACTGCTGCCCGTCCTCGGCACCGTCGGTCCTCGCGAAGAGGCCGCCCCGTACGCGGCCGCGCTCGGAAAGGCGTTCCAGCTCACGAACTTCCTGCGCGACATCGACGAGGACCTCGAGCGGGGCCGGGTGTACCTGCCCGCCGACGAACTCGCCGCGTACGGCGTTGACCGCGACGTGCTGACGTGGTGCCACGAGAACCGCCGCACCGACGCGAAGGTTCGCCGGGCCCTGGTGGAGCAGCACGCCATCAACCGGCGCGTGTACGACTTCGCGCGGCGCGGTATCGCCCACCTCAGCCCGCGGTCGCGCCCCTGCGTCGCGGTCGCGCTGACCCTGTACTCCGAAATCCTGGACCGCATCGAGGAAATCGACTTCGCGGTCTTCAGCCAGCGCGCGACCGTCGGCACCGGACGCCGCATCCGCGTCGGGTGCGCCGGTCTCCTGAAGGCGTGGCGGGCGCGACACCGGGACCGCAAGGCGTGACGATGGACAAGTGGCAATACCTGTTGGTACTGGCCGCCTGTCTTCTGATCACGGCGCCTTTGGAGATCTTCGGCGAGGGCGTGTACCGACAGGGGCGCAGGGTCGCGGCCGCGGTGCTGCCCGTCGCCGCCGTGTTCGTCGTCTGGGATGTGATCGCGATCTTCGCCGACATCTGGACGTACAACTCCAAGTACGTGACCGGCGTCGACGTACCGGGCGTGATGCCCATCGAGGAACTGCTGTTCTTCATCGTGATCCCGCTGTGCGGGCTGCTGACCTACAACGCCGTCACCGCGATCCTGTCGCGGCTGCAGCGGACGCGCGACCACGCGGAGAACGTCAAGTGAACGGACTGGGATACACGATGCCCGCCGTACTGGCCGTACTCGCCGTCTGCGCACTCGAGTTGGGTGTCCTTCGCACCGGGTTGTTCCGCAAGGCCGCGTACTGGATCTCCATGGTGATCGTGCTCGGTTTCCAGATACCGGTCGACGGTTGGCTCACCAAGCTCAGCGCACCGATCGTCATCTACGACGATCAGCACACCAGCGGGATCCGGTTCCCGTTCGACATTCCAGTGGAAGACTTCCTCTTCGGCTGGGCGATGGTCACCGCTGTGCTTCTGCTGTGGGAACGGCAGCGGCTGCGCGCACAGAGAAGGGATGCTTCGTGAAGGTCAGCGAGGGTCGAGATGCCGATGACCCCTCGGATGTTCCGGCCGCGTTCGACGACGGTGCATCGTCCTACGACACGCTCGTCAACTCCAATCCCGGATACCATGAGCACCTTCGGATCTCCGCGCAGCGAATGCGGCTGCCCGACGAGGGTCGCGGGCTCCGCCTGCTCGACGCGGGATGCGGAACCGGCGCATCGACCGCCGCCCTGTTGGCGGTGGCACCTCATGCGGAGATCGTCGGCGTCGACGGTTCGGACGGCATGCTGGCCGAGGCGAGGGCCAAACAGTGGCCGTCGTCGGTGCGTTTCGTCCACAGCCGGATCGAGAACCTCGCCGATGTCGGCGTGACCGGACCCTTCGACGGCATCTTCGCCGCCTACCTCATCCGCAACCTCCCGGATCCCGATGCGCAACTGCGAGAGTTCCTCTCATTGCTGCGGCCGGGAGCGTCGCTGGCGGTCCACGAGTACTCGGTGCGCGATTCGCGCATCGCGACCGCCGTGTGGAACGCCGTCTGTGCCGCGATCATCATTCCGAGCGGTCGCCTGCGCAGTGGAGACGCATCGCTGTACCGGTATCTGCGGCGCAGCGTGAACCGCTTCGACGGCGCCGCTGATTTCCGTGACCGGTTGCGCCGCAACGGTTTCACCGCGGTGCACAGCGAGACGATGCCGGGCTGGCAACGCAACATCGTGCACACCTTCCTCGCCGAGGCGCCGCGATGACCGATCCGCGCCGCATCACGCACTCCGCACCTCAGCCCGATGCGAACCGCGTTCGGGACAAACCGCACGTGGTCGTCGTCGGCGGCGGCATCGCAGGGCTGACCGCGGCCACCGGGTTGGCCGAACGCGGCGTGAGCGTCGACATCCTCGAACGCGAAACCTATCTCGGCGGTCGCGTCGGCGGTTGGACCGAGTCGCTCGACGACGGCACCCCCGTGGCCATGAACCGCGGCTTTCACGCGTTCTTCCGGCAGTATTACAACCTGCGGAACCTGTTGCGGCGCATCGACCCCGCCCTGGGCATGCTCACCCCGGTCTCGGACTATCCCCTTGTCGACGCGTACGGCCGACGCGACACGTTCCGCGGCCTGCCCCAGACGCCGCCGTGGAATGCGGTGGCGTTCGCGCTGCGCAGCCCCACGTTCCGGCTGCGTGATCTGGTGCGGCTGAACGCGCGCGCCGCGGCGCCGTTGGCCGCGGTCTCGGTGCCCGGGATCTATGACCGGCTCGACCACATCGACGCCGATACGTTCCTGCGCGACATCAACTTTCCCGAACCCGCCCGCCATCTGGCCTTCGAGGTCTTCTCACGCAGCTTCTTCGCCGAGCCGACCAACCTCTCGGCCGCCGAGCTGGCGACGATGTTCCACATCTACTTCCTGGGGTCCAGCGAGGGCCTGGTGTTCGACGTCGCCAACGCGAACTTCCACACCGCGCTGTGGGATCCGCTGCGCGCCTACCTGCGGTCGCTGGACGTGCGGGTGCACACCGGCGTATCGGTCACCGAGATCCGCCGCGGCGATCGCTTCTCGGTTCATACGGACGGCGCTGACCGCATCGACGCCGACGGCGTCGTGCTGGCCACCGATGTCGCGGGTTTGCAGAAGATCGTCGGCGATTCGGCGTCCCTTGGCGACGAGCGGTGGCGGTCCGACATCGCCGCGATGCGTACGGCCGCACTGTTCGTCGTACAGCGGCTGTGGCTCGACCGGCCCGTGAAGCCGGACCGTCCGGCATTTCTCGGGACGGGCGGGCGTCCGCCGCTGGACAATGTGAGCGTGCTGGAGCGATATGAGCGGGAGGCGGCGGACTGGTCGCGCCGCACCGGCGGCTCGGTGGTCGAGTTGCACTCGTACGCGGCGACCGACGGCACCGAGGACGTGTTGGAACGGTTGCCGATCCGGATGCGGGAACTGTATCCCGAGACCGCCTCTGCGAACGTCGTCGGCGAACGGGTGCTGACCCGTCAGGACTGCCCTCGGTTTGCGCCCGGCGACTTCGCGCGCCGCCCGACCGTGGCGACGCCGCAGCCTGGCCTGGCCCTGGCGGGTGACGGCATCCGCATCGACCTGCCGGTCGCGTTGATGGAGCGCGCCGCAACCACGGGGTGGTCCGCGGCCAACCTGCTGCTCAAGGGTTTCGGCCTTACCGGGCACGACATCCAGACGGTCCCCACACAGGGGCGCTTCGCACCGTTGCGACGGCTGGCGGAAAGGCAGCTCGCATGAGCATGCTTGCCGAACTCAAGGCGCGGCTGGCGAAAACCACCCCGTTCCAAGTGCTTCCGCGCACCGCTTGGTCCGGTCAGCGGCCGACGTACGACGACGCCCAACCGTCGCTGATCAACTCCGCGCTGCGGCGTTCGCAGGGTAGGCCGAGCGGAAACTGGTATGCCATCGCGGCCAGCGACACCATAGGCAAACGGCCGATCGGCGCCACGGTCGGTGGCGTCGAACTGGTCGCTTGGCGCGCCGAGGGCGGGGCGCTCGCGGTCGGGCCGGCGGCCTGCCCCCATCTCGGAGCCGATCTGTCGACCGGGATGGTGGACTGCGGAACGCTGATCTGCCCGTGGCACGGCCTGCGCTTCGACGGCGGCCGCACCTGGAGCTGGCGACCCTTCCCCGCTCACGACGACGGTGTGCTCACGTGGGTGCGACTGGACGCGATCGGCGGCGAAACGCCCACCGAGACACCGATATTGCCGATGCGACCGGACGGGCCGCGGCTCTCGGCGGTGACCCGGCTCGTCGGCACGTGCGAACCAGCGGACGTGATCGCCAACCGACTCGACCCGTGGCACGGCGCGTGGTTCCACCCGTATTCGTTCACCCGCCTCGAGGTGCTTTCGGCGCCGACCGCCGACGACGACCTTCCCGAGGATGGCGACCGCTTCCTCGTCGCGGTCACCTTCCGGGTCGGGCGACTCGGTGTTCCGGTGATCGCGGAGTTCACCGCACCGGAGCCACGCACCATCGTGATGCGCATCGTCGACGGAGAAGGGGCGGGAAGCGTGGTCGAGACGCATGCCACCCCGCTCGGACCGGGCACCGACGGCGCGCCCCGCACCGCGGTCATCGAGGCGGTGATCGCCCACTCCGACCGCCCCGGCTTCGCCCATGCCCTCCGCGGCGCGCCGCTGATCACCCCGTTCATGCGGTATGCGGCCACCCGCCTGTGGCGTGACGATCTCGCCTACGCCGAGCGTCTCTATCGGCAGCGCTCGCGCGGCTGATCCCGTTTTGCGCCGAGGCGCCCGGGTATACCGCCGGGATGAGCAAGGACATCCACAAGGGCGACAAGGTGCAGTGGAAGAGCCACGGCACCACCGTGACCGGCACCGTCGAGGAGAAGATCACCTCTGACACGGAAGCGGCGGGCCGCACCGTGCGCGCTGACTCCGACAACCCGCAATACCGGGTGCGCAGCGCCAAGAGCGGCCGCGACGCGGTGCACAAGCCGGAATCGCTGAAGAAGAAGTAGCGCCGTGGCCGACGATCACGCCACGACCTATACCGAGTTCACCGACGCCGTCAACTTGACGGCCTCCGAACTCGAAAAGTGGCTCGAGACAGCCGAATCCAAAGGCGTCGGGCAGAAGTCCGACGGTGGCGAGTCGACCGGGCACGAAAGCGGCCGGCGCATCGTCGAACTGTTACGTAAGAAGAAGTCGGAGTTGGACGACGACGACTACGCCCACATGCGCAAGGTCGTCGGCTACGCACACCGCCATCTGGCCCAGCGGCCAAGCGGCGACATCGAGCACTCAGCGTGGCGTTACTCGCTGATGAACTGGGGCCACGACCCCTGCAAGTAGGGCTCGTCGAGTAGCGGTATCTGCTCCATGGCCCACGGGCTGATCGACCACGGCAGCCCGACTGCGGAGCGGAGCTGCTCCCACGACACCCACATCCACTCCATGACCTCGCTGGGATCGGGTCGCAACCGGGCGCGGCAGCGGGCGAAGAACACCGGGCAGATCTCGTTCTCGACGGTGCCGTCGGCCGCGACGGCGCGGTAACGGAAGTCCGGCAGCACGCAGACGACCGATTCGATCGGTACACCCAGCTCCTGCTCGGCTCGGCGGCGCACCGCGTCCTCGACCTGTTCCCCGGGCGCCGGGTGCCCGCAGAACGAGTTGGACCAGACCCCGGGCCATGTCGTCTTGTTCAATGCGCGGCGGGTCAACAGCACGCTGCCGTCCGCGTCGAACAGATAGCAGGAAAAGCCCAGGTGCAGCGGTGTCGCGGCGTGATGCACGGTGGTCTTGGCGGCACTGCCGATCTGTCGGCCCTGTTCGTCGAGAAGTACGACGGACTCGTCCGTAGTCTCCGTCGTCGCCGTGGTCATTGCGGACACCTCATGTATGTACCCAAATCCGCCGGACTAACCGATGCACGGACGATGCGCCTCGGTCACGGGCCGGCCGTACACCGCTCGACGGCCTCACCCAGGCTGTACACGCGCGTGGCCGAACCGTCGGCGCAGTCGTCCCAGCCGGACCCTCCGAGCAGGACCTCGGCGCCGACGGCGGCCGCGCGGACCATATCCATGTCGGCAGTATCGGCGGTCTGTGACCACAGCACCGCCCGGACGGGCGTGCTCACGCGTGCGATCGCGTCGGTCAAAGCCGTCGCCGGCACGGTGGCGCCCAGGATCAGCGCACCGCGCCCGCGTTCGGCGAGGGCGGCACGCAGCGCCTCGAGCGCCAACACGTGCGTCTCGCGCGAGGTGCACGCCAAGATGACCGACGTCGACGCGTCGAGGCTCACGAGCGGCGTGTGGTGCATCGACCGCGACACCGTCCACGACAGGGCGTGCTCGACGTCGATGCATCCGCCGTCCTCGTACTGCCTGGTCACGACGGCCGCGAACGCGGGCTGTACCAACAGGTCCCACGTGTCGATCACGCCGAAATGACGGACGTGGGTCTCCAGCAGCGCGCTGAGCGCGGCGAGGTCGAGGGCGAATGCGGCCGCCAACAGCGAAGCGACGTCACCGCGCGGCGGCACGACGGCCTCGGTCGCCAGTTGGGCCGCACTGCGCGGGCTGGTCCCCTGCCCGATGAGGTCATGCATGTGGCGTACGGCCGCGACGTCGTTGTCGCTGTAGAGCCGGTGCCGGCCGGGCCGGTGGTGCGACGGCCCGACGCCGTAGCGCCGGCTCCAGCTGCGCAGCGTCGCGGTGGGCACGCCAACGCGCTCGGCCACCACGCGCACCGTGTACCGCGGTATGTCAGCGTCGTCCATGGAGCCTGCTCGTCGGAGTGTGGGCCCAGCGAGGATTCACCGATAGCGCGGTGGGCAAACTCGTCGATGCGAAACCGATGCAACCGTTCGCTGTCTGGACATACCGGCGGCGAGATGCGGGTACCTGTTCGCCCATGACCGATCAGCAGACAGACGAACAACACAGCCGCCCCGAGGGGCTCGACGACGCGACCGTGGAGGCGGTCGGAAAAGTGTCTGAAGCGTTGGAGTGGGTGGAACGGGCACGCGGGCATCTGTATTCGTTCCACCAGCTGATGGGTCGGGCTGACCTGCTGCTCGGTGAGGCATGCGACAAGTTGCGCGACGCCGGACACGATGCCGTCGCAGAGCGATTGGAGGCCGAAGTCGTCGGCCGCAATGTGCTCTACGGCCGCTGGACCTTCCAGATCGTCGAGGATTTCGACGACAACTACTGGTCGGTGTTCCGCGATCACGAGAGCCGGGTGCGCGACGAGCTCCAGCAGGGCCGCAAGCACGTGTTCGAGTCGGAGATGAAGGAGCGGCGCCGCACCCAGGGTCGCCCCGGGCACGAACACCGCCCCTGATCCGCGTGATTTCGGTGCGCTACCGATCGGACAGCGATAGGTAGCGCACCGAAATCGCTTCTTACGCCGTTTCGGTAATGGGCCGGTCGACCCAGCTCATCAGGTCGCGCAGCTTCTTGCCGGTGACCTCGATCGGGTGCTCGGCGTTCTTCTTGCGCAGCGCCTCGAGCTCCTTGTTGCCGCCTTCGACGTTGGCGACGAGTTTCTTGACGAACGTTCCGTCCTGGATCTCGGAGAGGATGCCGCGCATCCGCTCCTTGGTGTCGGCGTCGATCACCCGCGGACCGGACAGGTAGCCGCCGAACTCCGCGGTGTCGGACACCGAGTAGTTCATGCGCGCGATGCCGCCCTCGTACATGAGGTCGACGATGAGCTTCAGCTCGTGCAGTACCTCGAAGTACGCCAACTCGGGCGCGTACCCGGCCTCGACCATCACGTCGAAGCCGGTCTTGACGAGTTCCTCTGTGCCGCCGCACAACACGGCCTGCTCACCGAACAGGTCGGTCTCGGTCTCGTCCTTGAAGGTGGTCTTGATGACGCCGGCGCGGGTGCCGCCGATGCCCTTGGCGTACGACAGGGCGAGCGCCTGGCCCTCACCCTTGGGATCCTGGTCGATCGCGATCAGGCAGGGCACACCCTTGCCGTCGACGAACTGCCGGCGCACCAGGTGGCCCGGCCCCTTCGGGGCGACCATGCCGATTGTCACGTTGGACGGCGGCTTGATCAGGTCGAAATGAATGTTGAGGCCGTGCCCGAAGAACAGCGCGTTGCCGTCCTCGAGGTTGGGCTCGATGTCGTTCTTGAAGATCTCCGCCTGCGCGGTGTCGGGGGCGAGCAACATGATGACGTCGGCCCACTTGGCGACCTCGGCGGGGGTGTCGACATCCAGCCCCTGCTCGGCGACCTTATCGCGGGACTTCGAGCCTTCCTTGAGGCCGACCTTCACCTGGACGCCGGAGTCGCGCAGGCTCAGCGAGTGCGCGTGCCCCTGGCTGCCGTAGCCGATGACGCCGACCTTGCGTCCCTGGATGATCGACAGGTCCGCGTCGTCGTCATAGAACATCTCTACTGCCACTGAATTTCCTTATCTCTCACCTGATTTAGGGTCTACTTGGTGGTGCCGATGCTGCGGGGACCGCGGGACAGCGACACCACACCGGATTGCACGATCTCGCGAATCCCGAAGGGCTCCAGCACCCGCAGCAGTGCCTCGAGCTTTTCGGGCGTGCCGGTCGCCTCGACCGTCAACGACTCGGTCGACACGTCGACGACCTTGGCGCGGAACAGGTTCACCGCCTCGATGACCTGGCCGCGAGTCGATGCGTCGGTGCGCACCTTGATCAGCGCGAGCTCGCGCGAGACCGAGTTCTCTTCCTCCTGCTCGACGATCTTGATCACGTTCACCAGCTTGTTGAGCTGTTTGGTGATCTGCTCGAGCGGCGCCTCGTCAACGCTCACGACGATCGTCATGCGCGACATGTTCTTCTGCTCGGTCGCACCGACCGCCAGGGACTGGATGTTGAAGCCGCGCCGCGAGAACAGCGAGGCGATGCGCGCCAGGACGCCCGGTTTGTCCTCGACGAGCACCGACAGCGTTTGGGTGGCGGAGGTACTCATCAGGCGTGCCCTTCTTCCGGATCGTCGAACAGCGGTCGGATGCCGCGGGCGGCCTGGATCTCGTCGTTGCTGGTGCCGGCGGCGACCATCGGCCACACCTGGGCGTCCGCGCCGACGATGAAGTCGATCACCACGGGGCGGTCGTTGATCTCACGCGCCTGGCGGATCACTTCCTCGACGTCTTCGGCTCGCTCACAACGCAATCCGACACAGCCAAGCGCTTCGGCCAGCTTGACGAAATCGGGTATGCGATGCGAGTGCGTGGCGAGATCCGTTTGGCTGTATCGCTCTTCGTAGAACAGGGTCTGCCACTGCCGCACCATGCCGAGGTTTCCGTTGTTGATCAGCGCCACCTTGATCGGCGCACCCTCGACCGCACAGGTGGCCAACTCCTGGTTGGTCATCTGAAAACAGCCGTCGCCGTCGATGGCCCAAACCTCGGCCTCCGGGCGGCCGAACTTGGCTCCCATCGCCGCGGGCACGGCATACCCCATGGTGCCCAGGCCGCCGGAGTTCAGCCACGTCTTCGGCTTCTCGTAGGAGATGAACTGCGCGGCCCACATCTGATGCTGTCCGACACCCGCGACGTACACCGCGTCGGGTCCGGCCATCTTGCCCAGCGTCTCGATCACGTACTCCGGCGAGAGGCTGCCGTCGCTCTGCGGGCCGTAGCTCAACGGATAGGTCGCCTGCACCCCGCGCAGGTATTCCATCCAGTTGTCGATCTTGATCGAGTCCGCGGCACCGTCGCGTTGCAGCGCCACGATCAAATCGGCGATGACGGCCTTGATGTCACCCACGATCGGCACGTCGGCGTGGCGGTTCTTGCCGATCTCGGCAGGGTCGATGTCGGCGTGGATGACCTTGGCCTCCGGGGCGAAGGAATCCAGCCGGCCGGTCACCCGGTCGTCGAAGCGGGTGCCCAGTGCGATCAGCAGGTCGCTGCGCTGCAGGGCGGCCACCGCGGACACGGTGCCGTGCATCCCCGGCATGCCCATGTTCTGCGGATGGCTGTCGGGGAACGCACCGCGCGCCATCAGCGTGGTGACGACGGGAATCCCGGTCAGCTCGGCCAACTCCAGCAGACCCTCGGTGGCCTCGCCGCGGATCACGCCTCCGCCGACGTAGAGCACCGGCTTGCGGGCGGCGGCGATCAGCTTCGCGGCCTCGCGGATCTGGCGATTGTGCGGTTTGGTGTTCGGCTTGTAGCCGGGAAGGTCCATCCGCGGCGGCCAGCTGAAGGTGCACTGACCCTGCAGCACGTCCTTGGGGATGTCGACGAGCACCGGACCGGGACGGCCTGAGGACGCGATGTGGAACGCCTCCGCGATCGCCTTCGGGATCTCGTCACCGCTGCGCACCAGGAAGTTGTGTTTGGTGATCGGCATCGTGATACCGGAGATGTCGGCTTCCTGGAAGGCGTCGGTGCCGATCAGGCCACGGCCGACCTGTCCGGTGATCGCGACCACCGGGATCGAGTCCATATGGGCGTCGGCGAGCGGCGTCACGAGGTTCGTCGCGCCGGGGCCCGAGGTGGCCATCATCACGCCGACCTTGCCGGTCGCGTGGGCGTAACCACTGGCCGCATGTCCGGCGCCCTGCTCGTGGCGAACCAGGACGTGGCGCAGCTTCTTGGAGTCGAACAGCGGGTCGTACACCGGCAGCACCGCGCCGCCGGGGATGCCGAAGATCGTGTCGACGTCGAGTTCCTCCAGCGACCTGATCACCGCCTGCGCGCCGGTCATCTGTTGCGGCGTAACACGTTTGGTCGACGCCGGCGCAGATTTCACCGCCGGTTTCGTGGCATGTCCGTCGTCGGGCACGGTTGCCGCCACCTGCTCCAGCGGTCGGGTTGTCGGTGCGCTCACGGTGTTCGTTCTCCTAAATCCTTCTGCGGATCTGTCTCTAGGGTCTCAAATTCGATGGTCGGGCAAGAAAAAACCCCCGTCAGCTGGGCAGCTGTACGAGGGTCGCGCGTCGGTGCCGGAGTTATGCCCGAGTAAGGGCAGGCGCGGCATCGACGCGCTTCCCGATTACTACGAGCAACCCCAGGCCCTGCATAACCGTCGACGGTAGCCTCCGCACTGGTCACAGGTCAAATTGCGGCACGGTGCGAAGATGGCCTGGTGAGTCCCGAGGCCGCACCCGCCCCCGTCGTCATCCGCATCTCGCCCATGGCGCATTTCGCCGTTGCATTCCTGGCGTTCAGCATGCTTTCGCTGGTTCTCGCGGGGCTGACCTGGGTGGCGGCCCTGCTCATCATTCCGATCGTGTTGTCGGTGTTCGTCGCCCGCTATCGCACGGTCGCCGACCGCGACCACGTGACCGCACGCACGTTGTTCGGCAGCGAGACGGTCCGGTGGGACGACATCGACGGTCTGCGGTTCGGCAAGGGGCCGGCGGGCTACGCCCACCTGAAGGACGGCAGGGACCTGCGGCTACCGGCGGTGACGTTCGCGACGTTGCCGCGCCTCACCGAGGCCAGCGGCGGTCGCGTGCCGAATCCGTATTCGACGGATTAGGCCAGCGGGTTGCCGCCGTTGAGCAGCACCCAGATCGCGACACCGGCGCCCGCGCCGAGCACCAGCGCACCGAGCGAGCCGAGGAACGGCCGCCGCGCCCACCCGCGTCCGGCGTCGAACCCGTAGCGGCCGGGGCCGGTCAGCACAAGGGCGGCCACCGCGCACAAGAGGAACACCTTGTACTCGTGCCCGTCGGTCAGGAAGTCCGACAGCCGCGCTTCCTCGTGGGCGACCATCGCCTCGGCCAGAACCCCGGTCACCAGGTATGCCAGCGCACCGGCGGCGGCCACGGGCGTGAAGAGACCGAGGAGGAGCAGCACCCCGGCGGCGATCTGACCGGCGGCGCCGACGTAGGTCAGGATGTCGGCGTAGCGGAAGCCCATGTCGGACAGTTCGGCTTCCCAGCCGTTGAGTCCCGGCCCGCCCCACAGCCCGAAGGCCTTCTGCAGGCCGTGACCGATGAACAGGGCACCCACCGCGACACGCAGCAGGAGGAGGCCGAGGTCGAGCGTGCCGCGACGATCGGGGCCCGCCCGGAACGGATCGGGGCCGATCTCGGACGGCTCGACCGAGTAGTCGGTCAGCGCGTGTCGGCCGCCGGGCTGCACATACGGCAGTGGCTCGGGGTCGTTGAGCAGTCCGAACCCGGTCGAGACGGGTGCACCGCTGTTCGAGTCGTAGTGCGGGATCGCGGTGGTTTCGAAATCGCCTGCGTAGTTGGAGGTGGGCAGATCGTCTTCGGGGTCGACCAGGCTCGCCGACACGGGCTGCCCGGCCGCGTCGTCGGGCCGCTGCCAGGCGCGTGGGTCATTGGTATGACTGGTCACTCTGCCAGCGTAAGTGCTCGTCACCCGGTAGTCGGGTATTGGCGCGGTGCTTTCGGCACCCTAATTCGCGGACGTCTCGCGGCGCGGTCGCGCGGGTGTGCGTGGCGCGCGCATCCGAATGATCCGTAACCTGGCTCGCATGAAACTGCGTCGGCCGATGCGGGGTGTGCTCGCCGTGTTGTGTGCGGCGTTGCTCGCGGGGTCGGGGTGCGCGCGATTCGACGACCTGCAGTCGCAACCGTTCACCACCGAACCCGAGCTCGCACCGGGTCCCACGTCGACGCCGCCGCCACCGCCGCCGCTGCCCCCGACGCCGTTTCCGAAAGAGTGCCCGGCACCGGGCGTCATGCAGGGCTGTCTAGAGAGCACCAGCGGGCTGATCATGTTGCCCGACAGCCAGTCGGCCCTGGTCGCCGAGCGCACCACCGGTGTGGTCAAGGAGGTCTCTGTCCGCGCCGAACCGAAGGTGAAGACGACGCTGCCGGTCGACGGTTCGGGCGACGGCGGGTTGATGGACATCGTGCTGTCGCCGACGTACCAGCAGGACCGGCTGATGTACGCCTACGTCAGCACCCCGACGGACAACCGTGTCATCCGCATCGCCGACGGCGACATTCCCAAGCCGATCCTGACCGGCATCCCGAAGGGCGACACCGGCAACGCGGGCTCGTTGATCTTCACCAGCCCCACGACCCTGCTCGTGCAGACGGGCGACGCGGGAAATCCCGCCGATGCGGCGAACCCGGGGTCATTGGCAGGCAAGGTGCTGCGGATCGAACAGCCCACCACGGTCGACCAGGCCCCGACCACGACCGCGCTGTCGGGCCTGGGCGCTGCGGGCGGCATGTGTATCGACTACTCGGACGGGTCGCTGTACATCACCGACCGCGCCGCCTCCGGTGATCGGTTGCAACGCATCACCAAGGACTCCAAGACCTCGACGGTGTGGACCTGGCCTGACCGGCCCGGCGTCGCGGGTTGCGCCGCGCTGGACGGGTCGGTTCTGGTCAATCTCGTCAACACCAAGCAGACCGTCGCCGTGCGGCTCGCTCCCGAAACCGGTGTGGTGACCGGCGATCCCGAGGTGGTGCGCCAGGACCAGCACGGCCACGCGTGGGCGCTGGCGATGTCGCCCGACGGCAACATCTGGGGCGGCACGATCAACAAGACGGCGGGCGATGCCGAGAAGCTCGACGACGTCGTCTTCCCGCTGTTCCCGCAGGGCGGCGGATTCCCGCGCAGCCCAGCTGACAATACGTAACCACCTGCCCGCGCTCGAAACCGCGGCCAGGGCTGTGGATGAGCGTCGCCAACGACCCTGTGTGCAGTTTCGGCGCTAGTTGCAGGCCTCCAGCACGAGTTCGCGCACCCGCGCCGCGTCGGCCTGGCCCTTGGTGGCCTTCATGACGGCGCCGACGATCGCACCCGCGGCCTGCACCTTGCCGCCCCGGATCTTCTCGACGATGCCGGGATTGGCGGCCAGCGCCTCGTCGACGGCGGTCTGCAGCGCCGAGTCGTCGCGCACGACTTCCAACCCGCGGTCCTTCATCACCTGCTCGGGCTCACCCTCGCCGGCCAGCACGCCCTCCACGACTTGGCGGGCGAGCTTGTTCGACAGCTTGCCGTCGTCGACGAGCTTGACCACCGCCGCCACCTGCGCGGGCGTGATCGGCAAGTCGGACACCGCCACCCCATCTTCGTTGGCCTTCTGCACCAGGAAGTTTCCCCACCACGCGCGGGCCGCGTCGCTGGAGGCGCCCTCCTGCACAGTGGCGGCGATCAGATCGAGCGCCCCGATGTTGACGAGGTCGCGCATCACCTCGTCGGAGATACCCCAGTCCTGCTGGATTCGCTTGCGCAGCACCCACGGAAGCTCGGGGATGGTCGCCCGCAGCCGCTCGATCCACTCGGCGTCGGGGGCGACGGGTTCCAGGTCGGGCTCGGGGAAATACCGGTAATCCTCGGCGGTTTCCTTACTGCGACCCGGCGACGTGTAACCGTCCTCGTGAAAGTGCCTGGTTTCCTGGGTCACTCGGCCACCGGCATCGAGAACTGCTGCCTGGCGGCGCATCTCGTAGCGGACGGCGACCTCGACGCTCTTCAACGAGTTGACGTTCTTGGTCTCGGTGCGGGTGCCGAACTCCTTCTGCCCGATCGGTTTGAGCGAGACGTTGGAGTCGCAGCGCATCGATCCCTGGTCCATGCGGACATCGGAGACCCCGAGGCCGCGCAGCAGATCCCGAAGCGCGGTCACGTAGGCGCGGGCGATCTCGGGCGCGCGCTTACCGGTGCCCTCGATGGGTTTGGTGACGATCTCGATCAGCGGCACACCCGAACGGTTGTAGTCGATCAGCGAGGTCGTCGCGCCCTCGATGCGGCCCGTCTCGCTGCCGAGGTGGGTCAGCTTGCCGGTGTCCTCTTCCATGTGCGCACGCTCGATCTCGACGCGCCAGGTCGTGCCGTCGTCGAGCGGCACCTCGAGATACCCGTTGATCGCGATCGGCTCGTCGTACTGCGAGATCTGGTAGTTCTTCGGCATGTCCGGATAGAAGTAGTTCTTCCGCGCGAACCGGCACCACGGCACGATCTCGCAGTTCAGCGCGAGCCCGATGCGGATCGCCGACTCGACGGCCTTCTCGTTGAGCACGGGCAGCGACCCGGGCAGGCCGAGGCAGACGGGGCACACCTGGGTGTTGGGCTCGGCGCCGAACCTGTTGGCGCAGCCGCAGAACATCTTGGTGGCGGTGGACAGCTCGACGTGGACCTCCAGGCCGAGCACGGGCTCATAGCGCGCGACGACGTCGTCGTAGTCCACCAGGTCGGCGGTCGCAGCAGTCATGACCCCGATCCTAGTAAGCGACCTCAGCCGAAGAACTCCGCGGCGTCGTCGTAGCGGCTCTGCGGAACCAGCTTCAACTGACGGACCGCGTCGGCCAGTGGAACCCGGCCGATCTCCTGGCCGCGCAGCGACACCATCATCCCGTACTCCCCCGCGTGCGCGGCGTCAGCGGCGTTGACGCCGAAGCGGGTGGCCAGCACGCGGTCGAAGGGCGTCGGCGTGCCGCCGCGCTGGACGTGCCCGAGCACGGTGACGCGCACCTCTTTGTTGATGCGCTTCTCCACCTCGAGGGCGAGTTGCTGTGCGACGCCGGTGAATCGCTCGTGGCCGAACTCGTCGATGCCGCCCTGCCGCAGCTGCATCGTCCCCTCAGCCGGTTTCGCTCCCTCTGCCACCACACAGATGAAATGCGAATCGCCGCGCACGAAGCGCTGTTTGATCAGTCGGCAGACCTCTTCGACGTCGAACGGCTGCTCGGGGATGAGCGTCATGTGCGCACCGGACGCCAGCCCGGCGTTCAACGCGATCCAACCGGCGTGGCGGCCCATCACCTCGACGAGCATCACGCGTTGATGCGACTCAGCCGTGCTGTGCAGCCGGTCAATGGCCTCGCTGGCCACCCCGAGCGCGGTGTCGTGGCCGAATGTGAGGTCGGTGCAGTCGATGTCGTTGTCGATGGTCTTCGGCACGCCGACAACGGGCACGTTCTCCTCGGAGAGCCAGTGCGCGGCGGTGAGCGTGCCCTCCCCGCCGATCGGGATCAGCACGTCGATACCGTTGTCGTCGAGCGTCTGCTTGATCTGGTCGAGCCCGGCACGCAACTTCTCCGGATGCACGCGGGCGGTACCCAGCATCGTGCCGCCCTTGGCGAGCAGCCGATCGTTGCGGTCGTCGTTGGCCAGTTGGATGCGGCGGTTCTCCAGCAGGCCGCGCCAGCCGTCCTGGAAGCCGACGACCGACGAACCGTAGCGAACGTCACACGTGCGGACTACCGCCCGGATGACCGCGTTGAGACCTGGACAGTCGCCCCCGCCGGTGAGAACTCCGATGCGCATGACCCCCATCCTCCCCGAGCGCGCGGTTGTTTGCGCCCTCTGTCGGCGTTTGCGTCGGTCAATCGGGCGTCAGACCGCGGTCGACAGCGGTCCGCGCGCCGCCTCGTAGGCCGCGCCGACGCGGTACAGCCGGTCGTCGGCCAGCGCCGGCGCCATGATCTGCAGGCCGACGGGCAGATTGTCGTCGGGCGACAGACCGGACGGCACCGACATTCCGCAGTGTCCGGCCAGATTCAGCGGCAGCGTGCACAGGTCGAACAGGTACATCGCCAGCGGGTCGTTGACCTTCTCCCCCAATGGGAACGCCGTGGTCGGCGTCGCCGGCGAGATCAGCACGTCGACCCGCTGATATGCCTCGTCGAGGTCGCGCGCGATCAGCGTGCGCACCTTCTGCGCCTGGTTGTAGTAGGCGTCGTAGTAGCCCGCCGACAACGCGTAGGTGCCGATCATGATGCGGCGCTTGACTTCCGGGCCGAACCCCGCGGCGCGGGTCAACGCCATGACCTCCTCGGCGCTGTGGGTGCCGTCGTCGCCGACGCGCAGCCCGTACCGCATCGCGTCGAACCGAGCGAGGTTGCTCGACACCTCCGACGGCAGGATCAGGTAGTAGGCGGGCAGCGAGTAGTCGAAGTGCGGGCAGTCCACCTCGCTGACCTCGGCGCCCAGCGCGGTGAGTTGTTCGACGGCGGCGTTGAACGACTCAAGCACACCGGGCTGGTAGCCGTCGCCGCGCAGCTGCTTGACCACGCCGATCCGCAGGCCGGCGAGGTCACCGGATGCGCCCGCGCGTGCGGCGCCGACGACGTCGGGCACCGCGGCGTCGACCGACGTCGAATCCTTCGCGTCGTGCCCGGCGATCACCTGGTGCAGCAGGGCGGTGTCGAGAACGGTTCGGGCACACGGGCCGCCCTGGTCGAGGGACGAAGCGCAGGCGATGAGCCCGTACCGCGACACGGTTCCGTACGTCGGCTTCACGCCGACGGTCGCGGTCAGCGCGGCCGGCTGGCGGATCGAGCCGCCGGTGTCGGTGCCGATGGCCAGCGGCGCCTGGAACGCGGCCAACGCCGCGGCACTGCCGCCGCCGGACCCGCCGGGAACGCGCTCGACGTCCCACGGGTTGCGCGTCGGCCCGTATGCGGAGTTCTCGGTCGAGGACCCCATCGCGAACTCGTCCATGTTGGTCTTGCCGAGGATCGGCAGGCCCGCCGCGCGCAAACGCATGGTGACGGTCGCGTCGTACGGCGAGGTCCAGCCCTCGAGGATCTTCGACCCGCAGGTGGTCGGCATGTCGGTGGTGGTGAACACGTCCTTGAGTGCGACCGGAACCCCGGCCAGCGGCGAGGGCAGATCCTCTCCGGCAGCGACGGCGGAGTCGACGCGCGCCGCCGCTTCCAACGCACGCTCCTCGGCGACATGCAGGAACGCGTGATAGCGCTCGTCGGTGGCCGCGATCTGGTCCAGGTGCGCCTGGGTGATTTCGGTCGACGACACCTCCTTGGCGGCGATCTTCTCCCCGAGCGTCGCCGCGTCCATCCGAGTGAGGTCGCTCACTGCGCCTCCCCCAGGATCCGCGGGACCGCGAACCGGCCCTCGGCGGTCTTCGGCGCCTGATCCAGCGCCTCCTCCTGCGTCAGGCACGGCTCGACCGTGTCCGGCCGGAACACGTTGACGTCGGTGAGCGGGTTGCCGGTGGGTTTGACCCCCTCGACGTCGACGGACTGGATCTGGCTGACGTGACCGAGGATGGCGTCCAACTGCCCGGCGTAGCTGTCCAGCTCGTCTTCGCTCAGCGCGAGGCGGGCCAGGCGCGCCAGGTGGGCTACCTCATCTCGGGAGATCTGCGACACGACACGCAAGCCTAGTCACCGCCGTTGCGGGCGCTGAGGCCGGAATGCCCACCCCGGCGCTCTGTGCAACAGTGTTGCGCGTGCCTACGTACCTGCTGCGGGTCCAGCTCGAGGACCGACCCGGCAGCCTCGGCTCCCTGGCCGTGGCGCTCGGGTCGGTGGGCGCCGACATTCTGTCGCTCGACGTCGTGGAACGGTCGGCCGGTTACGCCGTCGACGATCTGGTCGTCGAACTGCCGGGGGGCGCGATGCCCGACATGCTCATCACCGCCGCCGAGCAGATCAAGGGCGTCTACGTCGACTCCATCCGTCCGCACACCGGGCTGCTCGAGGCGCATCGCGAACTCGAACTCATCGACCACATCGCCGCCGCGGACCGCAAGAACAAGCTGCAGGTGCTCGCCGACGAGGCCCCCAGGGTGCTGCGCGTGGGCTGGACCTCTGTCGTGCGGTTGACCGACAACGGGCCGCAACGTCTCGTCGGCAGCCCCGGTGCGCCCGAGACCCAGGTGGAAGAGACGCCGTGGCTGCCGCTGAATCACGCCGAGGCGCTCGACGGTGACGCGGCGTGGGTGCCGCAGGTATGGCGCGACATGGCGACCACGCTGGCGGCCGCGCCGCTCGGCGACCCCCGCACCGCTGTCGTGCTGGGCAGGCCGGGCGGGCCGTTGTTCCGGCCGTCGGAAGTCGCCCGGCTCGGCTATCTCGCGGGGATCGTCGCGACGATCCTGCGCTGACGTCTCAGCACGGGAACCGTTGCGACAGAACGTAACCCGTCAGCCGCCCGCCGGAACCGGCCAGCGGTCGTTGACGTCGGCGTTGGTGTCCTTGCGGGCGCAGTGCGCGCAGCAGAAGATCGCTTCCTCGGTTTCGATGCCGTGTCCGAGGATTCGACACCCGCAGTGCGCACACTCCGGGGCCAGCTGTACGGCCGCGCACTCGACGCTGTCGAACGTCCCGCTGCGCCCGTCGGGCCACGTCACGGTGAACGCCTTGTCGTAGTCGTTGCCACACGTATCGCAGATCGCCATCACCACTCCTTGTCGATTCGCCCAGTCGGGTGCCCCGTGGGCGGGCCGGACAAACGCGGAGCGCTCGGGCGAGCGGCGACCTCAGACCCCGTCGGGGCCGTTCTCCAGCAGGCGGGCGAAACCGTCCTCGTCGAGGATCGGTACCCCCAATTCGACGGCCTTGTCGTACTTCGACCCCGGCGAATCACCCGCGACCACGTACGCCGTCTTCTTCGACACGGAACCGGCCGCCTTGCCGCCGCGCGCGACGATCGCCTCCTTGGCCTCGTCGCGGGAGAACCCGGTCAGCGAGCCGGTGACGACGATCGACAGCCCCTCCAACGTCCGTTCGATGCTGGCGTCGCGTTCGTCGGCCATCCGCACCCCGGCTTCGCGCCACTTCTCGACGATCGCGCGGTGCCAGTCGACGGTGAACCACTCGGTGACCGCCGCCGCGATCGTCGGCCCGACGCCCTCGACGACGGCCAGTTCGTCCTCCGAGGCCGCCATGACGGCGTCGAGGCTGCCGTACTCGGTGGCCAGCGCGCGCGCTGCCGTCGGTCCGACGTGACGGATCGACAGTGCGACCAGCACCCGCCACAGCGGTTGCGATTTGGCCCTGTCCAGATTGGCCAGTAGCCGTTTGCCGTTGGCCGAGAGCTGACCGTTCTTCGTCGTGAACAGATCCGTGCGCAGCAGGTCATCTTCGGTCAACGTGAACAGGTCACCCTCGTCAGCGATGACACCGGCTTGCAGCAGCGCGGTGCCCGCCTCATAGCCCAGACCCTCGATGTCGAACGCACCGCGACCTGCGACGTGAAACACGCGTTCGCGCAACTGCGCCGGACAGGATCGCGTGTTCGGGCAGCGGATGTCGGCGTCGCCCTCCTTCGCGGGCGCGAGCTTGGTTCCACACTCCGGACAGTGGGTCGGCATCACGAACTCGCGTTCGGAGCCGTCACGCAGATCGACGACCGGCCCGAGCACTTCGGGGATCACGTCACCCGCCTTGCGGATGACCACCGTGTCCCCGATGAGCACGCCCTTGCGCTTGACCTCCGAGGCGTTGTGCAACGTGGCCTGGCTGACCGTCGAGCCGGCCACCTTCACCGGCTCCATCCAGGCGAACGGCGTGACCCGACCGGTGCGCCCGACATTGACCTTGATGTCGAGCAGCTTGGTCTGCGCCTCCTCGGGCGGGAACTTGTAGGCGATGGCCCAGCGCGGCGCCCGCGACGTCGCCCCGAGCCGGCGCTGCAGCGACACATCGTCGACTTTGACCACCACACCGTCGATTTCGTGTTCGACGTCGTGGCGGTGTTCGCCCCAGTAAGCGATGCGCTCGGTGACCGCGTCGATCCCCTTGACCTGCGCGGTGTGTTCGGAGACCGGCAGCCCCCATGCCGCCAGCGCCAGATAGGCGTCGTGCAGCGTCTTGGGCCGGAACCCCTCGGCGTGGCCGACGCCGTGGCAGATCATCCGCAGCTTGCGGCGCGCGGTGACCGCCGGGTTCTTCTGCCGCAGCGAGCCCGCCGCGCTGTTGCGGGGATTGGCGAACGGCGGCTTGCCATCGGCGACCAGGCCGGCGTTGAGTTCCTCGAAGTCGGCCACGCGGAAGAACACCTCACCGCGTACCTCGAGAACCTTGGGCTGCGGGAATTCGTCGCTGTGCCTGAGCTTTTCGGGGATGCCGGCGATGGTGCGGGCGTTCAGCGTGACGTCCTCACCGGTGCGGCCGTCGCCTCGGGTGGCCGCCCGCTCCAGCCGGCCCTCGCGGTACACCAGAGACAGGGCGACGCCGTCGATCTTGAGCTCACACAGGAAGTGCGCGTCCTGCAGCACGTTTGGGCCGATCTCGCCCTTGAGCCGGCCCGCCCACCCGGCCAGCTCCTCGGGTGTGAACGCGTTGTCCAGGCTCAGCATCCGTTCGAGGTGCTCGGCCGGGGTGAAGTCGGTGGCGAACCCGGCCCCGCCCACCAACTGGGTCGGCGAGTCCGGGGTGCGCAGTTCGGGGTGGTCCTCCTCGAGGCCCTCCAGTTCCCGGAGCAGCGCGTCGAACTCTGCGTCGGTGATGATCGGCGAGTCGCGCACGTAATAGCGGAACTGATGCTCGCGCACCTCGTCGGCGAGCTTCTGCCAGCGGCGACGCACGTCGGCGTCGGGGCCGTCGTCGGACTGCGCGGCCAGCGCGTCTTCGGCACGCTTGGAGGTCACCTTCGCAGGCTAACCGAGCGGCCCGACAGCACCGCACCGTTACCCTGACCCCATGCCGCACCCGATCATGTTCCGCGACGACGACCCGGTGCTGGCACGAGTACGGAGGCTGGCGCTGTCCTTTCCCGAGGCCTACGAGAAGATCTCGCACGGACGGCCCGCCTTCTTCGCCGCCAAGATGTTCGCGATGTACAGCGGCAGCGTCAAACCGCCGCACAGGGGCGACTACATTCAGTACCCGCAGTCCATCCTGGTCAAGGTCGACAAAAGCGAACGGCACGCGCTGCAGGACGATGCCCGGTTCTTCTCCCCCGCGTACCTCGGGCCGTCGGGGTGGCTCGGGCTCGACCTGTCGGCCGGGACCATCGACTGGGACGAGGTGCGGGAGCTGATCGACGCGTCGTTTCGGTTGACCGCGCCCAGGAAACTCATCAAACAGCTCGACTCAGACAATTCGACGAGTTCGGAACAAACAGCCGAGAGGCCATGAATCGATCGGAGACGCGATGAGTTTCGCGAGTCCCTTTCCTGAGGTCGACATCCCGTCCACCAGCGTCTACGACTACCTGTTCGGCGAAATCGCGGAGGCAGACCTCGACCGCATCGCGCTTGTCGATGCGAAGTCCGGCCGCGAGACGACATATCGCGAAGTGATCGCACGCATCGACGCGTTCGCGGGCGCACTCGCCGGGCGCGGGATCGGCGTCGGCGACGTCGTTGGTCTGCTCTCGCCGAACAGTTCGGGGTTCGCGGTCGCATTCCACGGCATTCTGCGCGCGGGCGCGACCGCGACGACCATCAACGCGTTGTTCACCGCCAAGGACATCGCCAAGCAGTTGACCGACTCCAAGGCCAGGATGCTCGTGACGGTTTCGCCGCTGCTGGCGCAGGCCGAGGAGGGGGCCGCGGCGGCGGGCATCGCCGGTGACGCACTCGTCGTGCTCGACGGTGCCGGCCAGGACGCCGGCGGACACCCGAACGCCGAGGACCTGATGGGCCCCGGCCATCCGGCGCCGGACGTGAGCTTCGCACCGTCGTCACATCTGGCCGCGCTGCCGTACAGCTCGGGTACGACCGGAAACCCCAAGGGCGTCATGCTCACTCACCGCAACCTGGTGGCCAACGTCGCGCAGATCCGGCCCCTGCACGGCATGGTCGCCGACGACACCGTGCTCGCCGTTCTGCCGTTCTTCCACATCTACGGGATGACCGTGCTGCTCAACGCGGCACTGCATGCGCGGGCACGGTTGGTGATCATGCCGAACTTCGATCTCGGCGAATTCCTCGGCAACATCCAGAATCACGCGTGCACCATCGCGTTCATCGCGCCTCCGGTCGCCGTGGCGCTGGCCAAGCACCCGTTGATCGACGAATACGACCTGTCCTCGTTGAACGTCGTGATGTCGGGTGCCGCTCCGTTGGACGCCGATCTCGGCCACGCAGTCGCAGAACGGTTGGGGTGTCGCGTGGTTCAGGGTTACGGCATGAGCGAGCTCAGCCCGGTCAGCCACATCACCCCGTTCGACGGCGGCCAGCACGAGATGAACATGGTGGCACCACTGAGCTCGGTCGGCTGGACGGTGTCGAACGCCGCGTCGAAGATCGTCGACCCCGAGACCGGCGACGAGATCGACCCGCCCGCAGAGGGTTTGAGCGACACCGGCGAACTGTGGTTCAAGGGACCTAACGTGATGGCCGGTTACCTCGGCAACGAGGAGGCCACCAGGGAGACGATCGACGACCAGGGCTGGTTGCACACCGGCGACCTAGCGCAGGTCGACGCCGACGGCTGCGTATACATCGTCGACCGGCTCAAGGAGTTGATCAAGTACAAGGGCTACCAGGTCCCACCGGCCGAACTGGAGGCCGTGCTGCTGAGCCATCCCGACATCGCCGACGCCGCCGTCGTCGGGGTACCCGACGCCGAGGGCGAGGAGGTGCCGAAGGCGTTCGTGGTCAAGCGATCCGGCGCGGAGCTCACCGAGCAGCAGGTGAGCGACTTCGTCGCGGGCGAGGTGGCGCCGTACAAGAAGGTCCGCCAGGTCGCGTTCATCGACGCGGTGCCGAAGTCGGCGTCCGGCAAGATTCTCCGCAAGGATCTGCGGAGCTGATCAGGGTCGGCCGATCCGCTCGGCCGCCTGGGCCGCCTTCGCCTGTCGGTACCCGAGGGCGGCGCCCGCCACGGGGATGAGCAGCAACCCGGCGATGCCCCACAGGGGATCGGTGGTGCCGGCGCCGGGCGCGACGACGAACTGGCGCACCACCGCGGGTGGAGTGGTGTCCCCGCTCAACGGAGTCGGTGCGAGCGGCGGCAGCGACTCCGGGGGCATCGAAGCCGACTGGCCGGGCGACGAGACCGGGGGCGCCTGTGCGGGCGATTCCCCTCCGGCTTCAGGCGCGGGACCGCGGCTCTGCGAGGTGCGACCGTTTCCGAACGTCACCTGAGGGGGTTCGAACGCGGGCGCGAGCGCACCGGCGGCGGATCCGCCCGCCGCGACCGGTCCGGCCGACGCGGTGCCCACGGGCGCCTCGACGACGGGTTCCTCACCGGCTACGGCCGACCGGTTGGCCGACTCCGGGCCGGCCGCCACCCGAGCCTCCGGCTCGGAGGTGGACGCCACGCGGGCGGCCGTCTGCGGGCTCGGTGCGACGCGCCCGGCGGTCTCGGGGCTCGGTGCGGCGGCCGACCGGTTGCCCGATGTCGTCTTGAGGTCCTCGCGGCCCGAGCCGACCCGTGATTCCGGGGCCGCGGCGGGGCGGCTGAGGGCACCGCCCTGTTTGCTGCCATTGGGGCGGCTGCCGTTGCCGCGGTCGTTGTCGTGCTTGCCGTTGGTGGATCCGCGGCCGTGACTGCCACCCCGATCGGAGCTGTGTCCACGGTCGGAGCCGCGCGAGTCGCCGGGGTGGGCGTACGCGACCACCGCACCCGATCCGCTCAGCAGGAGGAATACGGACACCACGCCGGCACCTGCGGCGAGGCGCGGGTTCATCCGAACACCATTCCCTTCTCGGCAAAGGCGAACGACATCGCCTGAAAAGCATTCTTGCATGAGAGCACCCCGAAGCGCAGCACCCGATTCGGACGCCGCAAATCGCCGGCGATGCGGGACCTCAGCCCTCCTCGACGTGGGCTCGCAGCCGGTCGATGGCGCGGTCCCACCGCCGCGACAGCCTCTCCAAGTACTCGCCGGCGTCGGCGAGGGGTTCGGGCCGCACCCGCCAAATGCGCTCGCGCCCGCTGCGCTCGCTGCTCACCAGGCCGACCGACTCCAGCAGCAAGAGGTGTTTCGTCGTAGCCTGCCGGCTGACCGCCACCACCTCGGTGACTTCGCTGGTCGAGCACGGTCCGCCGTCGCACAGCCGGGTGACGATACGCAGACGGTTCGGATCCCCCAGCGCGTTGAAGAACGACGACAACGGCGCGTCGGCCGTCATTGTGCTCACACGGCCTCGCTGACCGCGAGGTACTTGCGCACCAGTTCGGTCTGCGCGGCCCAGCCCTGGCTGTTGCCCTCGAACGCCGAGGCCCGCCGGTGCGCGGGCAGCGCGTCGAAGCCGGACTCGACGATGCGCAGGAGCACGCCCTCGGCGACCTCCTCGAGCGTGAACTCCACCAAGGTCGTCGGTTCTTCGGAGACGTCGGCACCTTCCTCGACCCCGTAGGGGTGCCAGCGAAACGCCAGCCGTCGTGGCGGTTCGACCGCTTCGATGTGCCACGCGTCAGCCGTGCCGGCATACGGCTCCTGCTGCCGGGCGACGTCGGCGTCGACCGCCGTCGGCGTCATGACACCGGTGATCGAGGTACCGGCAACGAACGGCCCGTCGAAGCGCACACCGAACCATTGGCCGAACTCGTCGGCGTCGCTGATCGCCCGCCAGACGCGCTCGAGCGGCGCCTTCAACACCACTTCCTTCTCGATTCGATCCGTACTCATATGCAACCTCCTGGTTGCGCTTCACGCTAGGCTTCCGAGCGGTAATACGCAACCCCTTGGTTGCACTTTGCGCGCTCGCTGTGCCGATTTCTGCCGCAGGGTCGCGATTTCGCGCAGAACACGGCCCTGGTGCAGACTCGGCGAGACGCCGCTAGATCGCGTCCGGGTCTTCGGCGAAGGCGTCGGCCGCCTTCTGCGCCAATCCGATCGCGGTGCGCGCCCACTCGGCGGTGGCGCCCGCCAGACCGCGGGCCGGCGAGATGCCTATGCGCTCCTTGAGTACGGCACGCGCGAACCCGAGTCGGTCGGTTGGCGACACGGCGGCCTTGGCGATCTCTTCTGACGAGGGGCGGGCCTCCGGCGCGGTCGAGGGCACCACGCCGAACACCACCGTGCGACCGGAGTCGACGAACTCGCCGACGCGGTCGAGATCGGTGGGCACCAGGACGGAAGCGTCGACCGCGAGGGCGTCAACCGTACTGCGCTGCAACACATTCCACGGCAGACCCGAGGCGCATCCGTGAACGGCCACCGGCGCGCTCACCGCAGCGACACATTCGTCGAGCAAGCCGATGGCCACCGATTCGTCGACGGGGTGCACCGGCGTCAGGCTGGTTACCCCAGTCAGCCGGCCGTCGAGCGCCGCGGACAGCAGCGGTTCGTCGAACTGCACCACCACCGCGGCGTTCAGCCGTCGAGCGACGTGCGCCCGATGCTGAGCGACCCCTTCGGCCAGCGATGTGGTGAGGTCGCGCACCGCACCCGGATCGGTGAGCGCACGGTGGCCGTTGCTCAGCTCCAACTGTCCCGCCAGTGTGATCGGCCCGGGCGCCTGAACCTTGACGGTGCGGCCCGTACCGCGCAAACCCGCCTTCTCCCAAGCCTCTTCGAGCGCGTCGAGGTCCTCCTCCAGCAGGCTCCTGGCCCGCCGGAGAACCGCGGTGCGGCCTGCCGCGATCCGATAGCCGCGGGGCACGGTGTCCATGCTGATGTCGACAAGCAGCGCCCCCGCCCGGCCGATCATGTCGGCGCCGACGCCACGGCCGGGCAGTTCCACGAGATGCGGCAGAGTGTGTAGTTCGCCGACAATGATCTCCGCCGCATCGCGTGCCGACGTGCCGGGCCAGGACCCGATGCCGGTGGCGGCGGCGAAAGCACTCACTCGTTTGACAGTATTCGATCGGGTTAGTCTCGGTCGGGAAGGGTTGGGAAGGACGCACCATGCCCGCAGCGCTACGGTCGGCAGCGGTGTGGTGCGCGGCGGTCGCGATCACGTCGGGGTGCACCCACCTCGTCGATGGTCACGCGATGCCGGCGATACCCGGAATCGACGACGAGTCGCTGTCCCCGGTCGACGTCGAGACGATCATGCTCGATCAGTCGCAGATGCGCGCGATCACCGGAGCCGGTGAGGATCTCACGATCATCCCGACGATGGACGGCAAGATTCCGGTCGACATCGATCCGCTCACCGAGACCACTCCCCTGCAGTGCCAGTGGATCTTCGCCGAGACCCAGACCTTCGGACCCGACGTCGAGGAGTTCCACAAGACAACGTTCCAGCATCCACCCGAAGGCGGGTTGATCTCCGAGGGTGCAGCGGCGTATCGCGATGCCGCGACGGCGCGGCGCGCGTTCGAGTCCCTCGTCGCGCTTGTCGACGGTTGCAGCGCAACGCCTTTGGGCCCCATGTTCGTGGGCGAATGGGCCGTCGGTGCGGACACCCTGCAGACGCGGCCCGCCAGTGCCTGCGGTCGCGACTACCGCGTCAAGTCGGTCGTGCTGGTAGAGGTGACCGCATGCCGGTTTCCCGACTCGGTGCCCGAGATCGTCATCACGAACATCCTGGCCAACGTCCCCGGGTAGCTATCGGGTGATCGTCGCGCTTCCCAGCACCTCGTCGCCCGCGGGGTCCGGGCGGTACAGCACCATCGTCTGACCCGGAGCCACACCGCGCAGCGGTGTTCGCAGGTCGACCACGAGCCGGCCGCCGCGGAGTTGGGCCACGCCCTCCTCGATCCCGCCGTGTGCTCGCACCTGCACCTGGCATTCGATCGGACCGTCCGGCGCGACACCGGATGTGAAGATCGGCCGCTCACCGGTCAACGTCCACACTTCGAGGTCGTCGGCGGCGCCGACCCGCACCGTCGCCGTGTCCGGATCGATCTCGGTCACGTACCGCGGCCGGCCGTCCGGACCCGGACCGGCGATGCCCAGGCCCTTGCGCTGGCCGACGGTGAACCCGTGCACCCCGTCGTGTTCGGCGAGCACCGTGCCGGCGGCGTCGACGACCGAACCCCGCCGCACCCCGATCCGCGCGCCGAGGAACGCCTGGGTGTCACCGGAGGGAATGAAGCAGATGTCGTGGCTGTCGGGCTTGTCGGCGACCGCGAGCCCGCGACGTGCGGCCTCCTCCCGGATCTGCGGCTTCGGCGTGTCACCCACCGGGAACACCGCGTGCCGCAGCTGTTCTGCGGTCAGCACCGCGAGCACGTACGACTGATCCTTGGCGGCGTCCACCGCGCGGCGCAGCCGCCCGTCGGACAGCCGCGCATAGTGTCCGGTGGCCACCGCGTCGAAGCCCAGCGCCAGCGCGCGGGCGGCCAACGCGGAGAACTTGATCCGCTCGTTGCACCGCACGCACGGGTTCGGAGTCTCGCCACGGGCGTACGACGACACGAAGTCGTCTATCACGTCTTCTTTGAACCGGTCCGCGAAATCCCATACGTAGAACGGGATGTCGAGTATGTCGGCGACCCGGCGCGCGTCGCCGGCGTCCTCCTTCGAACAACAACCACGCGACCCCGTGCGCAGGGTGCCGGGAGAGGGCGACAGCGCCAGATGCACACCGATCACGTCGTGGCCGGCGTCGACCATCCTGGCGGCGGCGACCGAGGAGTCCACGCCGCCGCTCATGGCCACCAGTACGCGCACTACTCAACCACTCCCGAACTTGCCAGCGCAGCCTGCCGCGCCCGTTCGACCGCGGCGGGCAGCACCGCGAGTGCGGCGTCGACGTCAGCCTCACTGCTGGTATGCCCCAACGAAAGTCGTAGCGACCCCCGCGCACTGGCCGGGTCCGCACCCATCGCGATCAGCACATGTGAGGGTTGGGCAACGCCAGCGGTACAGGCCGAGCCCGTCGAACACTCGATGCCCTTGGCGTCCAACAGCATCAGCAGCGAGTCACCCTCGCAGCCGCGAAAAGTGAAGTGGCAGTTACCGGGCAGCCGCGCGGCGCCCGTCGCCCCGTTGACCTCGACGTCGTCGATGACGGCCAACACGCCTTCGATCAGGCGGTCGCGGAGCGCCGACACCCGCGCGCCGTTGGCCTCCAGACCGTCGACCGCGACCCTGGCCGCGGCGGCCATCGCGACGGCACCCGCCACATATGGTGTGCCGGAACGGACGTCGCGCTCCTGGCCGCCGCCGTGCAGCAGCGGGACGCAGGCCGCGTCCCGGCGCAGCAGCAGTGCGCCGATCCCGGTGGGCCCGCCGAACTTGTGCGCCGCGACGCTCATCGCCGCCAGTCCGCTCGCGGCGAAATCGACCGGGATGTGGCCGACGGCCTGCACGGCATCGCTGTGCATGGGCACGTCGAACTCCGCGGCGACGGCCGCGAGTTCGGCGATCGGCATGATCGTTCCGACCTCGTTGTTGGCCCACATCACCGACACCACGGTCACGTCGTCGTGGTCCCGCAGCGCGGCCCGCAGCGCCGTCGGCGTCACCGAACCGTCCCGCTCGACGGGCAGCCAGGTCACCTCCGCGCCCTCGTGCTCGACCAGCCATTCGACCGAGTCGAGCACGGCGTGGTGTTCGACCGGTGTGGTGACGATGCGCCTGCGGCGCGGGTCGGCGTCGCGGCGGGCCCAGTAGATGCCCTTGACCGCAAGGTTGTCGCTCTCGGTGCCCCCCGCGGTGAAGATCACCTCCGAGGGGCGGGCGCCCAGCAGGTTGGCCAGCGTCTCGCGGGACTCCTCCATGCGCCGTCGGGCTGTGCGGCCGGTGCCATGCAACGAGGACGCGTTGCCGACCGTCGCCAGCGCGGCCGTCATCGCCTCGATGGCAGCGGGGTGCATCGGGGTGGTGGCGGCGTGATCGAGGTAGACCGGCTGATCCGAGGTCATAACCAGTCCAGAATAGCCGTCGGGCCGGGGCTGCCCCGATCCGCTCAGGCCACGAGCGCGTGACCGTGCGAGCGTCGCGTCGGACCGCCGCGGACCGCCGCCTCGCAGCGCATCGCCAAATCCCTGCGGTCGGTTCCCGGGAGCTGCAACGACCCCACCTGCACCCGCACGACCGTGCGTTTCGCGGTGATCAGCCGCCGGATCGACGCGAGCAGCGTGTCGTCGCCCACATAGGCGGCGACCGTGGAGGCGGCGCCGTCGGCGTCGTGGTAGCTCAGCCGCAGCGGCTGCACCGGCCTTCCCGCGTCGACGGCCGCCTGGAACATGGCCGGCCGGAAGCGTCCGTACGCAAGCCCGCAGTAGGTGGTGCCCTCGGGGAATGCGACGACGGTGTGCCCGGCCCGCAGTCCACGGCTGACGGCCCCGACCACGTCGGGCAGCCGCCGCAGGTTCGCCCGCTCGATCGGGATCACCTTCAGCAGCCGGGCCAGCAGTCCGAGTCCAGGCCAGCCGACGAGTTCGGACTTGGCGACGAACCGCCCCGGCAGCACCGAGCCGATCGCGAAGACGTCCACCCAGGAGACATGCCCGCTGACCACCAGAACGCCGCGCAGGTTGCGGATCGGACCGCCGGACACCCTGGTCCGCACCCCCAGGCAGGCCAGCAGCACCCGGCAGTAGCCGCGTTGCAGTCGAGATCGGCCCGGCGCCGGGACGGCCAGCAGCGGCGCCAGCAACAGGAGCGAGACGGCCGAGGTGATCCGCAGCGCGGCCCGGCACGCGACGATCGCCCGCCGTCCGCCCTGCCGCGCGGTGTCGCTGACGCAGCCTGCGCCGCACTCCCCCCGCGGCACCCAGCTCTCCAGGACCGTCACGACGCGATCCCGGCGGCCGCGTCGACCGCCCTCAGCCTGCTCAGGTAGCGCGTGTCCGCTCGGCGCTTGTCGAGCAGCGCCGGGAAGTCGCCCACCCCGAAGTCGGGGTCGTGTGCGGGTTCGCCGCACACCTGCGCGCCGAGCCGCAGGTAGCCGCGCATGAGCGCGGGCACGACGATCCGATCTGGCGGAGCGATCTCGTCGAGCCGTCTGCCGTCGACGGTCACCGGCCGGTGCGGGTGCACCGTATAGCGGGCCGGGGCGGCATGCCGGCGACGGACGAAGTCGCGCACGCCGCGGATCTGCGCGCCCGGGGGCTGACCGTCGGGGCCGCGGACGGGCACCGACACACAACCGGTCACGTAGTCGTAGCCGCAGCGGTCGAGGTAGGCCAGGATCCCGGCCCACATCAGCAGGACGACCGCCCCGTTGCGGTGGTCGGGCCGCACCACCGCGCGGCCCATCTCGACCAGGGCCGGCCGCAGCGGAGCGAACGCACGGACGTCGAATTCGGTTGCGCTGTACAGACTTCCGGCAGACAGGGCGCCCGCCGGCGGCAGCATGCGATAGCAGCCGACGAGTTCGCCGGTGACGTCCTCGCGGACCAGCAGGTGATCGCAGTGCTCGTCGAAGCGGTCGGCGTCCAAACCGTCCCCCGAACCCTGCAGTGCGAAGCCGGGTTCGGCGGTGAACACCTCGTGGCGCAGCCGTTGCACGCTTTCGACGAGCGTGGCATCGGTCGTCAGCAGCAGGGTGTAGCGCGGCGTGGGGGTTGACCCGCCGCCGATTTCGTCGGGGGCGATGAGGACAGAAGCGGTGCTCATGGCTGCACGGTCGCCCAGCCGCATCTCCGGGCGGCATCGGGCGCGTGACGTGTCGGTGAGCGTCAGGTGACGATTTGACCCGCCCGACCCGTCCTCAGCCGTCGAGGATCACGACGTTTTCGTCGACGGTGTTTCGCGGCGTGCGCACGCGGTTGGCCGGAAAGTCGGGGTCCGCGTATCCGATCGCGATGCCGCACAGCACCTGCAGCTCGTCGGGGATGTCGAGTTGTTCGCGCAGCACGTCCGGAAAGTAGGCGACCGAAACCTGTACGCAGGTGTCAAGGCCGCGTTCGGTCAGCGCGAGCACCAGGGTCTGCAGGAACATGCCGACCGCGAGACTGTCGGCGTGGCCGAGGTCGCGGTGCATACACACCGCGCCGGCGACCGGGGCGCCGAAGAACTCGAAGTTGCGCAGCTGGGCGAGGCGGCGTCCCTCGGCATCGTGGCGGTCCACGCCCATCGCGCCGTACACCATCGCGCCGAGTTGCTGCCGAAGCGGGGCGAAGCTATCCGGGATTCCCATCGTCGGCGGAAAGCCGCCGGAGGCGCGTTCCGTCAACGCCTCGGCGAGGCGGTCGCGGCGCGCGCCGGTGGCCAGGAACAGCCGCCACGGCTGAATGTTGGAGTTCGACGGTGCCCGCATCGCCAACTCCAGTGCCTCGTCGAGGAGTTCGCGCGGTACGGGCTTGTCGGGTAGGAACTTTCGCGTGCAGTGTCGCTCGCGGACGACCCGGTCGAGGTCGCTATCCGGCGCGGCGGCGGTCATCGCCGGGCCAGCCAGTCGGTGAAGCGGGTGGCGGCGATGACGGCGTCGTCGCCGGTCACCAGGCTGCTCTCGGCGAGCGGGGTTCCGAAATAGGTCGCCTCGCCGTTGACCACGACGCGGCGGTCGTCTCCGCGCTTGGCCAGCACCGCGCTGGCGAGGTCGGCGAACGGGATCTTGTCGGGCCCGCCGACGTCGATGTGACCGTTGTGCGGCTTCCCGACGGCCACCTTTACCAGCTCGGCGGCGACCTCCCGGGCCGCGATCGGCTGGATCAGCGCATCGGGGGCACGCACCTCGCCGTCGACGTTCAGCGAGTCGGTGATCGCCTCGGCGAACTCGTGGAACTGGGTCGCGCGCACGATGCTGTACGGCAGCCCGGAGTCGCGAATGATCGTCTCCTGCGCGACTTTCGCACGTAGATAACCGCTTTCGGAAAGATCGTCGGCACCGACAATGGACAGCGCCACGTAGTGCCCCACCCCCGCGGCTTTTGCCGCGGTCACTAGGTTCGTCGTCGACGTGGTGAAGAAGTTCATCACCGGCCCGTCCTCGAACGACGGCGAGTTGGTCACGTCGATCACCACATCAGCGCCGGCGACCGCGTCGGCCACCCCGTCGCCGCTCAGCACGTTCACGCCCGTGGAGCGGGCCGCCCCGACCACCGAATGGCCTTCCCCGCCGAGCAGTGACACGAGATTCGAGCCGATGAGGCCGGTCGAGCCGATAACAGTGATCTTCATCTCGGGCATCCTTTCCGAACGCCGAGCGCACGCTTTGTCGCGCTTCTACTCGACGTTTACGTACACAAGCGTGCGCCCGGCGGTACCTCGTGTGCACCCTTGAGAATGCGTGGTCTTACCCGCGGTCGAAAAGCACGAAGCCCCGGTGCGCCAGGCACCGGGGCTCCGCGGAAAACCCGACGATCAGCCCTTGCGAGCCTTGACCGCCTCGGTCAGCTGCGGCGCGACCTTGAACAGGTCGCCGACGATGCCGAGGTCGGCGATCTCGAAGATCGGCGCCTCCTCGTCCTTGTTCACCGCGATGATCGTCTTCGACGTCTGCATGCCGGCACGGTGCTGGATCGCGCCGGAGATGCCCAGTGCGATGTACAGCTGTGGCGACACCGTCTTTCCGGTCTGGCCCACCTGGAACTGGCCCGGGTAGTAGCCGGAGTCGACGGCGGCACGGGACGCGCCGACGGCGCCACCGAGCGAGTCCGCCAGCTCCTCGACCACCGTGAAGTTCTCGGCGCTGCCGACACCGCGGCCACCCGAGACGACCACGGTCGCCTCGGTGAGCTCCGGACGATCACCGGCGACGGCGGGCTCGCGCTTGGTGATCTTCGTCGCGTTCTCGGCCTGGGCAGGCACCTCGACGTTGATGACCTCGCCCGCACCGTCGGCCGGTTCGGCGTCGACCGAACCCGCACGCACGGTGATGACCGGAACGTCACCGGTGGACTCGGCCTCGACGGTGAACGCGCCACCGAAGATCGAGTGCACGCCCACCCCACCGTCTTTGACGTCGACGACGTCGGAGAGCACACCGGACCCGATGCGCGCCGCCAGGCGACCGGCGATCTCCTTGCCGTCGGCGTTCGACGACAGCAGGACCCCCGCGGGCGATGCGGACTCCACCAGCGAGGCCAGCACGTCGACCTGCGGGGTGATCAGGTAGTTCTCCGCGTCGTCGGACTCGGCGACGTAGATCTTGGCGGCGCCGGCGGCCTTGAGGCCGTCGACGAGCGGTTGTGCGGTTCCCGGCGCGCCGATGACGACGGCCGACGGCTCGCCAAGCTTGCGAGCCGCGGTGATCAACTCCGAGGTGACCTTCTTCAGCGCACCTTCGGCGTGCTCAACGAGCACGAGTACTTCAGCCATGAGTTCTTCTCTCGTCTCTTGTTTCGCAGTCTCGGTGTTCGGCCCTAGATGATCTTTTGAGCGACCAGGTACTCGGCGATCTTGGTTCCGCCGTCACCCTCGTCGGTGACCTTCTCGCCGGCGGTCTTCGGCGGCTTCGGCGTCGAGGACAGCACCTTGGAGCCGGCGTTGGCGAGACCGACCTCGTCGGCCTCCACACCGATCTCGGCGAGCGTGAGCTTGGTGACTTCCTTCTTCTTGGCGGCCATGATGCCCTTGAAGGACGGGAAGCGCGGCTCGTTGATCTTCTCGTTGACACTGACCACCGCGGGCAGCGACGCCTCGACGGAGAACACGCCGTCGTCGGTCTCGCGCTCGCCGGTGACCTTGCCATTCTCGACCGTCACCTTGCGCAGGTGCGTCAGCTGCGGCAGACCCAGGTACTCGGCGATGATCGCCGGGACCGCTCCGCCGGTGCCGTCGGTGGCCTCGTTGCCGGCGATGACGAGCTCGGTGCCCTCGATGGTGCCCAGCGCACGCGCCAGGGCCCAACCGGTCTGGACCATGTCCGAGCCGTGCATGCCCTCGTCGATGAGGTGTACGGCCTTGTCGGCGCCCATCGACAGCGCCTTGCGGATCGCCTCCGTGGCGCGCTCGGGGCCGGCCGTGAGCACCGTCACAGTGCTCTCGCCGCCTTCCTTCTCCTTGATGAGCAGCGCTTCTTCGACAGCACGCTCGTTGATCTCGTCGAGCACTGCGTCGGCGGCCTCGCGGTCGAGGGTGAAGTCGCCGTCGGTGAGCTTGCGCTCCGACCAGGTGTCAGGGACCTGTTTGATCAGGACCACGATGTTCGTCATGAGTGTGGTTCGTCCTCCTCGAAGGGGCCGTTGATCGGCCCGCAATATCACGCTCTGAGCAACAACCACCATGTTACTCGCGGGTAACTTGTGGTGGTTCGCAGGAACACCATAGCGGGTCGAAGTTCGTGTTCTAGCAGCACGTAGGCGGTGAACCATTCGTCTGTCGGCCGATTCACGTTAGCCTGCCTTCCAATGAGCGCATTTGTTACTGACGGACCGGACCTCCCTCTCACCGGGGAACGCACGGTTCCGGGACTCGCGGAGGAGAACTACTGGTTCCGCCGCCACGAGGTCGTCTACGAGCGGATGGCCGACCGCTGCGCGGATCGTGACGTGCTCGAGGCAGGCTGCGGCGAGGGGTATGGAGCAAACCTGATCGCCGACGTGGCCCGCCGTGTGATCGGCCTCGACTACGACGAGACGACGGTTGCCCACGTCCGTGCGCGGTATCCGCGGGTGGACATGCGCCACGGGAACCTGGCCGACCTTCCGCTCGCCGACGGCGCGGTCGACGTCGTTGTGAACTTCCAGGTCATCGAACACCTGTGGGATCAAGGACAATTCGTTCGCGAATGCCTGCGGGTGCTGCGGCCGGGTGGCTGCCTGCTGATGTCCACGCCGAACCGCATCACGTTCTCCCCCGGCCGGGATACGCCGATCAACCCGTTCCACACCCGCGAGCTGAACGCGGCCGAGCTGACCGACCTGCTGACGGTGGCCGGCTTCGCGGTCGACAGCGTGCTCGGCGTCTTCCACGGGCCGCGGCTGGCCGAACTCGACGCCCGTCACGGTGGGTCGATCATCGACGCCCAGATCGCCCGGGCCCTGGCCGATGCGCCATGGCCCGGGGACCTGCTCGCCGATGTCGCGTCGGTTCGCAGCGACGACTTCGATCTCGTCGACGCGCGCGAACGCGAGATTGACGACAGCCTGGATCTGGTCGCGATCGCGGTGCGGCCGTGACCACCCCGGAGCCCGCCGACCCCGTACCGGGGCTCGATGTCGCCGGCCCTCCGGCTCCGGGCCTCTTCACGCTCGTCCTGCACACCCACCTGCCCTGGCTCGCGCACCACGGCCGCTGGCCCGTCGGCGAGGAATGGCTGTATCAGTCGTGGTCGGCGTCGTATCTGCCGCTGATGCGGGTGCTGCGCAAGCTGGCGTCCGAGGGGCGCCGACACCAGTTGACGCTGGGCATGACCCCGGTCGTCACCGCGCAACTCGACGACCCGTACTGCCTGTCGGGTATGCACCACTGGCTGGCGAACTGGCAGCTGCGCGCACTCGAGGCAACGACGCTATCGGATCCGTTGCGGCAGTTTGGTGTTCGCGAGCACGCGGAGACCGAGCAGGCGCTCGAGGATTTCGCGACGCTGTGGGCGCACGGCGGCAGCCCTGTGTTGCGCGAGCTGATCGACGCCGAGACCATCGAACTGCTCGGCGGTCCGCTGGCGCACCCGTTCCAGCCGCTGCTCAATCCGAGGCTGCGGGAGTTCGCCTTGCGCGAGGGTCTTGCCGATGCCCGCTTGCGGTTCGCGCACACGCCGACCGGCATCTGGGCCCCGGAGTGTGCCTACGCCCCCGGAATGGAAACCGACTACGCCGCAGCGGGTGTCGGCCATTTCATGGTCGACGGGCCGTCGCTGCACGGCGACACTGCGCTGGGCCGCCCCGTGGCATCGTCCGATGTGATGGCGTTCGGCCGCGACCTCCAGGTCAGCTATCGCGTGTGGTCACCGAAATCCGGCTATCCCGGGCACGCCGCCTACCGCGACTTTCACACCTACGACCACACGACCGGGCTGAAGCCGGCCAGGGTCACCGGCCGCAACGTGCCCTCGGACGCCAAGGCACCGTACGATCCCGAGCGGGCCGACCGGGCGATCGACGCCCACGTCGCCGATTTCGTCGATGTCGTCCGTCAGCGCCTACACGACGAGAGCGAGCGCATCGGACGCCCCGCACACGTGATCGCCGCCTTCGACACCGAATTGTTCGGGCACTGGTGGTACGAGGGCCCGGTGTGGCTCGAACGGGTGCTGCGCGCGCTGCCCGAGGCAGGCGTGCGCGTCGGCACGCTGGCCGACGCCAAGGCCGACGGGTTCATCGGCTCACCCGTCGAACTGCCGCCCAGCTCTTGGGGTTCCGGAAAGGACTGGCAGGTGTGGGCGGGCGAGCAGGTCGCCGATTTGGTGCAGCTCAACACCGAGGTCGTCGACACCGCGCTGACGACCGTCGACAAGGCGCTCGGCCAGACCGAGACGCCCCCGGCCCGCAACTACGTCGCCGACCAGATCCTGCGTGAGACGCTGCTGACCGTGTCGAGCGACTGGCCGTTCATGGTCAGCAAGGATTCCGCGGCGGACTATGCGCGCTACCGTGCGCACCTGCACGCCCACGCCACCCGCGAGATCGCCGATGCCGCGGCCTCCGGTCGCCACGAGCATGCACAGCGCCTGGCCGCGGGATGGAACCGCGCCGACGGTCTGTTCGGCGCACTGGACGCGCGACGGTTACCGCGATGACGCCCACCCTTTCCCCCGCGTGGGCCGCCATATCAGCTGCGAGCGACCGCGTTTGCACACCGACACGCTGCTTTGCGTGTGCAATTAGCGATCACTCGCGCAGGAGTGAGCGACCGTGAAAATCCTCATGGTGTCGTGGGAGTACCCGCCCGTCGTGGTCGGCGGGCTCGGCAGGCACGTGCATCACCTGGCCACCGCGCTCGCCGAGGCGGGCCACGAGATCGTCGTCCTCAGCCGCCGACCATCCAATACCGACCCGAGCACGCACCCGACCACCGACGAGATCGCCGACGGCGTACGCATCGTCGCCGCGGCGCACGATCCGCACGAGTTCGACTTCGGTAGCGACATGATGGCGTGGACGCTGGCGATGGGCCATTCGATGGTCCGCACCGGTCTGACGCTGAAGTCGCAGCGCGGGCATCCCTGGCGCCCCGATGTCGTGCATGCGCACGACTGGCTGGTCGCCCACCCTGCCATTGCCCTGGCCGAGTTCTTCGACGTGCCACTGGTTTCCACGATCCACGCCACGGAGGCCGGACGGCACTCCGGATGGGTGTCGGGTCGCATCAGTCGGCAGGTGCACGCGGTGGAGTCCTGGCTCGTGCACGAATCCGATTCGCTGATAACGTGTTCCGCTTCGATGCGCGACGAGGTCGGTGAGCTCTTCGGGCCCGGACTCGCCGAGTCGTACGTAATTCGAAACGGAATCGACTGCAGCCGTTGGCCCTTCGCGCAGCGACGGCCCCAGACCGGCCCCGCCCAGCTGCTGTACTTGGGTCGCCTCGAGTACGAGAAGGGCATTCACGACGCGATCGCCGCCCTCCCCCGCGTCCGACGCACGCATCCGGGCACCACGCTGACGGTCGCCGGCGAGGGCACGCAACTGGACTGGCTCGTCGAGCAGGCGCGAAAGCACAAGGTGCTCAAGGCGACCTCGTTCGTCGGGCACCTCGACCACGACGCGCTGGTCGACCTGCTGCACACCGCCGACGCGGCCGTGCTGCCCAGCCACTACGAACCGTTCGGCATCGTCGCGCTGGAGGCCGCCGCGACCGGTATCCCGCTGGTGACGTCGAACGTCGGAGGCTTGGGCGAAGCCGTCCTCAACGGTCAGACCGGAGTGTCCTACCCACCGCGCGACGTCGCCGCGCTGGCCGCGGCGGTGCGCTCGGTGCTCGACGACCCGCACGCCGCCCAACAACGCGCCATCGCCGCCCGCGAGCGGCTCACCTCCGAATTCGAATGGCACGCGATCGCCGACGAAACCGCGCAGGTGTATCTGGCCGCGAAACGGCTGGAGCGTGAACCAGACCGGCGCAGCCCCATCGTCGAACACGCCCTGCCCGGCCGCTAGGGCGGCCGAAGGTTCGACCGGGATCGAATTATTTTCGAAATAGCGTGCGGATATGGGCTCGCACGGCATCACCTTCCGCTCGGCACTCACCTTGGTCGCCGCGTATCTGGGGCTCTTCGTCGGCCTCATCGACGCCAACGCGGTCAACCTCGCACTGCCTGCGATCCGCGATGACCTCGGCGGCGGGGTGTCGGGAGCGCAGTGGACGATCGACGCTTACAACATCGCGTTCGCCGCGCTGCTGCTGACCGCAGGGTCGTTAGGTGATCGGTTCGGCCGGCGTCGTCTTCTGCGGATAGGGCTGCTCGTGTTCGTCTCGGCGTCAGTCGCATGCGCCGTCGCGCCGTCGCTGCCGCTGCTGCTGGTCGCCCGCACGCTGCAGGGCGTCGGCGCGGCGGTCATGCTCCCGCAGGGCCTCGCGATCACCGCCGCCGCATTCCCCGACCCCGTCGAACGCGCCCGCGCGACCGCTGCGTGGGCCATGGCGGCCGCGATCAGCACCGCAGTCGGCCCCATCCTCGGCGGGGTCCTCACCGATACCGCGGGCTGGCGGCAGATCTTCTGGCTCAACGCACCCGTCGGCGTCCTGGCACTGGTGATGACGTACGCGCATCTACCGGAGTCACGCGATCATCACCCTGCCGGAATCGACTGGCGCGGACAGGTTCTTGCGATCCTGGCGCTCACCTCCGTGACCGTCACGCTGGTCGAGGGCCACAGCATGTCGCCGCGGTGGCTGGTGACACTCGCGGTGGCGGCGGCCGCCCTCGTGGCAGCCTTCGTCGGTAGCCAGCACCGGGCGCGGCACCCGATGCTGCCCCTCGCGATGTTCCGCAGCCGGCCCCTCGTCACCGCGCTGATCGCGACATTCACCATGACCTTCGGCATCTACGGCCTGCTGCTCGTCAACAGCTTCGCCTTCCAACAAGAGCGCGCGGCGAGCGCCCTGGCAACGGCATGGTGGTTCGTTCCGATGCCGCTGACGTACCTGGTGCTCATTCCGGTGGTGAACACGATGACGCGGCGGACGAACCCTCGAACGCCTATGACCGCGGGCCTGCTGTTGATGGCGACGGGCCTGGGTGTCTACGCCTGTGTCGGCCCGCAGGCGAACATTTGGTTGCTCGAGGCGGCGTTCGTCCTCGCGGGTGCCGGGCTCGCCCTCAACACCGCCCCCGCGGTGGGGTTGGCGATGTCGGCCATGCCGATACGGCGCAGCGGGCTGGCCTCGGGCGTGGTGAACCTCGCTCGGCTCGTGGGTATCACCGTCGGCGTAGCGTCGTTGGGGAGCATCATGGCCGCGGTCGACGACATCGGCGGCGTACGTGCCGCGCTGGCGCTCGGCGTGGCGGCCCTGCTGGCCGGTGCGCTGATCACCTATCGGTCGCGCCCCGCCGCCTTCGAAAGAGGAAGGGAGGACGCAGAATGCGTGACGGCACCGAGTCCGTGACGGGCGACGTCGACATCGCCTCTCTCGCGTCGTTGCTCTCGGATTCGGCGCGCTGCAAAGTCCTGCTCGCACTCGACGACGGCCGCGCGCTACCGGCCAGTGTGCTCGCCGACGAGGCCGGTGTCAGTCGATCGACCGCCAGTAGCCACCTCGCCAAGCTCACCGAGGCGGGCCTGCTCTCGGTAGAAACCCACGGCCGAAACCGCTACTACCGGTTGGCCGGACCCGAGGTCGGCGAGCTTCTCGAACACCTCGGCCGCCTGGCGCCGATGCGTCCGGGCCGGTCGCTTCGCGAAGGCACCCGCGCGGCGCGGCTGCGCGCGGCCCGCACCTGCTACGACCACCTCGCGGGCCGCCTCGGGGTCCAGTTGATGGGCAGTCTCCTCGAACGCGAGATCCTCGTCGGCGGTGACGGCCGATACGACCCGCGCCGCGACACAGGCGATGCGCTGAGCAGCCCAGGCTACGACGTCCATTACGAGCTGACCGACGACGGCCGTGACTTCCTCTCCGGGATCGGTGTCGAGATACCCGACACCAGAAGGCCTTTGGTCCGCTACTGCATCGACTGGACCGAACAACGCCACCACGTCGCCGGTGCTCTGGGGCGCGGGCTGCTCGACCGTTTCTTCGCGGCGGGATGGGTGAAACGAGCGGCTCGGGGCCGAGGTGTCGCCGTGACCGACAGCGGCGGCAGGGCGTTCGCCGACCACTTCGGCATTCAGTGGCAAGGCTGATCGAAACATACTGGGAAGCAAGCACATCAGTGCTGCCCAGGGTCGGCCGTGTATGACGTGCCGACTGGCGGGGATCGCAGTTTGATCCCCGCCAGTGGCGTTGTGTGCTCGGCTCAGAACAGGCCGGCGTCGACGCTGGTGCTCACATCGACGTCGGTGTTGACCTGACCGGAGTTGTCGGTCGAGTTGTCCTGCCCGGAATTGTCGACCGAATTGTCGACCGAGTTGTCCACCGAGTTGTCCTCGACACTCGTACCGCCGGAGATCCCACCGGACACGCTGCCGTCGATGTCGCCGACATTGGTCTGGTTGCCATCGACATTGGTAGTCGTGGTGTCGTTGTCGTTGATCACGATGCCCCCACCCGAACCGCCGGCCCCGCCGGTGGCGTTGCCGCCGTCGTTGCCGACCCCGATCAGCCCGCCGCCACCGTCACCGTCAGAAGCGCTGCCGCCACTGCCCCCGCTCATGTCGACGTCGTTGATGACCGGGCCGTCGTTGTCGGAGATGATGTCCCCACCAGCGGTCTGATCACCACTGTCGTCGATCTCGTTGTCCTCACCGATGTTGACGTTGGAGTCCTCGATGTCACCGGTGTTGACGTTCTCGTTGTCATCGCCGACCACGTTGCCATCACCCTCGACGTTGGTGGCATCGATATCGCCGGCATTGCCGGTGTTGACGACCCCGCCGTCGGTGGCGGTGTTGGTGGTCTTGTCACCGAAGGTGATGTCACCGAACTCCAGATCGAAGTTGCCGACGCCCTGCTGCTGATCGGCGCCGACATGGTTGACCGTGTTGGTCTCCGGGCTCAAGAACCGGGTGTCGTTGTGGCTGAGCGTGTCGTTGTTGGACAACACCTCGGTCTGACGCTGCGGGGTGAACGCAATCCCATGCGTCTGAGCCACCGCCTGCTGCAAACCCACCACCGGATTCCCACCACCGTGCACCACCGCCGCCGGCGCGACCGCCGCGGCAGCGTGTTGCAGTTGGGCCGCCGAGGCATTGTGCACACCGGCGGTGCACATGGCCCGCTCGGGGTCGTCGACGAAGGCCTGAGCCGAGACCTCGTCGCGAAACAGGTTCAGAATCCAGTCAATTACGTTCGTCATCTCCGTGATCCTTTCGTGTCGCTGAGAGTTGGTCACCGGGCCGTCCGGCGAACTGATGCGAACGTTATGGATCCAAAGAGTCCCCCGAAACGGGTCGCCGCCCCCTCGCCAGGATCCGCGCATGCAGGGTCGACGCAACACCCCGTTAGGGGGTTAGGGGGTGGCGAGGGAGAGGCAGGATGCGTTAGCGTGAGGCCTTCTTGCGTTCGATGTCGGCAAGGGCCGCCGCGAGCTCCGCCCGTTGCGCCGCCGATGTCTCCCAGGCGAGTTGGCGGTTCTTGACCACCTTCGCCGGCGCGCCGACCGCGATCGAGTAGTCGGGGATGTCGCCCCGCACCACCGCGTGCGATCCGAGCACGCAACCGCGCCCGATCGTGGTGTTGCGCAACACGGTGACCTTGACGCCGACCCAAGTGTCGGGCCCGATCCGCACCGGCCCCTTTATGATTCCCTGATCTTTGATGGGCATGTTGATGTCGTCCATGCGATGGTCGAAATCGCAGATGTAGCACCAGTCGGCCATCAACACCGAATCCCCCAACTCGATGTCGAGGTAGGTGTTGATGACGTTGTCGCGGCCGAGCACCACCTTGTCGCCGAACCGCAGCGAGCCTTCGTGGCAGCGGATGGTGTTCTTGTCGCCGATGTGCACCCAGCGACCGATCTCCATCGTCGACAGCTCCGGCGTCGCCTCGATCTCGACGCCCTTGCCGAGGAAGACCATGCCGCGCGTGATGATGTGCGGATTGCGCAGCTTGAACTTCAGCAGTCGCCAATAACGCACCATATACCACGGGGTGTAGGCGCGGTTGGCCAGCACCCACTTCAGCGAGGCCAGGGTCAGGAACTTCGCCTGCCTCGGGTCACGCAGCCGCGACCCTCGCCAGCGCTTGTGCAATGGCGCGCCCCACATGGTCGTCATGGCCGGAAAGCCTACGCGAGGGTTTCGGTGCGGAACGGTTACCCTCACGTGGACCGACGACGAGGAACGGGAAGGATCCAGTGTTCCGGCGATTGACCGTGCTGGCGTCCACAGCGCTGATCACGGCCACCTTGGCAGGCTGCCAGGACACCGACTCCTGGGTCGACGCCAAGGCCGCCGACGGCTGGGCGGCCCAGTACCGCGACGCCGCCAACAGCAGCTATCAGACGGTGGCCGGCGCCGACACGCTCCGGCTGGAATGGACACGGTCGGCCAAGGGCGAACTCGCCGCCGAGGTCGCGCTCGGCACCGGCAGCTACCTGGCCGCCAACGCCCAGACTCGCGACGGTTGCTCGTTGATGGTGTGGGAGGCCGACAACAAGGCCCGGCAGCGGTGGTGCACCCGCCTCGTCCAGGGCGGCGGTGCGTCCGGCCCGCTGTTCGACGGCTTCGACAACCTCTACGTCGGCCAGCCGGGGGCCATGCTGTCGTTCCCGCCGACGCAGTGGATCCGCTGGCGCCAGCCGGTCATCGGGATGCCGACCACGCCCCGGATCCTGAGCCCGGGCCACCTGCTGGTCGTCACGCATCTCGGTCAGGTGTTGGTGTTCGACGCCCACCGCGGCACGGTCGATGGCAGCCCGGTGGACTTGGTGGCCGGCGTCGATCCGAAGGACTCCGAACGCGGGCTCGGCGACTGTCAGCCTGCCCGCCCCCGCTGTCCGGTGGCGGCCGCGCCCGCGTTCGCCGCGAGTTCCGGCCTCATCGTCCTGTCGCTGTGGGAGCCCGGCACGGACGCACCCATCCTCGTCGGCCTGCGGTACTGGCCGGGGCAGTCGCCCCTTCTGACCCGCGAGTGGACCAGCGACGCCGTCGGCAGCGGTCCCCTTGCCAGCCCGGTGTTCTCGGCCGACGGATCGACCGTGTACGTCAACGGCCGCGACGACCATCTGTGGGCGCTCGACGCCGCCGATGGCAAGGCCAAGTGGTCGGTGCCGCTCGACTACCTAGCGCAGACCCCGCCTTCCGTGTCACCCGACGGGCTGATCGTGGCCGGGGGCGGCCCCGGGGCGAAGCTGATCGGGATCAAGGACGAGGGCGACCGCGGCGAGGTGCAGTGGACCCGCGACGACGTGCAGCCGCTGTCCACCTCGAGTCGGTCCGGCCCCGACGTCGCCTACACCGTCGTCCGCGACGGTGACGGAGAGGATGCCGGACTCGGGCTGATGGTCTTCGACCCCGCTGACGGGCGCACCCTCAACACCTATCCGCTGCCCAGGGCGACGGGCTGGCCCGTCGGCGTCTCGGTCGGGAAGGATCGCCGCGTCGTCACCGCCACCAGCGACGGTGTGGTGTACGGCTTCACGCCCGCCTGATGCCACATCCTGGCGGCGTTTCGAATTTGTCATTGCAATGAAACACACCGGCACCGCGGACATGCCAACATGCCACCCGTGTGTGCCGCCTACTACTACATGGCCGAGACCAATCTGCGGTTCATCCTCGGCCGATTCTCGCCGATGTCCATGCCGGTCATCCGGGGCACGGTGGGGTCCAACGCGACCATGCTGCTTCAGGCGCTGATCCTGGTGTCGGTGGTCATCGGTGCGGTGTCGACGGCGGCCGAGGCGTGGGTGCTCGGTGACATCGGCGTCGGCTTGATGGCCTGGCTCAACATCATCGGATCATGATCCTGCAGCAGCCCGCGTACCGGGCGCTGTGGGATTACGAGAAGCAGAAGAAGGCCGGCCGGGATCCGGTGTTCGACCCTCGCGCGCTGGAGATCACCGGCGCGAGGTTCTGGGAGAACTACGACCCGCTGGCGGGCAAGGACCGGGAGTCGGCGCGGACCTGAGCCCTCACAGCGCGAGCATCGGCGCCACCGCCGCGCGCGGAACCGTTGCCTGCACCGGGCCCGCCGACTCCGGGAACAGTTCACCCTGGCTGAAGAAGAAGATCAGCGAATCGTCGGTCAGTGCAAAGTTCTGATAGTTCGCGGGATCGGTGCCCTCACTCTGGGAGACCGGGTCGATCATCCCCTGCCTCTCCAGGTACCGGCCGACCTCCGGGTAGATCACATCCATCGGCTTGGTGCCGGGTTTGAACAAGGTGCCGAAGGTGATCGGCGATTTGGTGGCGAGGTTCCAGTTGAACGACTGATAGAAGGTCTGCGGACGCACTCCGCCGACGTTCTGCCAGACGGTGAACACCACGCTGCGGGTGCCGGTGCCCGGAGGTCCGGATTGATAACCCGCACCGTCGGCGTCGAGTTCGTAGGGCAGGTTGTTCGCGTCTGGGTCCTCGGCGACGTTGACGAACCCGTCTCGCGCCTGGGTGAGGTAGGCCACCAGCGGCGCTTGGTCGGGATAGTCGTTGGGGAAGCTCAAATCGAGCGTGTAGTTCGGCTTTTGGACGTGCACCCGACACATCTGGTCCGGGCCAACCGTGCCTTGCAGGTCGGCGCAGCCCGGCTGGGCGGCGGCCGCGGGATTGGCGATCGCTCCCGTGACGGCGGCCACCGCGAACAGAACGGTCCACCTGGAAATGCGCATCGTCGACATCCTCGCAGCCGGCACCGGTCTGGATACCGGCGCATCACCGCCAGGATACGTAACACCTCAACGTGAGGGACGACAAATGAATGCCGTTGCCCGGCTTGCGCCTCCGGACCCGATGCGGGCGATCACCACCGAAGCTTGCTGCGAGCCCCGCAGGCGAAGCCGCGAGCGTAGCGCGTCGGGGTCGACGTCGACGCCGCGCACCAGGATCTCGACGGCGCCGACGTCGCGCGCCGAAAGCGCCTGCCGCAACCGTCGTTCGCCGAAGGCCAGTTGTTCGAGCACTTCGAAGCCGCGCACACCGGGAGGAAGGCGGTCGCCCGACAGGTAGGCGATGTCGGGGTCGAGTTGCCACAGCCGGTGCCGTGCGGCGTAGTGGCGGACCAGCCCGGCGCGCACGACGGCCCCGTCGGGGTCGACGATCCACCGCCCGGCGGGTGCGACCGCACAGTCATCGGGTTCGGCGTCGGTTATCTGTTCGCCGGTGTCCAGCAACGAGGCTCGGCGCCGCACGCCCGACTCCGCGAGACCGGCCGACCACAGGCACGCTTCCCGCACGCTGCCCGACAGCGACGTCAGCTCGATCTCCCCGTCGAAGCCCAGTCCCCGCACGGCGTCGAAATCGATTCCGGGAGCACATTTCACGACGGTGTCGCGATGGCGGTACACGTCGAGCAACTCGTCGAGCGGCGGCGCGTAGTCACGCGGGTCGAACCTGCGACGCCCGCCGCTGCGGCGCGCCGGATCGAGCACCACGACGGCCCCGCGGGTGATGGGCCGCAGCGCGTCGGCGCGGCACAGATCGACACCGTCAACATTGTTGTGCGCCATCGCGAGCCGCACCGGATCGAGGTCGCTGCCGATCACCGTCGCCGCCGAGTCGCGCAACGCAGCGAGCTCGGTGCCGACCGAACACGTCGCATCGTGTACCAGTGCGCCGCCGAGCCGGCGGGCGCGGTGGCGGGCGACCGGTTCGGCGGTCGCCTGTTGCAGGGCTTCGTCGGTGAACAGCCAGCTGTCGGGGTTGGCCAGCTTGGCCGCCGCTCTGCGGCGCAGCAGCGTGGTCTCGACCAGAACCGCAGCGCGGTCGCCGAAACGTTTACGCGCCGAAGCGATATCGGCGACGAGCGTGTTTCCGGTCAACGGCAGCGTGGCCGTTACGCGCAGCGCATCCGCGCCGGCCGGGCTCCGCAGATACTCGACGTCGCCGACGCCGAACGCCACGGTCACGCGGCGGGCTTGACCCCTGTGATCATGACGTTGTAGTACCAGGATTTCGGCACCACGCGGCTCCAGAGGTTCGCGTCGATCCAGCTCAGCCCGATCCAGCTGTGGAAGGCGAATTTCGCATAGCCCCAGCCCAATCGGCCCGGCGGCACGGCCGCTTCGAAGGTGCGCAGCGGCCAGCCCAGCATCGCGGCGGTGAACTCGGTGGTGGCGGTCGACACCTCGACGGCGCCGGCGTTGCTCGCCATCCGTTCGAGGTCGGCCGGAGAGAAGGTGTGCAGGTCGACGACCGCCTCCAACGCCGCCGCGCGTGACGACTCGTCGAGCTCGGCCTGTGGGCGGCGCCAACTCGAAAGTCCCGGCAGCTTGGTCACGTTCGTGACCACGCGCCAGGTCAGCGTCGACAGCGGGCGCGCGTAGTTCTCCCCCGCGTTGGTCGGCTCGCCGGCGAAGATGAATCGTCCGCCGGGCTTGAGCACCCGCACCACTTCGCGCAGCGACAGCTCGACGTCGGGGATGTGGTGCAACACCGCGTGGCCGACAACGAGGTCGAAGGTGTCGTCGTCGTACGGAATGCCCTCGGCGTCGGCGACGCGGCCGTCGATCTCCAAGCCCAGGTTCTCACCGTTGCGGGTGGCGACCTTGACCATGCCGGGAGACAGGTCGGTCACCGAACCGCGCCGCGCGATGCCCGCCTGGATCAGGTTGAGCAGAAAGAAGCCGCTGCCGCACCCGATCTCCAGCGCCCGGTCGTAGGGCAGCTTGCGCTGCTCGTAGAACGGAACGGTCGCGTCGAACAGGTCGCGGGCGTAGTCGACGCAGCGTTTGTCGTAGGAGATCGACCACTTCTCGTCGTAACTCTCGGCTTCCCAGTCGTGGTACAGCACCTGGGCGAGCTTGGAGTCGTGGCGGGCCGCCTCCACCTGCTCCGCGGTGGCGTGCGGATTCGGCTCCGGAGCCGCATCGGCGACGTTCAAGCGGGAATCAGTGCTCATAACAGGGCAGCCTAGAGGTCGAACGTCGCCTTGGCCGCAGCCAGTACCTGGGGCGGGTGCTCGACGAACCGTTGCGCCCAGGCCAGCGCGGCGTCGTACACGCCGTCGGGCGCCACCATCTGGTCGATCAAACCCAGGGCCTGCGCCTCCTTGGCGTCGACGAACCGGCCGCTGAAGACCAATTCCTTGGCCTTGCTCAGGCCGACGGTGCGGGCCAGGCGTTCGGTGCCGCCGGCGGGCACCCGCCCGGCCAATATCTCGGTGACGCCGAACTTGACGTTGTCTCCGGAGACTCGCCAGTCGGCGGCCAGCGCGACCGTCAGCCCGCCACCCAGCGCATAGCCGGTGATCGCGGCGACGGTCGGTTTGGGGATGGCCGCCAGCGCGTCGACGGCCTCGCGGCAGACCTGCGTCGCCGCGGTGGCTTCCGCGGCGTCGAGCGTGCGGAGTTCGGGAACGTCGTCGCCGGCGGAGAAGATCTCGTGTCCGCCGTAGAGGATCACTGAGTGGATGTCGTCGCGCTCGCCGATGCTGCGCGCCGCGCCCGCCAGTTCGCGGTAGACCTGGCGGGTCAGGGCGTTGGTCGGCGGCCGAGACAACAGCAGCGTGGCGATGCCGGGTCGCTCAACGCTTGTGTGGACGGAGACGAACTCGTTCATGCCTGGCGCGCATCGGAGCCGTAGCCCTCAGGGCTGCGGCGGTTGCGGGCGGCGTTGTACCGATGGCTGTCGAAGAACTCGATCTCCCAGTTGCCGGTGTCCTTGTCCGCAGCCAGGTGCGGCGTGACGGACACGATCTGGCGTTCCACCGCAAGCACTTCGGCGACGGTGCGGTTCTTGAGGGAGTCCAGCTGCGTCCACGTCGGCGGCAGCAGGAATGTGCGGCCGTCGGCGAAGTCGTCGAGAGCCTGTTGCGGGGTGATCCAGTCGGCCTTGTCGGTCTCGGTGTTGTCGCCGTCGGCGCGTTGACCCCCGGGCAGGGCGCCGACGAAGAAGTAGGTGTCGTAGCGGCGGGTGCGCTCCTCCTTCGGCGTCACCCAATTGGCCCACGGGCGAAGCAGATCCGCGCGCAGTACCAGATTCTCGCGGTGCAAGAAGTCGGCGAACGACAGGGACCGGTTCACCAACGCGGCCCGCGCCTCACGGTAGACCGAGGCGTCATCGACGAGAACGTCGGGATCGTCAGCGGCGCCGGCGAACAGCACGCCGGACTCCTCGAAGGTCTCGCGGGCAGCGGCGCACACCAGTGCCTGCGCCAGATCCGGCTCGACGTTGAAACGCTCTGCCCACCAAGCGGGTTCGGGACCGAACCAGGCGATGTCGGCGTTGCGGTCGCGGTCGTCGACGCCGCCGCCGGGGAACACCATCACGCCGGCGACGAAATCCATCGCCGAGTGCCGCCGCATCAGGAAAACTTCCACTTCGCCGGCGAAGCCCTCGCGCTTGTCGCGGATCAGCATCACGGTCGCGGCGGGCCGCGGCGTCAGTGGCTGTTCGACTGGTTCTTCGGTCATGCTCGTCTCCTGTGGGCGGCGCGGCTTCTGGCCCGGCGCGCGAAGTAGCGGCCGTCGACCACCTCGAGGGAGATCGCCTGGCCGAACGCCTTCGAAAGATTCTCGGCGGTCAGCACATCCGGGAGCAGCCCGGAGTCGACCACCTTGCCTTCGGACAGGATCAGGCCGTGTGAGAACCCGCGCGGAATCTCCTCGACGTGGTGGGTCACCAACACCATCGCCGGCGCATCCGGATCGGCGGCCAGATCCTCGAGGCGGGCAAGGAGTTCCTCGCGACCGCCGAGGTCGAGTCCGGCGGCAGGCTCGTCGAGCAGCAGCAGTTCGGGGTCGGTCATCATCGACCGCGCGATGAGCACGCGTTTGCGCTCGCCTTCGGACAACGTGCCGTATCTGCGCTCGGCCAGGTGTTCGGCGCCGACGCTTTCGAGCATGTCGATCGCCTGCTCGTAGTCGACGTCGTCATAAGCCTCACGCCAGCGGCCCAGCACCGCGTAGCCCGCGGAGACCACCAGATCGCGGACCACCTCCTCGTCGGGCACCCGCTGCGACAACGCCGAACTGCTGAGGCCGACCCTCGCACGCAGTTCGGACATGTCGGTTCGGCCGAGCCGTTCGCCGAGCACGTAGGCCGTCCCCGACGACGGGTGCTCCAAGGCGGCGGCGATGCGCAGCAGCGACGTCTTACCGGCGCCGTTCGGGCCGATCACCACCCAGCGTTCGTCGAGTTCGACCGCCCAGGTGATGGGCCCGACCAGCGTCTGACCGCCGCGCCGCAGCGACACCTTGGCGAAGTCGATCAGCACATCGGGGTCGGCTGCATCTCCTTCGGCGGCGGGCACTCGCCCATCGTAGTCAGGCGACTCGTGCGTGATTTCGTTCGCCCGGCGATCGATTTCACGCCCAAATCGCGCGTGCGCCTGCGGCGAGCCTCGGCGACGGAAGTCCAACCGCTCGCCGCCACCACCTTCTCCGGCGTGATCCGCAGGAAGAACTGCACCAGCGGGCCGATCCCGAACGCGTAGACGACGGTTCCGACGCCGACCGTGCCGCCGAGCAGCCATCCGGCCACCAGCACCGTCGCCTCGATCGACGTGCGGACCAGCCGCACCGACAGCCCGGTGCGCTCGACGAGGCCGGTCATCAACCCGTCGCGCGGGCCGGGCCCGAGGCCGGCGCCGACGTAGAGCACGGTGCTGACCGCGTTGAGCACCACTGCGCCGACCATCATCGCGATGCGCAGCGGCATCGACGTGGGCGTCGGCAGCAGCCACAGGCCCGCATCGACCGTGACCGCGATGACGACGACGTTGGCCACGGTGCCCACGCCGGGTCGGTTGCGCAGCGGAATCCAGGCCAATAGCACGGCCGCCCCCACCACCGCCGACGCCAGCCCAATCGACATCCCGGTGTGCCGGGCCAGTCCCTGATGGAAGACGTCCCAGGGGTCCAGCCCGAGGCCCGCCCGCACCATCAACGCCATCGAGAAGCCGTAGCCGGTCAACCCGACCATGAGAACCAATCCGCGCGCCGCGCCCCTACGCATGGTGGGGAAAGCGCAACTTGATCAGCTCCAGTTCCCGGGCGATCCGCGCGGCGTCGCGGTCAACGTAATCGGAGGGGCTGACCGGCGGCTGCCAGGCGAGAGAAGCGGCGAGGCGCCTGCCCAGGCGGGGGATCCAGTTCATGCTCATATCGCCATCATCGGGACCAACTGGCTTGCCTCTCAATAGCCAGTTCGGCAATACTGGCCTGTAATGACGCTTGAGATACCGGCACGTGCGCTCGATGTGGACCGACTGGCCCGCGAGCTGGGTAACTGGCGCACATCCAGTCGGAGCGGCCCGGCCTATCAGGGCCTGGCCGACGCGATCCGCCTGCTGATCATCGACGGGCGCTTACCCGTTGGCGCGCGCGTGCCCAGCGAACGCGCGCTCGCCGACGCGCTGCGGGTGTCACGCACCACGGTCACCGCGGCCTATTCGCAGTTGCGGGAGGACGGCTACCTCAACGCCCGCCGCGGCGCCCGCAGCACCACGGCGCTTCCCGTCGCGCCCGCGGCCCACGTCGACACTGCGCCCCCGTCGGTGAGCCTCGCCGCGGCCGCGCTGTCGGCACCGGCGGCCGCCGTCATGGAGGCCTTCGCCGAGGCCACCCGCGACGTGACGCCGTATCTGCACGCACCGGGACACGAACTCGTCGGCGTCCCGGCCCTGCGACAAGCCATCGCCGAAAGATATTGCGAGCGAGGCCTTCCCACCGAGCCGGACGAGATCATGGTGACCACCGGCGCGTTGCACGCCATCGGCCTCATCCTCACCACCTATATCCAGCCCGGCGACCGGGTGCTCGTCGAGCAACCGACGTATCACGGTGCGCTGTCGTCGATCACGACCGCCGGTGCACGCCCCGTCCCGGTCGCGATGACCGAGGACGGCTGGGACCTCGACGCGCTGCAGAACGCGCTGCACCAGGTGTCGCCGACCCTGGCGTATCTGATCCCCGACAACCAGAACCCGACCGGGATGACCATGCCCGCCGCCGATCGAAATCGATTGGCGCGCATTATCACCGAGACCCGCACCCGCACGGTCATCGACGAGACCATCCTCGACATGTGGCTCGACGAACCCGCGCCCGGGCCCCTGGCCGCTGAGATGAGCTCGCGACGTGATCTCGTGCTGACCATCGGTTCGATGTCGAAGTCGTTCTGGGGCGGCCTACGGGTGGGCTGGATCCGCGCCGAGCGCGCGACGATCGCCACCATCGCCGCCCTGCGCCCGTCCATCGACATGGGCACCGCAGTGCTCGAACAGTGCGCCGCTGCAAGGCTTCTCACCCGGCACGATGAGCTGCTGCCGGAGCGGCGCGAGATCCTGCGCAGTCGTCGTGCGTACCTGCTGGCTCTGTTGAGCCGGCATCTGCCCGACTGGGAACCGGGCCCCGGTGCGGGCGGCATGTCGTTGTGGGTGCGGCTGCCCGCCCCGATGAGCACAGCGCTGTCGGCGGCCGCCTCCCGGCTCGGACTCGAGCTTCCCGCGGGCCCCCGCTTCGGCGTAGACGGCACCCTCGAGCGGTTCGTCCGCGTGCCCTACGCTCTGCCCGAGGAACAGCTGAGCGAGGCCGTCGAGCTACTGGCGCGTGCCTGGCGCAGCGTCACCGGGCTGTCGGCGCCGGAACCCACGACCGTCGTCGTCTAGTTCCTGCCCCGCGAGCGACCGTGTTTGCCCGTCGACACGCCGCGAACTCGCGGACAAATGCGGTCGCCCGCGCGAGACGAAAGGCCTCAGTCCGGGATCTCGACGCGGCGGACCACGCCGTCGAGCGCGTCGGCGGCCTCGATCTCCCCGCGCGTGATTCCCAGAATGAACAGAACGGTGTCCAGGTACGGCTGGCTCAGCGACGCGTCGGCCACCTCCCGCAGCGCCGGCTTGGCGTTGAACGCCACGCCCAGGCCCGCGGCGGCCAGCATGTCGATGTCGTTGGCGCCGTCGCCCACGGCCACCGTCTGTTCCATCGGCACACCGGCCTGCTGCGCGAAATCCCGTAGCGCCTTGGCCTTTCCGGGCCGGTCGATGACCGGGCCGATCACTCGGCCGGTCAACTTGCCGTCGACGATCTCGAGCTCGTTCGCCGCGACGAAGTCCATCATCAACTCGTGCGCGAGCGGCTCGATCACCTGCCGGAAGCCGCCCGACACGATGCCGCAGTGGTAACCCAGCCGCCGCAGCGTCCGCAGGGTGGTGCGGGCGCCGGGGGTCAACTCGATCTGCTCGGCGACGTCGTCGAGTACCGAGGCGGGCAAACCGGCGAGCGTCGCCACGCGCCGGTGCAGCGACTCGGCGAAGTCCAGTTCGCCGCGCATCGCCGCCTCGGTGACCTCGGCGACCGCCGCTTCGGCGCCCACCTTGGCCGCCAGCATCTCGATCACCTCGCCCTGGATCAGGGTCGAGTCGACGTCGAACACGATGAGCCGCTTGCCTCGTCGGGTCAGGCTGTAGTCCTCGACCGCGACGTCGATCTCCTGAGCTACCGCGACGCGCGCCAGTGTCTGCTGCAGCTCCTCGTAGACCGCTTGGGACGGCACCGACACCCGCAGCTCCAAACCCGTGACCGGGTAGTCGGACACACCGCGGATCGTGTCGATATTGACCTCGAGCCGCGCGAGTTCGCGCGCCACCACGCCGAACTCCTCGGCGGTGATCGGGCGGCCCAGCACGACGATGCTGTGGGTCGACGGTTCACGCATGACGGGTTCGCCGTCGCTGCGCTCGATGGTGACGTCGAGGCCCACGTCGCGGATGGCCGCCGTCACCGCGTCGCGCAGTTCCGAGTTCCCGGCGACCTCTGTCGAACAGCACACGAGCACGCCGAGCGTCAGACGGCCGCGGATCACGACCTGTTCGACGTTGAGCAGTTCGACCCGGTGACGCGACAGCACCTCGAACAACGCCGAGGTGACGCCGGGTTGATCGCGGCCCGTGACCGTGATCAGCAGCGACGCGCGTTCGCGTGGTTGAACGGTCATGCCGCGATCGTCAGGTGCGGACGCTCGCGTCGTCCAACCGTGTCACGTCGCCGTCTTCGGGGCCGTGGCTGCGGCCGACGTGCGCCTCGGCGCGCATGCGCTCCACCATGTGCGGGTAGTGCAGCTCGAATGCCGGCCGCTCCGAACGGATTCGGGGCAGCTCGGTGAAGTTGTGCCGCGGCGGCGGGCACGACGTCGCCCACTCCAGCGAGTTGCCGTAACCCCACGGATCATCGACCGTGACCGGCTCGCCGTAGCGCCAGCTCTTGAACACATTCCACACGAACGGCAGCGTCGAGAGTCCGAGAATGAACGCGCCGATGGTCGAGACGACGTTCAGCGTGGTGAACCCGTCCGTCGGCAGATAGTCGGCGTAGCGGCGCGGCATGCCCTCGTCACCCAGCCAGTGCTGCACCAGGAACGTGGTGTGGAAGCCGATGAACGTCAGCCAGAAGTGCAGCTTGCCCAGCCGCTCGTCGAGCAGCCGGCCCGTCATCTTCGGGAACCAGAAGTAGATACCGGCATACGTCGCGAACACGATCGTGCCGAACAGCACGTAATGGAAGTGCGCGATGACGAAGTAGCTGTCGGTCACGTGGAAGTCCAGCGGCGGGCTGGCCAGCAGCACACCCGAGAGACCGCCCAGGAGGAACGTCAGCAGGAACCCCACCGAGAACAGCATCGGTGTCTCGAACGTCAACTGGCCTTTCCACATCGTGCCGATCCAGTTGAAGAACTTGATACCGGTCGGCACGGCGATGAGGAACGTCATGAACGAGAAGAACGGCAGCAGGACCGCGCCGGTGGCGTACATGTGGTGCGCCCACACCGCCACCGAGAGCGCCGCGATCGCCAGCGTGGCGTAGATCAGCGTGGTGTAGCCGAAGATCGGCTTGCGCGAGAACACCGGGAAGATCTCCGACACGATGCCGAAGAACGGCAGCGCGATGATGTACACCTCGGGGTGGCCGAAGTACCAGAACAGGTGCTGATACAACAGCACGCCGCCGTTGGCCGGGTCATAGATGTGCGCCCCGAGATGGCGGTCAGCCGCCAGGCCGAACAGCGCGGCGGTCAGGATGGGGAATGCCAGGAGCACCAGGATCGACGTCACCAGGATGTTCCAGGTGAAGATCGGCATCCGGAACATCGTCATACCGGGTGCGCGCATGCACACGACGGTGGTGATCATGTTGACACCGCCGAGGATCGTGCCCAGACCACCAACGGCCAGGCCCAGGATCCACAGGTCACCGCCGGCACCCGGTGAGTGGATGGCGTTGCTCAGCGGCGCATAGGCGGTCCAGCCGAAGTCGGCGGCCCCGCCCGGGGTGATGAAGCCACCCATGGCGATCAGGGCGCCGAACAGGAACAGCCAGAACGACAGCGCGTTCAGCCGCGGAAACGCCACGTCCGGCGCGCCGATCTGCAGCGGCAGCACCAGGTTGGCGAACCCGAACACGATCGGCGTCGCGTAGAACAGCAGCATCACCGTGCCGTGCATGGTGAACAGCTGGTTGAACTGCTCGTTGGACAGGAACTGCAACCCCGGCATCGCCAGCTCGGTGCGCATGAACAGCGCCATCAGCCCGCCGATGAAGAAGAAGATGAAGCAGGCGACGCAGTACATGATGCCGATCATCTTGTGATCGGTCGTGGTGATGAGCTTGTAGATGAGGTTGCCCTTGGGGCCGAGTCGCTCCGGGAACGGACGCCGTGCCTCGAGTTCTCCTATAGGGGGCGCTTCGGCTACCAACAGGTCCTCCATACATCCAGCGGTTGTCTTGATGAATCCTAACTGCCGCCTCATCGGCGATGCTCGCCGGTCCTACAAAGTGTCGTAATCGCCCGCCACGCGGCTTTCCGCCCCGGAGCTGGCCGGATGTTACCGTCGGCGACGTGTTGAGCGGCGGTTCGCGGAGGGCGCTCGTGGCCACCAGGACGATGGGCCTGGCCGCGCTGGCGACCGCCGTCGGCCTGACCCTGGTGAGTGGGTGCGGCTCCCCCGGCGACGAGGCGTCCGACACCGCGCCAGCCGAGACGATCGTCACCAGTACGACGAGGATCGCGAACGCGGGTGTGCTGGGCAATCAGCGTCGGCCCGACGAATCGTGCGCGGCCGAACCGACGCCGGTGGACCCGGGCCCACCCGAGCGGATGGTGCGCCACGCCGCGGGCGAAACGCAGGTGCGCGATGACCCGCAGCGCATCGTGGTGCTCTCCGGCGACCAGCTCGACGCACTGTGCGCGCTGGGCCTGCAGTCGCGGGTGGTCGGGGCCGCGCTGCCGGACGGCTCGGACAGCCAGCCGTCGTACCTGGGCCGCGTCATCCACGACGTACCGGGCGTCGGCACCCGCAGCGAACCCGACCTCGACGCCATCCGCGCCACCAACCCCGAACTGATCCTCGGTTCACAGGCGCTGACGCCCGAAGCGTTCGGCGCGCTCTCCGAAATCGCGCCGACGGTGTTCACAGGGGCGCCGGGCGCGGCGTGGCAGGACAACCTGCGCACGGTGGGAGCCGCGACCGGACGCCACGACGCCGCGAACGGCCTGGTCGACGGGTTCCACAGGGCCGCAGACAAGACCGGCGCCGACAACGACGCCGCACACTTTCAGGCGTCGGTCGTGCAGTTCACCGACTCCACGATGCGCGTCTACGGCGCCGACACCTTCCCCGGCAGCGTGCTCTCCGATGTCGGTGTCGATCGCCCTGTGACACAACGCTTTACCGACAAGCCCTACATCGAGGTGGGGATCAGCGACACCGACCTCGCCGACAATCCCGACCTGTCCATCGCCGACGGCGACATCGTCTACCTGTCCTTCGATTCACCCGCCGCACGGGACCGCGCACCCGAGGTGCTCGAGAGCGACGCGTGGAAGAAGCTGGGCGCCACGCGCGACGATCGGGTGTTTGCGGTCAACAACGAGGTGTGGCAGACCGGGGAGGGCATCGTCGCCGCACGCGGCATACTCGACGACCTGCGATGGCTCAACGCGCCGATCAATTAGCGTTGACACCGTGTTCCACGTCCTGAAATCGACCTATCTGCAACCGCCTGAGGTCGTCAATCAGACCCGGCCCGCCCACCTCGAATGGCTCAAGGACGAGGTCAGCGCAGGCCGGATCGTACTGGCGGGCCGACTGGAAGACGAGTCCGGCGCCATCCTGATCACCGGCGACATGGACGCCGAGCAGGCGCAGGACATCGTCGACCGCGACCCGTACACCTCCGCCGGTGTCGCCCGTTACGAGCGGGCGTCGTTCAACGGCGCATTCCGGGCCGCAGGTCTCTAGGAGCAAGCTCACAGCTCGCCCCGGAATCATGGGAGCCGGCCGCCTCGTTGACCTTGGGGTCAGTCGCGCCGTCAGCGACGGCTTTTTCTCGATAGCCGTTTGAACGAAAAGAGGGTCGTAATGAGCACTGTTGCCGCATATGCCGCGCCGTCGGCGTCCGAACCATTGACCAGAACCACCATCACCCGCCGCGACGTCGGGCCGCACGACGTGGCGTTCGACATCCATTTCGCGGGCATCTGTCACTCCGACATCCACACCGTCCGCGACGAATGGGGCCGCGCGAGGTATCCGATCGTGCCCGGGCACGAGATCGCCGGCATCGTCACCGAGGTCGGCTCGGAGGTCACCGGGTTCACGGTCGGCGATCGCGTCGGCGTCGGTTGTTTCGTCGATTCCTGCCGCGAATGCGCACAGTGCCGCGCGGGCGAGGAACAGTACTGCGCCAGAGGCATGGTCGGCACCTACAACGCCGTGGGCCGTGACGGCGAGCCGACGCAGGGCGGCTACAGCGGCGCGATCGTGGTGGACGAGAACTACGTGCTCCGCATCCCTGACAGCCTTGCGCTGGACGCCGCGGCGCCGTTGCTCTGCGCCGGTATCACGCTGTATTCGCCTCTGCGCCATTGGAACGCGGGTCCGGGAACCCGAGTCGCGGTCGTCGGCCTCGGAGGGCTGGGCCACATGGGCGTCAAGCTCGCCCACGCGATGGGTGCGCACGTGACGGTGCTAAGCCAATCGCTGAAGAAGATGGAGGACGGCCTGCGTCTGGGTGCCGACGAGTACTACGCCACCTCCGACCCGGAGACGTTTGCCGCACTGAAGGGTTCGTTCGACCTGATCCTCAACACCGTTTCGGCCAATCTCGATCTGGGCAGCTATCTCGGATTGCTCGCACTCGACGGCACTCTGGTGGAACTGGGTATGCCGGAGCATCCCATGTCGGTACCCGCCGGCGCGCTCATCGCCGGGCGGCGCCGCATCGCGGGCTCGCTGATCGGCGGTATCGCCGAGACCCAGGAGATGCTCGACTTCTGCGCCGAGCATGGCGTACGGCCCGAAATCGAGGTCATTGCACCCGATTACATCAACGAGGCCTACGAGCGGGTGCTCGCCAGCGATGTGCGCTACCGCTTCGTGATCGACACCGAGTCGCTGCGCTCGTAGTCATCCGCTTCGCAGACGCCGTGCCGCCGATCAGAACTGACGAACATCCGCGCCGTTGATGAAAAGCCCGTGACCGGTGGCGTCATAAGTGAAGCGGGTCCGTAGGTCCTCGTCTTGAATGGTCCAGCCGTCGACGCGATATGTCTGTCCGGCGTCCAGGACGGTGTCTCCGGCGGGGGCGTCGTTCGGGGCAGGGACCGCACCCCGCTCCCAATACATCTCCCCGGTGCCACGCACTACCGCGAGGTTGAGCCGGTTGTTGAACTTCGACGTTTCCCACGGAGCCTGACCCCATGGTTGGCCGTCGACGCGCTGACATACCACCATCGGTCCACCGCCGCGCTTCACGTCGTCGGCACTCACTAGGCAGCGAACCGTGCCTCCGCCGACCACCACGAGCCGTCCGACGTCGGCCGCCGCCGGCGGCGCAAGAGGTGACGCTAGCGAGACTGACAATGCCGCAACCACGACGACAACCTGCCGAACCATGTGAGCCTCCGCGTGCGCAATCCGTTTGCGGGACATGCTTTCACGTCGACGGTTCCGAAATGCCGGTTTCGGCGAACTCGGGCTCTTTCGTCCGAGCGCTGGTAGTCCTGGTCTTCGTCTTCGGTCACGACGTCTTGCCGATCACATAGCTCGCACCAGGACCCGACTTGAACCGTTGTTCGGATCGCGATTGGCGCCTGTCGCCACTGCACCTTTTCACCCTTTGACTGCAGGTCACGGGCGGAAGTCTTAACCTCCCGGCATGGAACGCATCTGGCAGTCCGCGTGGGATCGGTACGGCGCGAAATACTCATGGGTGATCTACGCGATCTCGTTTCCTGCAATGCTTCAGACCTATCTCCTCATGTCGCTCATTGTTGTCGCTCTGGAGCGGTCCGGGCGCTACCTGGAGTGCGCTGCCGTCACGGTTGTAGGCGTGCTGGTGCTGATGTATGTGATGGTTCTTCCGGGGTCCGGCCAAGCAAAACGTCTGGAGCAGTGGGCATCCGGCCGCGAGGTCGACCGGATGAGGGCGCTCGAAGCCACCTACACCTGGGCTCGGACGGCGATCGGCCGGGCGATAGTAGCGAACGCAGCGTTCCAGGCCATAGTCCTCGTACTAGTCGGCACAATCGCCGGGGCGAGCGCGACGCGGATCGTGCAGTACGGGATCCTTGGGGTTGTCTTCGGAACTGCCACCATCCTGCCCGCTGTACACAACTTCGTGGAAGCTGCGCTGCGGCCGGCAAGGGTCGCGATAATCGGTGACACAAAGATCGGTGACTCCCTGCCGCGCCCTCGGCCGACTTTCGGTACGTGGTCGACCGTGACCTTGCTGGCAGCAGTGTTCCTGTTCTCGGTCTGGGCAGCGATGCTTGCGTCCGTATTCGAAGCACCTCAGATGCCCTTACTTTCCGTGGTGATCGCGACTGCACTCACGCTCGGTTTCGCAGTGCCGGTCACCGTGGGCTCTGCGTTCTCGCCGATCCAACGACCGATCCGCGACCTCGCTGAAGGAACGAAACGTGTGGCGGCCGGTGACTACAGCCAACGTCTTCCGGTCGTTCAAGACGACGACCTCGGTGCTCTTGCAGCGTCGTTCAACCGTATGCAGGCGGGTTTGGCTGAGCGGCAACGCCTTCAGGCTGCATTCGGCACCTATGTTGATCCATCTTTGGCGTCACGGCTGCTTGAGCAGGGCGACGATGTGTTCACCGGGGAGCGCCGTGAAGTAACGGTGATGTTCGTCGATATCCGCGACTTCACGCCGTTCGCCGAGGCGAACACCGCCGAGGACACCGTCGCCCGCCTCAACGCATTGTTTGAGATCGTTGTCCCCGCCGTCGTCCAAGCCGGTGGACATGTCAACAAATTCCTCGGTGATGGCGCTTTGGCCGTCTTCGGCGCTCCTAATAACCTCAAGCAACATGCCGACGCGGCCCTGAGCGCCGCTATACAGATCCACCGCCTGGTGGCCGAGCGGTTCGGTGGCGAGCTTCGTATCGGCATCGGAATCAACACGGGGGCGGTGATTGCGGGCACCATCGGCGGCGGAGGCAAGCTGGAGTTCACCTTGATCGGTGATGCCGTCAACGTCGCCGCCCGCTTAGAGCAACTCACCAAGACTACGGGCGACACGATCCTTCTCACCCATCAGTGCGTCGACGCCCTCACTTCACGGCCGGCGGAACTCCTCGACCGCGGGCTGCATGCCGTGAAAGGCAAGTCGGAAGCAGTGCGAGTGTTCGCTTTATATGAAGGCAATCCACTCGAGTCGCAGTTGTCGCTCTAGGCGTTCCTGCGGGCACCGCTGAGAGGCTGGTTGCCGCATCTACCTCGCACGCGTCAACAGCCCGGTAGCTGCGTGCGCATAGCAGCGATATCAGCATTCGAGGACCGATCGGAAACGTTCGCCGGGTACAGGCGAGCGGTTGAATCTCAGCCGTTCTTGGTCAGCCCGTAGACGATCGCCGAGCGATATCCTGGGCAATCACTGGTCAGGACCGAAATGTCGCTGTTCATGGAGTATGTGCAGACATGGTCACCCGTTTCTGTGGTACGGGTTCCAATCCATGTGTCGCCTTGCCAGTGCAGATCACTTTGGAAGGCTTCGATCGCCCCAAGTTGAAGATGAGTGCAGTCCGCTCCGCACGGCGTGAAAATGAGGGGTACGGTATCGCCGACGTTCAAGTCAATGGCCGGATTACCGGTTGTCACGGTGGCGGTGTAAGAGCCGCTGGGAGGTTCTGCCGACGCTGGACCTGCCAGTCCGATCGCTGCGCCAGTCACGACGATTCCGACAGCCAGTCCACGGGTAATTTCCATCTTCTTCCCCTAAGCCTTTGTCAACTGATGGGCCAGGAGCTGGCCGTCACAATTCCGGCTCGTAAAGGCGGCATCGCTGTTAACCGATTCTGTGCACGAGATGCCGGATCCCGATACCCAGGTTCCCGTCCACACGTTGTTTCGCAGCTGCAGCTCCACAGGCGTTCCGGCCCCGATAACGAGGCGGGTGCAGTCCGGGCCACATGGAGTGAACGTATAGGTGGTAGACGGATACATCGCCCCCATGCCGTTGGCGTCCCTTACCGGAGTTGCCGAGCCCAGCCCACACTCCGTCGTGGGCAAAGGCTTGCCCCCGCTGCATACCGCTGCTCTGCTCGGTGGGGGGGATTCGCCAGCTCCGCTTCTCTGACCACTTCGGGACACACACGCTCTATCTGGCCAATGATGAACTTCCGGCGAGACACACAGGCGACAAACCGCAGAACCTGCCTGTAGCGGGCGCGATCCCGCCAAGCTGAGCCGTTATGGTGCGTCGGTGTCGATTCTCAGGCGGCTCCACTGCTGGGCGGCGTCAGCACACCACCGCAGGTCTCAGAGGTCGTGTCTGAAACCCGTCCACGAGGGATGCCGTAGGGAGCCGTTCGAGCCGCGGCATCGAATCTTGTTGGCGCATCGGCGGACGCCTTCCAAAGATGGCTGGCTGAGTGTATGCCCGGACGCCCGGTACGCGACCTCTGCTCCAGTCGGTAGCTGCCGGATCAAGACGCAATCTCAACTCACCAGCTGAGGGTGTTCCATCTTTATCTTTCGAGCTTCGCAAATCCCTATGAATGTCCACGACTCTTGCGACACGGTTCGTCGGTTTCTGCGAAATCGGATCGACTGGGCAATACCTGTGAGAATCCTGAAAACTTGCTGCTGGCAACATATTTCGTTAGACCTGCTCACCACACGGCAAACCAGAGAATTGTGCCGAGTATAGATTCGCCAACTTAGAAAATGTGATACTGACCACAGTGCCCCCCGCAACCGTGTCGCTGCCCGATGAAAGAAGTGCCAATGAGGGTAATTGGACTTGCGGCGACCGCCGCTTTCACCATCGCTCCATTTGCAGTGCTCGCACCTGTAGCTCAGGCGGGACCGTTGTGTCCGCAGTCGATGGCCCAGTTTCCGTCGATCTATCAGCAATGTTTGACTGCAGAGCAAAATCAGAACTATTGCACTGATGCGTCTGGCTGCACTCCGGGTGACCCGTGTGTGGTCGGGTCGGCGTACGAGAAAGCTATCTGCGACGACAGTCGGGCGGCGGGACGATGAAAATTCTGGCGACAGCGGCCGCGGCTGCGTCCTTTGTCTCCATGATGACGGTAGGCACGCTTGCGGCTGGCCCGGCACAGGCATGTGACCGATTCGTCGGCCGAGGGACCAATATGCAGTGTGCAGATCCGCCCAGTGATCAGGTTACTCCCGGAGATCAAGTCGCCGGAAACGACTTGAATCCCGTACTGATCCCAGGAGTTGGCCAACCGGGTCCTGTGCAAATTCCGATAACGCCGGTGATCCAGCCGCAGCCGCAAAAGCCCAGTGGGCCCGCAGGCGGGACGACGCTTTGCCCTATCAGGGGCAGCTTTGGATGCGGTTGATCGAAACAGGTTGCGTCACTGGGTTTTACAGGCATGGGCGGCTCTCCGGCCTCGATGCGCTTGCGGTGGTACTCGCGGGCTGTTCCATTCCTCGTATCTGTGTTTGGGCGACTCGGTGCAGCGCGGCGTTGGCTTGGCGGGTGCCCGTCTTGACGTGACGCCAGCGTCCCCGCGTTGATCCCCACCACGCCGGTGATGGTGCTACACCAGCGAATCGCGGGCGAAGGCGGCCCTCTGTTGGGAACCGGCGGATCCACAGCCACGCACTGTGAACTAACGTAAAAGCTGGCCCGGGGAAATTAGGTGCCATCTAATTCATGAGGCTTCTAAAGCGTCGGATGCATGGCGATCACGGAGTCACCACGATGAAGCGCGGCGAGGTGCGGGCGCTAGCCACCGTGCCAGCTCATGAGTCACCGGTTAAGGCGTTGCAGTGATACGCCTGCCACCCCACGATGACCGTCTCATCGCCGCCTGGAGTTACGGAGGCTATGTTTCCAGCGGCAACCGCGGATAGTTCTTCGGCTATCAGGGTCAAGTCCGGTTTTACTGCTGGAGGGGCGTCGTCAGCCAGCTGTTGGGCGTTCTTCGCAGTCTGCGCTAGGCCTTTCGTGTTGATCGAAGGTTCTGACCCGGCTTGATGGGCGGAGAATACTTCAGCCACCACGTCAGTGTGGGCTTGCCGTACCCCTCCGTCCCACAGCGAGTTGAGTTCGGCGCAGAACGCTTCAGTTGACTTCCCGGCAGACGTCCCGAAGCCGAAGATGCCTAGCGAGCCAAGAGCAACAACAAAGACTATGGCGGCGGCGACGGCAGCGGCTGCGCCCGCTGAGGCCCATATGATCTTTCGTTGCCGAGACTGGTGTGACCAGAACTGACGGCCGTCGTCCCGCGCCTGGTTAACATGAGGCCGGATCCGCTCCCACGGGCCTGGCGTCGCCGGGGCAGGGGACCCGGGGGGCATCTGCAGCGGTTGCGCGGGCGGCCCAGGAGTCGGCATGGGCGCGGGCCAGGGCCGCGCGGGCTGCCCCATCGACGGGGTTGTCTTAAGTTGCTGGTGAGGAGTCCAGTTTCGGCCGTCCCAGAAACGCTGCGCGTTGGCATCGTACGGGTCGTCGTACCAACCTGCTTGATAGGGATTCGTCATGGGTCGACGCTCCTGTCCGCGGATGCCTCGAGTGCGGTCGCGGGAGGTTGTCCGGGAAGTCGGTGGACCTTCATGGGCGGCCTGCGATCCTGCGGTGACTAACGAACTACATCAACTATCGCTCTGTATGGCGTGGTGCACATGGTTTTGAGCAAAACACTTCTGGGTTGACCGCAAAGGCTTGGACCGCATTACTCGTGTGCGTCGTCGGCGCTCAGGCGTGCCAGCACATCGGACGCCACCTCAGGCAGCCACACCACTCGATCCCACTGTGCTGACGCGCCACCGCGTCGGCGTACGCCGCGGACTCGTCGCTATTAGCGAGGGTTTAAGGCTGGAGGATATGACATTGCGCCTCGGGGAGGCGCGTTGCAGCGGGGCAGCGACTTGTTCGGCGTCGTCGGCTCCTTCTCCTTCGGCTTGTGCTTCGGGTGCTGCTTGTTACCGAGCCGGTACCGCCGCTGCGCATGGCCGGTGTCGCATTGGTTTTCGTTAGCGGTGTAGTGATTCACTACACCCGACGCGACGTCGCTCCGCGAAGTCTGATCGGAGATGCCGACACGAGCGGCTCGGGCGGATCGACAGCTGGGAGCCGCGCGGCGCACACGCCGCATCGGCCGCTCCCAGCGGGGCAACCGGATGCGGCTAGCGCCGGATTCGACTTCGCAGTAGCCGTACCGTGGGCCTCCCAACGCAATCCGTGCGCGGCGGTTGTACCTCCAGCCGAGTCGACGCTGGTCCGGCACGAGATGCTTACAGAAATCTTTCAGCAACTTCACAGATTGCACATCGTCGAGAACTTTTTTGCGAAAACGCCGTCGCAGCGCGCGGTAGGGGGATGATCGACATGAAAGTAAAGCGCAGCGAGCGGCGGCGTTAGGGGGCGGCCCATGAAGAGACGAATCGTCGTGGCAGCGGCCACCGCAGTCCTGGCACCTCTCGCGGCATACAGCGGTCCCGCATGTACCGCATCGGGCAACAGCAGCAGAAGTCGGTCATGACAGCGCCGCGCGTCCTTTCAGAGGTTGAGCGCAGCCAGATATTGCGTCAAGTCATCGACACTAAGGTCATCAGCCAGCAGGGAACGGCCACACAGATCAACACCACCGGTTACGTGACGAACGTGGGCGGAATGGTAAACCCAGTCAGCGCCACCAGCTCCGTAACATCACGGCGCACCGGTCCCTTTGTTAAGCAATGGGGCACTACCTGGGCCGTGGTTGCCTACGGGAACTGGCTCTGGCACCCAGCAGTGATCGTGATGCGCGCGATGGTTTCCTTTTTTACGTGTGGCTTGTACTTGCCTTGGTGGTTCTATCTCACCTTCAAGAAGCCACCGCTCTACACGCTCGCGATCAACGAGTTCGGCTATGAGTCATGGATGCAGCATCCGATACCACAGGCGCAGCTGATTCTGCGCTACGTCCTGCTTGCCGCGCTTGTCTTGTGGGCATTCATGGCGCTGGGCGTACTAGGCGCACTCGGACAAGCGGCAAATTCGCAATGACTAGGTTCCGCTTGCTATCGCGAAACTTGTAGGACTCTTGCGAGTTCAGTGAGTCTCGTTGTGGCTCATAGCTGTAACACAGATCCAGTTCGCCTAACTCGCCGCTGGCCGACCAGCACGATCAAGTTTTAGTGCGCCGCGACTACTCCAGCGTGGCCAGTGACCAACACCAGCCGGCCAGCTCATGAGCGACGGTGACGTTGGCCACCACATGGTGCTCCCTGCGCTCGTTGCGGTCATGGCGCTCCTGTCGATCCGGGTTGGTGATGGGTTCACTCTCGTCCCGATCGGCGGTCGTGTCCTCAACACTGGCCACAATCTTCGCCGCCGGAACTGCGGGCCCCGCCCTACCCGGTACCCCCCAAAAGCGCGCCCGAGCCGGGCGATGTGCGCCGATCGGTGCGAGAATCCTGCAGATGTGCGCACTCCGGGTCGTCATCGCCGACGACGATGTACTGCTGCGCGAAGGCGTGGCCAGCCTGCTTCAGCGGTCCGACTTCGAGGTCAGCGGCCAGGCCGGCGACGCATCCGAACTGCTCGATCTGGTGCGTGAACAGCGTCCGCAATTGGTGCTGACCGACATTCGCATGCCCCCGACGAACAGCACTGAAGGCCTCGACGCCGCGCGGGTCATCCGTGAAGAATCGCCGGACACCGCGGTCGTCGTGCTGTCGGCGCACATCGACGTCGACCATGCGACCGAACTGCTGGCCGGCGGCCGCGGCATCGGATATCTGTTGAAATCCCGCGTCACCGATGTCGACGACTTCGTCGACACCCTGGAGCGAGTCGCCAACGGCGCATCGGTGGTCGACCCGGCGTTGGTGGCCGAACTCGTCGATGCCCGGCGCCGCGACGATCCGCTGGCCGCGCTGAGCACCCGTGAACGCGAGGTCCTCACGTTGATGGCCGAGGGCCTGTCGAACGCCGGGATCGGACGTCGCCTGTGGGTCACCGAGGGCACCGTCGAAAAGCATGTGCGCAGCATCCTGACCAAGCTGAACCTGCCCGAGACGGGTGACGATCACCGGCGCGTTCGCGCCGTGATCATGTACCTCGAATCACGCTGACGACAACATGTTCCGGATAGCGGCGGGTGAGAGCGCAAGCTTCGGCAGGAAGCCGCGCGCGGGGCTGGCGGCGATCAGATCGGCGAAATCCTGTTCGTCGTGGGTGGAGATGAGGATGACCGCGGTGTCGGCGACCTGTTCGGTCAGCTCTCGGGCGATGTCGAATCCGCTCTCGGCTCCCAGATCGACGTCGACGAGCGCAACATCGGGCCGCAGCTGCCTGCCCTGGCGCACGGCCCCTGCGCCGTCACACGCGGTGCCGACGACAGAGATGCCGCCGCGCTCGAGCATCACACGGGCGGCATCGCGGAATCCGGCGCTGTCATCGACGATCAAACAGCGCATGGCGAACCTCCTCGACGTGCATACCTACCAGGCTGGCAGGACGGTCGGCTTCTGGCATTCCCGCTAACCGGAAAGATTCACACCATGGCGCGCATTACCATCGGCCGGTGACCCGGCAATCGCTGCCGAACCGCCTGCTCGCGGCTTTCGTCCGGCCCACCGCGCGTCCGCTCGGTCTGGGCATCGTCGTCGCGGCGTCTTTCCTCGTTGCCGAGATCCTGCTGGTGTACGGGCTGAAGCGGATCGCACCGGAGAACGCGTTCGGTGCGATCCTGCTGTTGGGCGTGCTCGTGGTGTCGGCGGGTTGGGGTTTCGGGCTCGCGGTCGCCACCTCACTGGTGAGCACGGTGGTCTACGCGTATTTCCACCTCGAGGGGCACGGGACCCTCGCACCCTCGATCATCATCTTCCTCACGCTGGCACTCCTGGCGAATGTGCTTGCAGGGCAGGCGCGGCTGCGGACCGCCGAGGCCGAGCAGCGCGGTCGAGAGGCAGCGGCGCTGGCCGCGCAGCAGGCGGCGCTGCGCCGGGTCGCCACGCTGGTCGCCCGCGGTGCCGAACCCGTGGAGGTATACCGCGCCGCCGTCGACGAATTGGCCGAGAGTCTCGACGTCGAGCACGCCACGCTGCTGCTCTTCACACACGAAGACGGATGTGTGGTGCTCGCGGCGCGCAACCGCGGTGACCGCCCGGGTTTGTCTGAGGGCGAACGCTTTTCGCTGGACGGGGACAGCATCAGCGCCCGGATCCGCAAGACGGCGGAGCCTGCACGCATCGACGACTACTCGATCGCGACCGGTGAAATCGCCGCGCGCCTGCAGGGTCTCGGCACGCGTTCCGCCGTCGGTGCCCCGCTGATCGTCAGCGATGAGGTGCGCGGTGCGCTCATCGTGTCGGCGGCTCGGCCCCACGCGATACCGGCGGACACCGAGGCGCACATCTGCGACTTCGCCGATCTGGTGTGCACGGCGATCGCCAACGCCGAGACCCGCGCGGAACTCACCGCGTCGCGGGCGCGCATCGTGGCGGCGGCCGACCAGGCGCGCAGGGGGTTCGAACGTGATCTGCACGACGGAGCCCAGCAGCGGATTGTGTCGCTGAGCCTGGAACTACGGGCGATCGAGGCGTCGGTTCCCGAAGACGACGAACTGCGCCCGCAGCTGTCCAACGTCGTCGCCGGCCTCGGCGGGCTGTACTCCGATCTGCAGGAACTTTCGCGTGGTCTCCATCCGGCGATCCTGTCAAAGGGCGGGCTCGGCCCGGCGGTCAGGACGTTGGCCCGCCGCTCCCCCGTCCCGGTGGAACTGGACATCGATGTCGAGGGCAGGTTGCCCGAGTCGGTCGAGGTGGCCGCGTATTACGTTGTCGCCGAGTGTCTTACCAACGCCGCGAAACATGCGAACGCGGAACTGGTGACCGTGTCCGCGAGGCGGGGGGACGGAGAGGTGCGGCTCTCGGTCAGCGACGACGGCGACGGCGGAGCGACGCCCGGCGAAGGCTCGGGGTTGGTCGGGTTGCGCGACCGAGTCGAAGCGTTGTCCGGGCAGCTCGCCGTCACCAGCAGGCCGGGTCAGGGCACCACTGTGTCGGCGACGATCCCGGTGCCTCCGGAATAGCGCCCCTTAGAAGCCGCGGACCGAGGCATCGTTGATGAAGAAGCCGTCGCGGCTCGCATCGTTCATGATGCATGTGCGGTAGCCCTGCTCCGGCTGAACGGTCCATCCGTTGGTTTGCTACGTACCGGAGTCCACCGTCACGGGCGGGGTGGTCGGTTCGGCGATCAGCCCTCGGTCCCAATAGAACTCGCCGGTGCCGCGTACGACCGCGAGATTTGGCCAGGAATGCGCGGTACCGCTTCATCATCGACACGGAGTCACGATGCGTCTGGTTCTCGCCTGCACACCTGGTGGCCGATCAGAACTGACGGACGTCAGCACCGTTGATGAACATCCCGTGACCGGTGGCGTCATAAGTGAAGCGCGTCCGTAGATTCTCGCCTTGAATGGTCCACCCGTCGACGCGGTGAATCTGCCCTACGTCGACGGCGACATCTCCGCCGGTGGCTTCGTTGGCGGCAGGGACGACACCCCTCTCCCAGTACATTTCGCCGGTGCCGCGCACGACCGCGAGGTTGAGCCGGTTATTGAATTTCGACGTCTCCCACGGCGCCTGACCCCATGGTTGGCCGTCCACACGCTGACATACCACTATCGGCCCGCCGCCGCGCTTGACGTCGTCCGCACTCACCAGGCAGCGAACCATTCCCCCTCCGACCACGACGAGCTGGCCGACGTCAGCCGCTGCCCGCGATGCAAGGGGCGACGCGAGCAACATCGACAACGCCGCGAAGAAGGCGCCGAAGTGTCGAACCATGTGATCCTCCATGCGAGCGAAACGTTCAGCGGGATGTTTTCACGTCGGCGGACCCGATTCGACGGTTTCGGCAAACTCGCGCTTCACCCTGACGGGCGCGTTTCCCGAAGGGGCCGGTGCTGTAAGAACTGGAAGCCTCAGCGCTCTTGTTCGGTCACGACAGCCGAACAGCTCCACGGACGCAGTCCGGTTTCAAACGATTGTCGAACGCGTATCACGCTTCGGACGCCCAGAGGATGCGGCGTGCTGCGTGGAAACCGGCCAGCACCGAGACGGCGAGCATCATGACGAACATCAGTAGCCAGTTTGGTACGCCCGTGGTCGCCGTACCACCAAACGATGGTGAACAGCACCAGAATCGCGCCGGCAGAACAGAGCGAGGCGACGGCCCCAACCGACGACCCCAACCAGGGTTGGAACCTTGAGCTGCGGCTTAGAAGTCCCAGTCCTCGTCTTCGGTCACGACGGCCTTGCCGATCACATAGCTCGAACCCGAGCCGGAGAAGAAGTCGTGGTTCTGCGCAGCTACCTGGTGGGGACGTCGAAATAGCATCTCAACTGGGAAGATAGCTATCTGCTGATACCTCTGGATACCCCAAGAAGTCGCCAAAATGTGGACAAAATGTGGGCACGAACCACCGGGGTCGGACTCGCCGCGTATCGCGTAGGTCGCTGGGCCACTGCACTCAGCCGGTCGCGCCAACGGTGGAATACTGGGCGCGCAGTTCGGCCTCCGACGGGTCGGCGCGTAGCGCGCCTGGAAAGGGACGTCGATCCCGAGTGCAAACGTCAGTCGACCTGTAGACAGAACCAAAAGGGTGACACTGAAGTACGTCGTCCAGGCGCTTACGGTTGATTGTTGCGTTGGGATCTAACCTGCTGAACAGCAGGGATATGAAGTGGCCTGTGCACATGAAGTACCTGCCAGTGGACCCCTGGCCACAGGGTCTGGGCCGGGCGGGTCTCGCCCGTTGCAGCGCACCGTAATCAATTCTCGCGCGGCTCGGCTCGGCGACAACACGACACCGCCGTACCGTCCGCGATGTCGTGCCTGAGGCCCTTCCTGGAGGGGTGGCTGCAGGAGGCCGTCAGCTGCCGGTGCTCGACGAGGGACGCAGATTGCCGCCCGTAATGAACTGTCGCCTGAGGGAAGGTGATCAGATGGCCTCCAGCGACTCCGATCGGCGACGCGCGCCGAGCTGGCCGCCGAACTCGGCTTCCATCTGGCCAGCCTGGCCTCCGAAGGCATCGAACCGCTCCGGCGGCAGAATGCGGCTGGTGCTCCGCATCTGTTGTCTGCTAGTCGGATCGCCGAGCGGTTCTACGCTTGGTGCAGATGACCCGATGAGATTGGGTCGATAAGAACGTGACTCGTCAACAATGACTCGAAGGGCCTGCGGACCTCGTCAAAGGCAGCGGCCCAATCTGCGGTGACTACAGCGTGATCAGCCCGCGCGGTGCGGTCCATCGCGGCTAGTGTCGGCAACCTCACCATGACATTGCGGTTCCGAACAATTCTTGGTGCTTGCGCACCATGTAATCATCGTCCTTGAGGTAGACGACGTAGAGCAGCCCCCTCACCAGAAGGCTCAGCGTCTCCAGGTCACTGAAGTACATATGCATGTCATGCGCCGATTCCGGGTCGCTGGAGCAGCTCGATAGGTGCGCACATTGTGTGGCCGTTTCACCCACATATCGCCACAACACCACTTCACTTTCGGCGGTGTGGAGATCGGTAACTACGTGGACGACACCCGCACCTTCGATCGGCACCCTCGTGTGCAATTTTGGGTGCCCGACGCCATTGTTGTGCGGCTTACCGAAGGGATCAACCAACACACACTCATTTGGAGGATGTGGCGGAACCCTGGGCATACCAACACTTTATCGATGGCTACCGACATAACTTGCGTGCTCGCACTGACGCTACGACCCGGTAACCGGCGGCTAGCAGATCCTCTTCTAGGAGCCTCGACACGTTACGGCAGTCTTCAACGGCCCAGACTGTGTCAGGTCCAAACCTGCTGCGCGCCCACCGAATCGCCGCCAGATGTCCGAGACTGTTCGTGTCCGAAACCTTCTGGCCGATCTTGCGTCCTGACTCATCTATTGCTACGAAGGTGTGGCTGCGCTTGTGCGCATCGATTCCTACGGTGGCCAAACGAAACACGTCCTTTCGCGCGCGAACCAGGCGCGCCCGACACCGGTCATATGTAGCCACCTACCGGCGGCAGCTTCCTGCAAAAGTCAGGCGCGCCCGGCGATGCGAACGCAAAACCGATTCGGTTGATCTCATCATCTGAACCCGTAACAGGTTCATTGACTCCGCCCCGTCGACAACTCCCGTACATAGCCCCACGACATCGGCAAGTTTTCATCAAGAGTCGATCAGCGCGAAGGTGCCGACCCTACCCCCGAACTACGCCCTCGGGATAGGGCCGCGAGCCGCCACGCGCGGTCACGCATTGTCCCTTTGGTTAGGGGATGTGCGACCGTGCCCCCGTGATCGCCAGGACGACGGCTGATCAGCCGTTCGCCATCAGGCCAGGCGCTTGGCTTACAGCCGACGCGGAGGCGGTGTCGATGGAACTCGAATCGGGCGTGGTGGCGGGTTCACCGATACCTGGGGTAGAGCGGTCAGGTCGTGTCCACCGACCGCTGGCGGTCCCTGCGAGGTGCCCGAGGGTGCCACGCACTTCCCATTACCCTCGGGGCCGCTGTTTATGGGCTGCCAGACTCCGCCGGATTCAAGGCAGCACGTCGCGAGCGCCCGGAAGTAGTACTCCCAGCTCGGGCCACCAGCCGGGCCGGGGTTGTGGGACCTCGCGGCGTACGCAGTTGTCGTAGGCCTCGATGTCCCAAGACGGGCCGGTGTTCGGCTTGGCCGACACCGGGGCCGCAAACGCCAGGGCACCCGCTACCACGGCCAACGTGCCGACGAACATCGTTGAGTATTTGAACGAAGCCCTTTTCGGGCGGACCGATTCGGTCATGGATATCTACTCTCGTGCTCTGTTAGAGGGAATGCTCCGTGGTCAAGCGGTGCGTTCGTAATCGCCCCGAAGCTAGGTTTCTCTTCTGAGGGGGAAGGGTTTGCTATTGGCTGGGCTAGGAAGTAACGGAAGAAGGCCTCCAGGGCAGTCTGAGGTATACGCCCACGAGAGACCGGATGAACAACCCTAGGCTGTGTAACTGTTCTTTGGCTGTGGCGACGACGTCTTCGAGATCACGCACACGCACAGGTGCTCTCCACCAGCCGCCAGCGGGATTCAGCCTCGGCCTCCAGCGGCTGCTTCGCGTCTGTGTTGGAGGCTAGGGCGAGCAACTCGTCGGTGAAGCGGATGCCGCGCAGCGACTGCTTGCGCTCGTCGTGGAAAAACCGAGTCTCTTCATCGCCGGTGCCGACCACGTGGAAGGCGTCGATGACGTTCTCGAAGCCGAGCAGCGCAGTTGTGGTCACCACTTCCTCGTGGGTGATGATGCCCGCGTTGAAGTGACGGCACGCATCGAGAAACCGGCTTGTGGCAGAGGTGGACTGTGTGTCCTCGCGCTGGATGTGGGCGCACAACTCACGGCTGAACGGGACCGCCGATTCCTCCAGCGACGCCGACGTCGCGCCCGACTCGGCCAACGACAGCATGGACTTCGCCAGGGCGAACTTGAACGAGGCCACATTGCGCCCGCGCAGGACAACACTGCGGAAGTCCTCCAATGACGCCGTCGTCGACGGCACCTTGGTGACGCTACTCATCATCGGTGACACCGAACGTCGCGTTCGAGACCACGACAGCGCATCTGCGGTTCTGCCTTTTTCCTGCGGGTCGAGCGTGGACGACGTCTAATCCGGGCATGGATCGCATCTGGCAGTGGGCGTGGGATCGGTACGGGCCGAGATACTCGTGGGTGATGTGCGGGGTCTTGTTCCCCTCGTCGATGGCGGCCTACCTGCTGCCCTCGTTTGTCGTTGTTGCTTTCGAGAAGTCAACTCATTACCTGCACGCGGCCGCCGTCACTGCTGTCGCGGTGGTGGTGCAGAATTACGTGCTGGTTCTTCCCGGCGGCCGTCGATGCCGCCTTACCCAACGCTGGGCGGCTGGCTGTGAGGTCGACCGGGCGGCAGCGCTGCAAGACACATACACCTGGGCTCGCGCGGCGGTTGTTCGAGGGTTGGGGTTCATGCCGGTGTGGGACGCCCTGCTTTTGGTGGCGGTCGGCGTGATCGCGCACGCGAGCGGGTCGCGGCTCGTCCAATACGCGATCTTGGGCTTGGCGCTAGGACTTGTGATGCCGCTGTTGGGTGCCCACATCTTTATGCAAGGCGCGTTGCGACCGGCCAGGGCCGCGCTGGCCGGGGACACCGGGATCGGCGACTCCCTTCCCCGGACGCGCCCGAGTTTCGCCGCGTGGCTGGAGCTGTCGCTACTGTGCTCGGTGTTCGTGTTCACCCTCGGCGGAGCGTTGTTGAGCGGTGTGATTGATAGGGGCGGTCAGTTTCCGGTGCTGGCCGTTGTCATCGCTGGCGCGGTGACGCTTACCCTCGGGCTTGCCAACACCATTGGCTTTGCGTATTCGCCCTTCCTGCAATCGATTCGCGACCTCGCCCAGGGGACCGAGCGCGTCGCCGCCGGTGACTACAGCCAACGCCTGCCGGTGGTTCAAGACGACGACCTCGGCGCGCTGGCAGCATCTTTCAACCGTATGCAGGCCGGTTTGGCTGAGCGGGAACGACTTCAAGCCGCCTTCGGCACCTACGTGGACGCCACACTTGCAACCCGCCTACTAGAGCAAGGGGACGATGTCTTCACCGGCGAGCGCCGTGAAGTGACGGTGATGTTCGTCGACATCCGCGACTTCACCCCGTTCGCGGAGTGGAACCCTGCCGAGGATGTGGTCGCCCGGCTCAACGCCTTGTTCGAGATTGTGGTACCTGCCGTCGTCGATGCGGGCGGGCATGTCAACAAGTTCCTCGGTGATGGCGCGCTGGCGGTCTTCGGCGCTCCCAATGAGCTTGCAGACCATGCTGATGCGGCACTGAACGCCGCCGTGCTGATTCAGCGTCGCGTCGAAGAGCGCTTCAACGGTGAGTTACGGATCGGTATTGGGATCAACACGGGTGTGGTGATCGCGGGCACTATCGGCGGCGCAGGCAAGCTGGAGTTCACCCTGATCGGCGACACCGTCAACGTCGCGGCCCGTGTCGAGCAGCTCACCAAGACCACCGGCGACACGATCCTCGTGACACAGCAGTGCGCCGATGCCCTGACTGCTCGACCTCCCAGACTCCGGGGCCGGGGATTGCATGCGCTGAAGGGGAAGTCGGCTCCGGTGCAGATCTTCGGCGTCTGTCCGTGATGTGAGCGGGGCGGTCCCAGCAACTATGGTGTTCAAGCGGGTTCGTGACCGCGAGATCATTTCAGTACATCCGCTTTCGCACGCGGTTTCACGGTGAACATGCGCCGCCATATGTTCTGTACCTGTTGGGCGGGAAGCAGGCGATGTAGCCACGGCAGGAAGGCAGCACTGCGCGGTCCGATCACGTAGGTAAGTTTCAGGTGCTTGGCGCAGATGATCTTCTTCCACACGGCCTCGGCAAAGACATCCGGCGGTTCTAACTTGAAGTTGTCGCCGATCGCCGTGGCACCATCGAGGAAATGCTGACGGTACTGCTGTCGTAATGGTTCTGGATCAGCTCCCAGAATTGCGCGGCGGTCTCCGGGCTGGTGTCGACCATTGGGGTGTCGACGCCACTGGGTACAAGGTTGGTGACCTCGATTTCAAAGGGTGCTAGCTCCATGCGGAGATGCTGGGTGAAGACACCGAGCGCGGCTTTGGCTGCCGGGTAGGCCGAGGCCATGGGGATGGTCATGTAAACCGACGCTGATGTGGTGTTGATGATGCGTCCCTTGCTTTGGCGCAGCATCGGCATCATCGCCTGCACCACTTGTACCGGCCCCCAGAAGTTGACCTCAAAAGCCCGGCGGTACTCGGCCATGTTCGCCGCTTCGATCACTCCTTCCCGCGACGAGTACCCAGCATTGTTGATCAAGAGGTCTAGCCGACCGCCGGTATGGTCATTGACGGTCCTTGCTGCCATCTGCACCTGTTCGGAGTCGGTTACGTCGCAGGGCACCGGGATGACATTGGCCATGCCGAACCACCGCGTTTGATCAGGTGGACTCTTGCGATACCCCGCGAAAACCTGCCAGCCTGCACGGAGCAATCGCACCGCAAGTGCCTCGCCGATTCCGGTCGCAGCACCGGTGATGAACGCCGATTTCATCGGCGAACCATAGCCCCGGCAATGCGGTTCAACGAGGCAAATGATCCGGTTCGCGGATCATTCGTTCATGTCCGAAATAGGAATGCTATCCGTGTGACATTCTGTGCCCGTGTCTGCGGGGGACCCGCCCGCAGGGGTGGTCACCTTTCTGTTCACCGACGTGGAGGGTTCGACCCGTCGGTGGGAGGCCGACGCTGACTCGATGCGTGCGGCTCTCGCCGACCACGGTGAGGTGCTGCGCTCCGTGATCGAAGCGCACGGTGGTTTCCTGTTCAAGCACACTGGTGATGGTGTGTGCGCCGCCTTCGCCTCGCCGAGGTCAGCAGCGGATGCAGCAGTTGCCGCTCAACGGGCGCTGGAGTTGCCGGTGCGGATGGGGCTGGCCACCGGCGAGGCCGAGTTACGCAACGGTGATTACTTCGGCGCTGTCCTGAACCGGGCCGCGAGAGTGATGGCTGCCGGACACGGTGGTCAAGTCTTAGTAGCCGAGTCGACGGCGGGTCTGCTCAGTGGATTAGACCTGCTTGATCTGGGGCCGCGACGGCTACGGGATGTGCCGATGCCGGTCGGGGTCTTCCAACTACAAGCTGAGGGTCTCCGCACAGAGTTTCCGCCACTGAGGGCGTTGGACACGACCCCAGGAAACCTACGTCCAGCGACCACCAGCTTGATCGGGCGCGAGTCAGAGATCACAGACATTCAAGGGGCGATCAAGGCTAAACACCAACTGAGGAATGCGCTGTTAGTGCCGACGACGCTCCGGTTGATGAAGCAGGTGCCAAATCTGGGGCGCTTCAATCTCAATCTGCGTTCGCTGATTTCGGGCGGTGAGGCGGTGGGTGCGGAGATCATCGAGTGGACGCAACAGGCGCTGCACGTTCGTATCAATGAGGCGTTCGGTCAGACCGAGTGCAATCTTGTACTCGGTCACAACGCGAGCCTGATGCAACCGAAGCCCGGCTCGCTTGGCCGGCCGATTCCCGGTCATATCGGTGCGGTGGTAGATGACGAGGGCCACCCTTTGCCTGCGAGCGAGGTGGGCCATATCGCGTTCCGGCGGCCCGATCCAGTCATGCTGCTGGAGTACTGGAACAACCCGCAGGCCACGAAAGATAAGTTCGTGGGTGACTGGCTGCTGACCGGCGACCTGGGCCAGCGCGATGAGGACGGCTACTTCTGGTATCGGGGCCGCGCTGACGATGTCATCACCTCGGCGGGTTACCGCATCGGCCCTGGCGAGATCGAGGAGGCGCTGCTGCGGCATCCGGCGGTGCGCCTTGCTGCGGTGATCGGCGTGCCCGACCCGGTGCGCACAGAAAGCATCAAGGCTTTCCTGGTGCTGACCGAAGGTCAGCAGCCGAGCGAGGCGCTAGAGCATGAGATCTGCGAGTTCGTCAAGACGCGGCTCGCGCGCCACGAATACCCGCGCGCCATCGAGTTCGTTGACAGCCTGCCGACGACGACCACAGGCAAGATCATGCGACGTGAATTGCGCGAACGCGAACGGGCGAAGCTGTGAGCAGGAGGAGGGCGGACCGTGGCCTTGCGGAGATTGAGTACTCGTCGATGGGACTGCCGCGTGGTGTCGAACGATACGAACCTTCGCCTGGGCCAAGCACGCCCTCATTGAGATCGCCTGGGACGCCAGCCATCCCGGCTCGCCGCGCCGAGTGGGGCTGATCAAGAGCTACGACGAGACACCAAGGAGGTGCCACTCGCCGGGCACGCCTTTGAGTTGGTGAGCACCTCGATCTTCGAACTCCAGTCCTGACCCGATCACCAGATCCCGCAGCGTGCTGGACACCAACACCTCGTTGGGTCCCGCGAGGGCGCTCACGCGGGCACCGATGTGCACGGCGATGCCACCGAGGTCGTCGCCACGGACTTCGCACTCACCGGTGTGTAATCCGGCGCGTACCTCGATGCCGAGTGCCTGCACGGCATCCCGGATCGCCATGGCGCAGCGGATCGCTCGTTGTGGACCGTCGAACATCGCCAGGAAGCCGTCGCCGGAGGTGTTCACCTCACGGCCCCGAAACCGGTTGAGTTGTACACGGACGACGGCGTCGTGCGCGTCTAGCAGTGCATGCCAGGCCCGGTCGCCCATCTCGGCGGCCCGGCGGGTGGAGTCCACGATGTCGGTGAACAGGACCGTCGCGAGCACCCGATCATCGACCACCTCAGCCTGCTCGCCGGTAAGGAACTCGGCGGTCTCCCGGAAGGACTCCCGCCATGGTTCGACGAAGTGGTACATGTTACGTCCAGGCAGTTCAACGTATTTCGCGCCTGAAATGTGGTCGGCGACGTACTTGCCGTGCACGGGCAGGATAAATGGGTTGTCGCTGTGGTGGAGCACGAGGCTCGGCACGCGGACTGCCGGAAGCACGGCCCGCACGTCGACTTCGGTTACCAGCGGTAATACCAGCGCGAAAGCCGCTGGACTTGCTGCCAGGCGTTCCTCTCGCGCCCAGGCGGCCCGAATCTCCTCGTTCCATGGCATGTCGGGATTGATCACGTGCTGGAATTCGCCTGTTCCCCACATGGCGGTCATGGCCGCAGCGGCCTCGTGCGTGTTTTCACTCACGGGATCCGCATAGCCCTCCAGCACAACGAGCGCGGTAGTGCGAGATGGGTGGGTGGCGGCGAACAGCGCCGCTGTGGGCAACGCGCCCACCGACGCGAGCAGAACTGCCTCGGGACTTCCCAGATCATCGAGGACTGAGGTGACGCTGTCTGCCCATTGCTCCAACGTCGGCAGTGCGCCCGGCTCGACAGGATCAGACGCTCCGGTGCCCGGCTGGTCAAAGAAAATTACTCGCCCCAGCGAAGTGATTGCTTCAAGCCATCCCTGGACGGAAGGTAGCTCCGGCAGTAGTTCGCAGCAGGTGAACCAGTTCGGGACCCACACAATGTCGCGCTCACCCTCGGGTGATGCGCGATAGGCGACGCGCAGGTCCCCGTTCATCGCGTAGCGCGTCTCGGAGAACACGGCGGAAGTGTAAGCCGACGACTCGGTCAGATCCTCGGTGTCAGACAAGACCACCAGCGCGAACTTGCGGAGGGTCCTGTCTCGAAAACGATGACATACAAGAGTCTCGAAATTCGGTCTCGGAACGTCGGTCCGCAACTGCGGTCGGAAGCCGCAAAGACGATGGTCATTTCCGGCGGATTGAAGGGGAGGGACGCTTAGTCTCCCGGCATGGATCGCATTTGGCAGTGGGCGTGGGATCGGCACGGGCCGAGGTATTCGTGGGCGATCTGTGCGGTCACTTTCCTCGTGGTCCTTCCGTCCTATCTTGCGTTGTCGATCATTGTTGTCGCCTTTCAGAACTCAGACCATTACGTCGAGGCGGCTGCCGTCACCGCTATCGCCCTGCCGGTGTTGGTGTTTGCGTATTTCCTTCCCGGCGTGGGACGACTCCGGCTTGTGGAGCAGTGGGCCGCCGGGCGCGATGTCGATCAACACAGCGCACTGGAGGCGACCTATGCAGCGGCCCGAGGCGTGATTGCACGAGGGTTGGCGAGCAACGTCCTTTGGCTTGCTCTGCTGTCAATCGTTGCCGCTGCGCTTGCCGGGGCAAGCGGGCCTCAGTTGATCCAGTATGGGATTTTGGGCGCTTGCTGGGGAGCTGCCTCCCATTTGATCGCTGTGCACAGCATCGTCGAAGGCGCGATGCGACCGGCCAGAATCGCCATCGCTGGTGACACCGGCACCGGTGATTCTCTGCCGCGTTCCCGGCCAACATTCGCCGCGTGGTCGATATCTTCGATACTCGCTGTTGCGTTCTCCAACGTGGTCGGGGCCGCGATGCTGGGCGCGGCATTCCACCAGATCAGTGGAAAGCCCGTCTTCGCCATCTTGCTCGGGTGTGTAGCAATGGCCTTTGCAGTGCCGGTCACCGTCGGTGTTGGCTTCGCGCCGTCATTGCGGCCAATCCATGATCTCGCCGAAGGGACTGAACGGGTCACGGCTGGTAACTACACCCAGCGCCTGCCCGTGGTTCAAGACGATGATCTGGGTGCCCTGGCGGCGTCGTTTAATCGCATGCAGGCGGGACTCGCTGAGCGGCAACGGCTTCAGGCCGCATTTGGCACCTACGTCGACCCCGCCCTTGCGACCAAACTCCTCGAACAGGGTGACGACGTGTTCACCGGTGAGCGCCGCGAAGTCACAGTGATGTTCGTCGACATCCGCGACTTCACCCCCTTCGCCGAAGCCAACCCCGCCGAGGATGTCGTGGCTCGACTCAACGCGCTTTTCGAGATTGTGGTGCCCGCCGTGGTCGATGCGGGCGGGCATGTGAACAAGTTCCTGGGCGACGGAGCACTGGCGGTCTTCGGTGCCCCGAATGACCTTGCCGATCATGCCGATGCGGCGCTCAACGCCGCTGTGTTGATCCAGCGTCTCGTCGCGGAGCGGTTCGGTAACGAGTTGCGGATCGGTATCGGCATCAACACCGGCACGGTAATTGCCGGAACTATCGGCGGCGGCAGCAAGCTGGAGTTCACGTTGATCGGCGACACCGTCAACGTCGCGGCCCGTGTCGAGCAGCTCACCAAGACCACCGGCGACACGATCCTCATCACCGAGCAGGCCATCGATGCCCTGACTGCTCGACCTCCCGGACTCGTCGGCCGTGGATCTCATGCGCTGAAGGGTAAGTCAGCCGCCACGGCGGTTTTCAGCGTCGGTCCAGGACCATTGACCGGTGGTGGGTGTTAAGCGGCGACGGCCAGGAGATGCCACTCACCGGGCACGCCCTTGAGCGCGTGCGCGCCTCGGTCGTCGAACTCCAGCCCCGATCCGATCACGAGGTCGCGCAGCGTGCTGGACACCAAAACCTCGCTGGGTCCAGCCAGGGCGCTCACCCGTGCCTCGATGTGTACGGCGATACCACCGATGTCATCACCACGCACCTCGCATTCGCCGGTGTGTAATCCGGCACGCACTTCAATACCCAACGCCTGCACCGCGTCACGAATCGCCATGGCACAGCGGATCGCCCGCTGCGGACCATCGAACATTGCCAGGAAGCCGTCGCCCGTGCTGTTCACCTCGCGGCCTCGGAAGCGGTTGAGTTGCACACGGACGATGGCGTCGTGGGCATCAAGCAACGCATGCCAGTCACGGTCGCCCATCTCGGCAGCACGACGAGTCGAGTCCACGATGTCGGTGAAAAGCACGGTGGCGAGTATCCGGTCGTCGGACACGTCGACTTGACTACCGGTGAGAAACCGGGCGACTTCCTGAAAGGAGGCGCGCCAGTCGGGATCGTAGAAGTGGGTGACGTTGCGCCCCGGCAACTCAACGTATTTCGCGCCCGGAATCCGATCAGCGATGTCCCTGCCCCACTCAGATGGGATAAAGGGATCATCGGCGTGGTGGAGGACGAGCGTCGGGACGCGCACCGTAGGAAGCAACGCCCGCACGTCCATTTCGGCTACCAGAGGCAGCATGAGGGCGACAGTGCCGGGGCTTGCAGCCCCGCGTTCCCAGCGTGCAGTCGCCGCCCGAATCTCCTCGTTCCATGGCATGTCCGGGTTCATCGCATGCTGGAACTCACCGGTGCCCCATATGGCGACCGCGGCGGCAGCAATTTGCTCGGGCGTGGGTCCGTCAGTGCGCTCAGTCGTCGGATACGCATAGCCCTCCTGCACAACTAGCGCGGTAGTACGGGATGGATGTGTTGCGGCGAACAGCGCACCTGTGGCGACCGCGCCGACGCCCGCGAGAAGAACCGCCTCACGACTACCGAGATCGTCCAACACTGCTGTGATGCTGTCGGCCCACTGCTCCAAGGTCGGCAGCGCGCCCGCCGAAACGGGATCAGACGATCCGGTACCCGGCTGGTCGAAGAAGATCAGTCGACCCAGCGATGACATCGCGCTGAGCCACCCTTGTATGGCCACCTGATCCGGCAAGGCCTCGCAGTTGCTGAACCACGCCGGGACGAACACGAGGTCTCGCTCACCCTCAGGCGACGCACGATAGGCGACCCGCAAACGCCCGTTGAGGGCATAGCGCGTCTCGGAGAACACGGCGAAAGTCTAGTTGCCAGGAAAGCGCGTCGGCGGACGTTTATGCTGTTCAAGGGCATCCGTGGGAACGCGGACATGCAGGCGGGCGGTGATGACATGGTCCGGATGCACGAGCAGCGGACGATAGCGGCCTCGCCAGAACGGGTATTTGAGTGGCTACTCGACCCGACCAACCTGACCGTCTCACCTTGGTTTCGCAAAGCCGCTTGGGTCGACGCCTCGGGTCCCGGCCTCGGAGCGACGCGTGAGGTAAGAGGATTCGGCTGGTGGGTCCACGAGCAGATCACGGCCTACGACCCGCCCCACAGTTGTTCGTACCGCGTCGTCGGTGGTGTCCCGCCCACCCATCAAAACGGGACGCTCACATGTACCCCGGCTGGCGGCGGCACCCATGTTGATTGGATAAGCGGCTACACGATTCCAGCTCGCGGGGGCGGCAAGGTGCTGGAGGTACTCACCGCGCCGCTGATGCGCTCCCTCGTTTTCCGCAAGATCCTGGCTAGCTGCGCGGAGGCGCTGGAGGCCTAGAAGCCAACACAAGGAGGACCCTATGAAGGCAGTGCGTAACGCGCCGCCGACAGTTGAGGTCGTTGATGTCGATGAGCCAGACGGCGATGGAGAACTGGTGCGAGTCGCTGCGGCAGGTATCTGCGCTTCAGACTTCAAATACCTCCAATACGGCAGCACACAGATCGCAGGCCAGGAGTTCGCCGGAGCGTTGGAAGACGGCACTGCCGTCGCTGTCGAGGGCTTCTTCGGGTGCGGCAAATGTACGCAGTGCCAGCAAGGCGCTTTGCACATGTGCACGGCTGGACCGCCGACCGCGCCCGGCATGCTCAGCCCAGGAGGCATGAGCGAATGGTTTCGAGCGCCGCGCCATGTGCTGGTCCCCCTGCCTCCGGATCTCGACGTCGCCGACGCGGCGCTGGTCGAACCCGCGAGTGTGGCTTGGCACAGTTGTCACCGTGCCGAGGTGACTGACCAGACCCGTGTAGCAATCGTTGGGGCGGGGGCAATCGGCGTCCTCGCGGCGGCGGCAGCCCAACAGATGGGGGCACCAGAAGTTGCCGTTGCGGCACGCCATGCCCACCAGCACGAAGCTCGCGAAGGCATCGGGGCTGTCGTGCCGACAGCTGACTACGACGTGGTGATCGAGACGGGCGGCAGTGAAAGCGCGTTGCATCGCGCCGTTGAGCTCTCGAGGCCGGGCGGGACGGTGGTCCACCTTGGCGCGTATCCCGCAGAGACTGTCTGGCCGATGGAGGCCTCATTCTCGAAAGAGGTGACAGTGCGTCCTTCACTGGGCTATTGCAGCCACGGGCGGCGGCGAGACTTCGCTGAGGCGGCTGACTTATTGGCTGCGCGCCCAGAACTCGTCCGCACACTGATCACCCACCGATTCCCTATCGATGATGCCGTGGAAGCATTCCGTGTCGCGCAGGACAAGTCCAAGGGCGTGTTCCGCGTCGTAATTCAGCCCTAGTCTTCAGCGGTCACCCCGACGTCGACCTAGGCCTCGTCTCGAAACAGATGACATATAAGAGTCTCGAATCGGGGTCTCGAAACATCGACACGCCATTGCGCTCCGGAGCCGTAGCGGTGCTGGCCATTTTCGCCGGACGAAAGACAGGGACGCCTAGTCTCCCGGCATGGATCGCATTTGGCAATGGGCGTGGGATCGGTACGGCGCGAGTTACTCGTGGGCGATGTGGGCGATCTCATGGATCGCGGTGCTGCCGATCTACCTTTTTCTTTCATCCGTCGTTGTCGCTTATGAACGGTCGGATCAGTTTGTCGAAGCTGGGGCTGTCCCGATTCTCACCTTGCCGGCGATGAGCTACCTATTTATTCTTCCTGGCCATCGACGATTGCGTCGCGCAGAAGAATATGCAGCTGGCCACCAAATTGATCGAGCGTGTCGGCTCCGGTCGAATCTTGAGCAGTTTCTTCCGGGGTGGTTTCTAGGGGCGGTCGCAACACTTCTCTAGATTC
>NZ_LZMD01000080.1 GCF_001668575.1 Mycobacterium sp. 1164985.4
TCGTACGACGCGTCCGCGGGAATCGACGCCACCGATTTGGCCAGCATCGGCTTCACGGGCGGCATCACGGGCAGGCGCATTCGGCCATTGTCGCCTCGGGCGCGATGACGCGGTGAACCGGCGATGACATTTCCCGGTGTCGGCGGTCTGAAGTGGCGTGGACGCAATAATGGGCGGGGTGGAGCTTCCCGTACTGCCGCCGCTCGAACCGATGCTGGCCAAATCGGTGGCGTCGATTCCCGCGGACGCGTCGTACGAACCGAAGTGGGACGGCTTCCGGTCGATCTGTTTCCGCGACGGCGACGAGGTCGAGTTCGGCAGCCGCAACGAACGCCCGCTGACCCGCTACTTCCCAGAGCTGGTCGAGGCCGCGGGGACGGAGCTACCCGCACGCTGCGTCATCGACGGCGAGATCGTCGTCGCTGCCGGCCACGGCCTCGACTTCGAGGCTCTGCAGCAACGCATCCATCCCGCCGACTCGCGGGTCCGGATGCTGGCCGAGAAGACACCCGCGGCCTTCATCGCGTTCGATCTGCTCGCGCGAGACGACATCGATTACACGCAACGGCCTTTCGGGGAACGCCGCGCCGCACTCGTCGACGCGCTCTCCGGCGCAGGCTCGATATTCCAGATCACCCCGGTGACGACCGACCTCGCGACGGCACACCGGTGGTTCGACGAGTTCGAGGGCGCGGGCCTCGACGGCGTCATCGCCAAACCCCTTGACCTGACCTATCAGCCGGACAAGCGCGTGATGTTCAAGATCAAACATCAGCGCACGGCGGACTGCGTCGTCGGCGGCTACCGCGTGCACAAGTCCGGCGAGGATGCGATCGGATCG